>NZ_NEII01000005.1:0-400730 GCF_002112685.1 Pseudomonas sp. R15(2017)
ACCCGAATTTCTTGACGACCATAGAGCGTTGGAACCACCTGATCCCATCCCGAACTCAGAAGTGAAACGATGCATCGCCGATGGTAGTGTGGGGTTTCCCCATGTGAGAGTAGGTCATCGTCAAGATTAAATTCCGAAACCCCAATTGCGAAAGCAATTGGGGTTTTGTTTTGCCCGCAGGAAAGTTCTTACAGCATTCTCAGCCGTCTTGCGGCTGTCCTCGCCGGCCGACAATGCTAAGGTTCAGCCCTAGCTTTTGTACTTTTCCAAGGAAGCCTTCATGCCGGACACCCAGTCCCTCAACGCTGCATTCATGGTCGTTCAGAGCAACAGCCTGGATGAACTGCGCAGCCTTGTGATCAGCATCATGCGGCGCTATCCGCTGGCACCCTTGGAGAATGAAATTGCGCTCGTGCAGAGTAACGGTATCGCTCAATGGCTCAAGCTGGCCCTGGCTGAAGATCCTGAAGCAGAAGATTCAGGCGGCTGTGGTATCGCCGCTGCTATTGATGTGCAACTGCCGGGCAGTTTCATGTGGCAGCTTTACCGGATGGTGCTGGGGCGAGAAGAAATTCCGGCAAAGTCGTTGCTCGACAAGGCACCGTTGACATGGCGCCTGATGCGCTTGTTGCCACAGGTAATCAACCGTCCGCATTTCGAACCGCTACAACGCTTCCTCACCCATGACACCGATCTACGCAAACGCTACCAGTTATCCGAGCGTCTGGCAGACCTCTTCGACCAATACCAGGTTTACCGCGCTGATTGGCTTGAGGACTGGGCAGAGGGGCATCATCAACTCCGCAATGTAAGAGGTGAAGCGAAGCCGCTCTCACCGACCAGTTGCTGGCAGGCAGAATTGTGGCGCGCTCTGCTGGACGACGTGGGCGAGCAAGGCATGGCCCAAAGCCGGGCAGGCGTGCATCAGCGATTCATGGAACGCATCAACAGTCTTGAAAGCGCACCGAACGGACTTCCCCAGCGAGTAATCGTTTTTGGAATTTCCTCGTTGCCCGCACAAGTACTTGAAGCGTTGGCCGGGCTTTCCCGTTTCAGCCAGGTTTTGTTGTGCGTCCATAACCCCTGTCGTTATCACTGGGCCGATATCGTTGCCGACAAGGATCTACTACGTCATCAGTACAAGCGACAAGCCCGCAAAAACGGCATGCCTGTGGTGCTGGACTCGGAATCACTCCACCAACATGCTCACCCGCTCCTCGCTGCATGGGGTAAGCAAGGTCGTGATTACATCAACCTTCTCGACAGTTACGACGAGCCGGACAGCTATCGCGCAGCATTTCGCAATGGGCGTATTGATCTGTTCAGCGAACACCAGCCGAAGAACATGCTCAATCAGTTACAGGACGACATTCTGGAACTGCGGCCGCTCAGCGAGACTCGTGCGCTCTGGCCGGCAGTCGATCTCACTCAAGACGATTCGATCCGCTTTCATATCGCCCATAGCGCCCAGCGCGAGGTTGAGATTCTCCACGACCAGTTGCTGGCCCGTTTCAGTGCCAACCCTCAATTACGCCCGCGCGACGTGATCGTGATGGTGCCTGACATCGATAGTTATGCGCCGCATATTCGCGCCGTATTTGGGCAGCTTGATCGTCATGACCCACGCTTCATTCCCTTCACCATGGCCGATCAGGGCCAGCGCGGACGGGATCCATTGCTGATCGCTGTCGAGCATCTGCTCAAGCTGCCTGACAGTCGTTTTCCCGTCAGTGAGATCCTCGACCTGCTCGACGTTCCTGCGTTACGCGCCAGATTTGGTGTGCAGGAGCGAGACTTGCCGACCCTGCATCGCTGGATTGAAGGTGCTGGCGTGCGTTGGGGAATCGATGCCGGGCAACGGGCCGAGCTGGGATTGCCCGACGAACTGGAGCAAAACAGTTGGCGCTTTGGCTTGCGCCGGATGCTGCTCGGTTATGCCGTCGGCAGTTCCGGGGCCTGTGGGGATATCGAGCCGTACGACGAAATCGGTGGTCTCGATGCCGCGCTGATCGGCCCATTGGTAGCGTTGCTGGATGCACTGGAACTTTCGCATCAGCAACTGATGACGCCCGCGCAACCATGGGAGTGGGGGGATCGGCTTCAGGCCCTGATGCTGCTGTTTTTCAAACCCGAAAATGAGCATGACGACTACTTGCTCGCTCAACTCGAAGAGCTACGGGAAACCTGGCTGGAAACCTGCGAAGCCGTCGGTCTGTTGGACGAGTTGCCACTGACCGTAGTCCGTGAGGCCTGGTTGGCGGGACTGGATCAGGGTCGCCTGTCGCAGCGTTTCCTGGCGGGAGCCGTGAACTTTTGCACGCTGATGCCGATGCGCGCGATCCCGTTCAGGCTGGTTTGCCTGCTGGGCATGAACGATGGCGATTATCCACGTGCTCAACCGCCGCTGGACTTCGACCTCATGGGCAGCGACTACCGGCCGGGAGATCGCTCCCGTCGGGAGGATGATCGCTATCTTCTGCTTGAAGCGCTTTTGTCCGCCCGTCATCAGCTCTACATCAGCTGGGTCGGCCGCAGCATTCGCGACAACAGTGAGCGGCCCGCCTCTGTGTTGATCGGCCAGTTGCGCGATCATCTCGCCAATGGATGGCGATCGGTCGACGACAACGAAGATCTCCTGATTGCGATGACTCAGGAGCATCCGTTGCAGCCATTCAGTTCGCGCTACTTCCATGAGGAAGACAAGCTGTTCAGCTACGCCAGCGAATGGCAGGTGCTGCATCAACATCACGAACAGAACGACGCCGCAACAATGCTTGCCCCTCATGTCCAGGAGGAACCGTTGAGTCTGGAGTTGCTGCAAGACTTCCTGCGCAATCCGGTCCGACACTTTTTCACTCAGCGACTCAAGGTTTACTTCGAAGCGGCGCAGGTACCTCAGGCTGACGAGGAACCCTTTGTACTGGATGCGTTGCAGCGATACGTGCTCAGCGACAGCTTGCTCGGAGCAGCCTTGAGACACCCGGATAATGTTGATCAGGCACTCGAGTCTCAAGCCCGACGCCTGCAGAACAGCGGACTTTTGCCCATGGCCGGGTTCGGTGAATGCCTTCAACGAGAGCTGATCGAGCCTTTGCCAGACTTGTTGCAACGACATCAACAGCTGTTGGCGTTATGGCCAACACCCCTGACCAACGCCCTACCGATCAATTTCGAATGGCAGGAACTGCGCCTTGAAGGATGGTTGGGAGGTTTGCACCGGCGCGCCGATGGCGGCGTACTGTCGGTCACAACAATCCCCAACAGCATAGGCTCGATCAAGAGCCGCAAATGGCATCGCCTGACCAAGCCCTGGGTCAGCCATCTTGTCGCGTGCGCCAGTGGTCTTTCCCTGACGACAGCACTGGTGGCCAGTGATGACACGCTCCTGCTTGAACCTCTGGAACAGCCCCGGGCGGGCCGAATTCTCGAGGATCTGCTGCTCGCCTGGCAGACGGGTATGCGCCAGCCACTTCCGGTCGCGGTAAAAACGGCTTTTGCATGGCTGGCTCAGACCGATCCGGTCAAGGCTGAAGCGGCTGCCCGCAAAGCCTATGAAGGCGATGGTCAGACCAGCGAAGGCGAGCGGCGTGAAAGCCCGGCTCTGTCCCGACAATTCGCCGACTTCGATGCACTGCAGGCGGATGAAACCTTCTCCGGTTGGTGTGATGCACTGTATCGCCCTTTGCTTGAGGCACCGTGGCGCTCATGGACCCACGAGGAGGCAGGCGCATGAGTAACCAGCCGCCACTCGCCCTGGCATTCCCGTTAAAGGGCAGCCAACTGATTGAAGCCAGTGCAGGCACTGGCAAGACGTTTACCATTTCGGCGTTGTATTTGCGGTTGATCCTTGGCCACGGAGGCGAGGCGAGTGGTTTCGGTCGTGAGCTGTTGCCCCCGCAAATTCTCGTGGTGACCTTCACCGACGCGGCCACCAAAGAGCTGCGCGAACGCATCCGTACGCGTTTGGCCGAAGCCGCCCGTTTCTTCCGCGACGAGACGCCTCCCCCTGATGCGTTGATCAATGAACTGCGTGCACAGTTCGATCCGCAACAATGGCCCGGTTGTGCCAACCGCCTGGACATCGCCGCGCAATGGATGGATGAAGCTGCGGTCTCGACAATCCACAGTTGGTGTCAGCGAATGCTGCGCGAGCATGCGTTCGACAGCGGCAGTCTGTTTACCCAGACCCTTGAAACCGATCACAGCGACTTGCTCGGCGAAGTGCTGCGCGATTATTGGCGGCTGTTCTGCTATCCGATGCAGGGCGATGCATTGAGCTGGGTTCGCAGTCACTGGGGAGGTCCGGCGGCCTTGTTGCCGCGTGTGCGTGGGCTGTTTGGCACCGAGCGCGAGGGGGATTCAGACAATACGCCATCCGAACTGATCGAAGAGTGCCTGCAGGAACGTCGTGCGGCGTTGGTGGACTTGAAGCGACCATGGCGGCAGTGGGCCGATGAGTTGCTCGCCATCTGCCATCAGGGCGTCGCCAACAAAACCGTGGACGGGCGCAAGATGCAGGCCCGCTATTTCGAACCCTGGTTCGAAAAGCTCAAGGCCTGGGCCGAGGACGAGTCGCTCGAACAACTGGATATCGGCACCGGGTTCGCCCGGCTCACGCCGGACGGCATGGCTGAAGCCTGGAAAGGCGAGCCGCCGAGTCACCCGGGCCTGGATGCCATGTCTGTGCTCAAGTCGAGCCTCGACAATTTGCCGACGCCCGATGCGGCCGTGCTGCAGCATGCTGCCAAATGGGTCGGTGCTCGCTTTGAAGACGAGAAGCGCCGTCGAGCCGAAATGGGTTTCGACGACATGCTGTTGCGTCTTGATGCGGCCCTGCAATCCGACGGTGGGGAACGGCTCGCCACGCTCATCCGCGAGCAATTCCCGGTCGCCCTGATCGATGAGTTCCAGGACACGGATCCGGTGCAGTACCGGATCTTCGAAAGCATCTATCGCATTGAAGAAGATAACCCCGAGACCGGGTTGTTTCTGATCGGGGATCCAAAGCAGGCGATCTATGCCTTCCGTGGCGCGGACATCTACACCTATCTGCGAGCCCGGCAGGCCACAACCGGGCGCCTGCATACCCTGGGCACCAACTTCCGTTCCAGTCACGGGATGGTCTGTGCGGTCAACCATGTGTTCGAGCGTGCAGAATCCCGTGAGCAAGGACGCGGAGCGTTTCTGTTCCGAGAGAAAAACGGCGATAACCCTGTGCCGTTCCAGCCTGTGGAGGCTCAGGGGCGCAAAGAACATTTGCAGGTCTCCGGGCTGGATGTGCCGGCGCTGAACATCTGGCATTTATCCACCGACAAACCACTGTCCGGGGCGGTTTACCGCCAGCAGTTGGCGGCCGCCTGTGCCAGTCAGATCACCTCCCTGCTCAATGGCGAACAGACCGGTCGCGCCGGGTTTGCGCAGGAGGGCAAGGATTGGCGTGGGCTGCGGCCAGCGGACATTGCGATCCTGGTGCGCGATGGTAAAGAGGCGCAGGCGGTACGCGGTGAGCTCGCAGTGCGCGGAGTCCGCAGCGTTTATCTGTCGGACAAGGACTCGGTCTTTGCCGCTCAGGAAGCCCATGATCTGCTGTCGTGGCTCAAGGCGTGCGCCGAGCCGGATGTCGAACGCTCCCTGAAAGCGGCGCTGGCGTGCATCACACTGAATCTGCCACTGGCTGAGCTGGAGCGTCTGAATCAGGACGAACGGGTCTGGGAAACCCGGGTCATGCAGTTCCGCGGTTATCGTGAGCTCTGGCGCAAGCAAGGGGTGCTGCCGATGTTGCGGCGCCTGCTGCACGACTTTCAACTGCCGCAGATGCTCATTGCCCGCAGTGATGGCGAGCGGGTGCTGACCAACCTGTTGCACCTGTCGGAGTTGTTGCAACAGGCCGCGTCGGAACTCGATGGCGAGCAGGCACTGATCCGTCATCTGGCCGAGCATCTGGCGCTCTCCGGGCAGGCAGGCGAAGAGCAGATCCTGCGTCTTGAAAGCGACGAACAACTGGTCAAGGTCGTGACCATTCACAAGTCCAAGGGACTTGAATACCCGTTGGTGTTCCTGCCTTTCATCTGCTCGGCCAAACCCGTGGATGGCAGTCGATTGCCGCTGCATTACCACGATGAGTCCGGCAAGGCCCGCATCAGTCTGAAACCCGACGCCGAATTGATCGCCCTGGCGGACAACGAGCGCCTGGCGGAGGATCTGCGTTTGCTCTACGTCGCGCTGACCCGCGCACAACACGCGTGCTGGCTCGGAGTCACGGATCTCAAGCGCGGCAACCACAGCAGCTCGGTGCTGCATCTTTCTGCGCTGGGCTATCTGTTGGGCGGTGGCGCAACGTTGAATGAGTCCAGCGGATTGGCCCGCTGGCTGGACGATCTGCAACAGGATTGCTCGGCGCTGAGCGTTGTTGAAATGCCGGAGGCTACCAGCGAGGTGTACAAGCCCCCGCGTAACGAGGCCAAGCTACGCGCCACACTATTGCCGAGCCGCAGGGCCAGCGAAAACTGGTGGATCGCATCGTACAGCGCCTTGCGCATCAGTGACGTGCTGAGCGTCGGCAATGACGAAGCTCCTGACAGTCCGCAAGCGCAAAAACTGTTCGACGACGAACGCCTCGATCCCGAGGCACAGCGCGAGATCATCACTGGCGGGGCCGATATTCACCGCTTCCCCCGCGGACCGAATCCGGGAACGTTTCTTCACGGTTTGCTGGAGTGGGCAGGGGAGGAGGGTTTCGCGGTCACCCGCGAGTCGTTGAATGATGCGATTGCCCGACGCTGCAACCGTCGGGGCTGGGAAGGCTGGATCACCACCCTCGGCGACTGGTTGCAACATTTGCTCAAACTGCCGCTGCCTGCAGGGCATGATCAACCGCCGGTCGTTCTCGAGCAATTGAAGCAGTATCGGGTCGAGATGGAGTTCTGGTTCGCAAGCCACAAAGTCGACGTCCTCAAGCTTGACGAACAGGTGCGTCAGTTCACCCACAACGGCGTTGCTCGGGTTGGCGCAGAAGCGGTGCAACTCAACGGCATGTTCAAAGGCTTTATCGACCTGACGTTCGAACACGAGGGTCGTTATTACGTGGCCGATTACAAATCCAACTGGCTGGGTGTCGATGACGCGGCGTACACCGAACGGGCCATGGAGCAATCGATCCTCGAGAACCGTTACGACCTGCAATACGTGCTGTACCTGTTGGCACTGCATCGTCAGCTCAAGGCGCGGCTTGCCGATTACGACTACGACCGGCATATCGGTGGCGCGTTGTATCTGTTCCTGCGCGGGACACGGTCCCCTGGAGGCGGCGTTTACTTCGCGAGGCCACCAAGGGAGCTGATCGAACGTCTGGATCTCATGTTCCAGGGCAAACCGCAACCCAAGGCCGAGCCCGCGTGGGAACAGGGAGAACTGCTATGAACCGGACATTCGCCGACCTGCTGCCAACGCCGCTGACCGCCGACAGCCTTGCTCAGCTGACACCTCTGACCCGTGCCGATGATCTGTTGCTGTTGCTGACCCAATGGGTCGAGCGTGGCTGGTTGCGGGCACTGGACAAGGCATTCGTGGCCTTTCTTCATGAGTTGGCACCCGATGTCGATCCGCTGGTGTTGCTAGCCGCCGCATTGACCAGTCACCAGCTCGGCCATGGTCATGTGTGCCTGGATCTGTTCGAAACCCTCAAGGCGCCGGATTTCGCTTTGTCCCTGCCGCCGGAGGGGGATGCACAACCCGGCGTGTTGCTGCTGCCATCGCAACTGCTTGAAACCCTCGACGGAGTACATTGGTGCAAGGTGCTGGCCGACAGTTCGCTGGTTGCACTGGCCGCCGACGAAGGTGCGTCGGCTCGGGAGCGTCCGCTGGTGTTATCCGGCAAACGCTTGTACTTACGGCGCTATTGGGCCTACGAGCGGCGTATTGACAGCGCGTTGCGTCAGCGACTCGCAGAGCAGGAAGCAACACCGTCCGATCTTGCTCGGCGGCTGGACGAGCTGTTCGATCCGGCGATGCGTGCGGATGTCATCGACTGGCAGAAACTGGCCTGCGCCCTGGCCACCCGAAGTGCCTTCAGCATCATCACGGGCGGCCCGGGCACTGGCAAAACGACAACGGTGGTACGTCTGCTGGCGTTGCTTCAGGCACCTGCGGTCGAGGCGCATCAGCCATTGCGCATTCGGCTCGCGGCGCCTACCGGTAAAGCGGCGGCGCGGCTGACCGAGTCCATCAGTCAGCAGGTGCAATCGCTGAGGGTCGCTGACAGCGTCCGGGAAAAAATCCCGACCGAGGTGACCACGGTGCATCGCCTGCTCGGCAGCCGTCCCGGTACCCGACACTTTCGCCACCATGCCGGTAACCGCTTGCCCCTGGACGTACTGGTGGTCGATGAAGCCTCCATGATCGACCTGGAAATGATGACCAACTTGCTTGATGCGCTGCCGCCTCATGCCAGGTTGGTGTTGCTGGGCGACAAGGATCAATTGGCCTCGGTGGAGGCCGGCGCGGTACTGGGAGATTTGTGCCGTGATGCCGAGGAGGGTTGGTACAGCCCGCAGACTTGCCAGTGGCTGGAAGCGGTGAGCGGCGAATCCCTGCGGGATAGTGGCTTGCGCGAAGGCACTGACGGGTCGCACCCGCTGGCCCAGCAGGTGGTGATGTTGCGTCACTCGCGGCGTTTCGGCGAGGGCAGCGGCATCGGTCAACTGGCGCGACGAGTGAATCGGCAGCTCCCTGATGAAGCTCGCCAGTTGCTGGACGGCAACACTCATGGCGATGTGTTTTCGTTGCCGCTTCAGAACGAGCACGACCGGAAACTTGAGCACCTGGTGCTGGATGGACACGGCGAAGGCCCACACGGTTATCGACATTATCTGAGTGTCTTGCGCAATCGACGTCCGGCGAACGGAACCCCGCTCGAGCATTCGGACTGGGTCGACTGGGCGCGTGACGTCTTGCGGGCCTTCGATACCTTCCAGTTGTTGTGCGCAGTGCGCAAAGGGCCGTGGGGTGTCGAGGGGCTGAACCAGCGCATCACCGACGCGCTGCTCAAGGCGCGGCTGATCGAGAGCGACCAGCAATGGTACGAAGGCCGGCCGGTGCTGATGACCCGAAACGACTACGGTCTGGGGCTGATGAACGGTGACATCGGTATCGCCCTGAGATTGCCCGAGCTCGATGGCCCGGATGCCGACAGGTCGGTGTTGCGGGTGGCGTTCCCGCGTAACGACGGCCGCGGCGGGGTGCGCTTCGTTCTGCCGAGCCGACTCAACGATGTCGAAACCGTGTACGCCATGACCGTGCACAAGTCACAGGGCTCGGAGTTTGCCCATACCGCGCTGATCCTGCCGGACGCCCTGAACCCCGTGTTGACCAAGGAACTGATCTACACCGGAATTACCCGGGCCAAGGACTGGTTCACTTTGATCGAACCCCGCAGTGGCGTGTTTGAAGAGGCAGTACAACGCAAGGTGAAGCGCTTGAGCGGACTGATGCTGGAGCTGGAGGAGGGGGCGCTGCCTCGAGGATGAAGGCGCGTTCGATTGCCACCGTTAACTGACCAACCGGTCAGAGGTCGCTGTATCGCTGGCTTTCCAACGCTGTGCTATCGTTGCGGCATCATTTCGTAACGATCCAAGAGAATCCCTGCATGAAGGTGGCTGTCTGGGCGATAGAGCGCGTAGTTGGCTGCAAGCAGGCATTGCTTGCCGTTGTACTCTGTTTGCTCACGGGTTTGGCCGCTGCCCAGACTCCAGCCCCTGCGGGGATGGCCGAACAGCGGGCCAAATCCGTCACCCAGGTTGTTCTCGGTATCCTCAGTTACGCGCGCTGGCCGGTAGAGCCGGCGCAGTTACGCCTGTGCATCGTCGGCCCGACCGAATACACCGATGACCTGGTCAAGGGCACGACGCAGGCCACGGGCCGTCCGGTCATCGTGCGCCGACTGTTGGCCGACAATCCAGCCATCGTCAGCGAGTGCGACGCGGTCTATATCGGCAAACTCACCACAGACGAACGCAGCCGGCTGTTCGCGTCCCTGATCGGCCATCCGGTGCTGAGCATCAGCGAAGGCGGTGATCAATGCACGGTGGGCAGCCTGTTCTGCCTGCGGGTCGGCGATGAACAAGTGTCGTTCGAGGTCAATCTGGACTCCGTCGCCCGTAGCGGTGTGCGCATTCATCCCAGCGTGCTGCAGTTGTCGCGGCGCAAACCGGCGGTGCCATGAGACGCGACAAATCCACAGGGCGCCCGACCCTCGGCTCGGTCATCGGCCGTGGCAACCTGATTGTGGCGCTGGTCGCCGTGGCAATGGCCAGTGTGTCGCTGACGCTGCTCGGGGTACTGGCGCTGCGGGTCTATGCCGATCACAACCTGCACTTGATCGCCCGCTCGATCAGTTACACGGTTGAAGCCGCCGTGGTGTTCAATGACAAGGCTGCCGCGACCGAATCGCTGGCGTTGATCGCCTCAACCGAAGAAGTGGCCGATGCGCAGGTGTTGAACGCTCAGGGCCAGTTGCTCGCGCGCTGGCAGCGTCCGGAGAACGGCCTGTTTTCCGAACTGGAGATGCAGGTCGCGCGGGTCATTCTGGAAAAACCCATCAATCTGCCGATCCAGCATCAGGATCGCGAGATCGGGCGCATCTTGCTGATCGGCCACGGTGGCAGCCTGATGCGCTTTCTGTTGAGCGGTCTGGCGGGGATCATTCTCTGTACGGCGATCAGTGCCTGGGTCGCGCTGTACCTGGCGCAGCGTCAGTTGCGCAGGATCATAGGTCCGTTGCACAGCCTGGCGGCGGTGGCGCATGCGGCACGCAGCGAGCGGGCACTGGATCGACGGGTACCACGGGCGAAAATTGCCGAGCTGGACAACCTCGGCACCGACTTCAATGCCCTGCTCGACGAACTCGAATCCTGGCAAACCCATTTGCAAAGCGAGAACGAAACCCTCGCTCATCAGGCCAGCCATGACAGTCTCACCGGACTGCCGAACCGGGCCTTTTTCGAAGGCCGTCTGATTCGTGCTCTGCGCAATGCCCACAAGTTGAATGAGCAAGTGGCGGTGCTGTTTCTCGACAGCGACCGATTCAAGGACATCAACGACAGCTTCGGCCATGCCGCTGGCGATGCCGTGCTGGTAGCGGTGGCGAATCGAGTGCGGGCGCAGTTGCGTGAAGAGGATCTGGTGGCGCGTCTGGGCGGTGACGAGTTCGCCGTTCTGCTCACGCCCTTGCACAAGACCGAAGACGCCGAACGGATTGCCGACAAGATCCTCGCCAGCATGGACACCCCGATTGCGCTGCCGGGCGACAGCAGTGTCGTGACGTCGCTCAGTATCGGCATCGCGGTTTACCCCGATCATGGCGTCACGCCCGGCACCTTGCTCGATGCGGCCGATGCCGCTATGTATCAAGCCAAGCGTTTGTCGCGCGGCGCCCAATTCACGGCCGGGACGGAGTACCCGGTCGATTCCGTTCAAACCAGGAGCTGATGCCCGTGTTCTCACTTTCCTTTCGACTGTTTTCCACCCTGTTGCTGACGGCCATGCTGGCCCTGACCGGTTGCCAGACCGCCCCGCAAAAAGGCCTGACGCCGGCCCAGGTCGCGGTCCTCAAGCAGCAAGGCTTCGAGCTGACCGATGACGGCTGGGAGTTTGGCCTGTCGGGCAAAGTATTGTTTGGCAGCGATGTCGAAAGCCTGAACCAGCAAAGTACCGAAATCGTTGAGCGTATCGGCAAGGCGTTGCTGGGTGTCGGCATCGAGCGCGTGCGCGTCGATGGCCACACCGACGCTTCGGGCAAGGAGACCTACAACGAGCAGCTGTCACTGCGCCGCGCGAAAAGCGTCGGCAACGTGCTGACCTCGGTCGGCATGAAACAAGAGAACATTCAGCTGCAGGGCCTCGGCAGCCGCGAACCGGTCGCCTCCAACGACACCGCCGCCGGCCGTACCGAAAACCGCCGGGTGTCGATTGTGGTCAGCGCCGATTAATCGGCGAACTGCATCTCTCGGGTCTCGCCCATCAACAGACCCTGATTGCGCTCGGTCACTTCGCGGATGTAATCCCACAACAGGGTGATCCGCTTCAACTTGCGCAGATCCTCCCGGCAGTACATCCAGAACTGCCGGGTGATATCGATTTCCTCCGGCAACACCGGCAACAGGCGCGGATCCTGGGCCGCGAGAAAGCACGGCAGAATCGCCAATGAGCGCCCCTGCTGCGCCGCGACGAATTGTGCGATCACGCTGGTGCTGCGCAAATTGGCGCTGGCGCCGGGCAACACGTTCGCCAGATACAGCAACTCCGAGCTGAACGCCAAGTCATCCACGTAACTGATGAATTGATGCTTGCCCAGGTCGGCGGGGCGGCGGATCGGCGGGTGCTTGTCCAGGTATTCCTGGGTCGCGTAGAGCTGCAAGCGGTAGTCGCAGAGTTTGCAGCACACGTACGGACCGTGTTCCGGGCGTTCGAGGGCGATGACGATATCGGCCTCGCGTTTGGACAGGCTGATGAAGTGTGGCAGCGGCAGGATATCTACCGAAATCGCCGGGTAGGCGTCGACGAAGTGGCTCAGTTGCGGGGTGATGAAGAAGCTGCCGAAACCTTCGGTGCAGCCCATCCGCACATGCCCGGACAGCGCGACGCCGGAGCCCGATACCTGCTCGCAAGCCATGTGCAGTGTGCTTTCGATCGACTCGGCATAACTCAGCAGGCGCTGGCCTTCGGCAGTCAGCACGAAACCGCTGGTGCGGGACTTTTCGAACAGCAAGGTGCCGAGCGCCGATTCCAGCGAACTGATCCGTCGCGACACGGTGGTGTAGTCCACCGCCAGGCGTTTGGCCGCGGTGCTGGCCTTGCGGGTACGGGCGACTTCGAGGAAAAACTTGAGGTCGTCCCAGTTCAGCGAGCCTAAAGACGTGATGTTTTTTTGCATGATGGACCGGCTTATATGTGCGTTCTTATTAGAAGTTTGCACATCTATACTCCAAAAACAGTCCGACAACCAATTCGTGACACACGCCTCATCTCAAGGCGAACCTTTCGCCTTGGCTCCTAAGATAAAAACAAGTTCTGGAGACCAGCATGAACGCATCGCTTACGCCCAACGAAACCACGATCCAGAAGGTCAAGCTGCTGATCGACGGCGAGTGGGTCGAGTCGCAGACCACCGAGTGGCACGACATCGTCAACCCGGCGACCCAGCAGGTTCTGGCCAAGGTTCCATTCGCCACCGCCGCTGAAGTCGACGCCGCCGTCAGCGCCGCCCAGCGCGCCTTCCAGACCTGGAAGCTGACCCCGATCGGCGCGCGCATGCGCATCATGCTCAAGCTGCAGGCGCTGATCCGTGAACATTCCAAACGCATCGCCGTGGTGCTGAGCGCCGAGCAGGGCAAGACCATTGCCGATGCCGAGGGCGATATTTTCCGGGGCCTGGAAGTGGTCGAGCACGCCTGCTCCATCGGTAGCCTGCAGATGGGCGAATTCGCCGAAAACGTGGCCGGCGGTGTCGACACCTACACCCTGCGCCAGCCGATCGGCGTCTGCGCCGGCATCACCCCGTTCAACTTCCCGGCAATGATTCCGCTGTGGATGTTCCCGATGGCCATCGCCTGCGGCAACACCTTCGTCCTCAAGCCATCGGAGCAGGATCCGCTGTCGACCATGTTGCTGGTGGAGCTGGCGATTGAAGCGGGCATTCCGGCCGGTGTGCTTAACGTCGTCCATGGTGGCAAGGACGTGGTTGACGGCTTGTGCACCCACAAGGACATCAAGGCCGTTTCGTTCGTCGGTTCGACTGCCGTCGGCACCCACGTTTATGACCTGGCCGGTAAACACGGCAAACGCGTGCAATCGATGATGGGCGCGAAGAACCATGCGGTGGTGCTGCCGGATGCCAATCGCGAGCAAGCGCTCAACGCCTTGGTCGGCGCCGGTTTCGGTGCGGCCGGTCAGCGTTGCATGGCCACCTCGGTGGTGGTGCTGGTGGGTGCGGCCAAGCAGTGGCTGCCGGATCTGAAAGCGCTGGCGCAGAAACTCAAGGTCAACGCCGGCAATGAGCCGGGCACCGATGTCGGCCCGGTCATTTCGAAAAAGGCCAAGGCGCGGATTCTCGATCTGATCGAAAGCGGCATCAAGGAAGGCGCAAAACTCGAGCTGGACGGTCGCGACATCAGCGTGCCGGGTTACGAGAAAGGCAATTTCGTCGGCCCGACCCTGTTCTCCGGCGTGACCACCGACATGCAGATCTACACCCAGGAAATCTTCGGCCCGGTGCTGGTGGTGCTGGAAGTCGACACCCTCGATCAGGCCATTGCGCTGGTCAACGCCAACCCGTTCGGCAACGGCACGGGCCTGTTCACCCAGAGCGGTGCGGCGGCGCGTAAGTTCCAGACTGAAATCGACGTCGGCCAGGTCGGCATCAACATTCCGATTCCGGTGCCGGTGCCGTTCTTCAGCTTCACCGGTTCGCGTGGTTCGAAACTCGGCGACCTCGGCCCTTACGGCAAGCAAGTGGTGCAGTTCTACACCCAGACCAAAACGGTCACGGCGCGCTGGTTCGATGACGACAGCGTCAACGACGGCGTGAATACCACCATCAACCTGCGCTGAGGAATGGCCATGAAAATCGCATTTATCGGTCTGGGCAACATGGGCGCGCCGATGGCGCGCAACCTGATCAAGGCCGGGCATTCGCTGAATCTGGTGGACCTGAACAAAACCGTGCTGGCGGAACTCGAGCAACTGGGCGGTACCATCCGCGCCTCGGCTCGCGAAGCCGCCGAAGATGCAGAACTGGTGATCACCATGCTGCCGGCGGCGGTGCATGTACGCAGTGTCTGGCTCGGTGAAGACGGCGTGCTGGCGGGGATTGGCAAAGGCGTGCCGGCGGTGGATTGCAGCACCATCGATCCGCAGACCGCACGCGATGTGGCGGCGGCGGCCGCCAAGCAAGGCGTGGCCATGGCCGATGCCCCGGTGTCCGGTGGTACCGGCGGCGCCACTGCAGGTACATTGACCTTCATGGTCGGCGCCACTCCTGAACTGTTCGCCACCCTGCAACCGGTGCTGGCGCAGATGGGTCGCAACATCGTGCATTGCGGTGAGGTCGGCACCGGGCAGATCGCCAAGATCTGCAACAACCTGTTGCTCGCCATTTCGATGGTCGGCGTCAGCGAGGCGATGGCGCTGGGCGATGCGCTGGGGATCGACACCACAGTGCTCGCCGGGATCATCAACAGCTCGACCGGGCGTTGCTGGAGTTCGGAAATGTACAACCCGTGGCCGGGCATCATCGAAACGGCGCCGGCCTCGCGCGGTTACACCGGTGGCTTCGGCGCCGAGCTGATGCTCAAGGATCTGGGGCTGGCTACCGAAGCGGCGCGTCAGGCCCATCAGCCCGTGGTGCTGGGCGCGGTGGCGCAGCAGTTGTATCAGGCAATGAGCCAGCGCGGGGAAGGGGGCAAGGACTTCTCGGCGATCATCAACAGCTATCGCAAGCCGCAGTAATCGTCGTCAGGCCTGTGCTCGTCACAGGTCTGCAATTCAAATGCAGTAGGTGTTGCCGGGAAATCACGTCGGGTGGTTTCCCGGCTTTTTTGTATCAGGCGAACACGAAATATTTGCGCACGGTCTCGACCACTTCCCAGGTGCCTTTCATGCCGGGTTCGACCACGAAGATGTCGCCGGCGCGCAGGTGGATCGGCTCCATGCCGTCCGGGGTAATCACGCAGTAGCCTTCCTGAAAATGGCAGTACTCCCACTTCACGTAGTCCACCCGCCACTTGCCTGGGGTGCAGATCCACGTGCCCATGATCTTGCTGCCGTCTTCGCTGGTGTAGGCGTTGAGATTGACGGTGTGCGGGTCGCCCTCGAGCTTTTCCCATTTGCAGGCGTCGAGTACGGGCAGGGGATGGGTGTCGCGTAAAACGGTGATAGGTGCGGTCATTGGTGAGTTCCAGAATGGGCTTTTGAGCGGAAGCTGCACCCTATAGCGCCGGGTACTTTGCCAATTGTCTGGGCTCGACATTCAGTTGCTCATAAACGCAGTAGCCAATTGCACTGAACGGTTAGTCAATAACCCTGAAACTTTATTTGAAGGGATGTACTGATCTGGAACAAAGGTTATGAACTTATAACAAAATTACTTGATTTAATTTGTCAGGTGATACGTCGGGGTGTCATCGCTAAGTTGCTTTCAATACTTGACCCTGAGAGCGTCCGGCGCGCTCCAGCCTACGCAGACTTTGTTAAGTAAATATGTCGCTCCGACCAATCACTCGCACCAATCGAGTGCAGCATTTACGGGGCTTGTGCACGTCCGTCTCAGATCAATAAAAAACTTTGAATAGTTCGTTGACTCTCCCCTTAAGGGCAGAGTTTAGATTTCCGCCGCGTGAGAAGTTGCTGTAGGAAAAGTTACTTCTCGTATGCGGAAAATATGAGTCAGCCACGACATATAGGGAGATAGAAATGAACAATCCATTGGACTTGGAACAGGTCATAGGCAGCACCCGCGCCATTCTCGCGCAGTTGTTGGTAATGAGCGCTGATGAAATCGATGAGCACAGCAGCATCGTCGAAGATCTGGGGGCGGATTCGCTGGACATCGTCGACCTCAGCTTCCAGCTGGGCCGTCAGTATGGCTGCACCTTGCCCAAGACCAGCGTGCTGGATCACGCGGTGGCTGTCTGCGGGGATGCCAGCGAGTTTCTGGCCAATGGCCGGATCACTGAAAACGGCAAGGCCCTGCTGGAGCAAAGCCTGAGCGCTTACGCACCGGACCAGCTAAAGGCCGGCATGCAGCCGGCGCAGGTGTTCGCGGCCACCACAGTTCTCAACTGGGCGCAGCAGTGCCGCAATCTGTTCAATTACCTGCCATCGAGTTGCCCTGACTGCAACGCCCATCAAGCCGTGCTCAACGAACGTCAGCAAGTGGTCTGTGGTGCATGCGGCGCACGACTGGTGCCGGCCGATGGCGACGAGGTCTCCCGTCAACTGGTCGAGCAGTTTGTGGCCACTCACGTCAAAGAGACGGTGTAGGAGCTCACATGCGGGCACGAGAAGTCTATGTGAGCGGGTTCGGCCTGGTGGCGCCCATGGCGCTGGACGCTGCCACGTTGTTCGAGCGCATCTGCCGGAAACAATCCTGTGTCCGCGAACATCCCCGGTTCCAGGCACTGGGGTTTCGCAACAGTGCGGCCGGGTTTATCGATGACGCGCAGTGGCAGCGGATTGCCGCCGGATTCGGTGGTAACGCTGCGCTGCACCCGCGCCAGAGCGTGCTGGCGGAGTACGTCGCGCGTCAGGCATTGCAGCACGCCGGTCTGACACCGGCCGATTTTGCCCACAGCCGCAGCGGCCTGTTCCTGGGGGCCAATAAATACTGTGCCGACAGTCACGATTTGCAGCGGGTCAGTCGTTGCATGGATGACACGGGGCGAGTCGATCTGGATCGCCTGCTGGATCATCCGGCACCGTCGAGCGCTTCTTTCGCGCGTCGGGTCGATCAACAGACCCAACACCTGGCGGACTGGCTCGGTATACGCGACTGCATCTCGACCCACTCCGACGCCTGTGCCGCCGGCACCATGGCCATCGGCAGCGCTTACCGGGCGATCGAGCGCGGTGAAGTGGACCTGGCAATTTGCGGTGCCGTGGAACTGATGGCCAATGAGCTGCCGTATTACATGTTCAACAGCCTTGGCGCGCTATGCCAGGCCGACCTGCCGGCAGGCGAGCAGAGCCGCCCGTTCATGCCGGATCGCAGTGGTTTTGTGCTCAGCGAAGGCGCGGCGCTGGTGATTCTCGAATCCGCCGAGCATGCCCGGCGGCGCAAGGCCAGGCCACTGGGACGAGTGTTGGGCTACGCCAATGTCTGCGAAGCCCAGAAGATGACCTCCAGCAGCCGGGATGGCAGCAAGTACGAGGAATGCATGGACGCTGCAATCGAAGATGCCGGGCTGCTGCGCAGTGCCGTGCAACACGTCAATACCCACGGGACTTCCACCCAGGCCAACGACAGTTGCGAGGCCCTGGCCCTGCAACGGCTGTTTGGCGAATGCCAGGACTTCATGACCTTCACCGCCAACAAGTCGGCCATTGGGCACTCCCTGGCAGGCAGCGGCGCGATTGAAGCCGTGTTGTCGCTGATGACGTTGCGCGACGGTGTGCTGTTGCCGACCTTGAACTATGAGCCTGAGCGCGCCGAATACCCTTCATTGAAGTTCCTCAGCGAGCCTGTGCGCCAGCCGATCAACGTGGTGATGTCCAACTCCTTCGGGTTCGGCGGCGTCAACAGCTCGCTGGTTCTGGGGAGGGCATGACATGAACAGAGCCCTCTACATCAATGCGGCTGCCGTGCTCAATGCGGCCGGCAGCGAATGCGCCGACCTGCTTGGGACACCGCCGGTGCCACAACCGCTGGCCTTCGACCCGCAACGCAAGGCCCTGGCTTTGCCCGTGCCGCGCCTGGCCAGCGATCTGTTCGATCGCAAGATCCAGCGCAGCGTCGAGCCCCAGGGGTTGCGTCTGCTGCATTGCGCCGCACGTCTGGCGCCCGCGCTGGCAGCGCTGCAACTGCCTGCTGCGCGCATTGCTCTGACCGCCGCCATTCCGGAAGTGGACGCGCCAAGCCCTTGCTGGGATGCAGTGCAAGCGATCCTCGAACAGCCGCAAAAACAGTTGTCGCAACTGTTGGCCAACACCCCGCCATTGCATGCGTTGACGCTGCTCAACAGCAGTGTGATGGCTTACGTGGCCGAGGCGCTGAACTGCCATGGCCCGATGGGCGGCTTCTGCTCCCAGAACAATGCCGGGCTCGATGCGTTGATCGAGGCCTGTCAGCAAATTGCCGAACAACACGCCGATGCGGCGCTGGTGGTCAGCAGCAGTCCGAACCTGACACCGGCCCTATACCTGCGCGAGCCTGTTCTGGCGGACGAGCCGGTTTACGGTGAAGGCGCCGCGGCGCTGTTGCTCAGTTCGACACCGCTGCAGGACGCCACGCAGATCTTGCGTGTGGCCGGGTTTGCCCGAGGCTACAGCGCCGATCCGCAGCGCACGCTGGTCGTCGGCAAACGCGTGATCGAACGCGCCCTGAGCGAGGAAAAACTGTGTATGGGTGACGTTGCCAATGTGGTGGCCAATCCCGCCGACCGGCAACTGATGAGTCTGTTTGAATCGACGCCACAACACCTGCGCAATGCCAGTGCAATGACCGGCGAACTGGGCGCCAGCGGATTGCTGACCGAGGTCGCCATGGCTTTGCACCACAGCCGCGAAGCAGGCGCTGTGCCTGGTTACACCTTGCTCGTCAGTCATGGTCGCGCCGGTCACTGGGGCGCATTGCTGTTGGCCAGTGAAACCCTGGAGAAGTACGCATGAGTGCGACACGGATTGTGATCACCGGAATGGGCGCGGTAACCGGATTCGGTTTCGAATGGCAGACCCTCTGGGAAAAAATGCTCGGCGCCGAACACTGCGTGCGCCCGTGGCAGCCGCAAGACCTGCACGAAAATGAATTTCCGGTTCGCTACGCGGCGCCCGTGGACATGACGTTGTTACCCGGGCATTTGCAGAACCACCCGGCCTGGACGCGGCTCCTGGAAAAACGCAGTCGCTTTGGCTGGGTGGCCGCCACCCAGGCCGTCGCCGACAGCGGGTTGAACCCCGAGCAGTTGCGCGAGGCTGCCGTGCTGTGTGCCTCCGGGGCGCCACAACACATGCTCGCCGACATGCTCCTGACCCAGGCGCCGGACGGCAATGCACCGGACTGGCAACACCTGATGGCGCGGGCAACAGAAGTCAGCGCCGAGGGTTCCTTGCGTCAGGCCAACGACCGGCTGGCGCGAGTGATTGCCGACGACCTCGGTTGTGAGGGCCCGGTGATCAATATCAGCAGTGCCTGTGCCGGCGCATCCCAGGCGATCGGCAATGCGTTCCAGATGATTCGTCGCGGCGAAGTGAATGTTGCCGTGGCCGGTGGCGCCGACTCGGTGCTCAACCTCGACACCATGGCCGCTTTGTACCTGCTGGGCGCAGCCTCGGGCGAGCAGCGCTGGGGCGCTGATCTGTGCCGGCCGTTCGATCGTGACCGCAGCGGTCTGATCGCCGGCGAGGGTGGCGGGTTTGTTGTATTGGAAAGTCTTGAGCATGCCCTGGCGCGGGGGGCGACCCCGTATGCCGAAGTGCTCGGTTACGGCAGCAGCCTGGATGCCTACAAGGTCACCGCACCGCAGCCAGAAGGCCGCGGCGCCGCGCTGGCAATGCAAGCGGCGCTGGACGATGCGGGGTTGCAGCCGCAGCAGATTGACCTGATCAATGCCCACGGCACCTCGACGCCCCTCAATGATGTTGCCGAGACCCTGGCAATCAAGCAGGTGTTCGCTCAGCACAAGCATTATCAGGCGCTGGCCGTCAGTGCCAACAAATCGCAATTCGGCCACCTGATCGCGGCGGCCGGGGCGCCGGAGTGCATTGTCACTGCGCTGGCCTGTCTGAACGATCTGGTCACACCCACCGTGAACCTGCACGAGGCCGATGAACGCTGCGATCTGGATTATTGCGCCGGTCAGGCCGTCAGCCGTCGTGTGGATTACGCCCTCAGCAACTCCTTTGGCTTCGGCGGCCTGAACACCTCGCTGGCCCTTGGCAAATATCGGGAGCACGGACAATGACTAGCGCCACTGCACGCATTGCCATCGCTGGCAGCGGTTGTGTGTTGCCCACGGGTTGGGGCGTCGAGGGTTTCTGGGCGGCGGCCCGGGAAGGTCGCAGTGCGATCGGACCGCTGCAAACGCCGCTGTTTCACAGTGAACGCATCGCCGCATTCGGACAGATCGATGACGCCACGCACCAGCGCAGTCGCCAGGACGTTGCGCAAAACCTGCAGCGTTACTGCCCGCCGGCGGTGATCTGGGGCGTCAGCGCGGTGCGTCAGGCGCTGGCCGAGGCCGGCGTCGAACCCGGTCAGGACGGTTTGCGTTATGGCCTCTATTGCTGTCAGGGCGGGTATACCCATCCGTCAGTGGCTTCCTATGGGGAACTGCTTCAGGAGTCCCGGACCGACGGCGTAGCCGACATGAACCGCCTCGCCCGGCAAGTGTTGCAGGAGCGTGCGCTCGATCCGTTTCTGGTGCTCAAGAGTCTGAGCAACGGCTTGCTCGGTGTGGTCAGTCTGGCCTTGAAGCTGGAGTGCGAGTGCAACGCTTACATGCAGGGCGTGGCCGGCAATCTGGCGGCATTGCGTCAGGCGCACAGTGCCTTGCAGAGTGGACGCATCGACGTGGCCATCGTGGTCGGGGCCGGCAGTGAGCTCGACCCGCTGGCGCTGGCCGCGCTCGCCGAGGCAGGTGTGATCGGTACCGACGGTTCCCGGCAGATGCTCGCCTTTGACCGAAAGGGTTCGGGCGGCATTGCCGGCGAAGGCGCCGCTGCCCTGGTGCTGCGGCGGGCCGCGGATCTGCCGCCGGAACCGCAAACCTGCCTGACGGCGCTGTTCGCGCACCCGCGTCTGGACGCTCTGAGCCTGCCGGACAAACAGGTCGATTTGCTGATCAGCAGTGCCACCGGCACTGCGCACAAGGACGCCGATCTGGCCCGCACGCTGGCCCGAACCGGCGCCGCACACATCACCAGCAGCACGGCGTTGACCGGCATCCTCAGCGGTGCGCCGAGTCTGGTCGACCTGATCCTCGCCCGCCAGATGCTGCAGGCCCAAAGCATCGCGCCGATTGCCGGGCTGACGCAGCCGGTGGATACGCATCTGCCGTTTGTATCGGGCGAACCGCGGGATGCCGTTCTGCACGATTGCCTGGTGATCAACCGCGACGACAACGGCTTCAGCGCCTGCTACCAGCTCGACTTGCAGGCGGACGACTGACCGCTTCAAGGCAATACATCGCTTCTGAATTTTTACTCAAGGGATATGACTGTCATGGATTACCGCGATTACGTTCGGCCAAAATTCGTTGAACTGATGCAGGCCCTGGGCCTGGAGTGCCAGTTCCATCGGGCGCAGGGCAGCAAACTGTTCTACCGCGACAAGCAGGGTGACGAAGTGACCGTCACCGATTTTCTCGGTGGCTACGGTGCCGCGCTGTACGGTCACAACGATCCGCAATTCGTCGATCAGCTGTGCGGCCTGCTGCGCGCCGATGTGCCGTTCAACGCGCAAATGTCGGTGCGTGGCGCGGCGGGGCAGCTGGGGCGCGAACTCAGCGAAGCGTTCAACCGTGAGCTGAACAACACCGAGCGCTACATTTCCACGTTCTCCAACAGTGGCGCCGAGTCGGTGGAAATCGCCGTCAAGCATGCCGAGTACCGTCGTCAGAAAAACCTGCAGAAGCAGTTCGACGAGCGTGATTTCGAACTGGCGAATCTGGTGGCCAGTGACAAGGCCTATGTCGAGCTGGAGATCGACGATCTCGACCTGCCGGCCGGCCTGTTGCCGCCGCACCTGACCTGCTTGACCGTGCGTCAGGTGGCCGAGGCGGTGCGTCAGCACAACCTTGCGCAACTGCATGTCGAGCCGGTCTTCCTCGCGGTGCGAGGCAGCTTCCATGGCAAACTGGTGAACACCGTTCAACTGACTTACGGCAAGCAATACCGCAAGCCATTTGCCCGTTTCGGGCTCAACGTCGAATTCATCGATCCGCATCAACCGCAGCAGCTGCAAGACCTGCCGGCCCGCCACCAGCATCACTGGCTGAGCCTGGAGTGGAGCGGCGAAACCCTGCACGTGCGCCGTGAAGCGTTCAGCGCAATCACTGCCGTGCTGCTGGAGCCGATCCAGGGCGAGGGCGGGATCAACGAGTTTGCCAAAGAGTTCTATCTGGGCTTGCGTCGCCTGTGCAACGAGCAGCAATGCCCGTTGGTCATCGACGAAGTGCAGTCGGGTTTCGGCCGCACCGGCACCTTGCTCGGCGCCACTCATTTCAACCTGCAGGGCGACTACTACTGCCTGTCCAAGGCATTGGGGGGCGGCTTGATGAAAATCGCCGCCACCGTAATTCGCGCCAGTCATTACGAGAATGATTTCAGCTACATCCACAGCTCGACCTTCGCTGAAGACGATGCGTCGTGCCACATCGCGCTGTCGGCCCTGCGCCGGTTGTTCGAAAACGACAGCGCCATGCTCAAGGATGTGAACAAGAAGGGCGAGTACCTCAAGACTTCGCTGCTGGAACTCAAGGCGGCTTATCCGGACGTGATCGCCGATGTGCGCGGACGCGGCCTGCTGCTGGGGTTCGAACTGCATGACCTGACCGGCGCCAGTTCGCTGGTCCAGGCGTCGGCGCAGTACAACGATGCGCTGGGCTATATCATTGCCGGCTACCTGTTGCAGTTCGAGTCGTTGCGTGTGGCGCCGTCGGGCAGCAACGCCAATGTGATTCGCCTGGAACCACCGGTGTGCATCACTTTCCAGGAAATCGATGGCCTGATCGCTTCGCTGCAAAAAGTCTGCGACATGCTGCGTCGTCGCGACGCGTTCCCGCTGGCTGCCGGTGTGTGTGCCGACAGCATCCCCCAGGTGCCGGCACGCGATGTCAGCTTCACGGAGACCGAAAGCCTCCCAAAGCCTGACGAGAACGTGCGCGTGGTCGCACGCGTGGCGTTCATCAACCACCTGATCGATGCGGACATGCTCAGTGATGTCGACCCATCTCTGTCGACCCTGAGCCCGGAGCAGAAGCGCGAGTTCATCAAACGCATGGCCCCCGAGCGCCGCGCGGCGCCCATCGGCCCGGTGCAGATCCGCTCGAAACTCGGCACTGCGGTGGAGTTCACCCTCTATCCGCTATGCATGGATTCCGATGCGATGGCGGCTTACATCGCCAGCGGCGATCTGGAAACCATCCGCGAGGAAGTCGGCAATCGCATCAAGGATGCCCGCGCCGACGGCTATAGCGTGGCCGGCCTGGGCATGTACACCTCGATCGTCACCAACAACTGTCAGGCGCTGAAAATCCCTGATATGGCGCTGACCTCGGGCAACGCGCTGACCATCGGCATGGGGCTGGAAGCGATCAAGCAGGGCTGCAAACAGCAAGGTCTGGAGCTGAGCCGGCAGACCGCTGCGGTGGTCGGTGCTGCCGGCAACATTGCTTCGACCTACGCTTCGCTGTTGTCGACCCGTGTCGAGCACCTGATCCTGATCGGCAGTGGTCGCGACGGCTCGCTGCGACGCCTGGAGAAAACCGCTCACCAGATTTACGCCGAAGCCGCCCGGGCGATTCTAAAGGGTGTTGCCGAGCACGATCGTCTCGCCAGTCGCCTGCAGCAACTGCGGGGTATCGACGCCCTGCTGCAAGCCCATGGCAACAGTACCGATCTCGGGCTGCGAGTGGCGCAAATGGTCGATGAGCAACTGGGAAGCAACGCGTTCATCACCGTCAGCAACGACCTGGATGCCTTGAAGCAAGCGCGCATCGTGCTTTGTGCGGCGAATGCACCGCAGGCCTTTCTCGGTGCCGAACACTTTGCCGAGAACAGCGTGATCTGCGACATCGCCGTTCCGCTGAACGTGGACCAGAACCTCGCCGGTCAGCGCTCCGACGTGCTGTACATGCACGGCGGGATTGTCCAGACGCCGCTGGGCGATGGCCTGGCCCCAAACGTACGCGCCTACCTCAAGCAAGGTCAGTTGTATGCCTGCATGGCGGAGTCGGTACTGATGGGGCTGTCGGGCATGAAACAGCACTACTCCTACGGCGACATCAGCCGTGAGCAAGTGCAGCAGATCCGTGCACTGGCCGCGACCCACGGGTTCAGCCTCGCGCAGTTCAAAACCGACAACTCGCTGTAAGGAACGGTCATGCCGAACAAAGTAGCAGTAGTGACCGGCGGCAGCCGTGGCATCGGTCGGGCCATCGTCCTGGCGCTGGCAGGTGCCGGTTATCAAGTGGCGTTCAGTTATGTGCGTGATGAAGTAGCGGCGATGGCCTTGCGTGATGAAGTGCAAGCGTCGGGCGTGGATTGCCTGGCGCTGCAATGCGACATCAGCCGTGGCGGCAGCATCGAGTCATTCTTCGAGCGGGTCGAGGCGCATTTCCAGCGCGTCGATCTGCTGGTCAACAACGCCGGCATTACCCGTGACGGCTTGCTGGCGACGATGCCGGCCAGCGACATCCTGGAGGTGATCCAGACCAACCTGGTCGGCACCTTGCTCTGCTGTCAGCAGGTGCTGCCGGGCATGCTGCGCCAGCGCAGTGGCTGTATCGTCAATATCAGTTCGGTCGCCGCGCAAAAGCCCGGCAAGGGCCAGAGCAACTATGCCGCGGCCAAGGGCGGGGTCGAAGCCATGACCCGCGCGCTGGCGGTCGAGCTGGCGCCGCGCAATATCCGGGTCAATGCGGTGGCACCGGGGATCGTCAAGACCGAGATGAGCACCGCACTGATCGGCAGTCAGGAGGAGCAGATCCAGTCGCGGTTGCTGATCAAGCGTTACGCCGAGCCCGAGGAAATTGCCGAGGCGGTGCTGTACCTCGCCGACCGTGGCCTGTACCTGACCGGGGAGGTCCTGCCGGTGAACGGCGGGTTGAAAATGCCATGAGCCGCACCATTCTGATTACCGGTGCGGCCAAGGGCATCGGTCGCGCGGTGGCCGAGGACTTCGCGGCCAATGGCGACAATAACCTGATCCTGCTGGACCTGGACTTGCCGCAATTGCAGGGCTGGGTCGATGAGCAGCAGGAGCGGATCAACGCGCGGGTCGAGACCCACGCGGCGAACATCGCCGACCTGCCTGCCATGGAAGCGTTTTTCAAGCAGCTCGGCAGCCGGATCAAGCAGGTCGACGTGCTGGTCAACAGTGCCGGTATCTGCAATGAAAACGAGCCCGAAGATCTGCACAACTGGCACAAGGTGATTTCGGTCAACCTCAACGGTACGTTTTACGTGACCTCGTTGTGCCTGGCGCTGATGCCGGATCGGGGACGCATCATCAACATGTCCTCGATCCTCGGGCGGGCCGGCAAGGTGCGCAACACCGCGTACTGCGCTTCCAAGCACGGCATCGTCGGCATGACCAAGGCTCTGGCACTGGACCTGGCGTCGCGGCAGATCACGGTCAACGCGATTCTGCCGGCCTGGATCGATACACCGATGCTCCAGGGTGAACTGGCGACGCAAGCGGCGATCGCCGGTCTGACCCAGGAACAGATCGTGCGCAACGCGAAGAAAAAACTGCCGATGCGCCGCTTCATCCAGAGCGAAGAAGTGGCGGCGATGGTGCGTTACCTGGCCAGTCCTGAAGCCGGCGGGGTCACGGCCCAGAGCCTGGTGATCGATGGCGGCGTCGGGTTGGGAATGTAGCGATGCCAGGAACTATCAACCGCATCGCCTGGGCGATGTGGGCGTGCGTGGCCGCTCCGGCGGCTGTCGCGGCCCTGGAAGTCGACGATCTGAAGCCCGATTACGCCGACGCCGAAATCGGCGTGGCCACGGCACTGCGCCTGCACGGTGACGATCAGGTCACACAGAAGGCCGTGTATTTCAAAGCCAACCTGGAGGACAACTGGGACGGCGGCTATTACAAGGCCAAGGGCCGTGTGCGCTATGACGCCCGCTACGACGGCAACAACCCGTACAGCGAACGCGCCCGGGAAAAATATCGCTTCGACGCTGATTGGCGGCATCTGTATGTCGGTCATTCGCTGGGCGACGGTGAAGTGACGGTCGGCTGGCAGCAGGTGGTCTGGGGGCGTGCGGATGAGCTGCGTGTGCTGGACCAGATCAACCCGCTGGACTATCGCGATGGGCTGACCCCGTTGCTTGAAGACAGCCGCATCGCTGTACCGATGGTGCGTGTGACGCAGCCCGTAGGCGAGTGGGAACTGGAAGCGCTGTGGATCACCGACTTCGTCAAGAACCAGCCGCCGGTGGCGGGCAGCGAGTTCGCCGCGCCGCTGTTCGCGGCGCCCGATCCGGAGTATTTCCTGCTTGATTCCAAACCCGGCTATGACGGTGACAAGGGCTATGCCTATGGTCTGAGCGCCAATGGCCGGATCGGTGCAGTGGACACCAGTTTCGTGGCGCTGAGCGCACGTCAGCAGGACCCGGTGTATGCCGTCGAAGGTCTGGCCGATGACGGTCGTACGCGTCTTGAACGCCAGTTTCCCCGTTACACCATGGGCGGTGCAGGTCTGGCGATCGACGCCGGTCACAGCATCGTGGTGCGCAGCGAGATTGCCTGGTTCGACAACTGGCGCGTGACCAATCCGACCCGCGCCTACGGTGCCGACAGCACGTCGATGGTCAAGTCGCTGTTGGGTGTCGATTATCTGTGGCGCGACTGGCTGATTTCGGCGCAATGGCAGGAGCAGGTGCTGCTCGACTGGCAGGACGGGATGCTGCAGGACAAGCGCGAGCCGCTGTTCACGCTGTCGGCCGAAGGCACTCACTGGCAGGACCGGCTCAAGAGCCGGCTGGTGGCTGCGGCCTCGCCGCCGCTCAAGGACAACGCCTTGTTGCAGGGCATCTTCACCTACAAACCGGTGGACTACATCAAGCTGGGACTGGAAGTGGACGTGTTCTTCGGCAAACCCGACAGGGCCTTCGGCGAGTACAGCAAGCGCGATCAAGTGCGGCTGTCCGCCGGCTATTTGTTTTAACCCCGTGACGCCTGCCTGCCGCCGGTGGGCCAGGTCCGCATGTACTCATCCGACGAAAAGGGAAATTCCGATGTTGCCGCTTTTGAAAAGTCTGACCGCCACCGCGTTGATCCTCAGTGGCGTCTGCGCCAGCGCTGCCGACGGCAGCAATGCCGATGAAATCATTCGCAAGGTGCGCGATCGCAATGACGGTAAAAGCTTCATGTCCCAGGTGTCGTTGATCCTCCACGACAAGAAGGGCAATACCCGGGTTCGTGAATTCACCTACCTGCAGAAGGACTACCCGGACAGCGACAAATTCAGCATGTATTTCTCGGCGCCGACCGATGTGCGCGACGTCGCGTTCCACATCGAAAACCCGCACGAGACTCTGGGGCTGGAAGACAGCCAGTGGATGTACCTGCCGGTCAGCCGCCAGACCCGCCGGATCTCCACCACCGACAAGCGCGGCTCGTTCATGGGCAGCGAATACTCCTATGCCGACCTGGACAAGATCCGGGTCAAGGATTACTCGCAGACATTGCTGGGAGAAGAGCAGATCAAGGGCCGCGACTGCTACGTGATCGAACGTGAGCCGGTGTCCCCGGAAGTGCTGGCCAAGACCGGTTACAACAAACTCAAGGTGTGGATCGACAAGCAGAATTTCCTGGTCATGCGTCAGGACTTCTTCGACGTCAAAGGTGTGCTGATCAAGCAGATGCGCACCCAGAAGGTCGAGACCATCGACGGGATCGACAGCATCCAGCTCAGTGAAACCGAGCACTTCATCGACGGCACGCGCTCGGAAATGCGCTTCAACCAGTTGCAGTACAACGTTCCGCTGGAAGACCGACTGTTTACCCAGACCGCCATCAAGCGCGGGCTGAAAACCGGTGACCTGCCGGAATTTTCCGTGACTGCCCGCTAAGCGCCGCTCCCGACGACCCTGGAACACATGATCATGGAAAGATACCTGAACTTCGTCGAGCGCCATGCGCGGGCGATCGTTTTCCTGCTGTTGGCGATCACCGCGTATTTCACTTATACGCTGGGTGCGCTGATTTCGGACACCAACCCTTATCTGCTCAAGGACAGCCATCCGGCGCGCAAGACCATCATCGATTTGCAGGGTGAGTTCACCGGCACCTTCGACTCGGTGATGGTGGCGTTGAACAACCCGCAGACGGTCTTCAACAAACAGACGCTTAATGCGCTGTTTTCGATGTCGCAGTCGGTGCGCAAGATGATCCTGGCCAACGACGCCGACAAGGAGCAACTGACGCAACTCGTCGCCCGCTACCCGAATGACAGCCGCGCACAGTTATTGACCCGGGACATTCTGGAGGACGGTTTTTCCCAGAATGATTACGCTCAGGCCAAGGCCCTGCGCGATCATGCCCAGAGTCAGAACTGGGATGCTCATGATCAGTTGTTCCTGACCTTCCTCGCCGAGCGGATCAACCCGATTCGCGAAATGGCGTCGATGGGCGACCTGGAAAACATCGTGCTGACCGACGGTGGCGAGTTGTTGATCCACAAGACCCTCAACGCCTATGACATGGATCCGGCTGTGGTCGAGTCGCAGATCATGGGCAACGAACTGATGGTCGACGGGGTGGTGTCGAAGGACAAGAAAGTCGCGATGCTGGTGGCCGAGCTCGGCACCAAGCAGGATGACGCCCAGGCGCAATTGCGCGCTTATCAGATCGTGCGGGGCATCGTCGCGCAGTATCAGACAGAGCATCCGGAGTACAAGGACGAGATTTTCATTGCCGGCATGCCGATCTTCATCGCGGCCCAACAGGAAATCATCGACCATGACCTGGCGGTGCTGTTTCCGATCGTGTTTCTGCTGATCACCCTGCTGTTGATTTTTTTCTTCCGCAAACCGCTGGGCGTGTTGTTGCCGCTGTTCAACATTCTGTTCTGCACCATCTGGACGCTGGGCCTGATGGCGCTGCTGCGGGTGCCGTTCGACCTGCTGACCAGCGTATTGCCGGTGTTTCTGTTCACCATCTGCTGCTCGGACGCCATCCATGTAATGGCCGAATACTACGAGCAGAAAAACGCCGGCAAGAGCAACCGTGACGCCAACCGCGAGACCCAGCGCCTGATGGTCGTGCCGGTGGTGTTGACGACGGTGACGACCATCGCCACGTTCATGATTTCCACCACCAACAACATCGTCAGCATCCGCAATTTCGGCATGTTCATGTCCATCGGCCTGACGGCGGCGCTGATCATTTCGTTGCTGCTGATTCCGGCCTGGATCTCCATCTGGGGCAAGGATCAACCACCGCAAGCCAAGGTGGCCGCGCACAAGGAATCGATCATCTCGCGTTATCTGGTGGCGTTCTGCGCCTGGATGATCCGCTTTCGCAAACCGATTCTCATGGTCATGCTGCCGTTGCTGGCGCTGGCCACCGTGTTCACCTTCCGCGTCGATATCGAAGACTCGGGCATTGCCTATTTCAAGCCCGAAAGCCATATCCGCATTTCGGACCAGTTCATCAACCACGCCAAAGTCGCGGGTACGGCGCCGGGCTGGATTGCCATTGACAGCAAGGAGCCTCGTGGGGTGCTGACCACGGAGGTGGTGCAGTTCATCGACAAGCTCGACCACTTCATCAAGCAGCAGCCGAACGTGAGTTATGGCTACTCCCTGGCCACTTACGTCAAGCGCATGAACCTGGTGCTTAACGACATGAACCCCGATTACCTGCGCGTTCCCAACGCCATGGAAAAGGTGAGCTCAGTCAATGATGACGGGCAGGTCGAACAATTCGAAGTGCCAGGCAATTCGCTGATTGAGCAGCACGTGATGCTGTTCGAAAACGGTGGCGGCTCGGACTTGAACAACGTGCTCAACGCCGACTTCTCCAAGGCCTTGACGCTGTACACCATGACCTCGTCGGTCGCCAGCGATTATCAGGGCATGCTCGATCGCCTCGACGCCTGGCTGCTGGTGAACAAACCGGCCAATCTGGAGGTGACGCATGCCGGCACGCCGTTGATCTGGACCGGTGTGTTGCAGGAAATCACCCAAGGCCAGGTACTGAGTTTTTCCCTGGCGTTGCTGGTCGTCACGCTGATGATGATGTACTGGCTCAAGTCGGTGCGGCTGGGCATTCTCGGCATGTTGACCCTGCTGACCACCTCGGTCACGGTCTACGGCTTCATGTTTCTGTTCAAGATCGAGCTGAACATCGGCACGACGCTGGTGACGTTCCTGGTGGTGGGCGTGGTCGATTACGCGGTGCACCTGCTGTCGCGCATCAAATGGCTGGTGCAGCAGGGCATTGAAGTTGACGCGGCGATTCTGCAGGCGATGCACAGCGTCGGTCGCTCGACGGTGATCAACGTGGTGATTTTCTCCGTGGGCTTCATGGCGCTGCTGTTTTCTGACTTCAAGCCGATTGTCGACCTGGGGGCGCTGGTGGCCATGGCGCTGTTTTCCAGCGGGGTCATGACCATCATTCTGGTGACGCTGGTTTCGCCGTGGTTCTTCGGCGCGATTGAGCCGGTTGTCCAGCCCGCTCAGGCGCAACGTATCGACGCAGAGGCAGTACCGGGTTGAAGCCCGAGCCGGTTCCGCCTGCCCTGATCCGACAGGCGAACCGGCCCATGCGCCGCAGAAGGGTTTTCAGTTCAGCGTAGCGCCCGGGGTTTTTTCCCCATGCCGGGCGATGCGCTCGAACTGACACTCCTGTCGAGCCTCGTGGAGGTTGTTTTCAAACGCTTCAAGTCCATCGTACAACTGCTGCAAATCGCCGATCTGGGTCACCAGCTCGGCTTTTTTTTGGGCGATGGCATTTTGTGCCATGTCCCAGGGAAATTCTTCGCCGCGGTAGTTGTTCAGGATGACTTGCAACTCCTTGAGCTTGAAGCCCAGTTGCTGAGCGCATTTGATGAACGTCAGTACCTCGACGCTCTCCTGGCTGTAGATACGGTATTTGCCTTCACGCTTGGGCTCGGGCAACAGACCGATTTCTTCGTAATGGCGAATGCTTTTGACTGTGGTGCCCGACAGCTGGGCGGCTTTGCCGATATACATAAAGATCCATCTCGATGATAAAACGGGGCTTAGCGTGACCAGGCTCGAGGCCTGATCGGCGGGCGATTATAGGGTGAATACCATCGGCAGGTTGCAACTGTGCGTAAATGACGCGCACGGCTGACGGACGGGCTCGGGGGAGAGCCCGTGGAGGGGCTGACGGCGTCGGCGGCGCCGTCAGTTGAACAGTAGCGTCAGATTCAGAACGCGGCGCTGGCTCGCGCTTGTTGCAGCCACACATCGCGCTGCTCCGGTTTGGAGCCGAGCATGGGGCCGAACGTCAGGGTCTTGATCGGTTTGACCCCGCAGAACTCCAGCGTGGTCTTGCGGACCTGGTGCAGCCCCGGCATGCGGTAGAACCACTTGTAGTACCAGTACGGCGTGTCCATGGTCACCAGCAAATGGGCGGTGCGGCCTTTGAGCAGTTTGTCCGGGAAGGCCTTGCCCTCGCGGTACTTGAACGCGAAACCGGGCAGGAAGATGCGATCCAGAAAGCCTTTCATCAACGCCGGAATCCCGCCCCACCAGATCGGGTAGACGAAGGTCAGGTGCTCGGCCCAGGTGATGTCGGCCTGCGCCTGTAACAGATCGGGTTCCAGCGGCTGAATCTTGTTGTAACCCTCGTGCAGGACCGGGTCGAAATCCAGTGCATCCAGGCGCATCAACCGCACCTCATGCCCGGCATCCTTGGCCGCCTGAACGTAGGTTTCACTCAGTGCTCCGCAAAAACTGTCGGTGGAGGGGTGTCCCAGAATCACGAGCATTCGTTTGCTCATTGTGTGTACTCCTGAAAAGAAGCTCACAGGATAGAGTCTGCCCCTAGCGGTAGAGTCAAGGCGTCAGAGCATCAAGCAAGGCCCGGCTATAGGCCGGCAGATGAGCGAAATTTCGTGAACACAGATGCAGTGTCCGCCTGGCCCAGGCGTCGTCCAGCGACACGCAGGTAAACGAGTTCGTCCGGGGCCAGCGCTCAGCCGCCACTTTGGGCACGATTGCCAGCCCCGCGCCGTGCGCAACCATGCGCATGAGGGCATCGAAGCCATCGGCGCGGATGCGGATCGCCATGCGCTGGCCGATGTGCAGCGCCTGTTCTTCCAGATGAATCGCCAGGGCACTGTCGGCACCCAGCGCCACGTAGTCATGGGCCAGGGTTTCGGCAAAGGTCAGCGAGAGACGCTCTGCCAGCGCATGACCCGGCGGCACGAGCAGCACCAGCGGGTCGGCGCGAAAGACCCGGGTCTGCAAGTCGCGGGTGTCCACGGCGTCGGAGACAATGCCCAGGTCTGCTGCTCCCTGGCGCAAGGCGTGGGTGATGCGGGCGCTGGGCAGTTGCTGCAAGTCGATGTCGAGGTTGGGGTGTTCGCGCAGGAAATCCGCCAGCACTTCCGGCAGGTATTCGCTGATGGCTGTGGTGTTGCACAGCAAACGCACCTGGCCTTTGACACCCCGGGCGTATTCGTTCAAGTCCTGCTGCATGCGCTCGGCCTGTTGCAGCAGGCGTCGCGCATGTTGCGCCAGGGCCTTACCGGCGGGTGTCGGTGTGACGCCACGGCGCCCGCGCTGAAGAAACTCGGTGCCCAGCGAAGCTTCCATCGCCCGGATCCGCGCACTGGCCGCCGCCAGCGACAGATGACTGCGGGCGGCGCCGGCGGTGATGTTGCCGCTGTCGAGGATGTGCAGGTACAGGCGCAGGTCGGTGAGGTCGAAGTGCATGGGGCAGCCTCAATATTAGTGGTGTCAGTCCCGACGAAGAGGCCAGCGGCCGCGAAAAATTAACAAGCCTCTTGTATAGGTAGAGGCAACCTCAGTGTATGACAGATTTTCAGTTCATCCGCACAGGAGCAAAGTGTGGCCATGAACGCACTCGCAGATTTTTATCAAAACCTCGGACTGGCCCTGTCATTGCTGGTGATTGCGACCTTTGTCGTCGCTGGCATGATCAAGGGCGTGATCGGCCTCGGCCTGCCCACTTTCGCCATGGGTTTGCTCGGTCTGGCTATGGCGCCGTCGCAGGCTGCGGCGTTGTTGATCATTCCAGCGACCTTTACCAACGTCTGGCAACTGGCGTTCGGCGGGCATTTGCAGGGGCTGGTGAAACGACTGTGGCCGATGCTGTTGGCGATCTTCTTCGGCACGGCGGTCGGCACTTTGTGGATCGGCATGGCGGGCGGGCATTGGGTGGTGCGCGGGCTCGGCGCGGCGCTGTTGCTCTATGCGTTGAGCGGATTGTTCCTGCCGACGCTGAGTGTCAGTCGCCGCCATGAACCATGGCTCGGCCCGCTCTGTGGCGTGATCACCGGCGTCATCACTTCGGCCACCGGTGTGTTCGTGATTCCCGCCGTTCCGTACATGCAGGCACTGGGGTTGAGCCGCGATGAACTGGTGCAGGCGCTGGGCCTGTCCTTCACCGTGTCGACTCTGGCGCTGGCCGGCGGATTGCTCTGGCGCGGGTCGCTCGGCGGCGCGGAACTGAGTGCTTCGCTGCTGGCGCTGATCCCGGCAGTGCTCGGCATGTGGCTCGGGCAATGGCTGCGACAGCGCATCAGCGCCGTGCTGTTCAGACGGGTGTTTTTCATCGGTCTGGGCGCGCTCGGCGCCCATCTGCTGATCAGCGGTTAGCGGACGACGCGCTGAGCATTTCAATCGGGCGGATATCGAAATCCCGCTCCAGGTATTCCATGCGCTGGGCCAGAAACTGCTGCATGTGCGGCAGGTTCGAGTGCACGTCCAGATGCGCCTGGCTTTCCCAGATCTCGTAGAAGATGAACAGGGTCGGGTCTTCCTTGTCGCGCAGCATGTGGTACTCGATGCAGCCGGGTTCGGCGCGGCTCGGTTCGACGTAGGCGCGGAAAAACGCTTCGAAAGCCTCGGCTTTTTCCGGGCGGGTCTTGGCGTGCAGGATGAAACCCTGGCGTTCGCTCATCGCAAAAAAACTCCATTCAGATTCAGATGGCGGCCAATCCTACGGCAACAATCGGCATTCGATTCGTGCGTTTTACTCAAATGAATTTTGCGCCATCGGTGCTTATTCCGCGCGAGGTGGATCGCTAATCTGCCGCCATTCAATTTTTTCCCTTCTCCATCCAGCGCTCTGCGCTGCGCATCGGAATCCGATCGAGGCTCTCCCATGAAAAAAGTGCTGTTGCTCAATGGCGGTAAAAAATTCGCCCACTCCGACGGTCGCTACAACACCACCCTGCACGAAGCTGCGCTGAGCGTGCTGGATCGTGGCGGTCTCGACGTCAAGACCACCTTCATCGACGAGGGTTACGACGTCGCCGAAGAGGTCGCGAAATTCCTCTGGGCCGACGTGATCATTTATCAGATGCCGGGCTGGTGGATGGGCGCACCGTGGACCGTGAAAAAGTACATCGACGAAGTCTTTACCGAAGGTCACGGCAGCCTCTATGCCAGCGACGGTCGCACCCGTTCCGACGCGTCGCAGAAGTACGGCAGCGGCGGTCTGATCCACGGCAAGCAATACATGCTGTCGCTGACCTGGAACGCACCGCAGCAGGCGTTCGATGACCCGACCGACTTCTTCGAAGCCAAAGGCGTGGACGCCGTGTACTTCCCGTTCCACAAGGCCAACCAGTTCCTCGGTATGACCGGCCTGCCAACCTTTCTCTGCGTGGACGTGATGAAACGCCCGAACATCGAAGCGGATGTGGCGCGTTATGAGCAGCATCTGACTGAGGTGTTTGGCCTCAAGGCCTGACGCTCGGCTACTATCGAAGGCCTGAGCTTGCGCAGCAGGCCTTTCGATTCGAGGACACCCGTGAAAGCCAGATCCGATGAGTTGCAGATTTTCGTCTGCGTGATCGAATGCGGTTCGATCTCCGCCGCCGCCGAGCAGGTCGGGCAAACGCCGTCGGCGGTCAGTCGCACGCTTTCGCGGCTGGAAGCCAAGCTCGACACCACGCTGATCAACCGCACCACTCGGCGCATGGACCTGACCGAGGAGGGCAAGTATTTCTTCGAACAGGCCAAGCTGATCCTCGACCAGATGGATCAACTCGAAGAGCGCCTCTCTTCACGTCAGCAGACGCCATCAGGACGACTGCGCATCAACGCCGCGTCGCCGTTCATGCTCCACGCCGTCGTGCCGTACATCGACGAATTCCGTCGGCTGTACCCGGATATCCAGCTCGAACTCAACAGCAATGACCTGATCATTGACCTGCTGGAACAAAGCACCGACGTCGCCATCCGCATCGGCACCCTCGCCGATTCGACGTTGCATGCCCGGTCGCTGGGTTGCAGTCCACTGTTGATCGTCGCCAGCCCTGCGTATCTGGAAAAACATGGCGCACCGCTCCAGGTGGCTGATCTCAGCGAACACACATTGCTCGGCTTCACCCAGAACGAAGGCCTCAACCAGTGGCCGCTGCGTTACGTGCACGGCGACCGTTGGCCGATCACTCCGGCGATCAGCGCCTCCAGCGGCGAGACGGTTCGCCATCTGGCGCTGGAGGGGCAGGGCATTGCCTGCCTCTCGCATTTCATGACCATCGACGACATTCGTGCCGGGCGGCTGAAGGTATTGCTGGCGGAATTCAACAGTGGTTATCGCCAGCCGATCAACGCGGTGTACTACCGCAACTCGCAGCTGGCGCTGCGCATCCAGTGCTTCCTCGACTTCATCCAGAGCAAACTGGCGGCTTACGCCAGCGCCGATTTCAAAGGCTGATTCGTGATCCCTGCGCAACAGTGATTTGGTTGGGGGCGGGTTTTTCCACCGGGCTGGCCGATCGATACTCGTTGCATCACTTACTCACGCAGGGAGTTTCTCCATGAACGTATTCGTCACCGGCGCTGCCGGTTTTATCGGCGGCTCCATCGCCACCGGCCTGGTCCAGGCCGGCCACACCGTCACCGGTCTGGTGCGCAGCGCTGAACAGGCCAATGAGCTGAAAGCACTGGGCATCACCCCGGTCATCGGCACCCTCGACGACCAAGCGCTGCTGGCCGAACAGGCCCGCGCCGCCGACGCCGTGATCAACGCCGCCAGCAGCGATCATCGCGGCGCGGTCGAAGCCTTGCTCGATGCCCTGCGCGGCTCGAACAAAGTATTCCTGCACACCAGCGGTTCGAGCATCGTCGGCGATGCGTCCGGCGGCAAATCCAGCGACGTCATCTACTTCGAAGACAATCTGCCGGAGCCGACCGTCGACAAGGCCGCACGCGTGGCCATCGACAACCTGATCCTCGCCGCAGCGCAGGACGGCGTGAACTCGGCCGTCATCTGCAACACCCTGATCTACGGCCACAGCCTGGGCGTCAACCGCGACAGCGTGCAGTTGCCGCGTCTGCTGAAACAGGCACGCAAAAGCGGCGTAGTGCGTCATGTCGGCACCGGTCAGAACATCTGGTCCAACGTGCACATCGAAGACGTGGTGGCGCTGTACCTGCTGGCCCTGAGCAAAAACGTCCCGGGCACTTTCTACTTCGTCGAAAGCGGCGAAGCGTCGTTCATCGACATGACCACCGCCATGGCCGAAGCCCTGAATCTGGACCAGCCACAAGACTGGCCACTGAAAGATGCCGAAGCTGAGTGGGGCTACGAAATGGCCAACTACGGCCTCGGCTCCAACAGCCGCGTACGCGGCAAACACGCCCGCGAACGGCTGGGCTGGGCACCGAAGCGTACGTCGGTGGTTGAATGGATTCGTAACGAAATGGTGTGAGTTCCGCGCTGCTCGTGTGAACACCACTGAACCTGTGGGAGCTGGCAAGCCAGCTCCCACAGGTATTTGTGTTTCCGGTACATGTAAATAACACCGGTGAATTTTCATTATTCGCGACAAGGCATATCCAAAAACGACAACCCTTATCCCTCCACGAAAATTACTTTCACTGGGTTTGAAAACTCGATCTCGAAATGATTTATGAGTTTCACAACCCATTCGAACGTGACCCTTTCGAGGAGTACCGCATGACACCGTCCTTCGGCTATTGGCTGCTGGTGTACGCCGCCGTTGCCATCATCGCCCTGATCGTTCTGATCGCCCGTTACCGGCTCAATCCGTTCATTGTCATTACCCTGATTTCCATCGGCCTGGCGCTGGTGGCAGGGATGCCGCCGTCGGGTGTGGTGGGGGCGTATGAGGCCGGGGTGGGCAAGACGCTGGGGCACATTGCGCTGGTGGTGGCGCTGGGGACGATGCTCGGCAAGATGATGGCCGAGTCCGGCGGGGCCGAGCAGATGGCGCGCACGTTGATCGAGCGCTTTGGCGAGAAGAACGCGCACTGGGCGATGGTGTGCATTGCGTTTCTGGTGGGGCTGCCGCTGTTTTTCGAAGTCGGTTTCGTGTTGCTGGTGCCGATTGCCTTTACCGTGGCGCGGCGGGTGGGCGTGTCGATCCTGATGGTCGGTTTGCCGATGGTCGCCGGGCTGTCGGTGGTGCATGCGCTGGTGCCGCCGCACCCGGCGGCGATGCTGGCGGTGCAGGCTTATCAGGCGTCGGTCGGGCAGACCTTGCTGTACGCGATTGCCATCGGCATTCCGACGGCGATCATTGCCGGCCCCCTGTACGCCAGATTCATCGTGCCGCGCATTCAGTTGCCGGCGGATAACCCGCTGGAAAAACAATTCCTCGAACGCGAACCCCGCGACAGCCTGCCGGGTTTCGGCATCACCATGGCGACCATTCTGTTGCCGGTGGTGCTGATGCTGATCGGCGGTTGGGCCAACCTGATTTCCACGCCGGGCAGCGGCTTCAATCAGTTCCTGTTGTTCATCGGCAACTCGGTGATCGCGCTGTTGCTGGCGACGCTGTTGAGTTTCTGGACGCTCGGTATTGCCCAGGGTTTCAACCGCGAATCGATCCTCAAATTCACCAACGAATGCCTGGCACCGACCGCCAGCATCACCTTGCTGGTGGGCGCCGGTGGCGGTCTGAACCGGATTCTGGTGGACGCCGGCGTCACCGATCAGATCGTCGGCCTCGCTCATGAATTTCACCTGTCGCCGCTGATCATGGGCTGGCTGTTCGCCGCGCTGATGCGCATCGCCACCGGTTCGGCGACCGTGGCGATGACCACGGCTTCCGGCGTGGTCGCGCCAGTGGCCATCGGTCTGGGTTATCCACACCCGGAACTGCTGGTGCTGGCGACCGGCGCGGGCTCGGTTATCTTTTCCCACGTCAACGACGGCGGCTTCTGGTTGATCAAGGAATACTTCAACATGACCGTGGCCCAGACGTTCAAGACCTGGACGGTGCTGGAAACCCTGATCTCAATTGTCGCTTTCGCCCTGACCGTCGGTCTTTCCTACCTGCTGTAGTCGGAGTTATCCGCCATGGACATCCTTTATCAGATCCGCGCCCGTCAGGATTCCTTTAGCGCCGGTGAAGGACGCATCGCCCGTCTGATGCTCGACGACGTAGGATTTGCCGCCTCCGCCAGCCTCGAAGAGTTGGCGCAGCGGGCCGAAGTCAGCACCGCCACCCTGTCGCGCTTCGCCCGCTCCGTCGGTTGTCGCGACCTGCGCGACCTGCGTCTGCAACTGGCCCAGGCCAGCGGCGTCGGCAGCCGTTTCCTCGACCCGGCGGGCACGCCCGAGCAGTCGGCGTTTTACGGGCAGATCGTCGGCGATATCGAAACCACCTTGCGCCAGCATCTGGCGGCGTTCGACGAATCACGCTTCGCCGATGCGGTGAAACTGCTGGGCCAGGCGCGGATGATCCACGCCTTCGGCATCGGCGGTTGCTCGACCCTGTGCAGCGACGAATTGCAGGTGCGACTGGTGCGCCTCGGCTACCCGATTGCGGTGTGCCACGACGCGGTGATGATGCGCGTCACCGCCGCCAGCCTTAGCGCCGAGCAGGTGGTGATCGTCTGTTCGCTGACCGGCATCACCCCGGAGTTGCTGGAGACCGTGGCGCTGGCGCGCAACTACGGCGCACGGATTCTCGCCATCACCCGCGCCGACTCGCCGCTGGCGGAACTGGCCGACATCGTCCTGCCGCTGCAAGGCGCCGAGACCTCGTTCATCTACAAACCGACGGCGGCGCGCTACGGCATGCTGCTCGCCATCGACGTGCTGGCCACCGAGCTGGCGCTGGCCAATCCTGAAGACAATCAAGAACGTCTGCGGCGGATCAAACTCGCCCTCGACGAATACCGCGGCGGCGACGATCACCTGCCGCTGGGAGACTGACATGCTGTACGACACCCTGATTCGCAACGCTCTGGTCATCGACGGCAGCAACCGCCCCGGTTACACCGCCGACGTGGCGATCCTCGATGGCCGCATCGCGCGCATCGGCGACTTGCAAGATGTCAGTGCCAGCGAGGAAATCGACGCCGCTGGCCGTGTGCTGGCGCCGGGTTTCATCGACGTGCACACCCACGACGACACCGTGGTGATCCGTCAGCCGCAGATGCTGCCAAAGCTCAGCCAAGGCGTGACCACGGTGATTGTCGGCAACTGCGGGATCAGTGCGGCGCCGGTCAGCTTGCGCGGCGATCCGCCGGATCCGATGAACCTGCTCGGCTCGGCGGCAGCGTTCGTCTATCCACGTTTTCGCGATTATCGGGCGGCGGTCGAAGCGGCCAATACCACACTGAACGTGGCGGCGCTGGTCGGGCACACGGCGCTGCGCAGCAATCACCTCGATGATCTGTTCCGCACCGCGACCGACGCTGAAATCAGCGCGATGCGCGAGCAGTTGCGTGAAAGCCTGGAGGCGGGCGCCCTCGGTTTATCCACAGGTCTGGCGTATGCGAGCGCGTTCTCGGCATCCACCGACGAAGTCATGCAACTGACTGAAGAACTGAAAGCATTCGGCGCCGTGTACACCACCCACCTGCGCAGTGAATTCGAACCGGTGCTGGAAGCAATGGACGAGGCCTTCCGCATCGGCCGCCATGCTCAATCGCCGGTAATCATTTCCCATCTCAAATGCGCCGGTGCCGGTAACTGGGGCCGTAGTCCGCAGTTGCTCGCCTCGCTGGAGGTGGCGGCGAAAACTCACCCGGTCGGTTGCGATTGCTATCCGTATGCGGCGAGTTCTTCGACCCTGGATCTGAAGCAGGTCACCGACGCCCATCGCATCACCATCACCTGGTCGACGCCGCATCCGGAAATGGGTGGTCGCGATCTGATGGACATCGCCACCGAATGGAATCTGTCGTTGCTCGACGCCGCCAAACGCCTGCAACCGGCGGGCGCGGTGTATTACGGGATGGACGAGAACGACGTGCGCCGGATCCTCGCTCATCCGCTGTCGATGGTCGGTTCCGATGGCCTGCCGGAAGACCCGTTCCCCCATCCGCGTCTGTGGGGCGCTTTCCCACGGGTGCTCGGCCATTTCAGTCGCGATGTCGGCCTGTTTCCGCTGCACACCGCCGTGCACAAGATGACCGGTCTGTCGGCCGCGCGTTTCGGCCTGAAGGAAAGGGGCGAAATTCGTGAAGGGCACTGGGCGGATCTGGTGTTGTTCGACCCGGCGACCGTACGTGACGTGGCGGATTTCAACGACCCGCAACGTGCCGCGCAAGGCATCGACGGGGTGTGGATCAATGGTGTGTTGAGTTATCGCGACGGCCAGGCCAACGGGCAAACAGCAGGGCGGTTCCTGGCGCGCCAGGGCGATCTGCGCGACGGCTTTCGTTGAATTTTGCTGACTGCGTCACGGTGATGGCACATTGCAATTAAAGAAAGCCATCACCAAGCCGAATTGCTGACATCCACCCCGGCTACACTCAGGGGCCAATCAGTCAGGGAGCAACCCATGAGCTTCGGCAAAACCACCCCGATCCTGCGGATTTTCGATGAAGCCAAAGCCGTGGAGTTCTACGTCGACTTCCTCGGCTTCAAGATCGACTGGCAGCATCGTTTCGAACCCGGTTTCCCGTTGTACCTGCAAGTGTCGCGCGGCGAGTGTGTGCTGCATCTGTCCGAACACCACGGCGATGCAACCCCGGGTTCGGCCCTGCGGATCGAGACCGATGAGCTGGAAGCATTTCAGCAGCAGTTGCTGGCCAAGGAGTACAAGTTCTCGCATCCACAGATTCAGGCCATGCCGTGGGGCAGCCAGGACATGACCATCGCCGATCCGTTCGGCAATCGTCTGGTGTTCACCAACGCGATCAGCCTCTAGCCGTCGTTCGAGACCCGGTGAGTCTGCCGAAACTCGCCGGGCGGCATCCCGCGTCGGCTCTTGAAGGCGCGGTGAAAGGAGCGTGATTCGCTGAAGCCCAGATACTGGGCAATGTCCTGAATCGGCAGGGTGCTGTTGAGCAGGTAATGCTCGGCCAGTTCCTGGCGCAGTTCATCGAGAATCTGCTGATACGACGTGCCGGCCTGATGCAACTGACGTTGCAGCGTGCGTACCGACACGGCGAGATGTTCGGCCACTTGTTCCTTGCGCGGCAGGCCTTCCTTGAGCAACTGGCGCAGGATGCTTTTGACCCGCTGCTCCAGCGACACATCCTCCAGCGTCGCCATCAGACTTTGTGCGTGTTCCTCCAGGGTGCGCAGCAAATGCGCATCGGCCTGGCGCAACGGCAACTGCAAATACGGCAGCGGCACGATCAGCGCGGAATAAGGCTGATCGAACAGCACCGGGCATTCAAAAAACTGTTCGTACTGCGCCAGCGTCGTGCCCGCCGGCAGTGAGTGTTCCAGCCACACGGCGGCCGGCGACAGTCGGGTATCGGCGATCCAGCGTGCGTATTGCAGCCAGGAGCCGAGCACGTTCTCCACCAGATGCCGGCGGATCCGCCGGCGTTCAAAGCGGCAGCTCCAGATCAGGTGCACGTGGCTATCGTGCACCTCGGCGCGGCTGACGCCCATGTCGCCCACCAGTTTTTCGAACGGCATGATGCGGCTCATGGCATCGCCCAATGTCGCGCAATTCATGGTGATGTAACCCAGCACGCTCCACGAGTTGGGCAGGACGAAATTCGCCGCGTTGAGGCCGAACAGCGGATCGCCCGAGTGTTCGCAAAAGTAATCGAGCAACCGCTCATGGGTTTCCCCCGGCAGGCGCAGACTGTTGTCGCTCAACTGCTGCGCCTGCAACCCCGCCGCCGCCAATGCAGGCTCGATGGCCAGGCCCAGATGTTCGGCATGGCGCAGGTACTTGAGCAGCGGTGGGACGGAGGTGAAGCCGAGCGATTGCATGACCGAATCCTCTTGATCGAGGCCGCCGTGGGCGGATGAGCGCTCTGAAAGGTAATTTGAATCCGCGAATAAAGTAAATGGCTGACGCTTGCGCGACGTTGGGGGTTGAGGTGATCAACCCTTGGAGAATTTGAGCGAGACAAGCCTTAAGCCTTTGTGACAAAGCCCGCGTCCTGCGGGCTTTGTCATTGAACGATCAATAAGAAGCGGCGAGTGCACCGCACTCGCCATCTCCCGCATCAATCCGTCGGCACGACCTTGTCCAGCGCACGGTTAACGGCCAGTTCGGCGATCATCACGATCTGGGCGATGCCTTGCAGGGTCTTGCGGTGGCTGCCCTCGACCATTGCCACATGATTGTTGAGCATGACGGTGGCGGAACCGAGGGATTCGCTGGCGTCCACCAGCAGGGATTCGGTGTCGGCTTCGGGATGAGCCTGGTAGAGAGTGTTGGGTTTGTAGGGCGCGGCCATGATGTGGGCGCTGAGTGGGCCCAGGTGATAATCGAGGGCGCGTTCGGCGGCTTCGTTGAAGCGTTTCGATCCGGGGCATTCGTAGGGGGATGTTGGATCCGGGAGGGTTGTGGGTTCGGTGAGTGGCGGGTTTGGCGTTACCTTGAACATGGGTGATTTACCTCTTGGTTGAGGCCGCACCTTTTCGCCGCTAAGCAAAAGGGTGGCAGCTGTGCGCAAGTTAGCGGACCGGTAAGTCACCCAAAACCCGGCGCACCCGAAGGTGCCATGCGCACAGCCACCATCAAGTGCAGGCTGGCGCCTGACTGGATTCGACATGTGCAACCGTAGGGGACATTCCGAACCGCTAAGTTCGATCACTGGAAATCAGTGACGCAATCAAGTTACGCAGCCAGCCCAAGGCGCACAAGCCGGCGGATTCTGGCGTAGCCGTAGGCAACGGCGCAAGGTTTTGTGGGCTTCGGGACGTATCACGGCGTGTCATTAAACACCTCTGATCAAGCGTGTGTAATTGCGTTTCAGAACGCGTCATCCACTTCCTGAGGTTGGCAATTTCCGGGCAAAAAAGAAGGGCAGCTTTTCAGCTGCCCTTCTTTGTACATCGGCTTTCGTGTGCAGGGTTTACACGCGGAAATGGCTCACCATCTGCTGCAACTGCCCACCCAACCGCGCCAGTTCAACGCTGGACTTGGCCGTCTCATCACTCGCCGCCGCCGTCTGTTCCGACACGTCGCGGACGTTGATGATGCTGCGGCTGATTTCTTCGGCCACGGCGCTTTGCTGTTCGGCGGCTGCGGCGATCTGCTGGTTCATCGACTGGATGTTCGACACCGTGCGGGTGATGTTTTCCAGCGAGTCGCCAGCCTTGCGGGTCAGGGCCACGCTGCTGTCGGTCAGGGCGCGGCTGTTGTTCATCACGGCGGCCACTTGCTGCGTGCCGTTCTGCAGACCGGCCACCAGGCCTTCGATTTCCTCGGTGGATTTCTGGGTGCGCTGGGCCAGGCCACGGACTTCGTCGGCAACCACGGCAAAACCGCGACCGGCCTCACCGGCACGAGCCGCTTCGATGGCAGCGTTGAGGGCCAGCAGGTTGGTCTGTTCGGCCACGGCCTTGATCACGTCCATGACGCTGCCGATCTTGTCGCTTTCCTGTTGCAGCACGCTCATGGCTTCGGTGGAGCGCACCACTTCGCTGGCCAGACGCTCGATCTGGGCGATGGCTTCGTTCACCACTTTGTCGCCTTCGCGGGCTTCGCCGTCAGCGGCGGCTGCGGCTTGCGAGGCTTCTTCGGCGTTGCGCGCGACTTCCTGCACGGTGGCAGTCATCTCGTGCATCGCGGTGGCAACCTGATCGGTCTCGACTTTCTGGCTGTTCACGCCGGCGCTGGTCTGTTCGGTCACGGCCGACAGTTCTTCGGCGGCGCTGGCGATCTGGGTCACGCCGTCGCGGATGCCGCTGATCAGGTCGCGCAGGGTCACGCCCATGCGCGCGATGCCTTGTTGCAACACGCCGAGTTCGTCGCGGCGGGTAACCACAACGTTGTGGCTCAGGTCGCCGCTGGCGATGCGGTCGACCACGGCCATGGTTTCCTGCAGCGGACGGGTGATCTGACGGGTGATGATGAAGGCAGCGATGACGCCGACCAGCAACGCCAGCAGGGTGCTGATCAGTTGCAGGGTGCGAGCCTGGGCGCTTTCTGCGTCACGGCGATCGAGCTGGATCTGATACAGCTGCTCGCTCAGGGTCACGATGGTCGTGCCCTGATCGGTCATTTCCTTGCGCGCCTGCACCGCATCGGTGTTGGCGTTCTTGAAGGCCTGCAAGGCGCTGCGGTAGTTGGTCAATGCGGTTTCCAGCTGACGCAGGGCGTCCTGTTGGGTGCTGGCGAAATGCATGTTCAGTGGCTTGAGGCTGGCGATGGCCACGTCCAGTTGGCCGACGGCTTTCTGCTCGGTTTCGGCGTTGGCGGTGGCGGTGTAGCCACGCACTTCGTAGCGCGCCAGGATGAACGCTTCCTTGGCGGCGGTGACGGCCTGGAACTGCTCGAAACGCTCATCGCTCAGCGGCATTTGCTGGACGCGGTTGCTCAGCGCTTCGATCAGGCCGTAGGCCGTCGCGGCACTGGCGGCCATCGAGTCGCGCGCCGTGTTGCCGGTGCGGTAGGCGTTACGCATTTTGTTCAGGGACGTCTGGTATTCGGCGATGGTCGCCGCCTGCTCCTTGAGCAGCTTGACGTTTTCCGGGCTCTTGAAGCTGCTGATCAGCTTCTGCTGCTGGGCGGCGAACCCGTCGAGGGTGGTCTGCACGTTCTGCGCGGCCGTTTCGTCGCCGTTGGTCAGCATGTATTGCAGGCGCACCACGCGCAGTTTGGTCAGGCCAGCGTTGAGCTGGGTGATGTCGCTCATCCAGTTGCTGCGGTCAATCAGGCCGCCCAGGCTGGTCCAGCCAGTGAGCGCCAGGATGCAGGTCAGGGCCAGGACGAGGCCGAATCCGAGTCCCAGTTTCAGGTTCACGCTGATGTTGCCGAACCAGCTATTCATCAAAAATCCTCCAGAAAAACGTTGTGCGTCTTGATCGTCGGTCAGGCTGGAAGATTGTTGTTTTTTTGCGCCAGCAAGGGTGTAAGCAGGACTGTATCGGCCGCAAATCCGAGAGCTGAAAGGTTTTTGTCCTACGGAATTTGTAACAGGCACTCACAAGACTTTTTTCACATGGGTTTCACTGCCTGCCCACGCCGTGCTCTCTAACCTCGCCGCATCGAATGACAAGTGATGGCGGCTTTTTGTGGAATTGCGACTGAGTCTGTTCGGCGTCAAGCGCTCGATTGATCTGAGCGGTCTGGCCCGTTTTCGAAACACCTGGGTGGTATTGGCAGCCTCGGTGCTGGTGATCCCTTTGACCCTCTGGCTGCTGGCACCGGCGGCGGTGCCTGACCTTGCCCATGGCAATGTGGCCGGGGCGCAGGCGCTGAAGGAGGGCTGGAACAAAGGCGACATCATCGTGCTGGTGCGCCACGTCGAGCGCTGCGACCACTCGAAAGCCGCTTGCCTGAGCGGCCAAGATGGCATCACCGATCGCTCGCGCAGTGTCGCGGTGGGCGTCGGCGCGCAGTTCGAGCAGTTGGGCCTGGACAAGGCCGACGTCTACAACAGCCCGATGATGCGCACCGTGCAGACCGCCGGCTACATGTTCAACAAGGCGACGGCCAGTGAAGACTGGCTGATCAGTTGCAAGGGCCGGATGTTGCAGGACGCGCTCGCGCACAAGGTCCCGGGACGCAACCTGATTCTGGTGACCCACAGCGAATGCATGGCGCAGCTGGAAAAAGACCTCAAGGTGCCGGCCTCGACCCTCGGGTACGGCGCATCGCTGTTTGTTTCCGCCGCCAGCCCGGCGGCCCCACAGATGCTCGGCTTCATTGAAGCCTCCGACTGGCGCACGGTGACCACCCGATGAAATCACGCTTTTACGCTTATAACTTCGGCATCCCGCTGCTCTGCGCAGCCGTGGTTTTTCTGATGTTCGACATGACCAACATCGACATCGCCTTCAGCAATTTGCTCTTCGATCCACTGACCCACACCTTTCCGCTCGACAAGCTTCACTTCTTTGAAAAACTGACCCACAAGTGGGCGCGGATCATTCCGAACTGGACGGCGGAAATTGCCTTGATCGGCGCCATGCTGTCGTTGGTCTGGCCACTGGTGAAACCGCAAAAGCATCCGCGTCTGGGCGGGTTTCTCGAGCGCGGTAAAGTCGCCCCGGTGCTGCGCTTTACCGCCGATCACCGTAGGGATTTTCTGTTTGTGGTGGTGGCTTTCGCGGTCTGCACCGGGGTGATCCATTTCCTCAAGGCGCATACCAGCGTCTACTGCCCGATCGAAACCACGCTGTACGGCGGAAAGATGCCGCACATCGAGTGGTACAACAATTTCCAGCTGTTCCACGAAGCGGGTGAAGGGCGTTGCTGGCCGGGCGGTCATGCTTCCGGTGGTTTCACCATGCTGGCGCTGTATTTCGTGGCGCGTCGTTATCAGTGGCGTTTCTCCAGCGCGTTGTTGTGGGGCTCGCTGCTGCTCGGTTTTGTCTACGGCACTACGCGAGTCCTACAGGGCTGGCACTACATGTCCCACACGTTTTGGGCCGGGATCTTCGTGTGGCTGGCGTGTTTGCTGACGGCGCTGGCGTTTTACGGGCGGGCTCGTCTGGAATTGCCGGTGTTGAGCAAGCGAGAGCGGAAGGTGTTCGGCGCACAGCCTGAGGTTTCTCTCTGAGTCCTCGCCGCTGAAATGAAAAACCCGCCATCACCGGCGGGTGTTTCGTTTGTGCTGTCGTGGCATCAATAGCCGACGAAGTAATACGCCTGGCGCCCGACCATCATGGTCTTGTGGACTTTCAGCGGGGCGGTGGGTTCGCTGTCTCCCGACATCACGGCGATGTTCGATGGCGATGCACTGAGAAAGTCCCGTAGCTGCGCATCGGTGTCCAGGCCCTTGAGTACGCTTTGGGTATAGAACACGCTGGCGCCGCCGACCCGTTCGTTGGCTTGAAACAGCGCGACCTGATTGCCGCTCGCTTGCAGGGCCTGAATGTGTTCGGTCAGCGGCAGGAACGACAGGTGTTTATCGGCGTTGGGCAGTGCCCATTGCGCGGCGCCTAAATAGCTCGCGATGACAACAGTCAGTATCCCCGCCGCCAGTGTCTGACGATGACGGGCGATTCGTCCGACAAAACCATTCTTGTGATCCTTCAACTTGTCGAACAGCACGCCCGCATATTCCGCCGCGATCACTGCCGCTGCGGGTGTCATCGACATCAGGTACACCGTACGTTTGCTCGAGGCCAGGGTCAGCAGGATGAACTGCGCAATGATCCACAGGCTGAAAAACAGCAGGTAACGGTTGGCCTTCAGCTCCTTGCGAAAATGCCACAACCCCAGATACACCAGAATGTTCCAGGGCAGGAACGCCTGCGGCAGCTTGGCGAGGTAGTAGTAGAACGGCTCGTAGTGCCCGGCTTCGACGAACGATCCGCTGAAGCGTCCGACGCTGTTGGTCAGCAACACTTCGCTGACGGCCTGGACGCCGCCGCGCTGATAGAGCACGGCAAGCCAGATCATCAACGGGATCAGACCGACCAGGGTCAGCAAACCCGGACGCAGCCAGTCCGTCAGCTTGAAGCGCTTGTCCATCAGGTTGTCGGCCAGCAGAAAAGCGAAAATCACCACCCCCGGCATCGCCAACCCGAGCACGCCTTTGCTCAACGTAGCGATCGCAATCCCGACTACAAACAGCAACGAACTGCCCGGGGTCGATGCCCGCTGCGCCTGAAAAAACGCCAGCAACGCCATGGTCACGCCGAGGGCAAGCAGAGCATCCTCGCCGACCCCGCGCACGTTGCTCCAGTAACTGGCCATGGTTGCCAGCAGAATCCCCGCCGTCCAGGCGATGGCCTTCGGGCGTTCGAAGCGGCGCAACATGGCGTACAGCAGCATCACGCTGAGCAACCCGGCCACCGCCGACGCCAGTCGCACCGCCCAGGGCGAGACACCGAAAACCCGCAGGGCGCCGGCGTCCAGCCACAGGCTCAGAGGCGGTTTTTCCAGGAAGGGTTCGCCGAACAGACGCGGCGTCACCCAGTCATTGTCCAGGTGCATTTCCATCGCAATGCCCGCAACACGGGCCTCGGTGGAACCTTGCAGTTGATGGTTACCAAGGGCGAAAAAGAACAGCAGAGCGGCAAGCAGAAGCAGGGAAGAGGCGGCACGCGACATGGGTTCAGGCAACCGGAAGTGAGCGGAAACCCGAGCTTACGCGGCCAATCCTTAATAAATTGTGAACGTCACGACAGCGGCCGCGACCAGCGTTGCTCCTGCGTTTCGAAACGTGGATTGACCCGCGCCGTCAGCACATGATCCTGCCAGCGCCCGGCAATGTTCAGATAGGCCTTGGCATAACCTTCACGTTCAAACCCGAGGCGCTCCAGCAACCGGGCGCTGCGCTCATTGCCGGGAATGTAGTTGGCCATGATCCGGTGCAGGTTCTGGGTCTCGAACATATAGGCGATGGCCGCCTCCAGCGCTTCCTGCATCAACCCCTTGCCCTGATGCGCCTCGTCGATGTGATAACCCAGATAACACGCCTGAAACGCACCGCGGATGATCCCGCTGAAATTGCAGGCGCCGATCATCTGCTCGCCGTCCGGGGTCAGCAACGCCATGTGCACCGCCAGCCCGGCTTCGAAGGCGCTGGCCTGAATTTCAAGGCGTCGGCGGATCTGTTCAGTGGAGAAGTAGTCGGTGGTGCGAATCGGCGACCACGGCGCGAGGTGACGTTGATTGCGCTGGTAGAACGCGTTTTCCAGCGGCGCTTGATCCGGGTCGAGTACCGCGAGCGTGAGGTGTTGACAGGGCAGGGTCAGCAGCGGCATCGGGTGCTCCGGAAGCAGGGAATGATTGACAGAATTGTCCGGCCGGACGGAAAACACAACTGGATCGCCGAACGCAGAGCACTATAAATTTCCCTGATTCACTTCACATCCGGTTATGAGATGCGTCGTTCAAGGAGGACATGATGGAATGGGCATTCAACGCGGGGGAGCAGTCGCTGCGACTGATACCGGCGGATCCGGCGTTTTACTCGTTGTTTCAGCAGGCGCTGAACGCCAGCTACCTGGATCATTCGGAGTTTCTGCCCTGGCCGCGTGAGTACACCAACGCGGAGCAGGCGCTCGAGTTCCTGCTGAAGGCCCGAAAAGAGTTCAACAGTGAAGCCGGCGAGCGACGATGGCTGATCGTGACCGAGGACGGGCAAGCGCTGATCGGTTGCATCGGACTCAAGCCCCGCTCGCGCAACCGCTACGTCGTGGGTTATTGGGCCAACACCGAGCAATCGGGCAAGGGCTACATGCGCGCCGCCCTCACGCACCTGCTCAACAACCTTCCTGAATTCACCTTTTACCTGACGGCGTCCTCTGCCAATGCGCGAAGCCGGCGTCTGGCCGAGGCTGTCGGGTTTGTGTTGATCAGGATCCACCCAGGGGCCCGGCAATCGGAACGGCACGGTGAGCAAGACACCTGCGTCTATCGCCTGCCAGGCAAAACGCAGGCGAAAAAAAGCCCGCAGGAGCGCGGGCGAACCGTAGTTTCTTGAATGAGCGAGGCCAATGTACACGGCCATCACCGCCGCCGGGGTGAAGAAAAGTTCATGTCGATGAACGACTTGCGTCATCGACGAACGGTCGCTTTCAGTGCACGACAGGCGCCGTCGTACGGGGCACCAGATTCACTGGATCAAGGTTCTCCACGGCGCGATTGACCAGCATTTCGGTCATGATCGACAGCTGCCGGATCGCCAGCAACCGGCTGCGTTGAGAGCCCGTGAAATCATCGGCGATGTTGGCAGTCATCATGTTGAGAGCCGCCAGGGTTTCGCAGGCATGGGTCAGCAGAGTGGCCGTATCCACATCGGTGCGCACGGAGAAAATCTCGTTGAAAGGCAGGGTGCGACGCGGCTTTCTCACGTATTCCTGAGGCTGGGCAAGCACTGCCGGTTCTTTCGATTCGGCTTCGTGAGACGGTGTTTGATCAGGCAGGCTTGGGGTGTCTTTTTTCATGACGAGGCTCCATGGTTTCAGGCTCCCGGCGAATCCCTTCGGTAAACCATCTGCCGGGTTGCAGCGGAGCGCGAAGACTAGCGTTTGGAAGCATCTTGAACCAGTTCATGGAATTCGACGTGGGTTGCGGGAAATTTCCTAGGACGGTGGCTGGAGGTGTTATCTGGATGAGGGAGTGTAGATGTTACCAGGCCCGCATTGGGCGGGCCTTGTCGTTGAGAGTTGGTGGATCGGGGGGGATTTGAATTTGCTCAGCAAACTATTGATTTATCGCGTCTATCTCGATTTTTTTTGGCTGGAGTACCAGTTGGAATACTGAAAGTCTACTAAATCACCTGTATGTTTCCGAAGTCCACGCTTTGGAATCAGGATTAGATGTGAGTCCTGCCTGTCAGGCTGTACCCTGCGCTGGTAGAATCCATCGTCCTCGTAATGGATGGCTGAGGAGGTCTACCGTGGCCAACATGCACTTATTGCTGGTGCGGGCGGTGAGGCATCTTAGCTAATCGTTATCAGACCTGACGTTTCAGTTCTCCGGGTTGGACGAGCGGGGGCTGGTGAGGTGGGTGATTTCTTCGAGACCGTAGCGCAACGTAACTCGCGCATTGCATTAAGGAAGAGTACCCCTGATGGTTTTCAGTGAAGATTCGCGCGTCAAGATCCCTTGCATCTTGTTCGCCTGGGCTACAGCTATCTCTCTCTGAAGGGGGCTTCCTGGGATGAGCAAACCAACATCTTTCCGGCGATTTTTTGTTCTTCGCTAACCAGGATTAACCCTGGCGTGGAAGTTGGTGACATCGACCGCCTGCTTGCTGAAGTCAAGCTCTTGCTGGACAACGAAGACCTCGGAAAAGCGTTCTACGACAGGCTCACCGAGCGCACTGGCATCCGTCTGATCGACTTCGAGAACTTCGACAACAACAGCTTCCACGTTGTGACCGAGCTGCCATGCCGAAATGGTGATGATGAATTCCGGCCCGACATCACCCTACTTATCAACGGCATGCCGCTGGCCTTTATCGAGGTCAAGAAGCCTAACAACCGCGAAGGCGTGCTAGCCGAGCGCAACCGTATCATCACGCGCTGCCGCAATCTGCGCTTCCGTCGATTCATCAACATTACCCAGTTGATGGTCTTCTCCAACAACATGGAGTATGAAGACGGCTCGCCGCAGCCAATCGAAGGTGCATTCTATGCTAGCCCTTCGTATGGCTCGCCAATCTTCAACTACTTCCGTGAAGAGGAAGCCTTGAATCTGGCCGAGCTGCTGAACGCAGAAGATGACGACATCGAGAACGCGGTGCTGCGCGACAACAATCTCAACGTCATCAAGCACAGTCCGGAGTTCCTCAGTAACAAGGATCCCGACGCGCCGACCAATCGTATCTGCACGTCACTTTTCAGCCGTCAACGCCTGGCTTTTCTACTGCGTTTTGCGCTCGTCTATGTCAACGAGGCCGACGGACTGCAAAAGCACATCATGCGTTATCCGCAGCTTTTCGCAACTAAGGCGATTGAGAGGAAGCTCGATGCCAGTGTGCACAAGGGCATCATTTGGCACACCCAGGGTAGCGGCAAAACCGCGCTTGCCTACTACAACGTCCGCTTTCTGACGGACTACTTCCAGCGCCAGGGGATAATCCCCAAGTTCTATTTCATCGTCGACCGGCTCGATCTGCTCACCCAGGCCCAGCGCGAATTTTCCGGGCGCGGGCTGATCGTTCACAGCATCGACAGTCGTGAAGCCTTCGCTCGCGACATCAAGGCCACCCAGGTGTTGCACAACCACAGCGGCAGGTCAGAGATCACTGTGGTCAACATCCAGAAATTCCAGGATGACCCGGACGTGGTGCGTACTGAGGACTACGACGTAAACATCCAGCGCGTCTACTTCCTTGATGAGGTTCACCGCAGCTACAACCCTCAGGGCAGTTTCCTCGCCAACCTCAGCCAGTCAGACCGCAGCGCGATCAAGATTGGCCTTACCGGCACCCCTTTGTTAGGTGAAGATCGCAATTCCCGGGCCTTGTTCGGTGACTACATCCACAAGTACTACTACAACGCATCCATCGCAGACGGCTACACCCTGCGACTGATCCGTGAAGAAATTGCCACCAACTACAAACTGGTCCTTCAGGAAGCGCTGGCCGCTGTAGAACTGCAACAGGGTGACATTGACCGTAAGCTTGTCTACTCTCACCCGAAGTTCGTCGAGCCTATGCTCGAATACATCGTGCGTGATTTCGAAAAGAGCCGCGGTGCGCTAGCCGACGCCAGCATCGGTGGTATGGTGATCTGCGACAGCGCCGAACAGGCCCGGCGGATGTTCGAGATCTTCAATGCTGTTCATGCCAACCAGGGCTGGCCCAGCCCCAACCTGCTGAACTCTTCGCAGGCCTTGATCGCCGCCGAGCAGCCCGGAAGCTATGCCGCCCGCTTTCAGTTGGAAAATAAGGCGAAAAACGCTGCGTTGATTCTGCATGACGTAGGAAGCAAAGAAGAACGCAAGCAATGGGTGGAAAACTTTAAGGCAGGAAAAATTGACCTGCTGTTCGTCTACAACATGCTGCTCACTGGCTTCGATGCCAAGCGCCTGAAAAAACTCTACCTCGGCCGAGTGATCCGTTCGCACAACCTGTTGCAGGCGCTCACCCGCGTTAATCGTACCTACAAGGATTTCCGCTACGGCTACGTGGTCGATTTCGCCGACATCCGCAAGGAGTTCGACGCCACCAACAGGGCCTATTTCGACGAACTGCAGGCCGAGTTGGGCGACGAGGTCGAGCACTACTCCAATCTGTTCAAATCCGCTGAAGAAATCGCCGAGGAAATCGAAGCGATCAAGGACATTCTGTTTAGCTTCAACATCGAGAACGCCGAAGAGTTTTCGCGGCAGATTACCCAAATTCAGGATCGCGCCACAGTGCTGGCGCTCAAGAAGGCACTAGCCGACGCTCGCAGCCTTTATAACCTGATTCGCCTGCAGGGCGACTATGCGCTCCTGCAGCAGCTTGATTTTCAGAAGCTCAACCAACTCTTCCGTGAAACATGCAACCACCTCGACATGCTCAACCTAAAAGAGAGCATCGAATCCAATACCGACACCAGCAACCTGCTCAACGTGGCGCTGGAAGATGTGCTGTTCATGTTCACAAAAATCCGGGAAGAAGAGCTGGTACTGGCTGACAAGCTCAAAAACACCCTGCGCCAAACCCGTGAGGCCCTAGCCGACAATTTCGATCAGCAAGATCCCAAGTTCATCACTTTGAGGGAAGAACTGGAGCGGCTGTTCAAGAAGAAGAAACTTAACGAAGTCACCCAGGACGAAATGACCGCCAACATCGGCGCGCTTAACGCAATTCACGACCAGGTCAAAGAGCTTAATCGGCAGAATAACCTGCTGCGCGCTAAGTACCAGGGTGACGCCAAATACACGCGCATCCACAAGCGGCTGCAAGAGCGCGGCGGCCTCACACAAACCGAACGCCGTTTGTTTGAGGCACTCTCCGGCGTCAAACAACAGGCCGACGAGCAGGTGCTGCAGAACACCCAGCTAATGAATAATGAAAGCTATTTTGAAGGAATGGTGATGCCGCTGGTGATTGGCGAGTTCCAAAATCGCCAGAAAATTCAGCTCACTCCAGACGCTTCCCGCGCCATCAACCAGTTGGTGGTGGCCGAATACATCAATGAATTTGCCTCAGGCACTCGAATAGGAACACGTACGTGGTAACGCAGGAATTTGAGCAACGCACTCGCCAACTGATCGACAGCCTCAAGAGCATCTGCGCTGCCTATGGCTTGGGCAACGACGGCAATGAGTTCAAGATCATCACCCAGGTCTTTCTCTATAAGTTCCTCAACGACAAATTCACTTTCGAAGCCAAGAAAATCCGTCCTGAGTTAAGCCAAGCCCTCACTTGGGAGCAGGCTATGGCTAGTCTTAGCGCTGATGAACTGGAAATGCTGCAATTGCAGTTGGGGCCGGACACGCCGCGTCTGAAACCTGATCACTTTCTCGCGCATCTCTTCGGTCGGCAGAATGAGCCTGAATTCGCCAAGTTGTTTGATGACACCCTGCGCGACATCGCCATTACTAACAACGAGATCTTCGCGGTGAAAACCGATGGTGGAGCCAAGGTCACGTTGTTTGATCGCGTTAGCGAATACATCTCTGACCCATCCAAGCGCGACGATTTTTGCCGTGCCCTGATCAACAAACTGGTGGAATTCAGTTTAGAGAGAAGCTTTGAGAGCATCTTTACTCAGAAGTACGACTTCTATTCCACGCTTTTCGAATATCTAATCAAGGACTACAACAAGGACAGTGGCGGCAAATACGCCGAGTATTACACCCCACACGCCGTGGCCAAGATCATGGCTGCCATTCTGGTTCCCGAAAATGTGCGCGGCAAAATCAGGAACGTAAGCTGCTACGACCCTTCCGCCGGCTCCGGCACCTTGCTGATGAACATCGCCCACGCCATCGGCGAGCAGCGCTGCAGCATTTACTCGCAGGACATTTCGCAAAAATCATCCAGTCTGCTGCGCTTGAACCTGATCCTCAACAACCTGGTGCATTCCATCCCCAATATCATCCAGGGCAATACTATGCTCCACCCCTACCACCGGGAGGGCAAGTCGCTTAAAAAATTCGATTACATCGTCAGCAATCCGCCCTTCAAGATGGATTTCAGCGATTTCCGTAACGAGCTGGATAGCAAGGAGCATCAAGAGCGCTTCTTCTCCGGGGTACCAAATATTCCCAAGCAGGCCATGGACAAGATGGCTATCTACCAGCTCTTTTTGCAGCACATCATCTACTCGCTGAAACCTGGTGGTAAAGCCGCCGTAGTAGTGCCGACCGGCTTTATCACTGCTCAAAGCGGTATCGACAAGAAAATTCGCCAGCATCTAGTGGACAACCGAATGCTGGCCGGCGTGGTGTCGATGCCGAGCAACATCTTCGCCACTACTGGCACTAATGTGTCCATTCTGTTTATCGACGATGCTAGTAAAGAAGGCGTAGTGCTACTGGATGCCTCCAACCTAGGCACCAAGGTCAAAGACGGTAAGAATCAGAAAACGTTGCTATCAGAAGCCGAGGAAGACCGCATTATCGCGACTTTCAACGCCAAGCAGGCAGTAGAAGACTTTTCGGTAGTGGTGAATTATTCCGAGATCGCCGCCAAAAACTACAGTTTGAGTGCTGGGCAGTATTTCGAGGTAAATATTGAGTATTCAGATCTGACGCCAAAGCAGTTCACCGCAAAAATGCAGGGGTTTAGCGACAATTTGGACAGGCTGTTCAAGGAGTCTGCGGGGCTAGAGCGGGAGATCAAAAAGCAGTTGGTGGGGTTGTTGTATGAGTAAGTGGCGCCAAACAACGCTTGGGGAGATTGTCTCTGCCGGCGGTGGAAAAATTCAAACAGGTCCGTTTGGTAGTCAGTTACACGCTGCTGATTATGTTGACGTAGGCGTACCTTGTATCATGCCTGCAAACATGAAAAGTAACCGGGTGGATTTGTCCTCCATCGCGTTCATTTCGGAGCAAGATGCTACTCGCCTATCTAAGCACTTGGTGAAAGAAGGAGACATTGTCTATAGCAGGAGAGGCGATGTAACTCAAAAAGCATTAATCAGGAAAACTGAGGTTGGTTATTTTTGCGGAACAGGTTGTCTTCTTGTTCGCCCTGGGAAGATGATTGACCCTGAGTTTCTAACTTATCACCTTAGCACCCCCTCGAATCAAAGCTGGATCGTCAATCAAGCGGTTGGTGCCACAATGCCCAACCTGAACACTGCAATTCTGGCTAATGTACCCTTGAATGTTCCCAGCCAAGGGACACAGAAAAAAATCGCTGCCGTCCTCTCTACCCTCGACGCCAAGATCGACTGTAACAATCGAATCAACGTTGAACTTGAGGCCATGGCCAAGACGATTTACGACTATTGGTTCGTGCAGTTCGATTTCCCTGGTGCCAACGGCAGACCCTACAAATCCTCCGGGGGTAGGTTGGTCTACAACTCAAAACTTAAACGGGGCGTTCCAGACGGATGGACAGACTCAAGCATTCTGGCCGTCTCTGAACTGCTTGGTGGTGGCACACCCACGAAAAAGAAACCTGAGTATTGGGGGGGGGATATTCCCTTTTTTACTCCAACCGATGCCGGTGGACCCATCTTCAAGTTTTCGACGGCAGATCACATCACCGAAAAAGGACTAAAAGGCAGCAGCACCCAGCTATTTGGCAAGCATACTGTTTTCATAACAGCGCGTGGTTCCGTGGGAAAGCTGGTGCTTGCCGGCGTCGATATGGCGATGAATCAATCCTGCTACGCTCTGCGCGCCAAGCCTGGAATCAGTCACACATTTCTGTTCTTTCTGGCCAAGGAGTTGATCCAGCACCTTCAGGTGAAATCCTCGGGCTCTGTTTTCGACTCCATCGTCTCGAATGATATTGAGCTGACCAGCTTGGCAATTCCAACGGAAGATGTCATCGAGAAATTTGCAGCAGTTGTTGAGCCCGTGTTCGAGAAAATCGCCAACAACACGAAAGAAAACCTGCAACTCGCTCAGCTTCGCGACTGGCTGCTGCCCATGCTGATGAATGGCCAGATCTCGGTAGCGTAAAGTGGTCTGCCGTGACTGGAAACACGAAAGCGCACTCTCAACATCGCGGCCAAGCTTCTAGTTTTCATTGATATGATTGGCGAGTGAGCGTGTACGGGAATACGCGAGAAAAGGGACAGAAAAGGGGACAGATTTATTTTGAACGAAATCAATCTGTTCCCTTTTTCATTTGTCTTCGAGTGTCTTTCTCATGACAAGGCTCCATGGTTTCAGGCTCCCGGCGAATTCCTTTGGTAAACCATCTGCCGGGTTGCAGCGGAGCGCGAAGACTAGCGTTTGGAAGCATCTTGAACCAGTTCATGAAAGTCGACGCGGGTTGCGGGAAATTTCCTAGGACGCCTGCAGACAGGAGCGAAGTTCACTCAACGTCAGCGTGTGCTTGAAGTGATGTTCCCACAATCGCACCCCCAGCCCACCCGAACGATCCAGCGACGAGCACACCGTCAGGTCCGTGAGCAACGTCGGCTGCAAACCGGCATCGAACAACGCAAACCCGGCAGCGAGGCAGCAGGTTTCGGTTTGCAGGCCGCAGACCAACACGCGATCCAGATTCAGGCTTCTCAGGTATTCGATTGTGTCCGGGGAGGGCGCGTAGCCGTATTTGATGAAGATGCGGTCTGCGGCGATCAGGCTGTCGTCATCCGCCGCCGGGTGCCAGCCGAGCTGACGCTGGAACGGTGTGCGGGTTTCATCATGGCGCTCGACCGTGGCGACGCTGGGCAGTTTGCCCATGAGCGATTGAATGCCGTCGACCAGCCATTGGGGCGGGGAGAAGCAGGGTTGGACGTCGATGATCAGCAGTGCCTGGCGCATGAGGTCTCCCGGGATGAATCTCCAGATGCGACAAGGCCCGCACTGGGCGGGCCTTGTCGTTGAGAGTTGGTGGAGCCGGGGGGATTTGAACCCCCGTCCGCCAGTACTCCGCTGTCGGTACTACATGCGTAGCCGTGTCTATTAAGTTAACCCTCAGCGACCCGACGGGCAGGGTGCTTTGGGCGAGTTGTGTAAGTTTTAGCCGCTTCGTCCACAACGTACTGCACGGCGATTCTGTTCTATATGACAATCATTTCGGGTTTACAGACATCCCCTGATGATTGCTGGACCCGAAGGTACCAGGAGTGCATGTCAGCTGCAATTAAGCAGCGAGAGCAGCACCGTATTGGTCGTCATTGGCAACTATAAGTAGTTGCAACAGTGGATTTACGACTTCTGTTACCAAGTCGGCATGCACCTAGAGTTTCGCAACCGGCGTCGAATCCTAAACGGCCCCGAACTCATTGCCTAGTAAATCTGATCAGGCAACAAGCGTGCATAGTGTACGTCAATCTGCCGACGAGGCCAACCCGCAGGTTGGCCCGTCAGCATCGATCAGTTGTTGGTGCCGCTGGCTTTCTGCAGCTCCAGCTTGGTTTGCGAGGTTTCTGCCACACAGTCATCAATTTTGCCTTGAGCTTTGAGGGCTTGGGCCTTGCTCAGGCTGGTTTCAACCATCTGGGTTTTTTCCGGGGACGATGACAACTGCCCTTTGAGATTATTGATCTCCTGGATGTTGGCGTCGCACAAGTCAGCAGGCTTGTCTGCGGCGAACGAAGTGGAAGCCATCATCGAGGCAGTAACGAACAGACCTAACAGTACAGAACGCTTCATGTGTATCTCCTTGAACTGAGGGATCCAGACTTCGCTGGCCGTCAGGACGGGCAACCGAATGGAGGACAAGCCCCGATTGTTCGGGGCCTGTTCTGTGGACTGCGGTCGCTCGCAAGGGTTCTATTTTTCTTCAGAGGGCGGTTGCGGGGGCTTTGGCTTGGGTCACCCGATCCACCAGATACACCAGACCGTGGTAGTCGATTCCACCGTGTTGCGTCAGACCGATCTCACAGGTGCGGCTGGTGGAAATCCCCTCGCTGCAATGCTGCACCGCATCCTTGAGCGTTCGCAGTGAGTGGCTGTTGAGCTCCGGCGTGGTGAAACCCTTGTCGCCGGCGAAACCGCAGCAGTGAATGCCTTCCGGGATCACCACGTTCTTGCTGCATTTGCGCGCCAGTTCGATCAGCGCCTGGCTCTCCCCGAGATGCTGAGTGCTGCATGTCACGTGCACGGCAATCGGTGCTTCCTGGGGCGTGAAGTCGAGCCGGTCCAGCAGATGCGTACGGATGAATCGCACAGGGTCATACAGATCCAGGCGAACATTTCCCACGTCCTGCACCAGTCGCAAGGTGCAGGGGCTGGTATCGCAATAGATCGGATCGAGGCCGCCGCGACTGGCCTGAAGCAATGCGCCGATCAGTTCCTGACGCTTGTGCTCGGCCTGTTCGGCATAGCCCTTGGACGCGAAGGGCTGGCCGCAGCAGAGGTTGTCCAGATTGTCCGGGAACACCACCTGATAACCGGCCTTCTCCAGCAGACCACGGGTTTTGTCGTACAGCGACATCTGCTCCTTGTCGCCCGCCGTCGGCCCCATCACACGCGAGACGCAGGCTGCCAGATACACGACGCGCGGGCGTTCGTCCGACACGGCCGGACTGAAGCGAATGGCTTTTTCCGGTTGCGGCATCGCGTTGGTCCACAGCGGCACCTGACCTTTGGACAGCCGCGTCAGGGTCGCTGAAAGCTTCGCCAGGCGCGGTGCACCCATCAAAATCCGCGCTCCGTTGGCCACATGCAGGGTGAAACGCGCACCTTGCAGGGTGGTGGCGAAATTTCCTTCGATCAGGTTGGCGGTTTTCGTATGGGTTGCGTGACGGCTGCGCAGCTTTTTCACCAGCTCGCCGGTATTGATTCCCACGGGGCAGCGTTGCGCACACAAACCGGTCGCGGCGCAGGTATCAATGCCTTGGTACTCGTAGGCTTTATCCAGCTCGGTGGTGTCGATTCCGGCGCGCTTTCGCGCCTGAATATCGCGCCAGATCACGATGCGCTGGCGCGGGCTCAGGGTCAGGCCTTTCGAGGGGCAGACCGGCTCGCAGAAACCGCATTCGATGCATTTATCCACAATCTCGTCGGCCGCCGGCAGCGGTTTCAGGTGCTTGAGGTGAATCTGCGGGTCTTCACTGAGCACCACGTCCGGATTGAGAATGCCGTTGGGGTCGAGCAGGCGTTTGAGCTGCCACATCAATTGATAGGCGTCGCTGCCCCATTCCAGTTCGACGAAGGGCGCCATGTTGCGTCCGGTGCCGTGCTCCGCCTTCAGCGAACCGCCGAACTCCACGGCCACCAGTTGCGCCACATCGTCCATGAACGCCTGATAGCGTGCGACTTCTTCCGTGCTGTTGAAGCCTTGGGTGAAGACGAAGTGCAGATTGCCTTCCAGCGCGTGTCCGAAAAGGATCGCTTCGTCGTAGTGATGTTTGTCGAACAGCTCGATCAGACGGTTCACGCCGATGGCCAGTTGTTCCACCGGGAAGGTGACGTCTTCGATGATCACCGTAGTGCCGGTCTTGCGCACGGCGCCGACGGCGGGGAAGGTGTCCTTGCGGATCGCCCAGAGGCGGGCGTTTTCGACCGGGTCTTCGGTGAAGTCGACCTGTTTCTCCACCGGGAAGCCGCTGAGCGACGCCATGATCTGCGCCAGTTGTTCCTGCAGCAAAGTGGAAGAGGCGGCGCGGGATTCGATCAACAGCGCGCAGGCATTGTTCGACAGCTGCTGTACGAAAGCCGGCATGCCGGGTTTGTCCTGCACCGAGCGCAGGCTGCGGCGGTCGAGCAGTTCCACGGCCGACACCGGTTGGCTTTTCAGCACGGTGACGGCGTTGCAGCAGGTTTCCACATCCGGGAAAACGATCAGCGCCGAAGCCTTGTTCGGGTGGTCGATCACCGTGTCGTAGGTCACCGCGCTGATGAAGCCGAGTGTACCTTCGGAACCGACCAGCAAGTGGCTCAAGATATCCACAGGCTCATCGAAATCCACCAGGGCGTTGAGCGACAGGCCGGTGGTATTTTTCAGACGGTATTTGTGGCGGATTCGCGCGGCCAGTTCGGCATTGGCGCGGGTCTCGCGGCCCAAGCCCGCCAGACGTTCCAGCAAGTCACCGTGGCTGACTCGAAACGCCTCGACGCTGGCGGCATCTTCGGTGTCGAGTCGCGTGCCGTCGGCCAGCACCAAGCGAATCCCGGCCAGCGTGTGATAGGTGTTTTGCGCGGTGCCGCAGCACATGCCGCTGGCGTTGTTGGCGACAATGCCGCCGATCTTGCAGGCGTTGATCGACGCCGGATCCGGGCCGATCTTGCGCCCGAATGGCGCCAGCCATGCATTGGCCTGGGCACCGATTACGCCCGGTTGCAGGCGGATCTGTGTGCCCTGGCCGCGAATTTCACGTGCGTTCCAGTTATCCCCAAGCACGATCAACACCGAATCACTGATCGCCTGGCCGGACAGGCTGGTGCCGGCGGCGCGGAAGGTCACCGGGACCTGATCGCGCTGGGCCAGTTTCAGCAACGCCACCACTTCATCTTCCGATTCGACGCGGATCACCAGTTGCGGAATCAACCGGTAGAAGCTGGCATCGGTGCCGAAGGCCAGGGTAGACAGCGGATCGTCGAAACGCCGTTCGGCCGGAATCAGCTGCTGCGCATCGCGCAGGAAAGTCGCCGGTAAGGTCATTGGTCCTCCAGGATCAACACCACCAGGTCTTTCGGTCCGTGGGCGCCGTAGGCCAGGACTTGTTCGATGTCGGCGGTTTTCGACGGGCCGGACACCAGCAGCGCGTTGGTCGGCATGCCTTGGGCCCACTCGAATTCCTGCTGCACCTGATAGAAGTTGTCGCGGATCTGGCTGGCCTTGAGCAGGGCGAAATGCACCGGCGGCACGAGGCTCATCAACCGTGGTTCTTCGCGGGTCGGCCAGAGAATCAGGCTGCCGGTGGCGGCAATGGCGCCGAGGGTGCCGGTCAGACTGGCCGGGGTGTCGTTGAACAACTCGGCTTTCCACTCTTCCATCGGGCGGTCGTAGGACTTCAGCGCCGGCAGATCAGGATTGTTCGCCCAGTGCTGTGTGATGCGCTGCCCATGGGGTGTAGTCGGTGCGATCAACAGGCTCGGCAACTGACGGTCGCGCAGCAATTGCGCCAGCAGCACCGGCCAGCCATCAGCGGATGTCAGGTGGATTTCGGTGTGCACCGCTTCCATCAGTTTGCGCAGTTGCGGGATCCGTTGTTCGGCGCTGTAGGTGTAAGGCTGGGTCACCAGATCGACGTCAAAGTTGTCGGCAATCGGTGTGGTGCCGATCAGACTCTTCCGTAACTTGCCGAGGATGTTTTGTTTGGCGCTCATCAACGGTCTCCTCGTTTGGCCAGGTGTTCGCGAGCCATGTCATGCAATGAGCGGGCGGCGGGTTTCGGTGCGCTGTGATTCTGCGTCCACGGCCCGACGTTGTTCGGCGCCAGGGCGCGCAGGCGCGTGGCGAAAAACGCAAACAGTCGATACAAAGTCGGCGAGCTGTTGAGCTTCGCCCAAGCGTTCCAGATGAAACGTTCCTTGCGCGAGTATTTGCTGCCCTGACCGCGCATCACCTGATGCGGTGCGTCCGGGGCTTTGACGTTTTCTTCGCGCAGGCGCCGCAGCAACGCGGGGATTGGAATCTTCACCGGGCACACTTCACCGCAGGCGCCGCACAAAGAAGACGCGCTCGGGTGATCCGGGACTTTCGCCAGACCGACCATGTGCGGGGTGATGATTTTGCCGATCGGGCCGGGGTAAACCTCGCCATAGGTATGGCCGCCGACGCGGGTGTAAACCGGGCAATGATTCATGCAGGCGCCGCAGCGGATGCAGTTCAGGGTCTGGCGCAGTTCGCTGTCCGCAAACGCCTGGCTGCGACCGTTGTCGAGCAATACCAGATGCACTTCCTGCGGGCCGTCGAGTTCATGTTCCTTGCGCGGGCCGGAGATCATGTTGACGTAGGTGGTGATCGGAATACCCAGCGCCGAGCGAGTCAGCAATGACAGCAGCGGCACCACGTCGCGCAGGTTTTCCACGACTTTTTCGATGCCGGTGACGGCGATGTGCACCGGTGGCACGGTGGTGGTCATGCGGCCGTTGCCTTCGTTTTCCACTAGCAGCAGGGTGCCGGTTTCGGCCACGGCGAAGTTGACGCCGGAGACGCCGATGTCCGCTTCGAAGAATTTCTGCCGCAGGACCCTGCGACCGATCTGAATGAGTTGGTCAACGTCCTTGGTGTATTCCACGCCAAGTTTGTCGTGGAACAAGGACGCGACCTGACCGGCATTCTTGTGGATTGCCGGCATGATTATGTGTGAAGGCTTCTCGTGGTCGAGCTGGACGATGTACTCCCCCATGTCGGACTCCAGACATTCAATGTCCCGAGCCTCGAGGAAATGGTTCATCTCCATCTCTTCGCTGACCATCGATTTGCCCTTGATCACTTGCCGCGCCTCGTGAGCGCGGATGATCGAAAGGACGATGCCATTGGCCTCGTCCACCGTTTCCGCCCAGTGCACTGTCACACCGTTGCGGGTCAGGTTCTGTTCCAGTTGCTCGAGCAGGTCGGGCAACTTGGAGAGCGCACGCGCCCTGATCGAGTTGCCCAGGGCGCGCAAGTGTTCTCTTTCGTGGGCATCGCTGAAAGCCGCTGCCCGCTTGGTCATCAATGAATCCATCGCGGTGCGGAAGTTGTTCCGCAACTGCGAATCGCCCAGGGCGTTGTGTGCCCGGGTGCGGAAATCTTCTTCTACGGCAACCGTAGGAATAATCGTGGAAGTGCTCATCGCGCACCTCCGGTTCGTTGCCAGAGAAAGCTCGCCAGGTGTTGCCCGCGCAGTGCTTCCTGCTGTTTTTCCAGCGAGCCGTTGATGTTCATCAGGCAGCCGCAGTCGGCACTGAGTACCTGGTGCGCGCCGGATTCCTTCAACGCCCGGGTCTTGTCAGCCACCATCGCGCCGGAAATGTCTGGCATACGGACGCTGAATGTCCCACCGAAGCCACAGCATTCGCTTTCGTGATCGTGGTTGACCCGTTCCACGTTGCTCAACTGCGCCAACAACTCGCGGCCGTGCAGGTGGGTGTTCATTTCCCGTCGCGCCGAACACGAGGTGTGCAGCGCCACTTTGACCGGCTCGCCGCTGTCCTTGAGCTGCACCTTGCAGACGAACAGCAGAAACTCGGCCAGCTCATAGGTTCGGGCCGCGAGGGCCTGAACCTGTTTCAACGTTTCCGGCTCGTCCTTGAACAAGTCGGCGTAATGCTCGCGGATCATTCCGGCGCACGAACCCGACGGCACCACCACCGGACAGTCCCCGGCAAACAGCGCCAGTTGCGAGCGCGCCACCGTCCGTGCCTGCTCGGTGTAACCCGAGGTGTAGGCCGGTTGTCCGCAGCAGCTCTGCCCTTGCGGGTAGTCGACCCGGATGCCTTCGCGTTCCAGCAAGTGGATCGCGTCCATCCCGGCTTCCGGGTAGAACAGGTCGACCACGCACGTGCCGAACAGGTAAACCCGCGACGGTTTCTCGCTGGGATATTGCCGGGGTTCGGGCAGTGGCGGTGCGACGCGAGTAGCGTTGGGCACAGCGTTGTAAAAAAGCTCGCTCATCAGGCGTGTCTCCGGGTGGGCCCGGTTATCCGTCTGTTGAGGCTGCCGAATATAGAACGCATTGCTTTCAGCAGCCTTACAGACCGGGTTGTGAATTGCTGACGCCGGAATCACGAACCGGCGTCGGTTATTTCCATGTCGCTTGTAGTCTTAATGCACCAGCATGCCAGTGAACCAGTAGGCCTGGGCCAAGGTGATCAGGCCGACAATCGTTGCAAAGAATAGGCTGTGCTTGAGGGTGAAGCGGAACAGATCGGATTCCTTGCCCACCAGACCGGTCGCGGCGCAGGCCACGGCGATCGATTGCGGGGAGATCATCTTGCCGGTCACGCCGCCGCTGGTGTTGGCCGCCACCAGTAAGGTGTCGTTGACCCCGATCTGGTGTGCGGTGGTTGCTTGCAGCGAACTGAACAGGGCGTTGGATGAGGTATCGGATCCGGTCAGGAACACGCCGAGCCAGCCGAGGAAAGGCGAGAAGAACGGAAACGCCGCGCCGGTCGCCGCCAGCACCAGAGCCATGGTCGAGGACATGCCGGAATAGTTGGTGACAAAGGCAAACGCCAACACCATGCCGATCGACAGGATCGGCCAGCGCAGTTCGTAGAAAGTCTCTTTCAAAGTGGTCAGACCAGTTTTGATATTGATCTTCAGCACCAGCATCGAGATCAGCGCGGAGAAGAAAATCGCCGTGCCGGTCGCGGAAATCGGATCGAGTTTGAACACGGCCGGAATCGCGGTCGGGGCGGCAACGATCGGCGCGGTCTTGATTACCAGTTGATCCAGGTGCGGAATCGCGAAGTTGAACACCCAGGCGTACATCGAGCCGCCGGCGGCGAACATGGCCTTGAAGGGCTTGAGCGTCCAGATGGTCACCAGCACGGTGAGGATCAGGAACGGTGACCACGCCTTGAAAATTTCCCCGAGGCTGTAAGGCGAAGCGACGGTGGTGCGCTTCTGGCCGAAACCGCCGACGCTGGCAGTCACCACCGAAGCGGACACGGCGCCGACGATGTGCTGGCCGGCGGCACGTTTCGGCTGCCAGACCTTCAGGAACAGTGTCAGCGAAATCAGGCTGGCCAGGGCCGACGTGATGTCCGGCAGTTCCGGGCCGATGAAATTCGAAGTGAAGTATTGGGTGACGGCAAAGCTCAGGCCTGCGACCAGCGCCGCCGGCCAGGTTTCACGCACACCGCGCAGGCCGTCCATCATGAACACCAGCCAGAACGGCACGAACAGCGACAGCAGTGGCAACTGGCGGCCGGTCATGGCGCCGATCTTGAACGCGTCGATGCCGGTGACTTGGCCAGCCACGATGATCGGAATCCCCAGTGCGCCGAATGCCACTGGGGCGGTGTTGGCAATCAGGCACAGGCCGGCGGCGTACAGCGGGTTGAAACCGAGTCCCACCAACAGCGCAGCGGTAATCGCCACGGGTGCACCGAAACCGGCGGCACCTTCCAGGAATGCGCCGAAGCAGAAACCGATCAGCAGCACCTGCAGGCGCTGGTCGTCAGTGATCGACAGCACCGAACTGCGGATGACCTCGAACTGACCGCTCTTGACCGTCAGTTTGTACAGGAACACCGCCGCCACAATGATCCAGGCAATCGGCCATAGACCATAGGCGAAGCCATATCCGGCGGCGGCGAACGCCATGTCGACCGGCATCTGGAACGCGAAGATCGCCACGGCGATAGCCAGGGCGAGCGTGATGCTGCCGGCCACATGACCCTTGAGGCGGAACACCGCCAAAGCGAGGAAGAAGAAAACGATGGGGATGACGGCCGCGAGTGCGGACACGCCGAGACTGCCGAGCGGGCTGTAGAGCTGTTGCCAGGTTTGCATATGGGGTGGCCCCTAATTGTTGTTGGTCAGGCACTGTCAGCGTTCTTGGTTAATTGGTAAGACCAATTTACAATCGCTGTTGGCTAGGGTAAAAGCCTTGATGTCGGTGTGTCAATTTGCCGCCCTAAAACTTTTGTCGAATCACCGGTGCAGAGCTCGATCTGATCCGGTCGCCCAAATGTCATCTGGCAGGTGTCGGCGCAGCGTCGATAGGCCAGAATAGAGAGCCCGGCGAGCGGTCGGGATGGTGGAGAGTTGAGTGATGGGGTTTGATCAGATACGTCAGCGCCGTTTGTCTGATGACATTGTCGAGCGACTGGAAGGGATGATTCTCGAGGGCACGCTGAAGTCCGGCGAGCGTCTGCCGGCCGAGCGGACTCTGGCGGAACAGTTCGGCGTTTCCCGGCCCTCGTTGCGCGAGGCGATTCAGAAACTCGCGGCCAAGGGTTTGCTGGTCAGCAAGCAGGGCGGCGGCAATTATGTCGTGGAAAGCCTCGGTTCGACGTTCAGCGATCCGCTGCTGCAATTGTTGGAAAGCAATCCTGAGGCCCAGCGCGATCTGCTGGAGTTTCGCCACACACTGGAGGCATCGTGTGCCTATTACGCAGCATTGCGTGCCACGGATGTCGATCGTGAACGGCTGACGGCGGCGTTTGAGGAGTTACAGGATTGCTATTCGCGTCATGACGAAGTGAGCCGGGCGGAAGAGGGTGCGGCGGATGCGAAATTCCACCTGGCGATCGCCGAGGCCAGTCACAACGCGGTGTTGCTGCACACCATTCGCGGGCTGTTCGATCTGCTCAAGCGCAACGTGGTGACCAACATCGGCGGCATGTACAAGCAGCGCACGGAAACCCGCGACATGCTGATCACGCAGCATCGGGAGTTGTATCTGGCGATTATCGAGGGGCGCGCGGAACAGGCGCGTGAGGTGTCCAGCCGACACATTCTGTATGTGCAGGAAGTGCTGGAAGAGGTGCGTCAGGAAGTGCAACGCATGGCTCGCGCCGAGCGACGCAAAGGGATGTAGACATGACCGCTCCCGTGCAGGACGCGGGAACGGTCATTCAGGCAGAAAAATCAGTCTTCCTTGCCCTTGTTGCGCACCGCACGCTGCAACTCGCGACCGGCGTCGCGTTCGCGTTCGGTATCACGCTTGTCGTATTCCTTCTTGCCCTTGCCCAGCGCGATCTCGCACTTGACCATGTGCTTGCTCCAGTACCAGGACAGGCACACGCAGGCGTAACCCTTCTGCTGCACGGCGGCGGCGAGCTTGTCCAGCTCGCGGCGGTTGAGCAGCAGCTTGCGGGTACGCACCGGGTCGGCAATGACGTGGGTGCTGGCGGTCATCAGAGGCGTGATGTGGCTGCCGAGCAACCAGGCCTCGCCATCCTTGAGCAGCACGTAACTGTCGACCAGTTGCAGCTTGCTTGCCCGCAGACTTTTTACTTCCCAGCCGGCCAGGACCAGACCAGCCTCGAACTTGTGCTCGATGAAGTAATCGTGTCGCGCCTTTTTGTTTTGCGCGATGGTCCCTGTTGGGTGTTTCTTCTGTTTAGCCATAGGGGCGGCATTATATGGAGATAAACGGCTGTCGGCTACGGTGATGCTGCGTGCTTGAGCAGGTTGAGTGAATCCCGGACAATGCGGCCTCTTTTTCTAACGCTTGGGCGTGATAAACGATGTCGACAGACAAGGTTTCTGTCCACGGCAGTTGGGCTAGCCGCTGGGTTTTCATATTCGCCGCGACCGGTTCGGCCGTGGGATTGGGCAGCATCTGGAAGTTCCCCTACATGGTCGGGGTCTACGGTGGCGGCGCCTTCGTACTGATGTTTCTGGCGTGCATCGCGCTGATCGGCATCCCGGTGATGCTCGCTGAAACCCTGATCGGCCGCCGTGCCCGCCAGAGTCCGGCGAACGCCCTGAAGGTGCTGGCGCGGGAAGCCGGGCACTCGGGCAAATGGTCGTGGGGCGCCTTCGCCGGGATGATCACGGCGTTGCTGATCCTGTCTTTCTACAGTGTGGTCGGCGGCTGGTCGCTGGATTACATCATTGATATGGGGCGCGGAGATTTTCAGGGGGCTACGGCCGATCAGGTCGGGGCCTATTTTGGAAATGTCATCTCCGACCCCTGGCGCCTGACACTTTGGCACACGGTTTTCATGCTGCTGTCTGCGGTGGTGATCGCCAAAGGCGTCGTCGCGGGGCTCGAGCGCAGCCTGCGGATCATGATGCCGCTGCTGTTCGTGATGGTACTGGTGCTGCTGGGTTACAGCATGACCACCGGGCATTTCATGGAGGGCGTGCACTTCATGTTCGACTTCCACCCGGAAAAAGTCCTCGACGGCTTGCTGCCGGCCATGGGCCACGCGTTCTTCTCCCTGAGCGTTGGGGTGGGCTCGATCATGATCTACGGCGCCTACATGACCAAGGAAGCTTCGCTGTCCGGCACGGTTGTGGGTGTGGCACTGCTCGATACCTTTGTTTCGCTGGTGGCCGGTCTGGCCTTGTTTCCGATTGTGTTTGCCGGTGGTTTGAACCCGAGTGAAGGCCCGGGGCTGATGTTCGTCAGTCTGCCATTTGCTTTCGGTAACGTGCTGTTCGGCCAGTTGATGGGCGTGGTGTTCTTTGTTCTGGTGGCAATCGCGGCCTGGAGCTCGGCGATTTCCCTGCTGGAGCCGATGGTCGCCTATCTGGTCGAGCGGACTAAAATCAGTCGTACGTGGGTGACATTCTGGTTGGCGTTCACCTGCTGGTTCGTCGGTCTGGGCACGGTGTTTTCCTTCAATATCTGGAAGGAAGCCAAATTTTTCGTGAACGATGGCGGGGTGTTCCATCTCTACCAATGGGGTGCGGCCGGTGGTCTGGATTTCTTTGGTGTGATCGACTTCTTCACCTCGCGGATCATGTTGCCGCTCGGCGGGCTGTGCTTTGTGCTGTTTGCCGGTTGGGTGATGGGGCGTGAAGCGGTGCGTGACGAATTGTCGATTCGCAGCCCGGCGCTGTTCGCCCTGTCTCTATTTTTGATGCGCTATGTGGCGCCCATCGGCATCCTTGTAGTGTTTGCCGCCCAGCTCTGGAAGTGACGCTTACATGACGACACATATTCAACGATCGGCGCTGCTGCCTTATCCGGCGCAATTTCTTTATGACCTGGTCAATGACGTGGCGCGTTACCCGGAGTTTCTGCCGTGGTGCTCGTCTGCCGAAGTCCTGGAAAGCTCGCCTGAGCATATGCGCGCCAGTGTTGGCGTGGCCAAGGGTGGGCTTAGTCAGCACTTCGTGACGCGCAATACGCTGGTGCCGGGACAGTCGATCGAGATGAATCTTGAGGAAGGTCCATTCAATCAGTTGCACGGTGTCTGGGTGTTCAAGGCGTTGAACGAGAAAGCCTGCAAGATCAGTCTGGATCTGTCCTTCGACTATGCCGGGCCGCTGGTCCGCGCGACGCTCGGTCCTTTGTTCAATCAGGCGGCCAATACATTGGTGGATGCGTTCTGCCAGCGCGCCAAGCAGATGCATGGTTGAGCCGGTGATTCAAATCGAAGTGGTGTATGCCGCCGTTGATCGTCAGGTTTTGCGTGTGATCAGCGTCGCCGAGGGTACGACGGTGCGTGCGGCGCTGATGGCGTCCGGGATTGACGTTGAATTTCCGGAGCTGGATCTGAACGGTTGTCCCTTGGGGATCTTCGGCAAAGTGATCGCTGATCCGGATGCTCGACGGGTCCAGGAAGGCGATCGCATCGAGATCTATAGACCGCTGTTGGCTGATCCGAAAGAGGTGCGCCGTCTGCGCGCCGCCAAGGCTGCCGAGGCCAAGGCGCGAAACCAGTAGGCTGGCCAAACGGCAGGCAATAAAAAACCCGGAATTTCCGGGTTTTTTATTGCGTCGCAAATTACTGCGGCGAGGTGTCCAGCGGTTCTGGCGTTGGAACCGGAACGGTTTCCACACCATCGACGTCCTTCTGGATCTGATCCAGCAAGGAGCCTGGCTTGGCCGGTTTTTCCGGTTTCGGCTGCTCGGCGTTTTCAGCAGGAGCGGTCACGCTGGTGCCGCTGTCCTTGCCGAGAATGGCTTCGTCACGGCTGACGCCCGGCATGAAGTCACCGGACAGGCTGGCAAGGCGGTCATTCGAGTCGAAAATGACACTTACGCGTTCCTGCTGGCGTTCACCGCCCCCCGGTTGCAGGCTGTACAGGTAATCCCAGCGGTTGGCGTGGAACGTGTCGGCAAGCAGAGGGTTGCCCATGATAAACCGTACTTGCGGCCGGGTCATTCCCGGGCGTAACTGGTCTATCATGTCCTGCGTGACGACATTGCCCTGCTGGATGTCGATTTTGTAAACCCCGGGGAATGAACAACCGGCGAGTGCGAGCAGTCCCACAAAGGTGAAACTGGTTAGCAAGAGCTTGGTGTTTTGCATCGGTGGGCGACTTCCACTATCTTGGCTGGGACAACGTAAACGCCGATCATACCCGCATTAAGAGAAGCTGCGAAGCAGCATCGCGAGAAAGCTGACCATGGTTGAAAATAGCGAACTACGCAAAGCCGGCCTCAAAGTGACCCTGCCACGGGTCAAGATCCTGCAAATGCTCGACTCTACCGAGCAGCGTCACATGAGTGCCGAGGACGTCTACAAGGCGTTGATGGAAGCTGGCGAGGATGTCGGTCTGGCCACGGTTTACCGTGTTCTGACCCAGTTCGAAGCGGCTGGCCTCGTGGTCCGTCACAACTTCGACGGCGGCCACGCGGTATTCGAATTGGCCGATGGTGGCCACCACGACCATATGGTCAACGTGGAGTCGGGCGAAGTCATCGAATTCTTCGACGAAGAAATCGAAAAACTTCAGAAGGCGATCGTCGAGAAGCACGGTTACGAGATGGTTGATCACAATCTCGTCCTGTACGTACGCAAGAAAAAGTAAGCATGTCGCGCGAATTTCAGGTTCGCGAAACGAACGAAGGCGACCCAAGGGTCGCCTTCGTGCTTTCTGCGGTTCTTAAACCTTTGCGGTTACGACCATCTTTTTCGCGTGCGCCAAGGACTCCTTGGTCAGATCGATGCCGCCCAACATCCGCGCGACTTCTTCTATGCGGTCATTCTTGCTCAGCTTCGAAACGGCCGTATGAGTCGCCTGCTCGCCACGTACCTTGTGCACGAACAGGTGCTGATGCCCCTGAGCCGCAACTTGCGGCAAATGCGTGACCGTCAGAACCTGTCCGCGATCCCCGAGGCGGCGTAACAACTGGCCGACGATTTCCGCCGTCGGACCGCCAATCCCCACGTCCACTTCGTCGAATACCAATGTCGGTACGCGAGAGGTCTGGGCTGTAATCACCTGGATGGCCAGGCTGATCCGTGACAACTCACCGCCGGACGCCACTTTGGCCAAGGCTTTCAAGGGTTGGCCCGGGTTGGCGCTCACCAGCAGCTCGACTTGTTCCAGACCATTGGGTTGCAACTCGCTGCTATTGTTGGCGCGCAGTTCGATGGTGAAGCGCCCGCCGGGCATGCCCAGGCGCTGAATCTCCTGCTCCACCGCGCTTGCCAGGCTGCCGGCCGCCTGATGGCGCAGCTCACTGAGTTCCCGAGCCTTTTCCTGATAGTGGCGGGCATAGGAAGCGAGTTCTTCGGCGAGGCGTTCGATGGATTCATCGTTGGCGTCCAGCGCTTCGATTTCGTCGAGCAGCTTCTGCTGCATCTCTGCCACTTCCGTCGGCTGAATGCGGTGTTTGCGTGCCAATGTGTAAATGGAGTCCAGGCGTTCCTCGAGATATTGCAGGCGCGCCGGATCAGCGTCGAAGTTGTCGAGAAAACGATTGAGCTCGCCGACGGCCTCTTCGACCTGGATTTGCGCACTGGTCAGCAGGCTGCTCGCTTCACCCAGCGCACCCACCGAGCTGTTCACGCTCGACAGTCGGTTGAGGCTGGCCGTCAAGGCATTCAGCACATTGCCGGAATCGCTTTCGCTGCATTGCTCGACCACTTGTCGGCAGATGCCGAGCAGGGTTTCGGCGTTGGTCAGGTTCTTGTGTTCCTGCTCCAGCTCTTCCAGCTCGTTTTCACCGAGGCCGAGGTTTTCCAGTTCTTCGAGTTGATAGCTGAGCAGTTGATGGCGTGCACGCTGTTCGTCGCCGGAGTTGGAAAGGCGTTCCAGCTCCTGGCGAGTCTGGCGCCAGCGCTGGGCGGCCAAGTGTACCTGGCGTGCCAGATCGGTGGCCCCGGCGTACTCGTCGAGCAGGCGCCGGTGGGTGTCGGTCTTGAGCAGGGATTGATGTTCGTGCTGGCTGTGGATATCGATCAGCAGCTCGCCGAGTGCCTTGAGATCGCCAAGCGGGCAGGGCGTGCCATTTATATAGCCGCGTGACCGACCTTCGGACGTGATGACCCGGCGCAGGATGCACGGGCCGTCGATTTCCAGGTCGCGTTCCGCCAGCCAGGCGCTGGCCTCGGGGATGTCGGCCAGGTCGAAGGTCGCCAGGATATCGGCCTTGTCGGCGCCCGGTCGAACCACGCCGCTGTCGGCGCGATCACCGAGCGTCAGGCCCAGGGCGTCGAGCATGATCGACTTGCCGGCGCCGGTTTCCCCGGTAATCACGCTCATGCCGCGATCGAGTTCGAGATCGAGATGTTCAACGATGGCGTAGTTGTGTACGGACAGGTGCACCAGCATAAAGGCCGCTCCCAGGCTTCAGGTCTGGTTATTTATACAGTGTTTTGTTTCGGGCTGACAATGCCCTCGCTTGGATCGATGAGGGTGATCCGATCAAATGCCTGTCGCGCCCGGGAATGCCAATGCAGCACTTTTTTGTAGGGTTAATCGTTGTCAGCCCTTGAAGCCTGATTTTGCGGCCCCATATACCGGGGCAGAAGCGCGAATCGAACTCGCGGACGATATTGAAAGGAGAATTCTATGGCTGACGAACAGACAGTAGATACGCAAAATCCAGAAGCCAATCAGGCGCCCGAGGCCTCGGGTGATGACCTGGCGACCCGTGTACAAGTGCTCGAAGAGCAATTGGCCGCCGCGCAGGATCAATCGCTGCGCGTAGCTGCCGATCTGCAGAACGTCCGCCGCCGTGCCGAGCAGGATGTCGAAAAGGCGCACAAGTTTGCGCTGGAAAAATTCGCCGGCGATCTGCTGCCGATCGTCGACAGCCTGGAGCGTGGTCTCGAGCTGTCGAGCCCGGATGACGAAAGCATCCGTCCGATGCGCGAAGGCATCGAGCTGACCCTGAAAATGTTTCACGACACCCTCACGCGCTATCAGCTTGTCGCTGTCAGCCCGCAGGAAGGCGAACCGTTCAATGCCGTGGAGCATCAGGCGATGGCCATGCAGGAAAGTGCTGACCTGGAGCCGAACAGCATTCTGAAGGTGTTCCAGAAGGGCTACCAGCTCAACGGTCGCCTGCTGCGTCCGGCGATGGTCGTGGTCAGCAAGGCGCCGGCGCCAGTTTCGCCTTCGATTGACGAGAAGGCTTGAAATTAGCCGCAAGGCCCCCATTTACAAGTCAAGCGTTTAAGTATTACCGCAGTCAGCCACCACTGCTGCGGCAAAAAAATCCAAAGTTTCGGGAGAGTGAACATGGGCAAAATTATCGGTATCGACCTGGGGACTACCAACTCCTGCGTCTCCGTGCTGGAAAACGGCAAAGCCAAAGTTATTGAGAACGCTGAAGGCGCGCGCACCACGCCGTCGATCATCGCTTACGCCAACGATGGCGAAATCCTGGTCGGTCAGTCGGCCAAGCGTCAGGCTGTGACCAACCCGCACAACACCCTTTTCGCAGTGAAGCGTCTGATCGGTCGCCGCTTCGAAGAAGAAGTTGTACAGAAAGACATCAAGCTGGTGCCTTACAAGATCGTCAAGGCTAACAATGGTGACGCCTGGGTCGAGGCCTCCGGCAAGCAGATGGCTCCGCCGCAAATCAGCGCCGAAGTCCTGAAAAAGATGAAGAAGACCGCCGAAGACTATCTCGGTGAGGCTGTGACCGAAGCGGTGATCACCGTTCCGGCGTACTTCAACGACAGTCAGCGTCAGGCAACTAAAGATGCTGGCCGCATCGCCGGTCTGGACGTAAAACGTATCATCAACGAACCGACCGCTGCTGCTCTGGCTTACGGTATGGACAAGGCCAAGGGCGATCACACCGTGATCGTTTACGACCTCGGTGGTGGTACTTTCGACGTCTCCGTGATCGAGATCGCTGAAGTTGACGGCGAGCACCAGTTCGAAGTGCTGGCCACCAACGGCGACACCTTCCTGGGTGGCGAAGACTTTGACATGCGCCTGATCGACTACCTCGTCGACGAGTTCAAGAAAGAGTCCGGCATGGACCTGAAGAACGATCCTCTGGCCTTGCAGCGTCTGAAAGAAGCCGCTGAGAAAGCCAAGATCGAGCTGTCTTCCTCGCAGTCGACCGACGTCAACCTGCCGTACATTACTGCAGACGCGACCGGTCCGAAGCATCTGAATGTGAAGATCTCCCGTGCCAAGCTCGAATCGCTGGTTGAAGATCTGGTGACTCGTACCATCGAGCCATGCCGCATTGCTCTGAAAGACGCCGGCATCGACGCCAGCAAGATCGACGACGTGATCCTGGTCGGCGGTCAGACCCGTATGCCGATGGTGCAGAAAGCTGTTTCGGATTTCTTCGGTAAAGAAGCACGTAAAGACGTGAACCCGGACGAAGCTGTTGCCATGGGTGCTGCGATCCAGGGCGCCGTTCTGGCCGGTGACGTGAAAGACGTTCTGCTGCTCGACGTCAGCCCGCTGACCCTGGGTATCGAAACCATGGGTGGCGTGATGACCGCGCTGATCGAGAAAAACACCACGATTCCTACCAAGAAATCGCAAGTGTTCTCGACGGCCGACGACAACCAGGGCGCCGTGACCATTCACGTCCTGCAAGGCGAGCGCAAGCAAGCCGCACAGAACAAGTCCCTGGGCAAGTTCGACCTGGCCGACATTCCACCTGCTCCACGTGGTGTGCCGCAGATCGAAGTGACCTTCGACATCGACGCCAACGGCATCCTGCACGTAGGTGCGAAGGACAAGGCGACTGGCAAAGAGCAGAAGATCACCATCAAGGCCAACTCTGGTCTGTCGGATGAAGAAATCCAGAAGATGGTGCGCGACGCCGAGCTGAACGCCGAGGAAGACCGCAAGTTCGAAGAGCTGGCCGCTGCCCGTAACCAGGGTGATGCACTGGTTCACTCGACTCGCAAGATGATCGCCGACGCTGGCGACAAAGTGACTGCAGAAGAGAAGACTGCAATCGAGGCGGCTGTGGTTGCCCTGGAAGCTGCCGTCAAAGGCGACGACAAGGCTGCCATCGACGCCAAGGTTGAAGAGCTGTCGAAAGTCTCTGCACCGGTTGCTCAGAAGATGTACGCCGAACAGGCTCAGCCTGCTGAAGGCGCAGCACCGCACGACGAGAAAGCTGAAAAGGCTGACGATGTTGTCGATGCCGAGTTCGAAGAAGTCAAAGACCACAAGTAAGTTGTTGGTCGCCCGGTTGACTGCCTTGCGGCGGTGACTGGTAGGATGTCGCCGCGCGGGAGCTTGCTCCCGCGTTGGCGTATCTGGAATACGCGAATTTTTACAGCATGCGACAAGCTTCGTGTGTTGGCGGTATGGCCGGGAATGCTCCTGCTTTTCGCGCCGCAAATACCGCATGAACCAAAGACCAGGATCGTTGAATTGACGTGAGTTGGGTCCGGGCCTGTATTGGGGCTCAACGAGTTTGGCGAAGCTCAGGAGGGGTTTGCCGAACGTCCTCAAGAGTATGAAGAACTTATGGCTAAGCGTGACTATTACGAAGTGTTGGGTGTTGAGCGCGGCTCAAGCGAAGCAGACCTGAAAAAGGCCTATCGCCGTCTGGCGATGAAGCACCACCCGGACCGTAATCCCGGTGACAAGGCGTCGGAAGATCTGTTCAAAGAGGCTAACGAAGCCTACGAAGTGCTGTCCGATTCCAGCAAGCGTGCAGCGTACGATCAGTATGGTCATGCCGGTGTCGACCCGAGCATGGGCGGCGGCGGTGCAGGCTTCGGCGGTCAGAACTTCTCCGACATCTTCGGTGATGTCTTCAGTGACTTCTTCGGTGGCGGTCGCGGCGGTTCCCGTGGCGGCGCTCAGCGCGGCAGCGATTTGCGTTACACCCTGGAGCTGAACCTGGAAGAAGCGGTACGCGGTACTACCGTGAATATCCGCGTTCCGACATTGGTCAATTGCAAACCATGTGATGGATCGGGTGCCAAGAAAGGCTCGTCGCCATCGACGTGCCCGACGTGCGGCGGCATCGGTCAGGTACGCATGCAGCAAGGCTTCTTCTCGGTGCAGCAGACCTGCCCGCGTTGCCATGGTCAGGGCAAGATCATTTCCGATCCGTGCGATTCCTGCCACGGCGACGGTCGCGTCGAAGAATACAAAACCCTGTCCGTCAAAGTGCCGGCCGGTGTCGACACCGGTGACCGCATTCGTCTGTCCGGCGAAGGCGAAGCGGGCACTCAGGGTGGCCCGACCGGCGACCTGTACGTGGTGATCAATGTCCGCGAACACGACATCTTCCAGCGTGACGGCAAGCATCTGTTCTGCGAAGTGCCGATCAGCTTCGTCGACGCGGCCCTGGGCGGCGAGCTGGAAATTCCGACCCTCGACGGTCGCGTCAAACTGAAGATTCCGGAAGGAACTCAGACCGGCAAGCAGTTCCGCGTACGCGGCAAGGGTGTTGCGCCAGTGCGTGGCGGTGGGGCGGGCGATCTGATGTGCCGTGTGGCCGTCGAAACGCCGGTCAACCTGACCCGTCGTCAACGTGAACTGCTGGAAGAGTTCCGCAGCTCCCTGGCGGACGACAACAGCCACTCCCCGAAAACCACCGGTTGGTTCGACGGTGTGAAACGCTTCTTCGGCGATCTGTAAGGAGTCGGCATGCGACGTATAGCTGTGATGGGCGCTGCCGGGCGCATGGGCAAGATTCTGGTCGAGGCCGTGCAGCAGCGCGCACCGCTGACCGGTCTGACGGCCGCGATTGTTCGTCCTGGCAGTACGCTGATCGGTGTGGATGCCGGTGAGCTGGCTTCGCTGGGCCGAATCGGCGTGCCGCTGTCCGGAAATCTGGAATCGGTGGCGGAAGAGTTCGATGTGTTGATCGACTTCACCCTGCCGGAAGTGATGCTGAGAAACCTGGCCTTCTGCCGCAAGGCCGGCAAGGCGATGGTGATCGGCACGACCGGGCTGGACGCTGCGCAGAAGCAGTTGCTGGCCGAGGCGGGCAAGGATATTCCGATCGTCTTCGCCGCCAACTTCAGTGTCGGCGTCAACCTGTCGCTGAAGCTGCTCGACATGGCAGCGCGGGTATTGGCTGATGATGCGGACATCGAGATCATCGAAGCCCATCACCGCCACAAGATCGATGCGCCGTCGGGTACGGCCCTGCGCATGGGTGAAGTGATTGCCAATGCGCTTGATCGTGATCTTCAAAAAGTCGCGGTCTATGGTCGCGAAGGTCACACCGGTGCCCGTGACCGTGAAACCATCGGCTTTGCCACTGTTCGCGGCGGTGACGTGGTGGGCGATCACACAGTGCTGTTTGCCTGCGAGGGCGAGCGTCTGGAGATCACGCACAAGGCTTCGAGTCGCATGACATTCGCCAAGGGCGCGGTGCGTGCGGCGTTGTGGCTTGACGGTCGCGAGCCTGGTTTGTACGACATGCAGGACGTGCTCGACCTGCATTGAGATGTTCTGAAACCGGCGCAAATGCCCTGTTTGTGCCGGTTTTGCTCCGCCGGGCGACGCCCTGTCGCATTCTCCGGCCTTCAGGCCTCATTGGCGGTAGACCAAAAATCCCTTTTTCTGTAAGCTACAGCTTTAGTGTGTCCACTAAAAGCGCGCAGAATAATTCAGTGAAGAAGCGGGGTGACGTGTCCATACGTCACTCCGCTTTTTTACAACCTGCGATTGCCCTTTCATGCGTTATTTACGGGAGGTCTTCTTGACTAAGCCAGCCATACTTGCCCTTGCTGATGGCAGCATTTTTCGCGGCGAAGCCATTGGAGCCGACGGTCAGACCGTTGGTGAGGTGGTGTTCAACACCGCAATGACCGGCTATCAGGAAATCCTTACCGATCCTTCCTACGCCCAACAGATCGTTACCCTGACTTACCCGCACATCGGCAACACCGGCACCACGCCGGAAGACGCCGAGTCCGATCGCGTCTGGTCCGCTGGCCTGGTCATCCGTGACCTGCCGCTGGTAGCGAGCAACTGGCGTAACACGATGTCCCTGTCCGATTACCTGAAAGCCAACAATGTTGTGGCGATCGCCGGTATCGACACCCGCCGCCTGACCCGCATCCTGCGTGAAAAAGGCGCACAGAACGGCTGCATCATGGCCGGCGACAACATCTCCGAAGAAGCGGCCATCGCCGCGGCGCAAGGCTTCCCGGGCCTGAAGGGCATGGATCTGGCGAAAGTCGTCAGCACCAAGACCCAATACGAATGGCGCTCCACTGTCTGGGATCTGAAAACCGACAGCCACGCGACCATCGAAGCCTCCGAGCTGCCTTACCACGTGGTTGCCTACGACTACGGCGTCAAGGTCAACATCCTGCGCATGTTGGTCGAGCGCGGCTGCCGCGTCACTGTCGTTCCGGCACAGACCCCGGCGGCCGACGTGCTGGCCTTGAAGCCGGACGGCGTGTTCCTGTCCAACGGCCCTGGTGATCCGGAGCCTTGCGACTACGCGATCAAGGCGATCAAGGAAGTACTGGAAACCGAAATTCCGCTCTTCGGCATCTGCCTCGGTCACCAGCTGCTGGCTCTGGCTTCCGGCGCCAAGACCTTGAAAATGGGTCATGGCCACCACGGTGCCAACCACCCGGTTCAGGATCTGGACACTGGCGTCGTGATGATCACCAGCCAGAACCACGGTTTCGCGGTTGACGAAGAAACCCTGCCAGCCAACGTCCGCGCGATCCACAAATCGCTGTTCGACGGCACCCTGCAAGGCATCGAGCGCACCGACAAGAGCGCGTTCAGCTTCCAGGGTCACCCTGAAGCGAGCCCGGGCCCGAACGATGTGGCCCCTCTGTTTGACCGCTTCATCAACGAGATGGCCAAGCGACGCTAAGCGCTCGCCTTGAGACTGTAGCGAGAAGCCCTTGAGGGCGGCCCCGGAACCGGCGGCCCCCTCGGGGCTTCAGAAATCGATCAAGACGGCTTGCCGACTGACCTGCGGATTTGAGTGACAAACCCATGCCAAAACGTACAGACATTAAAAGCATCCTGATTCTCGGCGCTGGCCCGATCGTTATCGGCCAGGCCTGCGAATTCGACTACTCCGGCGCCCAGGCTTGCAAAGCCCTGCGCGAAGAGGGTTACCGCGTCATCCTGGTGAACTCCAACCCGGCCACCATCATGACCGACCCGGACATGGCCGATGCGACCTACATCGAGCCGATCAAATGGCAGACCGTTGCCAAGATCATCGAGAAAGAGCGTCCGGATGCCGTGTTGCCAACCATGGGCGGCCAGACTGCTCTGAACTGCGCCCTGGACCTGGAGCGCGAAGGCGTTCTGGAGAAGTTCGGCGTAGAGATGATCGGCGCCAACGCCGACACCATCGACAAGGCTGAAGACCGTTCGCGTTTCGACAAGGCGATGAAAGCCATCGGCCTGGAATGCCCGCGTTCCGGTATCGCCCACAGCATGGAAGAAGCCAACGCGGTGCTCGAGCGCCTGGGCTTCCCGTGCATCATCCGTCCGTCCTTTACCATGGGCGGCACCGGTGGCGGTATCGCTTACAACCGTGAAGAGTTCGAAGAAATCTGCGCCCGTGGTCTGGATCTGTCGCCAACCAAGGAGCTGCTGATCGACGAATCCCTGATCGGCTGGAAAGAATATGAAATGGAAGTTGTCCGCGACAAAAAGGACAACTGCATCATCGTCTGCTCGATCGAAAACTTCGACCCGATGGGCGTGCACACCGGTGACTCGATCACTGTTGCCCCGGCCCAGACCCTGACCGACAAGGAATACCAGATCCTGCGTAACGCCTCGCTGGCGGTACTGCGCGAGATCGGCGTCGAGACCGGCGGTTCCAACGTTCAGTTCGGTATCTGCCCGGACACCGGCCGCATGGTCGTGATCGAAATGAACCCGCGTGTATCCCGCTCGTCGGCTCTGGCCTCGAAAGCCACCGGTTTCCCGATCGCCAAGATCGCGGCCAAGCTGGCGGTCGGTTACACCCTCGACGAACTGCAGAACGACATCACTGGCGGTCGTACCCCGGCGTCCTTCGAGCCGTCCATCGACTACGTCGTGACCAAGCTGCCGCGCTTCGCTTTCGAGAAGTTCGCCAACGCTGACGCGCGCCTGACCACTCAGATGAAGTCGGTCGGTGAAGTCATGGCCATCGGCCGTACCTTCCAGGAATCCCTGCAGAAAGCTCTGCGCGGTCTGGAAGTGGGTGTTTGCGGCCTGGACGAGAAAGTCGACCTGAGCAACCCGGAAAGCATGAGCGTGCTCAAGCGCGAACTGACTGTGCCGGGCGCCGAGCGTATCTGGTACGTGGCGGACGCTTTCCGCGCCGGCATGACCGTCGAAGAAATCTTCGGCATGAACATGATCGATCCTTGGTTCCTGGTGCAGATCGAAGATCTGATCAAGGACGAAGAGAAGGTCAAGACCCTCGGTCTGTCCGCTATCGACCGCGATCTGATGTACAAGCTCAAGCGCAAAGGTTTCTCCGACCAGCGTCTGGCCAAGCTGCTGGGCGTCACCGAGAAGAACCTGCGCACTCACCGCCACAAGCTGGAAGTGTTCCCGGTCTACAAGCGCGTCGACACCTGCGCGGCCGAGTTCGCCACCGACACCGCCTACCTGTACTCGACCTACGAGGAAGAGTGCGAAGCTGCGCCGTCCGGTCGCGACAAGATCATCATCCTCGGCGGTGGCCCGAACCGTATCGGTCAGGGCATCGAGTTCGACTACTGCTGCGTACACGCGGCACTGGCGCTGCGCGATGACGGTTACGAGACCATCATGGTCAACTGCAACCCGGAAACCGTTTCCACTGACTACGACACTTCCGATCGTCTGTACTTCGAACCAGTGACCCTGGAAGACGTGCTGGAAATCTGCCGCGTCGAGAAGCCGAAGGGCGTGATCGTCCAGTACGGCGGCCAGACGCCTCTGAAACTGGCTCGCGCCCTGGAAGCAGCCGGCGTGCCGATCATCGGCACCAGCCCTGATGCCATCGACCGCGCCGAAGACCGTGAGCGCTTCCAGCAAATGGTCGAGCGTCTGAACCTGCGTCAGCCGCCAAACGCCACCGTGCGCAGCGAAGACGAAGCCGTTCGCGCAGCTGCGAAGATCGGTTACCCGCTGGTGGTGCGTCCGTCCTACGTACTGGGCGGCCGGGCGATGGAAATCGTCTACAAGGAAGAAGAGCTCAAGCGTTACCTGCGTGACGCGGTGCAAGTGTCGAACGACAGTCCGGTGCTGCTCGACCACTTCCTCAACTGCGCCATCGAGATGGACGTGGATGCGGTCTGCGACGGCAAGGACGTAGTGATCGGCGCGATCATGCAGCACATCGAACAGGCGGGCGTTCACTCCGGTGACTCCGCGTGCTCGCTGCCGCCGTACTCGCTGCCGGCACACATCCAGGACGAGATGCGCGAACAGGTCAAGAAAATGGCCCTGGAACTGGGCGTGGTCGGCCTGATGAACGTTCAGTTGGCGCTGCAGGGCGAAGACATCTACGTCATCGAAGTCAACCCGCGTGCTTCCCGTACCGTACCGTTCGTGTCGAAATGCATCGGTATTTCCCTGGCAATGGTCGCGGCTCGCGTGATGGCCGGTAAAACCCTGAAGGAAATCGGCTTCACCAAGGAAATCATCCCGAACTTCTACAGTGTGAAAGAGGCGGTGTTCCCGTTCGCCAAATTCCCTGGCGTTGACCCGATCCTCGGCCCAGAGATGAAGTCCACCGGTGAAGTGATGGGCGTCGGCGACACCTTCGGCGAAGCCTTTGCCAAAGCCCAGATGGGCGCCAGCGAAGTGCTGCCGACCGGCGGTACCGCATTCATCAGCGTGCGCGATGATGACAAGCCACTGGTTGCAGGCGTGGCCCGTGATCTGATCAACTTGGGCTTCGAAGTCGTCGCCACTGCCGGCACTGCCAAGCTGATCGAAGCCGCAGGTCTGAAAGTGCGTCGCGTGAACAAGGTGACCGAGGGGCGTCCGCACGTGGTCGACATGATCAAGAATGACGAAGTCACTCTGATCATCAACACCACCGAAGGTCGTCAGTCGATCGCTGATTCGTACTCCATTCGTCGTAATGCCTTGCAGCACAAGATTTACTGCACCACCACCATTGCTGCTGGCGAAGCTATCTGTGAAGCGCTGAAGTTCGGTCCCGAGAAGACCGTACGCCGCTTGCAGGATCTACACGCAGGATTGAAGGCATGAATAAATACCCAATGACCGTCCAGGGCTCCAAGGCCCTGGAGGAAGAGTACGCTCACCTGACCAAGGTCGTTCGTCCGAAGCTTAGCCAGGACATCGGTACGGCCCGCGAGTTGGGTGACTTGAAAGAAAACGCCGAATACCATGCCGCTCGCGAACAGCAAGGTATGGTCGAGGCGCGGATCCGTGACATCGAAGGTCGCCTGCAGAACGCGGTGATCATTGACGTGACGACCATTCCGCACACCGGCAAAGTGATTTTCGGCACTACCGTCGAAATCGCCAACGTCGAGACTGATGAAAGCGTGACTTACCAGATCGTGGGTGAGGATGAGGCGGACATCAAACTCGGCAAGATTTCCGTCGGCTCGCCGATCGCTCGCGCCTTGATTGCCAAGGAAGAGGGCGATACGGTCGTCGTGAAGACGCCAGGTGGCGTTATCGAGTACGAGATTGTCGAAGTCCGTCACATCTGAGGGTGGGCGCCTGCTGCATGCGGGCGCAATGCTCTGGCAACTGGCCCAGATGTTGTGGGTCGGTGGCCTGTGGCTGGTACATCTCGGTCTGCGACCGGTGCTGGGTCAAATCGGCCTGGCACCGCTGTTGATCGATGAAGTTGCAAGTACGTTTGAAGTGGCGGTGGTGGGGTTTGCCGTCGCGTGCGTGATATTTCAGGCTTTGGTGCTGGTACAGGCCGAGGGCCTTGCCAGTCTATGGCGAGATTTTCGCGGGCAAGTGTTGCTGATGGCGTTGTATGCGTGTGCGATGTTTGTCGCAGTGCGTGGCGGCTGGCCGGATGCGCAGCGCTGGCAGGTGTTCAGCTTTCTCGTGTTGGGTTTTTCCGGGCTGGTGCTGGTATTGCAGCCGGTGCCGGGATGGAGTGGCAGGGTGCGCGAAGCACACCCTTGACCCTTGCCATCACTTGAAACGATGGACGTTCGACAGCTGCTTGTTGACGCTGAAGTTCTTGCGGTAAATCAGTGCCATCTTGCCGATGACTTGAACCAGATCGGCCTTGCCGACCTTGCATAGCTCTGCAACGGACGCCAGGCGCGCCTCGCGATCGAGGATGTTGAGCTTGATCTTGATCAGCTCGTGATCTGCCAATGCGCGTTCGAGTTCGGCTAAAACACCCTCAGTCAAACCGTTGTCAGCCACAGTCAGAACCGGTTTCAGGTGGTGGCCAATGGATTTGTACTGTTTCTTCTGCTCTGGAGTGAGCGGCATAATCTGACCCTTTCGTCTGGATTCTGTAAAATGGCGGCCATTTTACCCGAGGGCTCGTGGATCCGCCCAATTAATCACGACCCTAATCAACGAGGTGCCCAATGGCGCGTTCCAAGACAAGCCTTGGTTGGCTGAAAAGACATGTCAATGACCCCTATGTGAAGCAGGCGCAGAAGGACGGTTACCGTTCGCGTGCGAGTTACAAGCTTCTGGAGGTCCAGGAAAAATACAAGCTGATCCGTCCGGGCATGAGCGTCGTTGACCTGGGTGCGGCGCCTGGCGGCTGGTCTCAAGTCACCAGTCGGCTGATCGGTGGCCAGGGGCGATTGATCGCCTCGGACATCCTGGAGATGGACAGTATTCCGGATGTGACCTTTATCCAGGGTGACTTCACTCAGGACGAAGTGCTCGCGCGGATCCTTGAAGCTGTAGGTAATTCACAGGTTGACCTTGTGATTTCCGATATGGCCCCCAATATGAGTGGTACGCCTGAAGTGGACATGCCCAAGGCCATGTTTCTTTGCGAGCTGGCGCTTGATCTGGCGGAGCGGATACTCAAGCCGGGCGGTAATTTCCTGATCAAGATTTTTCAGGGCGAAGGATTCGATACGTACCTGAAGGATGCTCGCAAGAAGTTCGACAAGATCCAGATGATCAAGCCGGATTCATCTCGCGGCAGCTCTCGTGAGCAATACATGCTGGCTTGGGGCTACCGCGGTCGTAGCGAGTAAAACGAGGTTTTTTGGCGGGGTGATAGGTTTTTCGTATTTCGCCCCGCGCGCATAAGCGCATATTGTGTAGAAAGTGTTTCACAAAGGGTTACAGACGGCGCCTGCCAGAGCTGTAGGTAATGTAGTAAGTTAGGCCGGTGAATATCATGCGAAGCGCGCGCCAGTAGCGGAGCTTGCTTCAGAGGGTAGTTAATTGAACGATATGGCAAAGAATCTGATCCTGTGGTTGATCATCGCGGCAGTCCTGGTGACGGTGATGAACAACTTCTCCAGCCCTAACGAGCCGCAGACCCTCAACTATTCCGACTTCATCCAGCAGGTCAAGGATGGCAAGGTCGAGCGCGTGGCCGTCGACGGCTACGTGATTACCGGCAAGCGCAACGACGGCGACAGCTTCAAGACCATTCGTCCGGCAATTCAGGACAATGGCCTGATCGGCGATCTGGTCGACAACCACGTTGTGGTCGAAGGCAAGCAGCCTGAGCAGCAAAGCATCTGGACCCAGCTTCTGGTGGCCAGCTTCCCGATCCTGGTGATCATCGCGGTGTTCATGTTCTTCATGCGCCAGATGCAGGGCGGTGCGGGCGGCAAGGGCGGGCCGATGAGCTTTGGCAAGAGCAAGGCGCGTCTGCTGTCCGAAGATCAGGTGAAAACCACCTTGGCTGACGTTGCCGGTTGCGATGAAGCCAAGGAAGAAGTGGGTGAGCTGGTCGAGTTCCTCCGTGATCCGGGCAAGTTCCAGCGCCTGGGCGGTCGCATTCCTCGCGGCGTGCTGATGGTGGGGCCACCCGGTACCGGTAAGACCTTGCTGGCCAAGGCGATTGCCGGTGAGGCCAAAGTGCCGTTCTTTACCATTTCCGGTTCCGACTTCGTCGAAATGTTCGTCGGTGTCGGTGCAAGCCGCGTTCGTGACATGTTCGAACAAGCCAAGAAACACGCTCCATGCATCATCTTCATCGACGAGATCGACGCCGTGGGTCGCCATCGTGGCGCCGGTATGGGCGGCGGTCACGATGAGCGCGAGCAGACTCTCAACCAGTTGCTGGTCGAGATGGACGGTTTCGAAATGAATGACGGCATCATCGTCATCGCCGCGACCAACCGCCCTGACGTGCTGGACCCTGCGTTGCTGCGTCCTGGCCGTTTCGACCGTCAGGTGGTGGTCGGCCTGCCGGACATTCGTGGTCGCGAGCAGATCCTCAAGGTTCACATGCGTAAGGTGCCAATGGGTGACGACGTTGCTCCGGCTGTCATCGCGCGTGGCACGCCGGGCTTCTCTGGTGCCGATCTGGCGAACCTGGTGAACGAAGCGTCGTTGTTCGCTGCCCGTGCCGGCAAGCGCATCGTTGAAATGAAAGAGTTCGAGCTGGCGAAAGACAAGATCATGATGGGCGCCGAGCGCAAATCCATGGTCATGTCCGAGAAGGAAAAGCAGAACACCGCTTATCACGAGGCAGGCCACGCTATCGTTGGTCGCGTTGTGCCCGAGCATGATCCGGTCTACAAGGTGTCGATCATCCCGCGCGGTCGTGCGCTGGGTGTGACGATGTTCCTGCCGGAAGAAGATCGTTACAGCCTGTCCAAGCGTGCGCTTATCAGTCAGATCTGCTCGCTGTACGGCGGCCGTATCGCTGAAGAAATGACCTTGGGCTTCGACGGTGTGACCACTGGTGCCTCTAATGACATCATGCGTGCGAGTCAGATCGCGCGGAACATGGTGACCAAATGGGGCTTGTCGGAAAAACTCGGCCCGTTGATGTATGCGGAAGAAGAGGGTGAGGTATTCCTCGGTCGTGGTGGTGGCGGTCAGAATGCCAGCTTCTCCGGTGAGACAGCCAAGCTGATCGACTCCGAAGTACGCAGCATCATCGATCAGTGCTACGGCACCGCCAAGCAGATCCTGACGGACAATCGCGACAAGCTCGATGCCATGGCGGATGCTCTGATGAAGTACGAGACGATCGATGCCGAGCAGATCGACGACATCATGGCCGGTCGTACACCTCGCGAGCCTCGCGACTGGTCGGGAGGTACCGGTACTGGCACGCCTCCTGTCATTCAGGGCGAGCGCCCGGAAACACCGATTGGCGGTCCGGCTGCCGACGTTTAAGGTTTGAAATGACTTCTGTAAAGTCCCTGACCCGGTTGCCTTGCGGCAACCGGGTTCTTGATTTGGCCCGGACGCATGTCATGGGCATTCTCAATGTCACTCCCGATTCTTTCTCCGACGGTGGCCGATACAGCCAGCTCGATGCAGCCTTGCGTCATGCCGAAGCCATGGTTGCGGCGGGTGCAACGCTGATCGATGTGGGCGGCGAGTCGACCCGTCCAGGCGCGCGGGCGGTTTCTCCATTGGAGGAACTGGAGCGTGTCGCTCCCGTCGTCGAGCTGATCAACCGCGAACTGGATGTGGTCATATCGGTCGATACATCCACTCCGGCGGTCATGCGCGAAACAGCGCGGTTGGGTGCTGGTTTGATCAACGACGTTCGTTCGCTAAGGCGCGATGGCGCGTTGGATGCTGCTGCTGCCACGGGATTGCCCGTGTGCCTGATGCATATGCTCGGTGAACCTGACGATATGCAGGACGATCCGCGCTATCAGGATGTCACCCGGGAAGTGGGCGAATTTCTCGCCGAGCGCATGACTCAGTGTGAGTTGGCAGGTATTCCGGCCGAGCGGATCATTCTTGATCCGGGCTTCGGCTTCGCCAAAACCCTGCAGCACAATCTAAGCTTGTTCAAGCATATGGAAGCCCTGCATGCGCTGGGGCGGCCACTATTGGTGGGTGTTTCGCGCAAAAGCATGATCGGTCATGCATTGAATCGTCCGGTGGGTGAGCGTCTATACGGTGGTTTGGCACTGGCTGCGCTGGCGTCGGTGAAAGGTGCGCGTATATTGCGCGTCCATGATGTGGCGGAAACGGTGGACGTGGTGCGAATGCTCGCGGCCGTGGAATCAGCCGAATAAGAATGATGGGGCACTTATGAGCAAGAAATACTTTGGTACTGACGGCATTCGTGGTCGTGTCGGGGAATACCCGATCACGCCGGACTTCATGCTCAAGCTCGGCTGGGCTGCCGGTATGGCCTTTCGCAAGATGGGCGCCTGCAAGGTGTTGGTCGGCAAGGACACGCGGATTTCCGGTTACATGTTCGAATCGGCACTTGAAGCCGGCCTGACATCTGCCGGCGCCGATGTAATGCTGCTCGGCCCGATGCCGACTCCAGCTATTGCCTACCTGTCGCGGACCTTCCAGGCTGAGGCCGGGATCGTGATCAGTGCATCGCACAATCCGCATGACGATAACGGCATCAAGTTTTTCTCCGGCAAGGGCACCAAGTTGCCCGATGAGCTGGAGCTGATGATTGAAGAGCTGCTCGATACGCCAATGACCGTTGTCGAGTCGAGCAAGATTGGCAAGGTGTCGCGCATTAATGATGCGTCCGGTCGCTATATCGAGTTCTGCAAGAGCTCTGTGCCGACCGGCACCAGTTTCTCCGGCCTGAAGATCGTCATCGACTGCGCACACGGAGCAACCTACAAGGTTGCGCCGAGCGTATTCCGTGAACTGGGTGCCGAAGTTGTGGTTCTGTCCGCGCAGCCCAACGGTCTGAATATCAACGACAACTGTGGCTCCACTCACATGGGACAGTTGCAGGCGGCGGTGCTGTCCGAGCACGCTGACCTGGGGATTGCATTCGATGGCGACGGCGACCGGGTGTTGATGGTTGATCACACGGGGGCAATTGTTGATGGCGATGAGCTGATCTTCATTATTGCGCGCGATCTGCATGAGCGAGGCAAGTTGCAGGGTGGTGTGGTCGGTACCTTGATGAGTAACCTTGGGCTCGAGCTCGCGCTCGCAGATCTGGGTATTCCTTTCGTGCGCGCCAATGTCGGCGACCGATATGTGATCGCCGAGCTGCTGGAGCGTAACTGGCTGGTGGGTGGCGAGAACTCGGGGCATGTCGTGTGCTTCAATCACACCACCACGGGTGATGCGATCATCGCTGCTTTGCAGGTGTTGATGGCGCTGAAGGCGCGTAACGAGGGGCTTGCTCAAACTCGCCAGGCGTTGCGCAAGTGCCCGCAGGTGCTGATCAACGTGCGTTTCGGTGGTGGCGATAGCCCGCTGGAGCATCCGGCTGTCAAGGAAGCCAGTGCGCGTGTAACTCAGGCCATGGCGGGGCGTGGTCGTGTACTTTTGCGCAAGTCCGGGACAGAGCCTTTGGTGCGTGTAATGGTCGAAGGCGAGGACGAAACCCAGGTTCGTGGGTATGCCGAAGAACTGGCAAAACTGGTAACTGAAGTTTCTGCCTGATTCGGCTTGCCAGCCATGATTGTGTTGGGTAACATCTGCGCCCACTTTGACCGACGAGGTACAGCATGCGTCGCCCTATGGTAGCTGGTAACTGGAAGATGCACGGTACCCGCGCCAGCGTCGCTGAGCTGATCAACGGCCTTCGTCATCTGGCCTTGCCAAGCGGTGTTGATGTCGCGATATTCCCGCCTTGCTTGTATATCAATCAAGTGATTGATGGCTTGAAAGGTAAATCGATTTCGGTCGGTGCGCAGAACTCTGCGGTGGAATCCATGCAAGGTGCGTTGACGGGCGAGATTGCGCCGAGTCAGTTAGTGGATGCAGGTTGTTCCCTGGTGCTTGTCGGGCACTCCGAACGCCGCCAGATCATGGGCGAGCGAGACGGAATGCTGAATCGCAAGTTCGCAGCGGCACAGGCATGTGGCTTGATTCCGGTGTTGTGTGTGGGGGAGACCCTGGAGCAGCGTGAAGCCGGAAAGACTCTTGAGGTTGTCGGGCGTCAGCTGGGCAGTATCATCGAGGAGCTGGGTGTCGGTGCTTTTGCCAACGCAGTGATCGCTTACGAGCCGGTCTGGGCGATTGGTACCGGGCTGACTGCAACGCCGCAACAGGCTCAGGATGTGCATAAAGCCATTCGCGAGCAGTTGGCGGCAGAGAATTCTGAAGTGGCACGAGGTGTGCGGCTTCTATACGGCGGCAGCGTGAAGGCGGCCAATGCGGTCGAACTGTTCGGCATGCCGGATATCGATGGGGGGCTCATTGGTGGAGCTTCCCTGAATGCAGATGAGTTCGGTGCGATTTGTCGCGCCGCGGGAAACTGAAAAAATGCTGGAAACAGTCGTAGTCGTTTTTCATCTGCTGGGTGCATTGGGCGTAGTAGCTCTGGTTTTGCTGCAGCAGGGTAAAGGTGCGGATGCTGGCGCGTCTTTCGGAGCAGGTGCTTCAAATACTGTGTTCGGAAGCCAAGGTTCCTCTACCTTTCTTAGTAAGTTTACTGCTATACTTGCCGCCGGTTTCTTCATAACCAGCTTGGGGTTAGGATACTTTGCTAAAGAGAAGGCTCATCAGCTGACTCAAGCAGGTTTGCCAAACCCGGCAGTGTTGGAAGTTCCAAAGCAACAACCGGCTTCTGATGATGTCCCGGTGCTTCAAGAGCAAAAGTCGGCTACTCCAGCGACTGACGTACCTCCAGCTCAAGAGCAGAAGTAAGAAGGGTTTCAAACGTAGTATTGCCGAGGTGGTGGAATTGGTAGACACGCAACCTTGAGGTGGTTGTGCCCATAGGGTGTAGGGGTTCGAGTCCCCTTCTCGGTACCAATTAGTCAGGAGAGCCCGCTGTTGCGGGCTTTCTTGCAGGTGGAAGGTTACATTGACCCTATGAGGGATCGGTCGTATACTTCCGCCCCAGCTTTGTCGCGGGGTGGAGCAGTCTGGTAGCTCGTCGGGCTCATAACCCGAAGGTCGTCGGTTCAAATCCGGCCCCCGCAACCAGTTTAAGGAGCCCCTTTTAAGGGGCTTTTTGTTAGCTGGACACTTTCAACGCCGCTGTTCGACGGCGTTTCAAGGATGGGCGTTTCGCCCATTTTTTTATTTTGCATAGCATGCACATACATGCACGAGGGGGTTCAGGTGTCGAGCAAGCTAGAAGAGTTGCAGGCCTTGCTGGCCCCGGTGGTCGTGGCCCTAGGCTATGAATGCTGGGGTATTGAGTTTTCGGCTCAAGGTCGTCACTCAATGTTGCGCGTTTATATCGATAAGGAAGGCGGCGTACTGGTGGACGATTGTGCCATCGTCAGCCGTCAGATCAGCGGTGTGCTGGATGTTGAAGATCCGATCTCCGTTGAATACACCCTTGAAGTTTCCTCGCCAGGCATGGAACGTCCTCTGTTCACTCTTGAGCAGTTTGCCAAATATGTCGGTGAACAAGTGAAGATCAAGCTGCGCTCGCCTTTTGAAGGACGACGCAACTTTCAGGGCCTTCTGCGCGGTGTAGAAGAGCAGGACGTCGTGGTGCAGGTGGAAAACCATGAGTTCCTGTTGCCGATCGATATGATCGACAAGGCCAACATTATTCCCAGTTATGACTGAGACGCGGATCCCGCGGATCCAATGGCTTGCGAAAGGCGAGGCGTACGATGAGCAAAGAAGTACTGCTGGTTGTTGAGTCGGTATCCAATGAAAAGGGTGTACCGGCAAGCGTGATTTTTGAAGCGCTGGAGCTGGCTCTGGCCACTGCTACCAAAAAGCGTTTTGAAGACGAAGTTGATCTGCGTGTGGAAATCAACCGCCACACCGGTTCCTACGAAACATTCCGTCGCTGGACGGTCGTCGAAGAGAATGATCTCGATGATCCGGCCATCGAAACCTGGCCGAGCAAGGTTGCTGAAACGCACCCTGGCGCCAAGGTTGGCGACGTTGTTGAAGAAAAGATCGAGTCCATCGAGTTCGGCCGTATCGCTGCTCAGACCGCCAAGCAGGTCATCGTGCAGAAAGTGCGCGAAGCCGAGCGCGCTCAAGTGGTTGACGCTTATCGCGAGCGCCTGGGAGAAATCATCTCCGGCACCGTGAAGAAAGTGACCCGCGACAACGTGATCGTCGACCTGGGTAATAACGCTGAAGCGTTGCTGGCCCGTGAAGACATCATTTCTCGTGAAACCTTCCGTGTTGGCGTGCGTCTGCGTGCGCTGCTCAAGGAAATCCGCACCGAGAACCGCGGTCCTCAGCTGATCCTGTCGCGTACCGCGCCGGAAATGCTGATCGAACTGTTCCGTATCGAAGTGCCGGAAATTGCTGAAGGTCTGATCGAAGTCATGGCCGCATCCCGTGATCCGGGTTCGCGTGCCAAGATCGCTGTCCGCTCCAAGGACAAACGCATCGACCCGCAGGGCGCGTGCATCGGTATGCGCGGTTCGCGCGTCCAGGCCGTGTCGGGCGAGTTGGGTGGCGAGCGTGTCGACATCGTCCTGTGGGACGACAACCCGGCACAGTTCGTGATCAATGCCATGTCGCCGGCAGAAGTGGCGGCCATCATCGTTGACGAAGATGCCCATGCCATGGACATCGCCGTTGGCGCAGACAATCTGGCTCAGGCCATCGGTCGTGGTGGTCAGAACGTGCGTCTGGCGAGCCAGCTGACTGGCTGGACCCTGAACGTGATGACCGAATCGGACATCCAGGCTAAGCAGCAAGCGGAAACCGGCGACATCCTGCGCAACTTCATCGACGAGCTGGAAGTCGACGAAGAACTGGCTCAGGTGCTGGTAGACGAAGGCTTCACCAGCCTGGAAGAGATTGCCTACGTACCGTTGGAAGAAATGCTCAACATCGACGGCTTTGACGAAGACATCGTCAACGAGCTTCGCGCTCGTGCCAAGGATCGTTTGTTGACCAAAGCCATCGCTACTGAGGAAAAGCTGGCAGACGCCCATCCGGCCGAAGACCTGCTCTCGCTTGAGGGTATGGACAAGGATTTGGCGATGGAACTGGCGGTGCGCGGCGTAATTACCCGCGAAGACCTGGCCGAGCAGTCTATTGACGACCTGCTCGACATCGACGGCATTGACGAAGATCGTGCCGGCAAGTTGATCATGGCCGCCCGAGCCCACTGGTTCGAGTAATTAGGCGCGGCCTGAGGAGAGAAGTGCATGACGCAAGTCACGGTGAAACAACTGGCCGATGAGGTCAAAACACCGGTAGAGCGCCTGTTGCAGCAGATGCGTGAGGCAGGTCTGCCGCACACCGCCGCCGAAGAAAATGTGACTGACAGTGAGAAGCAATCCCTGCTGACCCACTTGAAAAGCAGCCACAAGGCGAAAGTGGAAGAACCACGCAAGATCACGCTGCAGCGTAAAACCACCAGCACCCTGCGTGTGGCTGGCAGCAAAAGCATCAGCGTTGAAGTCCGCAAGAAGAAAGTTTTCGTACAGCGTAGCCCGGAAGAAATCGAAGCCGAGCGCAAGCGTGAACTGGATGAACGTCGTGCAGTAGAAAATGCTGCCCGTCAGAAGGCTGAAGAAGAAGCCCGCGTGCGCGCCGAAGAAGAAGCGCGTCGCCAGCCTGCTGCGCCGTCCGCTCCTGCCGAAGCCGTCGCTGCACCTGCGCCAGTGGCCGAACCAGTGCGCGAAGCCGCGCCGGTTGTGGCTGCTGCCCCAGCTGCCGACACTCGCAAGCGTGACGAGCAGCGCCGCCCGGACAAGCCGCGTGCCGACGACAACAACCGTCGTGGCGGTGGTGATGGCGAGCGCAAAAACGCTCCGCATCGCGCATCGGTCAAGGAAAAGGCTCCGGCACCACGTGTGGCGCCACGCACTACCGACGAAGAAAGCGATGGCTTCCGTCGCGGCGGTCGCGGCAAGGCCAAGCTGAAAAAACGCAACGCTCACGGTTTCCAGAGCCCGACCGGCCCTGTCGTGCGTGAAGTGAAGATCGGCGAAACCATCACTGTTGGCGATCTCGCCCAGCAGATGTCGGTCAAGGCTGCCGAAATCATCAAGTTCATGTTCAAACTGGGTACTCCAGCGACCATCAACCAGGTGCTTGATCAGGAAACTGCTCAACTGGTAGCCGAAGAACTGGGCCACAAAGTGACCCTGGTCAGCGACACCGCCCTGGAAGATTCCCTGGCCGAGTCCCTGAAGTTCGAAGGTGAAGCAGTTCCTCGTGCGCCGGTCGTGACCGTAATGGGCCACGTTGACCACGGTAAGACCTCGCTGCTCGACTACATCCGTCGTGCCAAGGTAGCTGCTGGCGAAGCCGGCGGTATCACCCAGCACATCGGTGCCTACCACGTTGAAACCGAACGCGGCATGGTCACCTTCCTCGACACCCCGGGTCACGCCGCGTTTACCGCCATGCGTGCCCGTGGTGCCAAGGCGACCGACATCGTGATCCTGGTGGTTGCGGCGGACGACGGCGTGATGCCACAAACCATCGAAGCCGTTCAGCACGCTGTTGCTGCCGGCGTTCCGCTGGTGGTTGCGGTGAACAAGATCGACAAGCCGGGTGCCGACCTCGATCGCATCCGTAGCGAACTGTCGGCCCACGGCGTGACCTCTGAAGACTGGGGTGGCGACACTCCATTCGTCCCGGTCTCCGCGAAGATGGGTACCGGCGTCGACGAACTGCTCGAAGCTGTATTGCTGCAGGCTGAAGTTCTCGAACTGACCGCCACGCCTTCGGCTCCTGGCCGTGGTGTCGTGGTTGAATCGCGTCTCGACAAGGGCCGTGGCCCGGTGGCGACTGTTCTGGTTCAGGACGGTACGCTGCGTCAAGGCGACATGGTGCTGGTCGGCTCGAACTATGGCCGCGTGCGCGCCATGCTCGACGAGAACGGCAAGCCGATCAAGGAAGCGGGCCCGGCCATTCCGGTCGAGATCCTCGGCCTGGACGGTACGCCTGACGCTGGCGACGAGATGAGCGTGGTTGCCGACGAGAAGAAAGCCCGTGAAGTGGCTCTGTTCCGTCAAGGCAAGTTCCGCGAAGTCAAGCTGGCTCGCGCTCACGCCGGCAAGCTGGAAAACATCTTCGAAAGCATGGGTCAGGAAGAGAAGAAGACGCTTAACATCGTCCTCAAATCCGACGTCCGTGGTTCGCTGGAAGCCTTGCAGGGCGCTCTGAACGGCCTGGGCAACGACGAAGTGCAAGTGCGCGTGGTCGGTGGCGGCGTCGGTGGTATCACCGAATCCGATGCCAACCTGGCACTGGCTTCCAACGCTGTACTGTTCGGCTTCAACGTGCGTGCCGATGCCGGCGCACGGAAGATCGTCGAGCAGGAAGGTCTGGACATGCGTTACTACAACGTGATCTACGACATCATCGAAGACGTCAAGAAAGCCCTGACCGGTATGCTTGGCAGCGACGTTCGCGAGAACATCCTCGGTGTGGCCGAAGTCCGTGACGTATTCCGTTCGCCTAAGTTCGGCGCCATCGCCGGCTGCATGGTGATCGAGGGTACTGTTCACCGTAACCGTCCGATCCGTGTACTGCGTGAAGACATCGTTATCTTCGAAGGCGAGCTGGAATCCCTGCGCCGCTTCAAGGATGACGCTTCCGAAGTACGTGCCGGCATGGAATGCGGTATCGGCGTGAAGAGCTACAACGACGTCAAAGTCGGTGACAAGATCGAAGTCTTCGAGAAGGTTCAGGTTGCTCGCAGCCTCTGACTCGCGCACTTCAAGGGCCACGTCGGGCCGCCGCATGCAAGTGCGCGGCACGGCGTCAGGACTCTAAACGCAACGCCCGGTCTGGCTTTTGTCAGGCCGGGCGTTTGCCGCTTTCAGACCTTGCGGGTTTCACCGCAGGGCAGTAACAGGTAACAAATCATGGCAAAAGAATACAGCCGTACCCAACGTATCGGCGATCAGATGCAGCGTGAGCTGGCCCAGCTGATCCGTCGTGAAGTCAAAGACCCGCGCGTCGGCCTGGTCACCATTACCGCTGTGGAAGTCAGCCGTGACGTCGGTCACGCAAAGATCTTCATCACCGTGATGGGGCAGGACAACGCCGAAGACATCGCGCAAAGCATCAAGGTTCTCAACGCTGCCGCCGGCTTCCTGCGCATGCAGCTGGCCCGTGAAATGAAGCTGCGCAGCGTGCCGCAATTGCACTTCCACTACGACGAAAGCGTCGTGCGGGGTGCGCACCTGTCGGCCCTGATCGAGCGCGCCGTGGCTGAGGACAATCAGCACGTGGCTGCGGCAGAACCCGAAGACACCAAGGAGTAACTCGGTGGCTCAGGTCAAACGTATCCGTCGTAACGTCAGCGGCATCATCCTGCTCGACAAGCCGCTGGGGTTCACCTCCAACGCAGCCTTGCAGAAGGTTCGCTGGTTGCTCAACGCCGAAAAGGCCGGTCACACCGGCAGTCTCGACCCTCTGGCCACCGGCGTGCTGCCGTTGTGCTTTGGCGAGGCGACCAAGTTCTCGCAGTACCTGCTCGATTCCGACAAGGGTTACGAAACCCTGGCGCAATTGGGCAAGACCACCACCACGGCAGACGCCGAAGGTGAGGTTTTGCAGGAACGTCCGGTGACCGTTGGTCAGGCCGACATTGAAGCGGTTCTGCCGAAATTTCGTGGGCAAATCAGTCAGATACCGCCGATGTACTCGGCTCTCAAGCGTGATGGCCAGCCGCTGTACAAGTTGGCCCGTGCAGGTGAAGTAGTGGAGCGTGAACCGCGTTCTGTTACTATTGCGCGCTTGGAATTGCTGGCCTTCGAAGGCGATACTGCGCGTCTTGCGGTGGATTGCAGCAAGGGCACCTATATTCGCACCCTGGTGGAGGATATCGGTGAGCAACTCGGTTGTGGTGCGTACGTCGCTGAACTGCGTCGTACCCAGGCCGGGCCTTTCACCCTGGCGCAGACCGTGACCCTCGAAGAGCTGGAAGCGGTACATGCCGAAGGCGGCAACGAAGCGGTCGACCGCTTCCTGATGCCATCGGACAGCGGCCTGCAGGATTGGCCGTTGCTGCAGTTCTCGGAAGCGAGCGCGTTCTACTGGCTCAACGGCCAGCCGGTACGTGCCCCGGATGCTCCGAAGTTCGGCATGGTGCGGGTACAGGATCACAACGGTCGCTTCATCGGTATCGGTGAAGTGAGCGAAGACGGGCGCATCGCGCCGCGTCGACTGATTCGGTCAGAATGACCGGAAACCGGTCTGTGTAACAGCAGGCCGGCGAGTGTGGCTGTCAACAGGCACGGTCACTACTCTTTTATAGATACAGGGATTTGTCCCTGGCCTGTTGAAACTGTTTTTGAAACAGTTTCCTGATAAAAGGATTGCCTCATGGCTCTCGACGTTCAAGAAAAAGCTCAAATCGTTGCCGACTACCAGCAAGCCGTTGGTGACACTGGTTCGCCAGAAGTGCAAGTTGCACTGCTGACCGCCAACATCAACAAACTGCAAGGTCACTTCAAGGCCAACGGTAAAGACCACCACTCCCGTCGTGGTCTGATCCGCATGGTTAACCAGCGTCGCAAGCTGCTGGACTACCTGAAAGGCAAGGACGTGAGCCGTTACAGCGCTCTGATCGCTCGCCTGGGTCTGCGTCGCTAATCAGCGATTGCGCTATGAGGTTGGTTGTCTGTCAGACGTCAGCGGGTTTCCGCCGGCGTCCGGCAGGCTCCCAGCCTCAAGTTTTATCTGGATACACGTTTTACCCTGGACAGGCGTCGGGCCGATTCCCGGCATTGCCCAAGAATTTCGCAAGAAACCAGTTCCCCCAAGAGCCACAAAGAAGGTAGGACACCGTGAACCCGGTAATCAAAAAATTCCAGTTCGGTCAGTCGACCGTTACCCTCGAGACTGGCCGTATCGCCCGTCAGGCCTCCGGCGCAGTATTGGTCACCGTTGACGACGACGTCAGCGTATTGGTGACCGTAGTCGGTGCCAAGCAAGCCGATCCGGGCAAGGGCTTCTTCCCTCTGTCCGTTCACTACCAGGAAAAGACTTACGCTGCCGGTAAGATCCCTGGCGGTTTCTTCAAGCGTGAAGGCCGTCCTTCGGAGAAAGAAACCCTGACTTCCCGACTGATCGACCGTCCGATCCGTCCACTGTTCCCTGAAGGTTTCATGAACGAAGTGCAGGTTGTCTGCACCGTCGTTTCCACCAGCAAGAAGACCGATCCGGACATCGCTGCGATGATCGGTACCTCGGCTGCCCTGGCGATCTCCGGCATTCCTTTTGACGGCCCGATCGGCGCCGCCCGCGTGGCTTTCCACGAAAGCACCGGCTACCTGCTGAACCCGACTTACGAGCAGCAAGCTGCCTCGAGCCTGGACATGGTCGTTGCCGGTACTTCGGACGCCGTGCTGATGGTTGAATCGGAAGCCAAAGAGCTGACCGAAGACCAGATGCTGGGCGCAGTACTGTTTGCTCACGACGAGTTCCAGGTCGTGATCAACGCCGTTAAAGAACTGGCTGCCGAAGCGGCCAAGCCAACCTGGACCTGGGCGCCTGCTCCAGAAGCCACCGAGCTGCTGGCTGCTATCCGTTCCGAGTTCGGCGAAGCGATCTCCCAGGCTTACACCATCACCATCAAGGCCGACCGTTATGCGCGTCTGGGCGAGCTGCGTGACCAGGTTGTTGCCAAGCTGTCCGGTGAAGAAGGCCAGCCTTCGGCTGCCGACGTCAAAGCCGCTTTCGGTGAAATCGAATACCGCACCGTTCGCGAAAACATCGTCAACGGCAAGCCACGTATCGACGGTCGCGACACTCGCACCGTACGTCCGCTGAACATCGAAGTCGGCGTTCTGCCGAAGACTCACGGTTCGGCACTGTTCACCCGTGGCGAAACCCAGGCTCTGGTCGTCGCGACGCTGGGCACTGCCCGCGACGCACAACTGCTGGACACCCTGGAAGGCGAGAAAAAAGACCCGTTCATGCTGCACTACAACTTCCCTCCGTTCTCGGTGGGCGAGTGTGGTCGCATGGGTGGCGCCGGTCGTCGCGAAATCGGTCACGGCCGTCTGGCCCGTCGCTCGGTTTCGGCCATGCTGCCTGCCGCTGACGTGTTCCCGTACACCATCCGTGTGGTATCGGAAATCACCGAATCCAACGGTTCGAGCTCGATGGCTTCCGTTTGCGGCGCTTCCCTGGCCCTGATGGACGCTGGTGTTCCGATGAAGGCACCGGTTGCCGGTATCGCCATGGGTCTGGTTAAGGAAGGCGAGAAATTCGCCGTCCTGACCGACATCCTGGGTGACGAAGACCACTTGGGCGACATGGACTTCAAAGTAGCCGGTACCGCCAAAGGTGTGACCGCGCTGCAGATGGACATCAAGATCAAGGGCATCACCGAAGAGATCATGGAAATCGCTCTGGGCCAAGCCCTGGAAGCGCGCCTGAACATCCTCGGCCAGATGAACCAGATCATCGGCCAGTCGCGTACCGAACTGTCGGCCAACGCTCCGACCATGATCGCGATGAAGATCGACACCGACAAGATCCGTGACGTCATCGGTAAAGGCGGCGCGACCATCCGTGCGATCTGCGAAGAGACCAAGGCTTCGATCGACATCGAAGACGACGGTTCGATCAAGATCTTCGGCGAAACCAAGGAAGCCGCTGAAGCAGCTCGTCAGCGCGTTCTGGGTATCACCGCAGAGGCCGAGATCGGCAAGATCTACGTCGGCAAGGTTGAACGCATCGTCGACTTCGGCGCATTCGTCAACATCCTGCCGGGCAAGGACGGTCTGGTGCACATCTCGATGCTGAGCGACGCTCGCGTAGAGAAAGTGACCGACATCCTGAAAGAAGGCCAGGAAGTGGAAGTGCTGGTACTGGACGTGGACAACCGCGGCCGTATCAAGCTGTCCATCAAAGACGTGGCAGCGGCCAAGGCTTCGGGCGTTTAATCACCCCGCAGCTCCAGTGCAATGAAAGATGCCCCGCCGTGAAAACGGCGGGGCATTTTTTTGTCCGTGAAATATCGAGTCATTCGGCGAAGTTGCCGACCTGCAAGACCAGTGCTAGGTTTAGCCCACCGCCCGTGTAGCTCAGCCGGTAGAGCAGCGCACTCGTAACGCGAAGGTCGCAGGTTCGATTCCTGTCTCGGGCACCACTTCTCTTTTCATCTTTCTCGCTCCCCCCTCGAAATCCGGTTTTATGTTCCTCGGGTCAACTTTTTGTGGGAGAGATGTAAAGTCCCGTGTAATTCGCTCGCCAAACGTCCTATATTCGTTGTCTGCATGAGCATCGCTTAGCAGTTTTCAGATGATCCCGAATGGTTCCGAAGGCCGGACAGTCCGCGTCAGAGAGATCCTTGATGATCCAGATCCATCCTCCATTCCCATGATCAGCGAGAACGCCATGAACGAATTAACTCAAGAGCAACGTCACGAAGAAGCGCTTAGAAAATACATCCTTGATGTTCCGGATCTGAAGGAAGAGATCAAGGACCTGAGTCCCGATGATCAGAAAGACCAGATTCAGTGGGCGTTCGAAGATGAAGCCGAAGCCCAGGGCCTGCAGCCGTGGGAGTTGACCCTCAAGTACACCAGTACGCCTGAAGAGTTCGAGGCCAAGCGCCTGGAGCTGCACAAGGAAGCGGCTGAAGTGTTGGGCGTCGAGTGGGAAGAATACTGCGAGATGAACAATCTCGTCGTTTGACGAGAGCTGCCAGCTACAAGCCGCAAGCTACAAGTAAAAGCACAACCGCTTTGGCTTGCAGCTTGTAGCTCGCATCTTGCCGCTGCCCTTAAATGCTCAGGCGCATCGACAGGTCTACAGCCTTCACGTCCTTGGTCATCGCACCGATCGAGATGTAGTCCACCCCGGTCTGTGCGATCGGCAGCAGCGTGCTTTCGTTGATGCCGCCACTGGCTTCCAGTTTTGCCTTGCCGGCGTTCAGGCGCACGGCTTCGCGCATGTCATCAAGGCTCAGTTCGTCGAGCATGATGATGTCGGCACCGGCGGCCAGCGCCTCTTTCAACTCTTCCAGACTTTCCACTTCGATTTCCACCGGCTTGCCCGGGGCAATCTTGTGCGCAGCGGCAATGGCTTGCGGGATGCCACCGCTGGCGGCGATGTGGTTTTCCTTGATCAGGAACGCGTCGTACAGGCCGATGCGATGGTTATGGCAACCGCCGCAGGTGACCGCGTATTTCTGTGCCAGACGCAGCCCCGGCAGGGTCTTGCGGGTGTCGAGCAGTTTCACCGAGGTCTCGGCAACGAAGTCCGCCAGGTATTGCGCGCGGGTCGCCACGCCCGACAGCAATTGCAGGAAGTTCAGGGCGCTGCGCTCGCCGGTCAGCAGCGAACGGGCAGGGCCTTCCAGATGAAACAGTGGCTGATTCGGCGAAACCCGTTCGCCATCGCGCACCTGCCAGTGCACCGCTACCCGTGGATCGAGCTGGCGGAACACCGCATCGACCCAGGCGGTGCCACTGATGACGGCGGCGTCGCGGGTGATGATGGTGGCTTTGGCCAGGCGTTCGGCCGGGATCAGTTGCGCGGTGATGTCGCCGCTGCCGATGTCTTCGAGCAACGCACGGCGCACGTTGGCTTCGATTTCGGCGGTCAAATCGGCGAGACGTAGATTCGGCATAACGGGCTCCACAAACTAAGTGGCCCGATTATAGGGGCATGGCATCAGCCAACCCAAGGCGAGAACCGCTACGCAGCGCTGCATCCGGTCGATTTTCTTGAGCAATCCCCATTCCTTCGTGGTCACTGGAAGGTGTCGGCGCATAGGGGAAACCCTGACGGCTATGGCGCCGGAGACATCTTTTGCAAGATAATCCGCCTTGCATTTGACGCCATGACTTTGACGTCGGCGAATCACCGTTTCAGGAGGCTTGGATGCACAACGACGGGAATGTAGTGCCTTTGCACAAGGTCACTGCCGATCAGGCGACTCACTCGCCGCTCGCCCGCCTGCCCGTAATTCTGCTTCAGGTTCGCGACAAGGCTGCCCAGCGCCTGCGCAACGGTTTGCAGGAGTTGTTCGATAACGCCGACGACACCCTGTTCGAAATGGCCGATCGGGCACGCAATGACGTCGAACAGAACATTTTTTTCGAGGCCATGCGCGACCTGCGCCTCAAGCGCAAGAACATCGAGCGCGGTTTTCTCGAGCAGTTCTTCGAGGCCTTCGTCGGCCTCACTCAATTCGATCCCGTCCCCACCGTCCTCTCTCATGCTTTGCAGCACGAGGACACGACAGCGCGCACCGATGACATGGAGCGCAACGTCGCGGTGGAAACCATGGTCGGCCGCGTACTGAATCGCGACGGTTTCGCCCTCGATCAACTGACCGCGCGATTCAATGCGCTGTTGGGCAAGACCCTGGACGATCATTACAACCCGCTGGGCCCGGCGATGCTTTGCGAATACTTCCTGCAAGCCGGGCGCAATCTGGGGGTGGAGATCAAGGTCAAACTGATCCTGCTCAAATTGTTCGAGCGCTATGTGCTGGCCGACACCGATCAACTCTATGCCGAAGCCAACCAACTGCTGATCGCCACGGGCGTGTTGCCCGAGCTCAAGCCGGCACCGGCCCGTCGCGCCATCGATCAGGCCGTGGCCAGCGTCCAGAGTGAACTCGAGGGCGTCGACCCAACCCAGACCGATACAGGCGTGCAGGAGGTCTTCGCCGCGTTGCAGGAGTTGCTGCTGCATGTGCGCGGCAGCGTCGCACCGACCCTTGAGCCCAGCGCTCCCGCCCAACCGATTTCCACCCGCGACCTGCTGCGCCTGCTTTCGCACCTGCAGCAATACGTGCCGGCGCTGGCGGTGCAGGACGACTTCGATTTGCGCCATCAGCTTGAACAGTTGCTGACCCGGGTCAGCGTGCGCAGCGGCAAGCCGCGAATCGTCGGCGGGGCCGACGAGGACGTGATCAATCTGGTGGCCATGGTCTTCGACTGCATCCTCGATGATCGCAACCTGCCGGATTCGCTCAAGGCGCTGATTGCCCGGTTGCAGATCCCGATGTTGAAGGTCGCGGTGATCGACAAAAGCTTCTTCAGCCGCAGCAGCCACCCGGCGCGGCGCCTGCTCAATGAAATCGCCGAAGCGGCGATGGGTTGGGGTGAGTGCGACGGCAATGCGCGCGACAGCCTGTACCTGCGCATCGAGCAAGTGGTGCAGCGCCTGCTGACGGATTTCGTCGATGACCCGGCGATTTTTTCCGAGTTGCTGGCGGACTTCCTCGCCTTCACCAGTGACGAGCGCCGTCGCAGTGAATTACTTGAACAGCGATTGCGCGATGCCGAAGAGGGCCGGGCGAAAACCGAACTGGCCCGCCAACGGGTCGAGCAGGCGCTCAATCAGGCGTTGCTGGGCAAAGTCCTGCCACCGTCGGTGGTGACGTTCGTGCAGGAGGCCTGGAGCAAGGTGTTGCTGCTGACCTGCCTCAAGCACGGCGATCAGTCTGCCGAATGGCAGGCCGACGTGCAGACCATGGAGCAATTGATCTGGAGCGTGCAGCGCCACGACGACGCCGAAGCCGGTCTGCGTCTGCTGGCGCTGGTGCCGGGGTTGCTCAAGTCATTGCGCGACGGCCTGAGCACTTCAGCTTTTGATCCGTTTGCCACCAGCGGCTTTTTCAGTGAATTGGAAGCGCTGCATGTGCGCCTGCTCGAGCCGTCCAGCGGACCGGATCAGTCCGTGCTGCCGGAAATGATCGAGGTGTCGCAGACGATTGTCTTGCAGATGGCCGACGACGGTCTCAAGCCACGCACGCCGGCGCGTTTGCCGGCCGACGACGCCGGTTTGCGCCAGGTCGATCAGCTGCGTCTGGGCAGTTGGGTGGCGTTCGAGGAAGACGAAGAACACACCCTGCGCTGCAAACTGGCAGCGATCATCGAGGCGACCGGCAAGTATGTATTCGTCGACCGTACCGGGATGAAAGTGCTGGAGCGTGACCGCACCGAACTGGCCCTGGCGTTTCGTCGCGGCGCGGTGCGGACGCTGGACGACACCTTGCTGTTCGATCGGGCGCTGGAGTCGGTGCTCGGCAATCTGCGGCGGCTCAATCGCGGCAAGTGATCGCGCGCCGGGGGCCGATCACGGCATACTGGTCGCCAACACAGTCGGCGTTGAAGGAATCGGTATGCAGTTGGATCCCGCAAGCGGGTGGTGTCACGGGGTGCAGGTCTGCCCTTCGCCCAACTTCAATGAACGCCCGGCGGGCGAAGTCTCCCTGTTGGTCATCCACAACATCAGCCTGCCACCGGCGCAGTTCGCCACCGGCAAGGTCCAGGAATTTTTCCAGAATCGTCTGGATGTCACGGAACATCCCTACTTTGCCGGGATCGCCGACCTGCGCGTGTCTGCGCATTTTCTGATCGAACGTGACGGCAAGGTCACCCAGTTTGTCTCCTGTCTTGAGCGTGCCTGGCATGCCGGCGTTTCGGTGTTCGAGGGACGGGAAACCTGTAACGATTTTTCCGTGGGCATCGAGCTGGAAGGCACCGATGATCTGCCGTTCACCGATGCGCAGTACCAGGCGTTGACCGTGCTGACCCGGCAGATACAGGCGGCGTTCCCGGCGATCACGCTCGAGCGTATCTGCGGGCACAGCGACATCGCCCCCGGTCGCAAGACCGACCCCGGACCCGCATTCGACTGGGCACGCTACCGCGCTGCCCTGGCACAAGAGGAAGGACAATGAGTTTTCTGGTGTTACTGCTGGCGGTCTGGATCGAGAAGTTCTCGGCTCTGCGCCAACGGGTGCAACGCGATGGCGGATGGATCCGCGAACTGCACAAGCTTGAAACCGGCGGGCTGGCGAAACAGCCGTGGCTGGTGCTGACCGTCCTGGTGCTGTTGCCGGTGGCGCTGCTGGGCTTGCTGCTGGTGGTGCTGGAGCCGGTGGCCTACGGTCTGCTGGCGTTGCCGGTGCATTTGCTGGTGGTGATTTACAGCCTGGGGCGGGGTGACCTGCTCGGCGAGCTCGGGCCGTTCCGCGATGCCTGGCGCCGTGAGGATATGCAGGCCGCCGCCCACGTGGCCAAGCGTGATCTGAACATCTGCGCCGAAAGCGGCGAACAATTGCTGGAGCAAGTGCAGCGACATCTGTTGTGGCAGGCCTACCAGAGCTTTTTTGCGGTGATTTTCTGGTATTTCCTGCTCGGTCCGGTGGCGGCGCTGAGCTATCGCTTGCTGGCGCTGGCCGAAGAAAACGCCCAGAACCCGGCGGTGGCCGAACGGGCCGGGCAATTGCGTCATGCCTTCGACTGGGTGCCGGTGCGCCTGCTGGCCGCGAGCCTTGCACTGGTGGGCAATTTCGTCGCGGTCAGCCGAGTAATGCTGCACGAACTGCTGAACTGGAACATCAGCGCCGCGCAACTGATCAACAAGGTCGGGCTGGCGGCCGGGGAAATCCCGCCGGCCGCTGTCGGTCCCGAAGGCATCAACACCCTCGACTGCCTGTGGGAACTGCTGCTGCGGGCGGCGGTGCTGTGGTATGCCGGCTTTGCCCTGTGGACGGTGCTGGCGTAGGCCGTTCCTGTGACGAGGGGGGCAATCCCCCTCGTTAACCTTAAGTTACAAAACCTCCCTTCGATTTGAGCTATACAGAGATGGCGCCCGATAGTGGCTATCTGCTTTCGCCTCGCGCCTGCCAATAAAAACAAGAAAAAACCAAGGGAGACTTCCAGTGAAGAGCTTGCTCTATCCCGCCGTCTCGCTGATGAACCGCTTGAGCTTCGGCATGAAGTTCAGCCTGATCAGCGTGCTGTTCCTGGTGCCGATGCTGGTGACCAATTTCTATCTGGTGCGCGACTCCTATCGCGAATTCCAGGGCACCCGGGTGGAGCTGCAGAGCCTCGACCTGCTGGGCAGCAGCCTGACCCTGCGCCGGGATCTGGAAACCCTTAACAATCTGGTGCAGATCAACGTCACCCTCGGCCAGTCCGGCAAGGCCGGCAATGTCGAAGCGCAGATCACCAGCCTTGAGCAAAACGTCCTGGCGCGCCTGCAAGGGCTGACGCCGATGACCGAGGATCCGGAGCAGATCAAATTCTTCGAGGCCAAGCGCGATGAAATGATCGCCGCCTTCAAGGCCCAGCAAGCGGAAAACTCCCTGCAAAGCAAAAGTGCGCTGATCGGCAAGTTGCTGGGCAATGCGCAGGTTTTCAGCCAGATCGTGGCCAGTCAGGCCGGATTGAGTCGCGACAATCAGGGCGACATTCGCCAGCTCAGCGAGCTGATCACCGCGATCACGCCGGCCGTTACCCAGGCCTTGGGCGAAGGTCGGGCGATGGGCTCGTATTCATTGGGCCAGGGCTTTCTCAACAGTTCGTCGAGCACCCGTTTTGACGAGTTGTTGGTGCAAATTGAAAAACTTCAGGCCGAGTACGGCCTGAAGTTGCAGGACGCGCTGAGCTCAAGCAAAGCCGCCCGTGATTCCCTGAGCGCACCGGCCGATGCCAGCAAGGCATCGCTGAAACAGGCCGGCACCCTGATCGAAGAACAAGTGGTGATGGCCGAAACGCTCGACGCTCCATGGCAGGGGTTTTATGACCAGGTCACCGGGCTGATGGACCAGACCTATCAGCTCAACGACGCCACCCTGAAATTCCTCGACACCCAGTTGCAGCAGCGCCTGGGGCAAAACCGCACGCACATGGTGCTGCAAGCTGTGGCGTTGTCGGTGGTGTTCGTGCTGATTTTCTATCTCTATGGCGGCTTCTACGCGTCGACCCGCGCCACCCTGAAAAACCTCGGCGCCATGATGGATAAAGTTGCCGCGGGCGACATGACAGTGAATTTCCGCGCCAACAGCCGTGATGAACTCGGCGAGTTGGGCGAAGTGTTCAACGGTACGGTGAAGAAAATCCATGACCTGATTGAACGGGTCGGCCACACCGTTGGCGAGGTCGAGCGACAGGCGGGGCAGGTGGAAAACGTCTCGGCGCAAAGCAATCAGGCAGTCGCCGGGCAGCGCACGCAGATTGAGCAGGTGGCCACCGCGATGAACCAGATGTCGGCGACATCGCTGGAGGTGGCACGCAGTGCAGCGGCAGCGGTCAGCAGTGCGCACAGCGTGAACGACGAAACCATCAGCGGTCGCGGGTTGGTGGAATCGCAGCAGGGCAGCATTGCTGCACTGGCGAGCGAAATCGATCAATCGGTGCTGGTGATCAACCAGTTGGCCAGCGACAGTCAGTCGATCAGTCGCGTGCTGGAAGTGATCAAGAGCATCGCCGAACAGACCAATCTGCTGGCGCTCAACGCCGCGATCGAGGCCGCGCGGGCCGGTGAGCAGGGCCGCGGTTTTGCCGTGGTCGCCGACGAAGTCCGCACGCTGGCCAAGCGCACCCAACAATCGACCGAAGAAATCGAGCAGATGATCGCCAAACTCCACGGCGGCGTCGGCGCGGCAGTAAAGGCTATGGGCGTCAGCCATCAGATGGCCAACGGCACGGTGGGGCAGTCGGAAAAAGTCCAGCAGGCGCTGGAAAACATCCTCGGCGCTGTCGGCATGATCGTCGACCAGAACCAGCAGATCGCCGCCGCCGTCGAACAACAGACCGCCGTCGCCCACGATATCGACCAGAACATCGTCGAGATCAACCGTGCCGGCGAGCGCACCGCAGAAGGCGCGCATCAGACCGAAGACGCCAGCCGCGCGTTGTCGGCGCAGGTGGTCGAGTTGAAACAGCTGATCAGCGCGTTCCGGGTTTGAATTGACCTGCCTCCTGTGAGGCAGGTTTTTTCGGAATGGCTTGTAGTACTTTTTTGCCTACATCTGTAAGCCCAATCCTGTTTTCCTCCAGGCGCTGGTTTTTCGGCTTCAATGAACCAAGCTCAGTTCATTGACCACTTGGAGGAGATCGCATATGTCCGTCGCAACCCTGGGCGTCCAGGGCCTCTGCGCCCACTGCCAGACCACGCTGGTGCTCAAACCCTGGCAACTGAATGCCATTTCGATCCACGAAGCGTTCACCTGTGCCCATTGCCAGAAAAGCCTGGAATTGCGTTGCCCCAAGCAGATCAAACGTTTCCGTTCGCTCGATTCACTCGGCCTGCTGCGCGCCAGTGCGCTGGTGACGGTATGCACCGCGCTGCTGGTGGCCCTGGTGATGGAATGGGTGGGTCTGCTCAGCGTCACCGAGCAGCTGAACGGATCGCTGATCGCGATTTTCGTGTACTTCGCGGTGATTCGTTATGCCCGGCAGCGCCAGCATCTGACGCTGATTCTCGACGCGGCCAAGGCCCACGCCGACTGACTACCAGCCGAACACCTCGCAACTGTTGGCGGTACTGGCGGCAGCGAGTTGTTGCGCACTGATGTTCATCAAAGTGGCCAGTGAGTCGCAGATCGCCGGCAGATGCGCTGGCGTATTGCGAATGCCGGGGTACATGGCGGGCGCCATGTCCGGTGAGTCGGTTTCCAATACCACCGAATCCAGCGGCAAGTCGGCCAGCACCCTATGCATGCGCAACGCCTGCGGCCAGGTCGGTGCACCTCCGAGGCCGAGTTTGAAACCGAGTTTGATGTATTCCCGCGCTTCTTCACGGCTGCCTGCGAAGGCGTGAATGATGCCGGCGCGCTTGAGCTTGAAGCGCTTGAGCGTGGCAATCACCGCCGCATGACTGCGCCGCACATGGATCAATGCCGGCAGTTCAAAATCTGCCGCCAATTGTAGTTGTGCCTCGAAAAGCGCTTGCTGGCGTTCGCGGTCGAGGGTTTCGATGAAGTAATCCAGGCCGATTTCGCCGACCGCGCACAGCTGCCGATGACCCTTTAGCCGTGTCAGCCAGTCGCCCAGGGCAAGCAGGTCTTCAGGCCGATGCTGATCGAGATAGACGGGGTGCAATCCGAAGGCCGCGTACAGATCGGCATCGCTTTGCACCAGATCCCACACCCTTTGCCAGTTGCCTTCGTAGACACCCAACACGACCATTCGCCGCACCCCGAGGGCGCGGCTTTCGGTGAGCAGTGCCGCGCGGTCGGCGTCGAAGTCGGGGAAGTCCAGATGGGTGTGGCTGTCGATCAGCTCCACGGCTCAGTCCCGGTGAATACGCTGCTTGAAGGTACGGGCAATGGCTTGCACGCCAGGCTGGTAGTCCGATTGTTCGACCGCCGCCAACGCCAGTTCCAGCGCCTTGTCGGCGATCAACTGGTGCTGCTGGGCCATGGCGTTGACCGGCAGCGGCAGAAAGTCGAGCAACTGGGTGTCGCCGAATGTGCCGAGGCGCAGCGGGCGGTTTTTTAACGGGAAGTCATGCAGCGCGTCGAACACCCCCTGCAACAGTACGTAGGACGTGGTCACCAGCGCATCCGGCAAATGCCCGAGGCGTTGCAGGAGATCTTCCATCAACTGCTTGCCGCACTCGCGGCTGAAGGACTCGGCGTGTTCGATCAGCACTTCGCCCTTGAACCCGGCCAGGGCTTGCTTGAATCCGGCTTCACGTTCCTGGCTGATGCTCAGTTCCGGGCGGGCGCCCAACAGTACGATCTGTTTCGGCTGCGGGTCGAGCAGGCTTTCGGTCAGGTGCAGGCTGGCTTCGCGGTCATCGCTGACCACCGAGCAGAAATGTTCGGCATCCATCACTCGGTCGATGGCAATGATCGGCAAACCCTTGGTCTGCAACTGGCGATAACTGTCGTCACCGGCCGGCAGGCAGCTGGCGACGATCAGCGCATCGCAGCGTCGCGCGCGGAACAGTTGCAGCAGTTGCCGTTCGCTGTCGGGGGCATCGTCGGAGCTGGCGATCAGCAACTGATAACCCCGCGCACGGGCACCTTGCTCCAGCAGTTTGGCGATCCGCGCGTAACTGGGGTTTTCCAGATCCGGCAGGATAAAACCCAGGGTCCGGGTGTGCCGACTGCGCAGCCCGGCTGCCTGTGGATTGGGGGTAAAGCCGTGCAGTTCGACCACCGCCCGCACCCGCTCGACGGTGGCGTTGCTGATGCGTTGCTGTTCGGCCTTGCCATTGATGACGTAGCTGGCGGTGGTCACGGACACTCCGGCCAACCGCGCGATATCACTGAGTTTCAACCCGGGATTTCCTTGTTTTTTCGAGCTTGCCGCGACATTTTCGCCAATCCTACCCGATTCAGGCAGGCGACCATTGTCTCAGCGCATCCGACAAGTTGGACTTCAAGGATGGGACATTATCGAGTAACGTGCCGATCAATCTAGATTAAACGTTTCAGCAAGCGTATTTTCTACGTTTTAGACGCCTTTGGCCGGTTCTGCCGTGAAACCGCCAAAACTGCCTCCTGAAAAGGATGGCCTACAGCGCCTAAGCTGCAACCATTCAAAACAATACCTGGCGTCACACGACGCCAAAAAGGAGATCGCATGCTTGAGCTCACTGTAGAGCAGATATCCATGGGCCAGTCGGCTGTGGATAAACCCGCCGCTTTGCAATTGCTGGCCAGTCATCTGGTCGCCGATGGTCTGGTCGCCGACGGCTACCTCTCCGGCCTGCAGGCCCGGGAGGCTCAGGGCTCGACCTTCCTCGGCCAAGGCATTGCGATCCCCCACGGCACGCCCGAAACCCGTGATCAGGTGTTTGCCACCGGCGTGCGCCTGATGCAGTTTCCCGACGGCGTGGACTGGGGCGACGGCCAGATCGTTTATCTGGCCATCGGCATCGCCGCCAAATCCGACGAACACTTGCGCTTGCTGCAACTGCTGACCCGCGCCCTCGGCGAGACCGATCTGGGCCAGGCCCTGCGCCGCGCCAGTTCGCCCGAAGCATTGCTGAAACTGCTGCAAGGCGCGCCGCAAGAACTGGCGCTGGATGCGCAGATGATCGGCCTCGGTGTATCGGCCGACGATTTCGAAGAACTGGTCTGGCGCGGTGCGCGTCTGCTGCGTCAGGCCGATTGCGTGAGCAACGGTTTCGCTGGCGTTTTGCAGCAGGTCGAAGCGCTGCCGTTGGGCGATGGCCTGTGGTGGCTGCACAGCGAACAGACCGTGAAGCGTCCGGGCCTTGCGTTCGTCACGCCGGACAAACCGATGCGTTACCTCGGCCAGCCGCTCAGCGGTCTGTTCTGTCTGGCCAGTCTCGGTGAAGCGCATCAGGCGTTGCTCGAGCGGTTGTGCGCGTTGCTGATCGAAGGTCGCGGCCATGAACTGGGCCGTGCCACCAGTAGCCGCAAAGTCCTCGAAGTACTCGGCGGCGAGTTGCCGGCCGACTGGCCGAGCGCACGTATCGCATTGGCCAACGCCCATGGTCTGCACGCGCGGCCGGCGAAGATCCTCGCGCAACTGGCGAAGAGTTTTGACGGCGAAATCCGTGTGCGCATCGTCGACGGTCAGGACAGCGCCGTATCGGTGAAAAGCCTGAGCAAATTGCTGAGCCTCGGCGCTCGTCGTGGCCAGGTGCTGGAAATCATCGCCGAACCGAGCATCGCTGCCGATGCCTTGCCGGCGTTGCTGGCCGCCATCGAAGAAGGCCTCGGCGAAGAAGTCGAACCGTTGCCCGCAGTCAGTCAACAGCGCGAAGTGATTACGGACATTGCAGAAGTCCTGACCGCCCCGGCCTCCGGCAGTCTGCTGCAAGCGATCCCTGCCGCCCCTGGCATCGCCATCGGCCCGGCGCACATTCAGGTCCAGCAAACCATCGATTACCCGTTGCGCGGCGAGTCCGCCGCCATTGAGCGCGAGCGTCTCAAGCAAGCGCTAGCCGACGTGCGTCAAGACATTCAGGGCCTGATCGAACGCAGCAAGGCCAAGGCGATCCGCGAGATTTTCATCACCCACCAGGAAATGCTCGACGACCCGGAACTCACCGACGAAGTCGACACCCGTCTCAAGCAGGGCGAAAGCGCCGAAGCAGCCTGGATGGCCGTAATCGAGGCGGCCGCAAAACAACAGGAATCGTTGCAGGACGCGTTGCTCGCTGAGCGCGCCGCCGATCTGCGTGACATTGGTCGTCGGGTGCTGGCGCAACTGTGTGGCGTGCAGACGCCCGCCGAGCCCGAGCAACCGTACATTCTCGTCATGGACGAGGTCGGCCCGTCCGACGTGGCGCGTCTGGATCCGGCGCGGGTCGCGGGGATTCTCACCGCCCGTGGCGGCGCCACCGCGCACAGCGCCATCGTGGCTCGCGCACTGGGGATTCCGGCGCTGGTCGGTGCGGGCGCAGCAGTGCTGCTGCTGAAGCCGGGCACGCCGTTGCTGCTCGATGGTCAGCGCGGTCGCCTGCATGTGGACGCGGATGCCGCGACCCTGCAACGCGCCAGCGAAGAGCGTGACACCCGCGAACAACGTCTGAAAGCCGCCGCCGAACAACGCCATCAACCGGCGCACACCACCGACGGCCACGCCGTGGAAGTGTTCGCCAACATCGGTGAAAGCGCCGGTGTGATCAGCGCGGTGGAGCAGGGCGCCGAAGGCATCGGCCTGCTGCGCACCGAACTGATTTTCATGGCTCATCCACAGGCGCCGGACGAGGCGACGCAGGAAGCCGAATACCGCCGCGTCCTCGACGGCCTCGCCGGTCGGCCGCTGGTGGTGCGCACCCTCGATGTCGGCGGCGACAAACCGCTGCCGTATTGGCCGATCGCCAAGGAAGAAAACCCGTTCCTCGGCGTGCGCGGGATTCGCCTGACCTTGCAGCGTCCGCAGATCATGGAGGCGCAGTTGCGCGCCTTGCTGCGTTCGGCGGACAACCGTCCGTTGCGGATCATGTTCCCGATGGTCGGCAGTGTCGAAGAATGGCGTCAGGCCCGCGACATGACCGAACGCCTGCGTCTGGAAATCCCGGTTGCCGACCTGCAACTGGGGATCATGATCGAAGTGCCGTCCGCCGCACTGCTGGCGCCGGTGCTGGCCAAAGAGGTGGATTTCTTCAGCGTCGGCACCAACGACCTGACCCAGTACACCCTGGCCATCGACCGGGGTCATCCGACCTTGTCCGCCCAGGCTGACGGCTTGCACCCGGCGGTGCTGCAACTGATCGACATCACCGTGCGCGCGGCCCATGCCCACGGCAAATGGGTCGGCGTCTGCGGCGAGCTGGCGGCGGATCCGCTGGCAGTACCGGTGCTGGTCGGCCTCGGTGTGGATGAATTGAGCGTCTCCGGGCGCAGCATCGCCGAGGTCAAGGCACGCATCCGCGAACTCAGCCTGACCCAGGCGCAAACCCTTGCTCAACAAGCCCTGGCCGTGGGCAGCGCCAACGAAGTGCGCGCATTAGTGGAGGCCCTGTAATGGCCAAGATTCTCACCCTGACCCTCAACCCGGCGCTGGACCTCACGGTGCAGTTGCCACGCCTGGAGGCCGGTCAGGTCAACCGCAGCGACGAGATGCACACCCACGCCGCCGGCAAGGGCGTCAACGTCGCGCAAGTGCTGGCCGACCTCGGTCATCAACTGACGGTCAGCGGCTTTCTCGGCGAAGACAATCTGCAAGCGTTCGAAACCCTGTTCGCCAAGCGCGGTTTCACCGATGCGTTTATCCGGGTGCCCGGCGAGACCCGCAGCAACATCAAGGTCGCTGAGCAGGATGGACGCATCACCGACATCAACGGCCCGGGCCCGGTTGTGGGCGTGGTGGCGCAACAGGCGTTGCTGGACCGTCTGGTGCAGATCGCGCCGGGACATGACGCGGTGGTGGTGGCCGGCAGTTTGCCGCGCGGCGTGACTGCGCAGTGGCTGCGCGAGTTGGTCGAGCGTTTGAAGGCGTTGGGTTTGAAAGTCGCTCTGGACACCAGCGGCGAAGCTTTGCGCGCAGCGCTCAAGGCCGGTCCGTGGCTGATCAAACCGAATACCGAAGAGCTGGCCGATGCGCTGGGCTGTGAAGTGGTATCCCACGCGTCTCAGGCCGAGGCAGCCAATCAGCTGCACGCCCAGGGCATCGAGCATGTGGTGATTTCCCATGGCGCCGAGGGTGTGAACTGGTTCAGCGTCGGCTCGGCGCTGCACGCGACGCCGCCGAAAGTCAGCGTCGCCAGCACGGTCGGTGCTGGCGATTCGTTGCTGGCCGGCATGCTCCACGGTCTGCTCAGCGCGGACACGCCGGAACAAACCCTGCGCACGGCCACCGCAATTGCGGCGCAGGCGGTGACCCAGATCGGTTTCGGTATTCACGATGCTGCGCAACTGGTGCAGCTCGAACAGGGCGTGCGCGTGCGCCCCCTGACAGAACAATAAGAGGGTTTGTCATGAAGTTAGCCATTGTCACGTCCTGCCCGAACGGCATGGTCACCAGTGTGCTGTGCGCCCGGCTGCTGGATGCCGCGGCCCAGCGTCAGGGCTGGAGCACCAGCGTCGAAGTGGTAGACGCCGCGCACCCGGAACGTGAATTGTCGGCGGCCACCATCGAGGCTGCCGAGTGGGTGTTGCTGGTGGCCACGGGACCGGTGGACATGACCCGGTTCATCGGCAAGAAAGTCTTTCGGATTGCACCGGCGCAAGCCCTGCAGGATGTCGAAGACGTGCTGCGGCGTGGCGCTGTCGAGGCCGAGGTGTACGTCGCTGCCGAAGCGCCGCCGGTGGTTGCCAGCGCTCAAGCGCCGCGTCTGGTCGCGGTCACCGCGTGCCCGACCGGCGTCGCCCACACCTTCATGGCCGCCGAAGCCTTGCAGCAAGCCGCCAAGCGTCTGGGCTACGACCTGCAGGTCGAGACCCAGGGCTCGGTCGGCGCGCGCAATCCGCTGAGCGCAGCCGCGATTGCCGAGGCTGACGTGGTGCTGCTGGCGGCTGACATTGAAGTCGCCACCGAGCGTTTCGCCGGCAAGAAAATCTACCGCTGTGGCACCGGAATCGCGTTGAAGCAATCCGAAGCCACACTGAAAAAAGCCCTGGCCGAAGGTGTCGTGGAAAGCGCTGCCGGCGACGGCAAGGCCCCGGCCAAACAAGAGAAAAGCGGCGTCTACAAACACCTGCTGACCGGTGTGTCGTTCATGCTGCCGATGGTGGTGGCGGGTGGTCTGATGATCGCCTTGTCGTTCGTGTTCGGCATCACCGCGTTCAAGGAAGAAGGCACGCTGGCGGCGGCGCTGATGCAGATCGGTGGCGAGACCGCGTTCAAATTGATGGTGCCTTTACTGGCCGGTTACATCGCCTGGTCGATTGCCGACCGTCCCGGACTCGCGCCGGGCATGATCGGCGGTTTGCTGGCGAGCACCCTGGGCGCCGGTTTCATCGGCGGGATCGTTGCCGGGTTTATCGCAGGCTACGCGGCCAAGGTGATCAGTCGTTATGTGGCGCTGCCGCAAAGCCTTGAAGCGCTGAAACCGATCTTGATCATCCCGCTGTTCGCCAGTCTGTTCACCGGGCTGGTGATGATTTACGTGGTCGGCAAACCGGTGGCCGGGATGCTCGCGGCGCTGACCCATTTCCTCGACAGCATGGGCACCACCAACGCGATCCTGCTCGGTGTGCTGCTGGGCGGCATGATGTGCGTTGACCTCGGCGGGCCGATCAACAAGGCTGCCTATGCGTTCTCGGTGGGGCTGCTCGCCTCGCAGAGTTATGCACCGATGGCCGCGACCATGGCCGCCGGCATGGTGCCGCCGATTGGTCTGGGCATCGCCACGTTCATCGCCCGACGCAAGTTTGCCCAGACCGAGCGCGAAGCCGGTAAAGCGGCGCTGGTGCTCGGGTTGTGCTTCATCTCCGAAGGGGCGATTCCGTTTGCTGCGAAAGATCCGTTGCGGGTGATCCCGGCAAGCATTGCCGGCGGTGCGCTGACCGGTGCGTTGTCGATGTATTTCGGCTGCAAACTGATGGCGCCCCACGGTGGCCTGTTCGTGCTGGCGATTCCGAATGCGATCAACCATGCGCTGTTGTACCTGCTGGCGATTGTCGCGGGCAGCCTGCTGACGGCGGTGGTGTATGCGCTGGTCAAGCGGCCGGAAGCCGTGGAGCTGGCGCTGGAGCCCGCGAAGGCGTGAGGTGTCACACCCCTTTCATCTAGCAGTGCTTAAGTTTTCCTTTTTTCAGGGAGAACACCATGAGCGATTTCAATCCCGGTCGCCGACGCGTGATGCAAGCCGTCGGTGCCGGACTGCTGATGCCGGGGCTGGCGCCGGCCGTGATCGCGTCGGTCAAGGATCGACCGCAACTCACTGACGGCGTGCAATCCGGCGACTTGCAGGGCGACCGGGCGATGATCTGGAGCCGCGCCGACCGCCCGGCGCAGATGGTGGTGGAGTGGGACACCCGCAGCCAGTTCCGCCGTCCGCGACGGGTCGTCTCGGCGCTGGCCGATGCCCGCAGCGATTTCACCGCCCGCGTCGAACTCACCGGGCTGCCCGCCGATCAGGCGATTTTCTACCGTGTGTATTTCAAGGACGCCCGCACCGGCGTTGCCAGCGAGCCGTGGCTCGGCCACTTGCGCAGTGCACCGACGGCGCGGCGCAATCTCCGTTTTGTCTGGAGCGGCGACACCGTCGGCCAGGGCTTCGGCATCAACCCCGATATCGGCGGCATGCGCATCTATGAAGCCATGCGCATGCGCCTGCCGGACTTCTTTATCCACAGCGGCGACACCATCTATGCCGACGGCCCGGTGCCGGCGCAACTGACCACCGAAGGTGGCCGGATCTGGCGCAACCTCACCACCGAAGCCAAGAGCAAGGTCGCCCAGACCCTCGACGATTATCGCGGCAATTATCGCTACAACCTGATGGACGAAAACGTCCGCCGCTTCAACGCCGAAGTGCCGCAGATCTGGCAGTGGGACGACCATGAAGTGGTCAACAACTGGTCGCCGGGCAAGCAGCTCGACGAGCGTTATCAGGAAAAAAATATCCACACCCTGGTCGGCCGTGCGCGTCAGGCCTGGCTCGAATATTCGCCGATGCGTTTGCAGGCCGCCGATGGCGGCGGGCGGATCTACCGCAAGCTGAGTTACGGGCCGATGCTCGATGTGTTCGTGCTCGACATGCGCAGTTATCGCGGCGCCAACGACGACAATCTCGGGGCGGAAAAACCATTCCTCGGTCGTGAGCAATTGAACTGGCTCAAGCGCGGACTGAATGCGTCGAAAGCCCAGTGGAAAGTCATCGCCGCCGACATGCCGATCGGTCTCGGCGTGCCGGATGGCGAGGTCAGCCCCGGTGTTGCGCGCTGGGAAGCGGTGGCCAACGGCGACCCCGGCCCGGCGCAGGGACGTGAGCTGGAAGTCGCCGAGCTGCTGGGCTTCTTGCGCGCGCAACAGGTGCGCAATTTCGTGTTCCTGACGGCGGATGTGCATTACTGCGCGGCGCATCACTATCACCCTGATCGCGCGGCGTTCCAGGATTTCGAACCGTTCTGGGAGTTTGTCGCAGGACCGTTGAACGCCGGCAGTTTCGGACCCAATCCGCTGGACAAGACTTTTGGCCCGCAGGTGGTGTTCCAGAAAGCACCACCGACGCAGAACGCCTCGCCGTTTGCCGGGTTTCAGTTTTTCGGTGAGGTGAATATCGAGGGGCAGAGCGGGGAGATGAGTGTGGTGTTGCGGGATCTGGAGGGGGTTGCGGTGTTCGAGCAGAAACTGCAACCGACTTGAGTTCACCGCAAAAAAACTGTGGGAGCGAGCTTGCTCGCGATAGCGGTGTAACAGACAACCAATGTGTTGAATGTAAAACCGTCATCGCGAGCAAGCTCGCTCCCACATTTGTCATGTGTGGTCAGTAAACGTCGCGGCGATAGCGACCCTGCTCGATCAAGCGTTCGACTTCAGCGGCGCCCAGCACTTCATTGAGCACCTGATCCACCCCCGACGCCATGCCTTGAAGGCTGCCGCAGATGTAGATCACCGCACCGTCCGCCAGCCATTTCTTCAACTCGCCGGCCGATTCGCGCAGGCGATCCTGCACGTAAATCTTTTCGGCCTGATCCCGCGAGAACGCCAGATCCAGTCGTTCCAGATCGCCATTGATCAACCACTCTTCCAGCTCCGCGCGACAGAGGAAATCGTGCTCGCGATTGCGCTCGCCAAACAGCAGCCAGTGGCGCTGTTGATTGTCGGCGATCCGTGCCTTGAGCAAGCTGCGCAGCCCGGCGAGGCCGGTGCCGTTGCCCAGCAGGATCATTGGCACCGGAGCGTTTGGCAGATGGAAACCGCTGTTGCGGCGGACCCGCAGGCTGATGCTGCCGCCGACCGGAGCATGCTCGGTCAGCCAGCCGGAGCCGATGCCGAGGCTGCCATCGGCATGCTGTTCCTGACGCACGATCAGTTCCAGCACGCCGTCGGCGGCAATCGAGGCGATCGAGTATTCGCGCATCGCCAGCGGCACCATCGCATCGACCAGCGCCTGAGCGTGCAGGCCCACCAGATGGGCGCGGTGCTCGGGCAACTGGCGGCTGGCGAGGGCCACTTCCAGCGGCTCTTGCAGGCCGTTGACCTTGACGCTGGTTTCGCCACGGATGCCGAGACCGTCGAGGAAATGCTCGATGGCCCACGGGCAGTTGCGCGGCAGCACTTCCACCAGGTCACCGGCCAGCCAGCTGCGAGAAGTCGGCGCGGTCAGGCCGAGCAGGAAAACCGGGGCGCCGGCGCTGTCCGGGTTCATCAGCTCGCGGCGCACCAGTGTCCAGTTTTCATAGCTCGGCGCCTGCCAGGTGTCGACCGGTGCTTGCCCGGTGAGCAGGCCGAGTTGGGTCTGCCAGTGACGCAGGGCGTAAGGATCGCCGCTGTCGACTTCGACCGGGGCGAACAGGGTCTTGCCGCCGTGTTCGCCCAGCCATTGATGCAGGCGTCGGGCGAAACCGCAGAAGTGTTGATACTGCCGATCGCCAAGGCCGAGTACAGCGTAGTTGAGGCTGTCGAGGGTCGAGGCTTTGTTCAATACCTTGCGCTCGAAACCGCGAGCGCTGTCCGGTGCTTCGCCGTCGCCGAAGGTACTGACCACGAACAGCGCGTTGTTCGATTCGCGCAGATCCTGCTCGCTGACATTCGCCAGCGGCTGCACCTTGACCGGCAACCCTGCCGCCTGCAACTGGCCGGCGGTCTGCCACGCCAGTTGCTCGGCAAAACCGCTCTGGCTGGCGAAACCGATCAGCCACGCTGGCGTATCGCCGGCCGGTTGGTCGAGGCCTTTGCGGGCATCCTTGATCTGCTTTTTCTTGCGTCGGCGATCCAGGTACAACAGCCAGCCGGTGATGAAGAACAGCGGCATCAAGACGGCCGCGACAGTGACGATGATCCGCCCGACCAGACCGAAATAGCTGCCGACGTGCAGCGCGTAAATGCTGGTCAGCAATTGCGCCTTGAAGCTTTTGTCGGCGTAGCGGTCGACGCGTTTGACCACGCCGGTGGCCGGGTCGAGGGTGATCTGGTTCAGCGCGCGGTCATGGGGCGAGCTGTCGAGCAGGTAGAACACGGTCGCCGGTTGGCCGGCCACCGGCGGCATGCGGATGTTGTAGGAAGCGAGGCCCGGGCCTGCGGTGCTGTAGATGCTGAGCCACATCGCGGCGTAATCGGCAGTCGGCGCCGGACCTTCGGGGGCCGGGCCACGACCGCCGCGCACGCGCTCGTTTTGCGGTGCGTCGGAAAGCAACCTGGTCAGGCCTTTGTTGTACCACTCGTAGGACCAGGACAGTCCGGTCAGTGCCAGCAGCAGGTAAACCAGCATGCACCAGGTGCCGAACACCGAGTGCAGATCCCAGTTGAAGCTGCGGCCCTTTTTCTTCCAGTCGAGGGTCAGCCACACGCGCCAGCTGTTCCACTGGCGCGGCCACCGCAGGTACAGGCCGGACAGGCAGAAGAACAGCAGCATCAGGGTGCAGGCGCCGGTGATGTTGCGACCGGTATCGCCCATGGCGAGGAACCGGTGCAGTTGCAGCATCAGGCCGAAGAAGTCCTGGCCGGTGGCCTCGCCCTTGAACTCGGCGGTGTAGGGATCGAAGTAGCGCATCTCGCCCCGGCGCTCGCCTTTGGGCGGGGTGAACCAGACGCGTCCGGCGCTGCCGCTTTCGGTCTCCACCGAAAGCATCGAGACTTTCTTGCCCGAGGCTGCTTCGATGTGCGCCACCAGCTCAGCGGGCGGCAGGACGCCGGCGACCTGTTTCTCGACCTGCAACACGGAGGGGTTGAGGGCTTTGAGAATTTCGTCCTGAAACGAATAGGCAGCGCCGGTGATGCCCATCAGGGCCAGCACCAGCCCGGCAGTGATGCCAAAAAACCAGTGCAACTGGAACAGGGTTTTCTTCAACACGTTGCTTGCCTTGTCCGTTCGGAGGTTGTGTTCACGGCGTGCATTATGCCGTGGCCTATCGAGAAACGTTCTTTATTACGCACAAAAGCCCCGCTCAAATGAATGAACGGGGCTCGGTACTTCCCTCTTCGATCAGAAGTGGAAGTTGGTGCTCAGCAATGCCGTACGGCCCGCCGCCTGGTTGGCGAAGTGAGTCGAGAAGGCCTTGTCGTAGTAGGTTTCGTTGGTCAGGTTCTGCACGTTCAGTTGCAGGTCGACGTTTTTGCTCAGCTTGTACGCCGCCATCGCGTCGTAGCGAACGTAGGAATCGACCATGGTGGTGTTGGCCACGCTGCCGAACACGTCATCCACGTAGAACGCACCGCCACCGATGGTCAGCTTTGGCGTGACCTGGTAAGTGGTCCACAGGCTGGCGCTGTTTTTCGGCGTGTTGGGCAGCTCGTTACCGTTGTTGGCCTTGTTGGCTGGCAGGTCACCACCGTCCACCTGTTCGCTGTCCATGTAGGCGTAACCGGCGAACACTTGCCACTTGTCGGTGATCTTGCCGCTGGCGGACAGCTCGATACCTTGAACACGGGTCTTGCCGGCGTTCTCGTAAGAGGTGGTATCGACCTGGACACGCGCGTTTTCTTTCTCGGTGCGGAAGATGTCGGCGGTCAGCGACAGGCGATCGTTCAGCAGATCCCACTTGGTGCCGATTTCGTAGTTCTTGGTGGTTTCCGGCTCCATGTCGCTCTTGAGCAGGTTGCCGTTGCGATCCGGCGTGCCGCCCAGCGGGTTGCCTTCCTGACCTTCACCCAGGGTGTTGCCTGGCGGAGTGGCCGAGGTGGCGTAGGACGCGTAGATGCTGCCGTTCTCTGCCGGCTTGTAGACGATGCCGAACTGACCGGTGACGAACTCGCTGGTGTCAGAACCTTTGGAGGTGGTGTTGCCGGCGGCGGTGTAGGTCTTGTAGCCGGTTTCGAAGTGGTCGTAACGCAGGCCCATGTTCACCAGCCATTGCTCGGACAACTCCAGGGTGTCGAACGCATACAGCGCGTAGGTATCGGACTGGGTGTCGGTGCCGGCGTAGTTGCGCGAGATCGCGCCGTTCCACGGGTCGTTCGGGTTCGGGTTCGACAGCGAGGTGCAGTTGTAGCCGCTGGCGGCGCCGATCAGGCCCGGGTTGCAGTTGGTGGTCACGGCCGAGGTGCGCGGCGTGGTGTCGGTGTTGACGTTGTACGAGGATTTGCTGCTTTCCTCACGGGTGTATTCGACACCGGTGGAGAAGCTGTTCTTGAAACCGGCGACGTAGAAGTTGCCGAACAGATCGGTCTGGTTGGTGGTGGTCTCGGTGTTGCTCACACGAGTGTTCGCACGACGCCAGACGCTGCCGTTGTTGACGTTGCCCTTGCTGTCGTCCGGCTGGGTCAGGATGTAATCCTGCATGCTGGTGCCATGACGCAGGGTGTTCTTGATCGTCAGCGAGTCGCTCAGGTCATGCTCGATGGCGAAGGTCGCGGTGTCGGTGCGGCCCTTGCGGAAGTCGCGGTCCAGACCGTAGAAATTGCTGTGATCGCCGCCGGCGTACGGCTTGTCCGGGTTGGACTTGGTACGCGCCGCCGAGCCACCGGCCGGAATGGTGTAAGGGATGCCCGAATCCGGCGTGTCGTTGCTTTCGAGATGGTAGTAATCGAGGTTGACGCGGGTGTCGGTGCCCAGGCCGAAGGCCAGGGACGGCGCGATGCCCCAGCGGTCGTAGTCGACCTTGTCGCGACCGGCGACGTTGCTCTCGTGGCTCATCAGGTTCAGGCGGCCGGCAGCGGTGTCGCTGAACTGGTAGTTGCCATCCATGGTGTAGCGCTGGGTCTGGTCGGAGCCCCAGGTGAAGCCACCGTCGAACGAGTTGCCCAGGTGTGCTTTCTTGCTCACCAGGTTGATGCTGCCGCCCGCCGCGCCGCGACCGCCGATGGCGGAGTTCGGGCCCTTGCTGACTTCGATGTTTTCCACGGCGAAGATTTCGCGGCTCTGGGAGCCGGTGTCGCGCACGCCGTCGAGGTAAGTGTCGCCCTGGGCGTCGAAACCACGAATGAACGGCCGGTCGCCCTGCGGGTTGCCGCCTTCACCGGCACCGAAGGTGATGCCCGGCACGGTGCGCAGCGCGTCCTGCATGTTCAGGGCGCCGGTGTCCTTCAGGACTTGTTGGGGGATAACGGTGACCGAGCGCGGGGTATCAACCAGTGGCGCGGTGTACTTGGGCGAGGAGGCTTTCTCGACCTGGTAGGACGTCGAGTCCTGGGCTTCGCCGGTGATGGCGGTGGCGTCCAGGGCGATGGCATTGCCGGTGGCTTTGCTGTCGGTTTTTTCGGCGGCGAACACCATGTGGCCTGCGGAGCCGGCGGTAATTGCCACGCCGATGGCGGAAGCGAGCAGACGCGGTGAACTGACCGGTAATTGTGCGAGTTGACGTGCCATTTTTATTCCCCTCCCCAAGGATTTGAGGCGGCGGAATATAGGGTAAACAGGTATTCGTATCAATTGCGAAACATTACTATTCGCGACAAATTTACATTCTTTACAATTTAACCTTACGGTTTTTACCAGTTCATTCGTCTAGCGGGTTTTACACAGTCAATAAGAATCAATACCATTGGCATCCTTTTGCCATCTGGTGACGTCGCCATGCTCCTGCACATTCCCGCGCTGTTCGAGAAAGACGAAGTGCAGCGTATTCGCCAGGCGCTGGAACAGGCCGACTGGGCTGATGGAAAGATCACCGCCGGCTATCAATCGGCCAAGGCCAAGCACAATCTGCAGTTGCCGGAAGGCCATCCACTGGCCAAAGAGATTGGCGCGGCGATGCTTGAGCGCCTGTGGAAAAATCCGCTGTTCATGTCCGCCGCTTTGCCGCACAAAGTATTTCCGCCGCTACTCAATTGCTACACGGCGGGCGGCAGTTTCGATTTCCACATCGACAACGCAGTGCGCCAGCCCAAGGGCAGCATCGAGCGCGTACGCACCGACCTGTCTGCCACGCTGTTTTTCAGCGAGCCCGAGGACTACGACGGCGGCGAGCTGGAAATCCAGGACACTTTCGGCACCCAACGGGTGAAACTGCCCGCCGGCGACATGGTGCTGTACCCCGGCACCAGCCTGCACAAGGTCAACGCGGTCACTCGCGGTGCGCGCTATGCCTCGTTCTTCTGGACTCAAAGCCTGGTGCGCGAGGACAGCCAGCGCGCCTTGCTGTTCGAAATGGACGGTGCGATCCAGCAGCTCACGCAAGACATGCCCGATCACCCTTCGCTGATCCGCCTCACCGGCACCTATCACAACCTGCTGCGTCGCTGGGTCGAGGTGTAAGTGGCGGACTTTCGGTTACGTCGCGAAGAAGTCCTCGACGGCGAACGCCTCACGGCCATGCTCGAAGAAAGTCCGGCCCGCGCGGCTCAGGCGATTCTGATCGCGGCGGGTGAGGGGGTGCTGGAAGCGCAGGCGCTGCTCGGGCAGATCCTGCTCGATGGTCACGGGATTGCTCAGGATCAGCCGCTGGCCTTGCGCTGGTTTGAAATTGCCGCAGGGCAAGGTCATCTGATGGCGCGCAACATGCTCGGTCGTTGTCATGAACATGGCTGGGGCTGTGCCGCGGATGCCTCGGCTGCGGCAGGGCACTATCGAATCGCCGCTCGAGCCGGCCTGGATTGGGCGATGTACAACTTCGCCAACCTGCTGGCCACCGGGCGAGGAGTGGCGGCAGATCATCTTCAGGCGCTGGACTTGTATCGGCGCGCTGCCGAGGCTGGCCACGCCAAGTCGATGAACCTGTTGGGGCGTTATCTGGAGGAGGGGCAGGTGTGCCGCCAAGACCTGGCAGCGGCTCACGACTGGTATCGGCGTTCAGCCGAGGGCGGGGATTTTCGTGGTCAGTTCAGCCATGCAGCGATTCTGGCCGAAGCTGGGCGAATCACCGATGCCTTGCACTGGCTTGATAAAGCGCTGGTTCACGGCAATATGAATTTCTTGAGGGTTGCCAGCGAGGCGCTGCTCGCTTCCCCGCACGCAAAGATCCGCGCCATGGCGGGAGCTTATCGTCAACGCCTCTGTGCACTCGAGACCGAGTCTCCAGCCCTTCATCGACCATGAAGGGCTGGAGTGATCGATCAGCCGCGCAACCAGCGGCTTTTAAGGGGAATCAGGTAACTGCGCAGGGCCTGGCTGTGTTCGAGCACTCGTTCGCCACGCAGCAGAATGTCTTCATGGAGCGTAGCCGTGAGGGCGTCAAGAAACGCGGAGAAGGCATCCGATAATTTGCGTGTCTCTCTGACGTAGGCTTGTTGGTGTGGCACGACTTTCTGGGTGTCGTTCAACTGGCGAGTCTTGTCGTCGTTGTCGCGCAATTGTTTCTCCAGGGAGGCCAGGCGTTCTTCCCGTTGCACGAGGCGCATCTGGATGATTCGTCGTGCTTCGATCAGATCCTTGTATTTGATCAGCTCGTTGGCCTCGTCCAGAAACTTGTTGGCGACGATCAGCCCGGCTTCGAGTGCTGCAGCTTCAGGCGACTTGGGCCTGTTGCCGATCATTGCCGCCAGTTGCTCGAGCAAGGGTTTGATCCGGTCGATGAATGTCAGCTTTTCAAACTCGGCAATCGCAAGATTCAGCACCGCCTCGTCGGCTTTCAATTCAGCCAGCGGGACTGTCTCGGTTTGGTATTCCCGATCCAGGTTGACTCTGGCGTTCGCCAGCTCTTCGAGCCTGAAACGGTTGTTACTGATGGCAATGCTCTCAACAGTGAAGACGCTGTCGTGCAGCGACGAATGCAGCGTTGTCATTTGTACGGTGCACAGTGTGATCAGTTGCTCGACGATTTGCGAATAGAGCTTGCGTGCATGCTCAGCCTGACTGTTCGACTCACGTTGATTGAGGATGGCCAGTGCCTGCAGGTTTTCGTTCAGATCATCTGTGTCCAGCGCTGTCATTGCCGATGCGATGGTGTTGGCAGCGACAAGATCCAGTTCGCTGATGGCTGCATTCAAACGAACCAGTTCATCGCTCAAGGCTTTGATATACAGATTGGCGGAGCCAATGATTGCCTGAAAACGAATAGCCTCACGGCTTTCTTGAATGCGGCCAAGGTCGGGAACGACATAGGAAATTTTTGTCATGATGATTTCTTCTTGATTGAAATGATCGAGTCAGTCGAATGCTTTGATAAGTTGTTTCGAGTTGGTTTGAACGGTCTTCCAGTTCTTAAGAACAACTTTCAAACTCGAGACGAAACTTCTCAGGGTCAGGAATTCGTTGATCCCCATTAATTTGTTTTGCGAGGCGTTGATGTAGTCCGTAATGGAGATCCACAGTGTTTCAAGTTGCGAGGTGCTTTGGATGGCACCCTCTACATAAATCGACATGCTGTTCAATCCCGCCTGGAACTCCATGAGCGAGCCCGCGAGGATGTTCTTTTGCTTGACCTGCTCGATCAATAAATCTCGTTGATCAATCAGAGGGCGCAAGTGGATTTTCTGCTGAAGTTCGAGGTGCTGGTACCAGGTCGATGAACCGCCTCTGTAACCAACGATAAAGCCAAGGATATGTTCGAAAAAGTTCGGCTCGGTTTCCCTGGTCTTTTCATCAATGCTTTTTTGGGCTTGATCAATGGCGGCATTCAGCTCGGTGAGCTGTCGGTTGATTTGCGCATCACTGGCCAGACGCAGTTTTTCACCAATACCGATGGCAACCTTGTCGCTAAGGTCGCTCTTGAAGTATTTCAGGCGTTCGCTGACGTCCTGGCTGCTGAGTTTTTTCTCTCCGATCGACCTTGCAATGAACGCCAGCGATTCTTGAATCGAGCCGAAACGGTTCTTCTCGGTCTTGCCGATCTCCAATGGCGGGAGACTGGCGATCTCTTCCTCGGACAGCGAGTCGATGGTGCCCAGGTAGTTTATGTAGCCCGGCATGCTCACGATGGCGTCGATAATATCCTGACCGAAACTCTCCAGATCTTCTGAAAACGTCGACAGACTTCCAGCCACGCGTTTCATCGAGTATTCGATGTCGTTCCAGGCGTTGGCGTTATTGATGATCAGGTGATTGAGTTCGACAACGTCAAGCACCTCAAGACCGGCAATGCCGGTGGACTTGGTGTTTAGTTGCGCTTCCACAGCTTCGATACTGCGCGGCAGCGTCCTGGCAGCGGATATGTAGTTTTTGATTTTTCTGATGTCGTCTGTGGTGACGAACGGGTTTGAACTCGGTTGCACTTTTAGTTCCTTTTAAAGTGTTGTTCGAGTTCTTAGCGTAAGCCTGTTTCTTGGCTGGCGGGTATGGGTTTAGTGTGACCTGTTGTTGTTTATTATTTGTTGTTATTTTGAACTTGCTGCATAAAAAAACCGTGCCTGGGCACGGTTTTTTTATGCGCTGTGCGTGTTACACGTAAAACGACTTCAGCGGCGGAAAGCCATTGAATTCTACGGCGCTGTAGCTGGTGGTGTACGCACCGGTCGACAGCCAGTACAGGCGATCACCGATCGCCAGGTTCAGCGGCAGGCCGTACTTGTAGTTTTCGTACATGATGTCGGCGCTGTCGCAGGTCGGACCGGCGATCACGACTTCTTCCATCTCGCCTTTCTTCTCGGTCCAGATCGGGAACTTGATCGCTTCGTCCATGGTTTCGATCAGGCCGGAGAACTTGCCCACATCGGTATAAACCCAACGCTCGACGGCGGTACGGGACTTGCGCGCGACCAGCACCACTTCACTGACCAGGATACCGGCGTTGGCGATCAGCGAACGGCCCGGCTCCAGAATGATTTCAGGCAGGTCATCACCGAAGTCTTCCTTCAGGAAGCGGATGATTTCTTCGGCGTAGGTTTCCAGGCTGTTGGTGCGGGTGATGTAGTTGGCCGGGAAGCCACCGCCCATGTTGATCAGCTTGAGGTGGATGCCGTCTTCTTCCTTCAGGCGTTCGAAGATCACTTTGACCTTGGCGATCGCGGCGTCCCAGACGCTGATGTCGCGCTGTTGCGAACCGACGTGGAACGAGATGCCGTACGGCACCAGGCCCAGGTCGCGGGCGAGGATCAGCAGATCCATGGCCATGTCGGTCTGGCAGCCGAATTTGCGCGACAGTGGCCAGTCGGCCGTGGTCGAGCCTTCAGTCAGGATGCGCACATAGACTTTGGCGCCCGGTGCAGCCTTGGCGATGTTGCGCAGGTCGGCTTCCGAGTCGGTGGCGAACAGACGCACGCCCTTCTCGTAGAAGTAGCGAATGTCCTTGGACTTCTTGATGGTGTTGCCGTAGCTGATCTGGTCCGGGCTGACGCCACGGCTCAGCACTTTGTCCAGCTCATAGATCGAGGCGATGTCGAAGCTCGAGCCTTTCTCCTTGAGCAGGTCGATGATCTCGACGGCCGGGTTGGCCTTGACCGCGTAGTAGACCTTGGCGAATTCGAAACCGGCGCGCAGGTCATCGTAGGCCTGGGCGATCATCGCGGTGTCGATCACCACGAACGGGGTTTCCTGTTTGTCGGCGAACGCCTTCATTTTCTGAAAGGTTTCGCGCGCGAAATAGTCTTCGACCTGGATCGACATACTTGGGACTCCTAGTGGCAAACGTCGTTAATCAATGGGTGCAAATGAACGTCCTCCGTATCCCCACTTTGGTTCGCCTACTTCCCAAGGCATGTCGCCGAAAGCAAAAAGGCCATGGGAAATGTAGTCTTTCTTTCCCTTGGCCTTGCTGTCTCGTCGTCAGTACTTGAGCCGGATGGATCGTTTCCAGCATGGACGTTCGGCGCGAACTTTAGGGCGTGAGGGGCCTGAGATCAACTAAAAATGTCGCGTTTTTGCACGCTTCTGACGTACGTCGCGGATATCACTCTTTGTACCCGACCCAGATGACGGCCAGATGTTCCGCAATAATTTTCAGGTGTTAAAAATACCTGCACGTTCGACGCTGATGTGTGCCAAGTCTCCGATAAGTGCGTTCACTTCAACATCGGCGACGTTGGCGGCGAGAAGGGGAGATGAGGGGGAAGTTGCTGGTTAAGGCTGACATTCGCGGACGGGGTCAGCCTTCTCACGTGTTGATATTTCTTGCCGGCTCTTCGTTGGCAAAAAAATCCGGCTTTCAGGTTCCGGTACTTGAAAAAAAGGGCTGTCGAACAGCCCTTTTGCTTTTGATCAGGCCACGGCCTCGGCTGGCGACACGATATTGGTCTTCATGCCGCGTGATCGACCCGAACTCAGGTAGGCCGCAATCGACTCCTGGGTAACTTCGCCAAGAAATACCCGCTCGGCATCCATCACCGGCAGCCATGAGCGATTGAACTCGTACATGCGCGACAGCAGGATGCGCAAATGCTCGTCGTATGCCGCCGTGGCGTTGAATTCGCGCAGGAACTGCGCACAGGTGCCGGTCTGACGATGCAGGTCTCGACGGCGCACATAACCCAGTGCCTTGTTCTCAGCGTCAGTGACGACGACATAGCGACGGTCATGTTCGTCCATCAACTCCAGCGCATCGGCCACCGGGGTTTCCGGGCTGACTGACGGCGCGTTGTCTGCTGCGTCTTCGGCTTTCACCAGCAGCAGGCGTTTGAGGGTGCTGTCCTGGCCAACGAAGTTGCTGACAAAGTCGTCCGCCGGATGGGCGAGCAGGGTGTCCGGATGGTCGATCTGCAACAGTTTGCCGGCACGGAAGATCGCGATCTTGTCGCCGAGCTTGATCGCTTCGTCAATGTCGTGGCTGACCATGATCACGGTCTTGTTCAGCGCGCGCTGCATCTCGAAGAATTCGTTCTGGATCATCTCGCGGTTGATCGGGTCGACCGCGCCGAACGGTTCGTCCATCAGCAACAGCGGTGCATCCGCCGCCAGCGCACGGATCACGCCGATCCGTTGCTGCTGGCCGCCGGACAGTTCACGCGGGTAACGATGCAGATATTGCTTGGGCTCAAGCTTGATCATGCTCATCAGTTCGCGGGCGCGGTCGTGGCATTTCTGTTTGTCCCAGCCGAGCAGTTTCGGCACCACCACGATGTTCTCTTCGATGGTCATGTTCGGGAACAGACCGATCTGCTGGATCACGTAGCCGATGTTGCGGCGCAGGGTCACTTCGTCGAGGTCGGTGGTGTCTTCGCCGTTGATCAGGATCTTGCCCGAGGTCGGCTTGATCAGGCGGTTGATCATTTTCAGCGTGGTGCTTTTGCCGCAGCCCGATGGCCCGAGGAACACACAGATTTCGCCTTCATTGACGGTCAGGCTTACCGAGTCCACGGCTTTCACATCTTTGCCGTTGCTTTGGAAGGTCTTGCTGAGGTTTTGAAGTTCGATCATTTGAGGAGTCCTTTTGGAGTCAGCGAACGTTGCAGCCACTGCAAAATGAGGTCGGCGAAGATCGCCAGAAGACTGACCAGCAGCGCGCCGACGATGAGCATCGACATGTCGCTGCGGCTGATGGAGGCGAGGATCAGCACGCCGAGGCCGCCGGCGCCGATGGTCGCGGCAATGGTCATCACGCCGATGTTCATCACTACGGCGGTGCGCACCCCGGCGAGGATCACCGGCACGGCGATCGGTAACTCGACCATTCGCAGGCGCTGGCCGAAGGTCATGCCGATGCCGCGTGCGGCTTCGCGGATGCCCGGTTCGACGCCGGTCAGGGCGAGGTAGGTGTTGCGCATGATCGGCAGCAGTGAATAAAGGAACACGGCGGTGATCGCCGGCATCGGGCCGAGGCCCTGGCCGAATTTCGAGTAGAACGGCAGCAGCAGGCCGAACAGCGCAATCGACGGCACGGTCAGCAACACCGTGGCGCTGGCCTGCAAGGGGCCGGCGAGGCTCGGGAAGCGCGTCATCAAAATGCCCAACGGCACGCCGATGAAAATCGCCAGGCTGACGGCGATGCCGACCAGCGTAATGTGCTGCCAGGTCAGGTGCATCACCTGCTGCCAGTCGAGGTGGGAAAAGGCGTTCAGGAATTCCATGACTTTTCCTCCTTTAGTTCAGTGGATGCTGGCGCAGGAAATCGGCAGCGACTTTCGACGGGCTCTCGTGATCGACGTCGACCCGCGCGTTGAGCTGGCGCATGGTTTCGTCGTCGAACAGCTCGGCCAGCGGTTTGAGTTGCTCGGCCAGTTGCGGGTGCGCGTCGAGGTAGGCCTGACGCACCACGGGCGCTGCGGTGTAATCCGGGAAGTAATGTTTGTCGTCTTCCAGCAGCTTCAGCCCGAAAGCATTGAGGCGGCCGTCGGTGGTGTAGACCAGACCGGCAAACACCTGGCCGTTACGCAGCGCGGTGTAGACCAGGCCCGCGTCCATCTGCCGGATGTTCTTGCGGGTCAGGTTCATGTCGTAGAGCTTGACCATGCCGTCCAGACCGTCGGAGCGATTGGCGAACTCGGTGTCCAGCGCCACCAGATGATTGGTTTTGGCTTCAGCCTTCAACACGTCGTTCAACTGGCTGATGGTGTGGATCTGCGGATATTCCTCGGCCACTTTTTTCGGCAGGGCCAGGGCGTAGGTGTTGCTGAATTTCGACGGTGTCAGCCAGACCAGGCCTTTTTTCGCGTCGAGTTCTTTCACCCGGGCGTAGGACTGTGCGCTGTCGAGTTTTTCGGTGACATGGTTGTAGGCCACCAGCGACACGCCGGTGTATTCCCAGAGCATGTCCAGTTGTCCGGTTTCGTGGGCGCTGCGGGCCAGGTTGCTGCCCAGACCGCCGGTGATCTGCGCGTCGTAGCCTTTGCTGCGCAGGTATTGCGCGGTGATTTCCGCGAGCAGGGTCTGCTCGGTGAATACTCGGGCGCCGAGGCGAATCACCGGTTTGTCGGCGGCTTGGGCGATACCTGCGAAGAGCAGCACGCAGCCCAGAATCAAACTAAGTCTTTTCATAAATATTCCTTCGCAAAGCCTTAAGACGGGCGCAAACCGCGTTCCAGCCAGAGACGGCTGGCGAGGGTGACCACGCCATCGAGCAGCAACGCCAGCAGCGCGGTGCACGCGGCGCCGAGCAGCAGTTGCGGCTGATTGTTCAGGGCGATGCCGGGGAAGATCAGGCTGCCGAGGCTGTTGGCGCCGATCAGGAAGGCCAGCGGCGCGGTACCGACGTTGATCGCCAGCGCCACCCGCACACCGCCGACGATGATCGGCACGGCGTTGGGCAACTCGACTTTCCACAGCACCTGGCGCGGAGTCATGCCGATGCCGACGGCGGCTTCTTTCAGCGAGCCCTGGACGTTTTTCAGGCCTTCATAGGTGTTGCGCACAATCGGCAACAGTGAGGCGAGGAACAAAGCGAAGATCGCCGGGCCGCTGCCGATGCCGAGAATCCCCAGGGCAATCGCGAGTACGGCCAGCGGCGGCACGGTGTTGCCGATGTTGAAGATCTGCATGAAGCGTTCGGCGCGGCCAACCATGTGCGGGCGGCTCAGGAAGATGCCGGCGGGAATGCCCACGACCAGGGCGGCCAGCATTGAAGCGAGGACGAGAATCAGATGAGCTTGCAGGTAAAACAACAAATCGTCGCGGTAGTGTTCGATCGTGTTGATGCCGATCCAGTGGATCAGCAGGGCCAGGAGCGCGATCACCACCGCACCTCCCATCAGCCCTTTGCCATAGCGGATAGCCACAGGCGGACTCCTTTTTTTAGTCGGCGACCGCTGCTCCGTGTGGCATGCCATGCCTGGCTGCCGGAGTCAGTGTTCGCGAGAAGCAGCTTTTTTTCAGCCCGGCAAAAGCGGTCTGAAAGCCAGCCATGAGCGCAGCCTCGTCAGGCTAACTTGCTGATTTTTCAGCCCCTGACGAATTGTCGTAACAGGGGATGGACGTCTCCGTGCTTTAAAAGGTTCCCATCCGAGGCAGCATTTGGCCACCCTTAATGTGCTCAACGGTTCGGTTATTGAATCGAGTTGGGCTATAATCGCCGCCCTTTTTTGAATCACCGCCAGGCGATTTCCCATGACCAGACAGGCCGCCGAAGTCGCGAAACGCCGCACTTTCGCCATTATTTCCCACCCCGATGCCGGTAAAACCACCATCACCGAAAAGCTCTTGCTGATGGGCAAGGCGATTGCCGTGGCCGGTACGGTGAAATCCCGTAAATCCGACCGCCACGCGACATCCGACTGGATGGAGATGGAAAAGCAGCGGGGCATCTCGATCACCACGTCGGTCATGCAGTTCCCATATCGCGAACACATGATCAACCTGCTCGACACCCCGGGCCACGAAGACTTCTCCGAAGACACCTACCGCACCCTGACCGCGGTGGACTCGGCCCTGATGGTTCTCGACGGCGGTAAAGGTGTAGAGCCACGTACCATCGCGCTGATGGACGTCTGCCGTCTGCGTGACACGCCGATCGTCAGCTTCATCAACAAACTCGACCGTGACATCCGCGACCCGATCGAACTGCTCGACGAAATCGAAGCCGTCCTGAAGATCAAGGCTGCGCCGATCACCTGGCCGATCGGTTGCTACCGCGACTTCAAAGGCGTGTACCACCTGGCCGACGACTACATCATTGTCTACACCGCCGGTCACGGTCACGAACGCACCGAAACCAAGATCATCGAGAAGCTCGATTCCGACGAAGCCCGCGCGCATCTGGGCGACGAGTACGAGCGTTTCCTCGAGCAGCTGGAACTGGTGCAGGGCGCCTGCCACGAGTTCAATCAGCAGGAATTCCTCGACGGCCAACTGACCCCGGTGTTCTTCGGTACTGCATTGGGCAACTTCGGTGTCGATCACGTACTCGACGCCGTGGTCGACTGGGCCCCGCGTCCGCTGCCACGCGTAGCCAACGAGCGCACCGTGGAGCCGGTGGAAGAGAAGTTCTCGGGCTTCATCTTCAAGATCCAGGCGAACATGGACCCGAAACACCGCGACCGCATCGCCTTCATGCGTATCTGCTCCGGCAAGTACGAAAAAGGCATGAAGATGCGCCACGTGCGTACCGGCAAGGACGTGCGCATCGGCGACGCCCTGACCTTCTTCTCCTCCGAGCGTGAACAGCTGGAAGAAGCGTACGCCGGCGACATCATCGGTCTGCACAACCACGGCACGATCCAGATCGGCGACACCTTCAGCGAAGGCGAAACCCTGGGCTTCACCGGTATCCCGCACTTCGCCCCGGAACTGTTCCGTCGCGTACGCCTGCGCGATCCGCTGAAATCCAAGCAACTGCGCCAGGGCCTGCAACAGCTCGCCGAAGAAGGCGCGACCCAGGTGTTCTTCCCGGAGCGCAGCAACGACATCATCCTCGGCGCCGTCGGTGTGCTGCAGTTCGATGTGGTCGCCAGCCGCCTGAAAGAGGAATACAAGGTCGAGTGCTCCTACGAGCCGATCACCGTGTACTCCGCGCGCTGGATCGAATGCAGCGACAAGAAGAAGCTGGAGGAATTCTCCAACAAGGCCGTGGAAAACCTGGCACTGGACGGCGGCGGTCACCTGACCTACCTTGCGCCAACCCGGGTCAACCTGGCCCTGATGGAAGAGCGCTGGCCGGACGTGAAATTCCGTGCGACGCGCGAGCATCACTAAGCGCTGAGTTGCTCCATCCCAAGCCCCCGATGCGCAAGCCTCGGGGGCTTTTTGTTGGCTGCAGAATCAGTTGCTCATCAAGTATTGGAGAGAAGCTACCTCGCTTAGCCGATCCGGTTATGAGTGTTATTCGAAAGCGGTCTGTCCACGCACGGCATTTCCGGGCATGGGTTAGCGTCCTATCTGGTGAACCCGGCGGATCGGAACTAGATTTCAATCAGCGTCAGGTCAGCATGAATTTCTCACCTGGAACAGGATGGACTCGACCATGAAAAACAGGTTGCTACGGGTTTTGCTGCTGTTGAAAGTGATGGTGATGCTGTCCCTCGGCACCGCGACGGCTTGGGCCGAGTGCGAGGATCACGATACCCAGGCCTCCAGCGGGCAGGTGGGGCACAGCGCGCTGATGCTGGCCAAGTCCGAGTCCGAGCCGGGCGATCAGGGCCAGGGTGGCAGCGCCGACGATGACGACTCGACCACCGATGAACCGGACACCGATGATCCGGACGAAGGCGATAGCCAGACGTAGATTCCGGTCAAAAGAAAACCCCTTCTTTCCCGATTGATGCGCAATCGGGGCAGAAGGGGTTTGGTCAACTCATCAACAACCCGCCCCGGGAAACAGGGCGGGTTTTTTCATGCCGCGCCGTCGAGGAACTGCTCGGCGTAGTGGCACGCAACCTGACGCGTGTCGAGCTGGCGCAGGGCCGGCTCTTCGCTGCTGCAACGCGCGGTTGCGTATGGGCAGCGCTTGTGGAACGCGCAGCCAGGTGGCGGGTTCAGCGGGTTGGGCAGCTCGCCGACGATCTTGATTTTCGGCTTGTCCGGATCCGGGTGGATGGTCGGAGTCGCCGACAACAACGCCTGAGTGTACGGGTGCAGAGGACGGGCATAGATGTCGTGCTTCGGACCGATTTCCACCGGGCGACCGAGGTACATCACCATCACGTCATCGGCCACGTGCTGCACCACCGCCAGGTTGTGCGAGATGAACACGTAACCGGTGTTGAACTCCTGCTGCATGTCCATGAACAGGTTCAGCACCTGCGCCTGGATCGACACGTCCAGCGCCGAGGTCGGCTCGTCCGCCACCAGCACTTTCGGTTGCAGCATCATGGCGCGCGCCAGTGCAATACGCTGACGCTGACCGCCGGAGAACATGTGCGGATAACGCTGGTAGTGCTCGGGACGCAAGCCGACCTGCTTCATCATCGCCTGGACTTTCTCGCGACGCTCGGCGGCCGACAGGTTGGTGTTGATCAGCAGCGGCTCGGCCAGCTGATCACCGATTTTCTGCCGTGGGTTCAGCGATGCGTACGGGCTCTGGAACACCATCTGCACGTCTTTGCGCAGTTGTTTGCGCTGAGCCTTGTCGGCGCCGGCCACTTCCTGCCCGGCGATTTTCAGCGAGCCGGATGACGGCTCTTCGATCAGGGTCAGGGCGCGGGCGAGGGTGGATTTGCCGCAGCCCGATTCACCGACGACGGCGAGGGTCTTGCCGGCTTCCAGCTCGAACGACACGCCGTTCAGGGCGCGCACGGTGGCGTGGCCCTTGAACAGGCCACGGGAGACTTCGTAGTGACGGGTCAGGTCGCGGGCGGTAAGTACGACGGCCATTACGCCACCTCCTGGTTCAACGGATAGAAGCAGCGGGCAAGGCTGTGGCTTTTCGGGTCAAGGGTCGGACGCTGCGCGCGGCAGCTGTCCTGCACGTACGGGCAGCGCGGCGACAGCAGGCAGCCTTGCGGGCGGTCGTAACGGCCGGGAACGATGCCCGGCAGAGTGGCCAGACGCTCGGCACCCTGGCTGTGTTCCGGAATCGCCTTGAGCAGCGCTTCGCTGTACGGGTGCGCCGGGATGTCGAACAGTTGCGGCACCTGACCGACTTCAACGGCTTGACCGGCGTACATCACACACACGCGCTGGGCGGTTTCGGCCACGACGGCGAGGTCGTGGGTGATCAGCACCAGGCCCATGTTCTGCTCTTTCTGTAACGCCAGCAGCAGGTCCATGATCTGCGCCTGGATCGTCACGTCGAGTGCGGTGGTCGGCTCGTCGGCGATCAGCAGTTTCGGTTCGCCGGCAATCGCCATGGCAATTGCTACACGCTGGCTCATGCCGCCGGACAGTTGGTGCGGGTAGGCATCCATACGGCTGGCGGCGCCCGGGATTTCGACTTTTTCCAGCAGTTCGATCGCACGCTTGCGCGCTTGCTTGCCGGACATTTTCAGGTGCAGGCGCAGCACTTCTTCGATCTGGAAACCGACGGTGTAGCTCGGGTTCAGCGCGGTCATCGGGTCCTGGAACACCATCGCCAGGTCTTTGCCGACAATCTGCCGACGCTGGCGGTTGTTCAGCTTGAGCATGTTCTTGCCGTCGAAGCTCAGGGCGTCGGCGGTGACGATCCCCGGGTGCTCGATCAGGCCCATCAGCGCCATCATGGTCACGGACTTGCCGGAACCCGACTCGCCCACGATCGCCAGGACTTCGCCCTTGTCGACTTTCAGGTCGAGGCCGTCGACGACCGGGGTGGCGTTCTTGTCGCCGAAGCGAACGTTGAGATTCTTGATTTCTAACAGTGACATGGGAATCTCCTCAGGCGGCGTTCTTGAGTTTCGGGTCCAGCGCATCGCGCAGGCCGTCGCCCATCAAGTTGATTGCCAGCACGCTGAGCAAAATGGTCAAACCAGGCAGACTCACCACCCACCAGGCGCGTTCGATGTAGTCGCGGGCCGAAGCCAGCATGGTGCCCCACTCAGGGGTTGGCGGCTGGACGCCGAGACCGAGGAAGCCCAGGGCGGCGGCATCGAGGATCGCCGAGGAGAAGCTCAAAGTCGCCTGGACGATCAGCGGCGCCATGCAGTTCGGCAGCACGGTGATGAACATCAGGCGTGGCAGACCTGCACCGGCCAGGCGCGCGGCGGTCACGTAGTCGCGGTTCAGTTCACCCATCACGGCGGCACGGGTCAGACGCACGTAGGACGGCAAGGACACCACGGCAATCGCGATCACGGTGTTGATCAGGCCAGGGCCGAGGATGGCGACGATCGCCACGGCCAGCAGCAGCGACGGCAGGGCCAGCATGATGTCCATCAGACGCATGATGGTCGGGCCGACCACTTTCGGGAAGAAACCGGCGAACAGACCCAGCAGGATCCCCGGGATCAGCGACATCACCACCGACGACAGGCCGATCAGCAGCGACAGGCGCGAACCCTGGATCAGGCGCGACAGCAGGTCGCGACCCAGTTCATCGGTGCCGAGCAGGAACTGCATCTGCCCGCCTTCGAGCCACGCCGGCGGCGTCAGCAGGAAGTCGCGGTATTGCTCGCTCGGGTTATGCGGGGCGACCCACGGCGCGAAGATCGCGCAGAAAATCACCAGCAGCATGAACAGCAGGCCGGCGACGGCGCCCTTGTTCTTGGCGAAGGCCTGCCAGAACTCTTTGTACGGTGACGGGTACAGCAGACTTTGATCCACGGCGGTGGCAGCGGTGGCTACTGAGGAAGTTGGAGTGCTCATGGGTATTGACCTCAGCGCTGATGACGGATGCGTGGGTTGGCAAAGCCGTAGAGGATGTCCACCACGAAGTTGACCAGAATCACCAGGCAGGCGATTAACAGGATGCCGTTTTGCACAACCGGGTAGTCCCGGGCGCCGATGGCTTCGATCAGCCATTTACCGATGCCGGGCCAGGAGAAGATGGTTTCGGTCAGGACCGCACCGGCCAGCAGGGTGCCGACTTGCAGGCCGACCACGGTCAGTACCGGGATCAGCGCGTTGCGCAGGCCGTGCACGAACACCACGCGCGACGGCGACAGGCCTTTGGCCTTGGCGGTGCGGATGTAGTCTTCACGCAGCACTTCGAGCATCGACGAACGGGTCATCCGCGCGATCACCGCCAGCGGAATGGTGCCGAGCACGATGGCCGGCAGGATCAGGTGGTGCAGGGCATCGAGGAAGGCGCCCATGTCATCGGCCAGCAGGGTGTCGATCAGCATGAAACCGGTGCGCGGCTCGATGTCGTAGAGCAGGTCGATCCGCCCGGACACCGGGGTCCAGCCCAGGCTCACCGAGAAGAACATGATGAGGATCAGGCCCCACCAGAAAATCGGCATCGAATAACCCGCGAGGGAGATGCCCATCACCCCGTGGTCGAACAGGGATCCTCGCTTGAGGGCCGCGATCACCCCGGCCAGAAGGCCCAGGATGCCGGCGAACAGCAGGGCGGCCATGGACAGTTCCAGGGTCGCCGGAAAGAGGGAGGTGAACTCGGTCCATACGCTCTCACGGGTGCGCAGGGATTCACCGAGGTCGCCGTGGGCCAGTTTGCCGATGTAGTCCAGGTACTGGGCGTACAACGGTTTGTTCAGACCGAGGCGTTCCATTGCCTGAGCGTGCATTTCGGGGTCGACCCGACGTTCGCCCATCATCACTTCCACGGGGTCGCCGGGAATCATGCGAATCAACGCGAAAGTCAGCAAGGTGATGCCGAAAAACGTGGGGATCAATAACCCCAGTCGGCGGGCAATAAAACTAAACATCGTGTGTGGTACCTCATCAGCCGGTTAGGCGTGCCCGGTTTCCCTGGGGTCAGGGAAACCGGGAGTTTTCTTATCTACTTCACCTGGGTGGTGGCGAAGTTATTGGTTGTCAGAGGGCTGATGTGATAACCCTCTACGTTGTTGCGCATTGCGGTGAACATGCGGGTGTGGGCCATGCTGATCCACGGTTGGTCCTGATTGAACAGCACTTGAGCCTGTTCATACAGCCTGGCGCGTTCGGCCGGATCTACTTTAGCCCGTGCTTCGTCGAGCAGGGCCTGGAATTTCTCGTTGCACCAGCGCGCGTAGTTTTCGCCGTTCTTGGCGGCTTCGCAACTGAGCATAGGCGTCAGGAAGTTATCCGGGTCGCCGTTGTCGCCCGCCCATCCGGCCGAGACCATGTCGTGCTCGCCGGCCTTGGCGCGTTTGAGCATCTCGCCCCATTCCATCACGCGGATGTCGATCTTGATCCCGACTTTCGCCAGGTCGGCCTGCATCATCTGCGCGCCGAGCATCGGGTTCGGGTTGGTCGGGCCGCCGCCGTTGCGGGTGAACAGGGTGAACGTGGTGCCTTCCGGTACACCGGCTTCCTTGAGCAGGGCGCGGGCCTTGTCGAGGTCACGTGGCGGGTTTTTCAGCTCGTGGTTGTAGCCCAGCAGGGTCGGCGGATACGGGTTGACCGCCACGCTGGCGTTGCCTTTGCCGAACAGGGCGTTGACGTAGGCTTCCTTGTCGAAGGCGATGTCGATCGCTTTGCGCACCCGCACGTCGCTGATGTACTTGTGCTGGGTGTTCATGGCGACGTAGGAGACGGTCATCGCATCCAGTTCGTCGACTTTCAGGTTGCTGTCTTTCTTGATGCTCGGGATGTCATCCGGTTTCGGGTACAGCGCGATCTGGCACTCGTTGGCCTTGAGTTTCTGCAAGCGCACGTTGTTGTCGGTGGCGATCGCCAGGATCAGCGCGTCAGCCGGCGGCTTGCCACGGAAATAGTCCGGGTTGGCCTTGAAGCGCACCTGGGCGTCTTTGTTGTAGCGCTGGAAGATGAACGGCCCGGTGCCGACCGGCTTGTTGTTCAGGTCACCGGTCTTGTTGGCCTTGAGCAACTGGTCGGCGTATTCGGCCGGGTAGATCGAGGAGAACGCCATGGCGATGTCGGCCAGGAACGGCGCTTCGCGGCGGGTCAGGGTGAACTTGACGGTGTTGTCGTCGACTTTCTCGACGCTTTTGAGCAGTTCCTTGAAGCCCATGCTTTCAAAGTACGGGAAGCCCACGCTCGACAGCTTGTGCCACGGATGATTCGGGTCCAGCTGACGCTGGAAACTCCAGACCACGTCGTCGGCGTTCATGTCGCGGGTCGGCTTGAAATATTCGGTGGTGTGAAACTTGACGCCTTTGCGCAGGTGGAACGTGTAGGTCAGGCCGTCTTCGCTGATGTCCCACGACTCGGCCAGCGCCGGAATCACTTCGGTGGTGCCGGGCTTGAAGTCCGCCAGACGGTTGAAGATGGTTTCGGCCACCGCGTCGGCAGTGACTGCAGTCGTGTACTGGACCATATCGAAGCCTTCCGGACTGGCTTCGGTGCAGACCACCAAGGGTTTGGCCGAGACGCCGACAGCGACACTCAGCAACGCAGCCGCGATGGCCGCACGTAGGGGAAGCATTTTCATCAAGAACCCTCTGCAATCGGTTGAAGACAAAAAGCCGAACGGCCGACTCGTCACTGAGTCAGCCGTCGGCTGGCGTTTTTACAGGATGTTGAACGGAACGGTGGTCACCAGACGGAACTCGTTGATGCTGCCGTCAGCCTGGTTTTCGCTGGCGCGGTGCGCGGTGTAGGTCGCACGAACGGTAGTGGCTTTCAGAGGACCGCTCTGTACGGCATAAGAGGCGCCGATGCCGTATTCATAGTGGTGCTCGCCGTCCATCGACTGCACACCATCGTAGCCGCCACCCTTGTAGTGAGTGCCGTCGATGCCCCAGCCGCGGGCCTGGTAGATGTTGAACTTCAGGCCTGGCACGCCGTATTCGGCCATGTTCAGACCGTAGGCCACCTGGAAGGATTTCTCGTTCGGGCCGTTGAAGTCCGACAGCAGGGAGTTGGCCAGGTAGATGCCGTTGGTTTCGTGCAGGTAGTCGAAGTACTCGTTACCGTTCACTTCCTGGTAGGAGAAGGTCAGGGTATGCGCCTGGTGGGTCAGACCGAACGACAGGGAGTAGGTGTCGTTGTCGATTTCACCGAGTTTTTTCTTACCTTCGTCCACGGTCTTGTAGTAGTTCAGACCGGTGGTCAGAGCCAGAACCGAGCTGTCACCCAGCACGTGGGTGGCGCCGAAGTAGTACTGGTTCCACAGGTCTTCGGCCTGGGTGCCCCACAGGCTGGTGGTCAGGCTGGCGAACGGCTGATACGAGATGCCGCCGGTGTGAACGTGGTCGGCTTCGGCATCGATCGCGCCGTATTCGGAGCGGAATTTGCTCAGGCTTTCTTCGGTACGCGGCGAAACGCGGTCGAACGAGGCCAGGTCGAAGGACAGGTTGTTCAGCTCTTCGCTGTGGATCGCGATACCTTCGAAGCTCGATGGCAGCGGACGGTTGCCGATCACGTCGACCTGCGGGCTGCTGAAGTTCATGCGGCCGGCGGTCAGGGTGGTGTTGGAGATACGCGCCTTGACGTTGGCCAGGCCGACTTTGCTCCACTGGCCCTGGGCTTCGCCGCCTTCACGGGTCAGGGTACGGTTGTTGCCCGCGCCTGGACGGGTGCCCGGTGCGCCACCGTTGTTGGACGCCAGGTTCTCGCGGTCACGCTCCAGCGCAATGGCGTTGTACGCCGCCACTTCGGTGCTGAAACCGACGGTGCCCTCGGTGAAGCCCGAGTTGTACTTGACGATGGTGCCCTGCACCCAGTTGATACGGCGGTCGGTCGGAGTGGCCACGCCATCCTTGCGATAGGCGAACTTGCCGCCGCGTTTCAGTTGTTCGTTGGCGTACCAGTTACGGGTCGAGCCGCTGATCGACTGACCTTCGAGGAAGCCGGTGGCTTCAGCCTGGGCGCTCTTCTCGTTGACGGTCACCGGAGTGAACGCCTGGCTTTGGGTTTCCGCGTAAGCCGTGGCGGTGATGCTGCTGATGGCCAGGGCCAGTATCGCGGTATTGCTCAGTTTCATGGGTGAAGCTCCTTTACTTTCTTTTTATGCCGGCTTTTTTGGGTTGGCCGGTTATTGGTTTAGAACTCATTCACACATCGCAAACGTTTGCAAAAGGCCTGATTGGCGAATTTCGGCAAAGCGCTTGCGTGAGGGGGTAGACGGCCCCTCAGCATTGCGGCTAATCGGTTTTGTGTTTAATCGATGCTGACACCCGAAAACACGTTGCGACCAAACGGGCTCACTTTGAACCCTTCGACTTTGGCGCTCAGCGGCTGGTTGACCGTCGAGTGGGCGACAGGCGTGATCGGTACTTGCTGCTTGAGCAGTTGCTGGGCCTGTTTGTAGAGCACGGTGCGTTGGTCGCGGTCGGTGACGACCTTGGCCTGCTTGATCAGCTTGTCGTACGCCGGATCGCACCACATGGAGTAGTTGTTGCCGCCGATGGCGTCGCAGCTGTACAGCGTGCCGAGCCAGTTGTCCGGGTCCCCGTTGTCACCGGTCCAGCCGATCAGGCTGATGTCGTGCTCGCCATTCTTGGTGCGCTTGATGTACTCGCCCCATTCGTAGCTGACGATCTTCACTTTCAGACCGATCTTGGCCCAGTCCGCCTGGAGCATCTCGGCCATCAGTTTGGCGTTCGGGTTGTACGGCCGTTGTACCGGCATCGCCCACAGGGTGATCTCGGTGCCTTCCTTGACGCCGGCAGCCTTGAGCAGCTCTTTGGCTTTCTCCGGGTTGTAGGCGGCGTCCTTGATGGTGTCGTCGTAGGACCATTGGGTCGGCGGCATGGCGTTGACGGCCAGTTGGCCGGCGCCTTGATAAACAGCGTTGAGAATCCCCTGTTTATTCACCGCCATGTCCAGTGCCTGGCGCACTTCGAGCTGGTCGAACGGCTTGTGGCGCACGTTATAGGCGATGTAGCCGAGGTTGAAGCCTGGCTTCTCGATCAATTGCAGTTTCGGGTCGTTCTTCAGTGCCGGCACATCGGCCGGACGCGGGTGCAGGGTGATCTGGCATTCGCCGGCCTTGAGCTTCTGCACACGCACCGAAGCGTCGGTATTGATCGCGAAAATCAGATTCTTCAGCTTCACCCGGCTCTGATCCCAGTAATGCGGGTTGCCGGTGTAGCGGATGTTCGAGTCTTTCTGGTAGCTCTTGAACACGAACGGGCCAGTGCCGATCGGCTTCTGGTTGATGTCGCTCGGCTTGCCTTCGGCCAGCAGTTGGTCGGCGTACTCGGCGGACAGGATGGCGGCAAAGCTCATGGCGATGTTCTGGATGAACGCGGCGTCGACGCTGTTGAGCGTGAACTGCACGGTCAGCGGCCCGGTCTTCTCGACCTTGGCAATGTTCTTGTTGAGGCTCATCCCGTTGAAATACGGGAACTCGGTCGGATAAGCCTTACGGAATGGCTGTTGCGGATCGAGCATGCGGTTAAACGTGAACAGCACGTCGTCGGCGTTGAAATCGCGCGTAGGTTTGAAGTACGGCGTTGTGTGAAATTTCACACCTTCACGCAGGTGAAAGGTGTACTTGAGGCCATCCTCGGAGATGTCCCAGCTGGTTGCCAGGCCCGGTACGACATTGGTCGCGCCTTTTTCAAACTCGGCCAGTCGGTTGTACAGCGGTTCGGCGGCGTCGTTATCGGTTGCCGTCGTGTACTGCGCGGTGTCGAAACCGGCCGGACTGCCTTCGGAGCAGAACACCAAACTGTTGCTGGCGGCGAAACTGGCGGACGTGGCGGCCAACAGGCCGGCGCCCAGCAATGCGGAAAAAACCAAGGTATGGCGCATGACGCTCCCTCTTTTTTAGTGTTTTTCAATGCGCCGCGATCCCGTCCAGGGACGTTGTGGCTGCATTGAGCTCAAACCAACAGCAAACCGATAGCCCACGCAGTCACTGGTCAGAACCCGACGGTAGGGGCCGTGGGTCTGGCAGTAAATGCGCTGAGTCCTAAAGACTCGTAGGAAAAGGCAACACGTCCTAACCCAACCTAGTAAGACTGGTTAGAAAAGGCTGTAGGCGAATTCCTGACTTCTCGGCAAAAAAACAGCGGCGACGCTGAAAACGTCGCCGCTGCTTCTTTTATTTGCTGACGCTGACGCCGTAGAAGGAGTTCAAGCCGAACGGGCTGATCTTGAAGTCCTGCACGTTGGCGCGCATGGGTTGATACACCGTCGAGTGAGCGATGGGTGTCATAGGGACTGCATCTTTGAGGACGTGCTGCGCCTCTTTGTAGAGTTCGGTGCGCTTGGCCTGGTCAGTGGTGCGCTTGGCTTCTTTCACGAGGCCGTCGAATTTCTTGTCGCACCATTTGGAGAAGTTGTTGCCACTCAGCGAGTCGCAACCAAACAACACGTTGAGCCAGTTGTCCGGATCACCATTGTCACCGCTCCAGCCGATGATCATCGCCTGGTTCTCGCCGCCTTTGGAGCGCTTGATGTACTCGCCCCACTCGTAGCTCTGAATCTTCACGTTCAGACCGATTTTCTTCCAGTCGGACTGGAGCATTTCGGCCATCAGCTTGGCGTTCGGGTTGTACGGACGCTGAACCGGCATCGCCCACAGGACGATCTCGGTACCTTCCTTGACGCCGGCTTCCTTGAGCAGCTGCTTGGCTTTCTCAGGATCGTACTTGGCGTCCTTGATGGTGGTGTCGTAGGACCACTGGGTCGGTGGCATGGCGTTGACGGCCAGTTGGCCTGCGCCCTGGTAAACCGAGTCGATGATCTGTGGCTTGTTGACGGCCATGTCCAGCGCCTGGCGCACGCGCAGGTCGGCCAGCGGGTTAGGCTCGTTGCTGCCCTTGACCTTGTCCATCACGTTATAGGCGATGTAGCCCAGGTTGAAGCCGGCCTGGTCAGGCATCTTCAGCGCAGGGTCGGCTTTCAGTGCCGCGAGGTCGGCCGGACGCGGGAACAGGGTGACCTGGCACTCGTTCTTTTTCAGCTTCTGGATACGTACCGACGGGTCGGTGGTGATAGCGAAGATCAGGTTGTCGATCTTCACGTCTTCAGGCTTCCAGTAATCCTTGTTGCCGGTGTAACGGATGTTGGAGTCTTTCTGGTAGCTCTTGAACACGAACGGGCCAGTGCCGATCGGCTTCTGGTTGATGTCGGCAGCCTTGCCTTCCTTCAGCAGCTGGGCTGCGTACTCGGCGGACTGGATCGACGCGAAGCTCATGGCCATGTTCTGGATGAACGCGGCGTCGACTTCTTTCAGGGTGAACTTGACGGTGTGGTCGTCGACTTTATCGATCTTGGTGATGTTGGTATCCATCCCCATGTCGGTGAAGTACGGGAATTCGGTCGGGTACGCCTTACGGAACGGGTCATCCTTGTTAATCATGCGATTGAAGGTGAACAGCACGTCGTCGGCGTTGAACTCACGAGTCGGCTTGAAATACGGGGTGGTGTGGAACTTGACGCCTTCACGCAGGTGGAAGGTGTAAGTCAGGCCGTCATCCGAGATGTCCCACTTGGTCGCCAGACCAGGAGTCACGGCGGTGCCGCCACGCTCGAACTGGGTCAGACGGTTGAACATGGTTTCGGCTGAGGCGTCGAAGTCGGTTCCGGTGGTGTACTGGCCTGGATCGAAACCGGCCGGGCTGCCTTCGGAGCAGAACACCAGGTTAGTCGCAGCGGTGGCGAAAGGTGCGGAGGCTAACAAGCCTGCGCCGACTAAAAACGGAATGACCGCGTGTTTAAGCATGTTGGCCTCATGATTTGTTGTCATTTTTTAGTAGTGAGGTACGACCTCGTGAGTCGTGCCTGCGGATACTTATGCAGGGCCCATACCCAATGCAAGATCCAGAGCGCTCGGCGGCGTCAAAGCGTGGCACGAACGTACCTTAATGTCGCATCCGTATAACTTCTGACGCATTTGACCGTTTGCGGCCGGTTTTTACGGTGCAAGCGGGGCCCCAAAACGGTGCGTTGGTCACGTTGTGCGCGCCGGAATGGGGCCGGGTGTTACTTATTTATACCCACGCCATAGAAGGGGGTTAGACCGAACGGGCTGATCTTGAAATCGGTGACTTCCTTGCGCAGCGGCTGGAACACCGTGGAGTTGGCGATCGGCGTGATCGGCACCTGCTGTTTAAGGATGAGTTGCGCCTGTTGATACAGTTTTACCCGTTGCGATTTATCGGTGGACACCTTGGCCTGCTGCACCAGCTTGTCGTAGGCCGGGTCGCACCATTTGGCGTAGTTGCTGCCTTTCACCGCCGCGCAGCTGTAAAGCACCCCCAGCCAGTTGTCCGGGTCGCCGTTGTCACCGGTCCAGCCGTAGATCATCGCGTCGTGCTCGCCGTTCTTGGCGCGCTTGATGTACTCGCCCCATTCATAGCTGACGATGTTGGCCTTGATGCCGATTTTCTCCCAATCCTGCTGGATCATCTGAGCCGACATCCGCGCATTCGGGTTCGAGGCACGCTGCACGGTCATGGCCCAGAGATTGATGGTTGTACCCGGTGCAACCCCGGCTTCCTTGAGTAGCGCTTTGGCTTTTGCAGGGTCGTGCGGCGCGTCCTTTATGTTCGGATCGAACGACCATTGCGCTGGCGGCAAGGCGTTCTGCGCCAGCTGTCCGGCACTCTGGTAAACCGCCTTGATGATCGCCGGTTTGTCGATGGCCATGTCCAGCGCCTGGCGCACTTTGAGCTGATCCAGCGGCGGATGGGTGGTGTTGTAGGCGAGGAAGCCGAGGTTGAAACCGGGTTGCTTCAACACCCGCAGGTTCGGGTCTTTTTCCATCACTTCGATGTCGGCGGGGCGCGGGTAACCGCTGACCTGGCATTCGCCGGTCTTGAGCTTTTGCAGGCGTACGGCGGCGTCCGGGGTGATCGAGAACACCAGGTTGTCGAGCTTCACGTCTTCCGGTTTCCAGTAGTCCTTGTTCGCGGCGTAGCGGATCTGCGCGTCCTTCTGATAGCGCTTGAACACGAACGGGCCGGTGCCGACCGGTTTCTGGTTGAGGTCTGCTGCTTTGCCTTCCTTCAGCAATTGGGCGGCGTATTCGGCCGATTGCACCGAGGCGAAGCTCATGGCGAGGTTTTGCACGAACGCGGCGTCGACATTGTTCAGGTTGAAGCGCACGGTGTTGTCGTCGAGTTTTTCCACGGATTTGATTGTTGTGTTCAGGCCCATGTCGGTGAAGTACGGGGACTCGGCGGGGTAGGCCTTGCGAAAGGCGTTCTCCGGGTCGAGCAGGCGCTGGAAGGTGAACAGGACGTCGTCGGCGTTGAAGGTTCGGGTCGGGGTGAAGTAGTCGGTGGTGTGAAATTTTACGTTTTGGCGCAGGTGGAAGGTGTACTGGAGGCCGTCCGGGCTTACGTCCCATTTGGTCGCCAGACCGGGTTCGATTTCGGTGCCGCCGCGTTTGAATTGGGTGAGGCGGTTGAAGACGGTTTCGGCGGAGGCGTCGAAGTCGGTGCCACTGGTGTATTGGCTGGGGTCGAAGCCTGCGGGGCTGGCTTCGGAGCAATAGACCAGGGTTGTGGCTGCGTTGGCGATTGGGGTTATGGCGGTCAGGGCCAGGGTTATTAGAAGTGGTTTGAGGGTGAATCGATCCATGGAGTCCCCGGGTGCATTGGAGGTAGTTGTGGGGAGGAGGGTAGCCGGGGTTTCGTTGGGCGCGGAAATATCGTTTTTCTAGGTGAGGTGTCTATCTCGGTATATCTGGGGTGATTGTGTGCATATCCGATGCTGCGGTAACGGCTTCTTATGGTTCCGCCCTTACGGCGGGTCACTTTTTACAAACGCCTAAAAAGTAACCAAAAACGCTTGCTCCTACGTTCGGCCCCTCGCTGGGGCTCGGGGGTCCTTCGCTACGGGATTCATCCGGGGGCATCGCCTCCGGTTTGCTTCGCTGCACCTCCTCTCGATGTGTTTGGCTTCGCCAAACGGTCGCTGCGCTCCCACCCCCGGATAAATCCCTCCACTCAGCCTTCCGACGTCGCCCGAAGATCAAAAGCGGTACTCGAGCTAACGCTCATCGTGTTGAGTGGTGGGAAGCGAGAAGCGGGAAGCCGAAATCAGAAAGCGGAAAGCTGAATGCAACTGCGGACTGCTTGATCGTTCCCACGCTCCGCGTGGGAATGCAGCCCGGGACGCTCCGCGTTCCATTTTCGGATGTTTAAGGATGTGTGGGATTCACCGAACCTTCCCACAATTTTTTCAGGTTGTCCGTCGGAACCACGATCCCTAGTCTTTGGTTTTCGCAGAAAACTCTGTGATTGGGTGTGAGAACCCAGGCAAGCGAGTGTTATTAAAACGTCAGTCCGACCATAATTGCCGCCAGCTTTTGCTGCCTGTAATTGATTTATGGCGGCTGTGTGCGGGCAGGCTTTGGTCTGGCCGGAATCTCCTTGCCCGGTTTCTCACCCCGCACATAGCTGCCACCTCTTCGCCGCGTGAGAACGGCATTGGGTGGCTTCAAGTCAGCAAGGAGTTAATCAATGAACAAGGTTGTCCCCGACCCACCCCTCGAATCACCCACACCCCTCGAAGAAGCCATGCGCGCCGAAGACCTCGCCCGCAACCGCGAAGCCATCAAACGCGCCCTCGACTATTACCTGTGCCCCAATCCTTCCAAACCGCGCCCGAGCACGATGTATATGGTCACACCCAACGTCGACACCGAAAGCCTGCTGGCCAATGCCTGCGAGTCCCTGGCGTCGGCCAGTACCATCGCCAGCAATTTCGCCAATGAGCTCAGCGGACCACAACGCAGTACGGCGCTCGGTATCCAGCAGATCATCATGCTGGCCGAGCTTGCAGTGAACCGCGCGCTGGACCGGGTTGATCCGCGAGCTTGAGACCGCGTCATCGTTCATCGCGGGCAAGCCCGCTCCCAAAGGGTCGTGCGCGATTTCAATAAATCCGCAGAACTGGTGGGAGCTGGCTTGCCAGCGATGACGGCAGAGCTGACAACTCAAATCCCGAGCATAAAAAAACCGGCGATCATCACTGATCGCCGGTTTTCATTCAGCCGTTACTCAATCACGGCATCAACACTTCAATCGAGCCATCGGCCGTGAGGCTGACCTGGCTGGTGCCTGCTTCAACTTCAGGCGTGACGGGCGCCGAATCCATGCCGGCAGCTTTCATCATCATCGGGGCGCGCATGTACGGTTGCGGGAAGCCGTTGCTGTTGAGGTTCAGGTTGACGATTTTGTAACCCTTGCCGCCCAGGGCGTCGGTGGCCAGTTGGGCGCGGGCCTTGAAGGCGGTGACGGCTTCTTTGAGCAGTTGGTCTTCGCTGGCCTTGCGGGTCGGGTCGGCGATGGCGAAGTCCATGCCGCCCATTTTCAGGTCGGTCAGCAGTTCGCCGGTGAGTTTGGACAGGGCGGCGAAGTCGGCGCTTTCCAGGCGCAGTTCGGCGCGTTCGCGCCAGCCGGTGATTTTCTGGCCCTTGGTGTCGTAGATCGGGTAGCTGTTGCGGCTGCCCTGGCGCAGGGTGATGTCTTTGACCTGCTTGGCCTGGGCCAGTGCCTTGTTCATGGTGGTGCTGACGTCGGCGGCGAGTTTGCCCGGGTCAGTGTTCTGTTCTTCGGTGTAGAGGGTCACGATCATCAGGTCGCGGGCCACTTCCTGGCTGACTTCGGCGCGCAGGGAAATCTGGTTGTAGTGCAGCTCATCGGCGGCCAGGGCCGGAAGGCTGGCGACGCTGCCGACGGTCAGGGCGAGAAGGGCGGCGCTGCGGCGAAATGTGTGCATGAAAGCTCCTTGATGAGGGCGCAGGTGATGGTTCGGGGGCCTGCGTGAAACCATCAGACTCTAGCGTTTATGATCCGGTTCGCCCAGTTACAACTTCTATACAGATGACAAGGCCAGCGATGAGATTCAGCCGCAAGCTTTTGCTCGTAGCTTGAAGCTCGCAACTTGCAACTGCTTTTTGGTGTGGTCGTTTGCCGCACTTTCGCCTCTCAAGCCCGCGCCTTGGTTATACTCCGTGCGATCCGCCTGGAGCGCTCATCAGGAGAGCTCATGCTCGCCCCCGTACAACTGACTTCCGCCACTCGCCAGAACCTCTGGCGGCTGACTTTCATCCGCACCCTGGTGCTCGCCGCACAGGCCGGTTCCGTGGGCCTGGCCTACTGGCTGGAACTGTTGCCGTTGCCGTGGGTGCAACTGGTGATGACCCTCGGCTGTTCGATTCTGCTGTGTGTGTTCACCGCCGTACGCCTGCGCACTTCGTGGCCGGTGACCGAGCTCGAATACGCGCTGCAACTGGCCTGCGATCTGGTTATCCACAGTGCCTTGCTGTATTTCTCCGGTGGTTCGACCAACCCGTTCGTTTCGTATTATCTGGTGCCGCTCACCATCGCTGCGGTGACGCTGCCATGGCGTTATTCGGTGGTGCTGTCCGGTATTGCGCTGGCCTTGTACACATTGATGCTGACGCATTTCTATCCGCTGGAAACCCTGCCGGTCGCCCGGGAGAACCTGCAGATCTACGGCATGTGGCTGAGTTTTGCCCTCGCGGCAGCAGTGATCACCTTCTTCGCCGCGCGGATGGCCGAAGAGCTGCGCCGTCAGGAAGAATTGCGCGCGATCCGCCGTGAAGAAGGCCTGCGCGATCAGCAATTGCTGGCCGTCGCGACTCAGGCCGCCGGTGCGGCCCATGAACTGGGCACACCGCTGGCGACCATGAGCGTGTTGCTCAACGAAATGCAGCAGGATCACCCCGACCCGATGCTTCAGGAAGACCTGAAGGTGCTGAAGGATCAGGTAAAACTCTGCAAGGAGACCCTGCAACAACTGGTGCGTGCCGCCGAAGCCAATCGCCGGATGGCGGTGGAGATGCAGGATGTCACCGAGTGGCTCGACGAAGCGCTCAATCGCTGGCACCTGATGCGCCCCGAGGCCAGTTATCGCTTCCAGCGTCTGGGCCAGGGCCCGTTGCCGCGGGTGGCGCCGCCGCCGGATCTGACCCAGGCCTTGTTGAATCTGTTGAACAACGCCGCCGATGCCTGCCCGGAAAACCTTCAGGTGACCCTGGACTGGACCGCCGAAGACCTGACCATCAGCATCCGCGATCATGGCGCCGGTGTGCCCCTGGCCATCGCCGAGCAGATCGGCAAACCGTTTTTTACCACCAAGGGCAAAGGTTTCGGCCTGGGCCTGTTTTTGAGCAAGGCCAGCGTGACACGCGCCGGCGGCTCAGTGAAACTCTATAGTCATGAGGAAGGCGGCACGCTCACCGAGCTGCGCCTGCCCCACGGCGCCCGAGGAGAGCAACATGAGTGACGAAATCCAAGTCGAAGGCGAAGAACTGCCGCATTTGCTGCTGGTCGATGACGACGCGACCTTCACCCGGGTGATGGCCCGTGCCATGGCTCGCCGTGGTTTCCGCGTCAGCACCGCCGGTTCCGCCGAAGAAGGTCTGACCATTGCCCAGGCCGATCTGCCGGACTATGCCGCGCTGGACCTGAAAATGGACGGCGATTCCGGTCTGGTCCTGCTGCCGAAACTGCTGGAACTGGACCCGGAAATGCGCGTGGTGATCCTCACCGGTTACTCGAGCATCGCCACGGCGGTTGAAGCGATCAAGCGCGGCGCCTGCAACTATCTGTGCAAACCGGCGGATGCCGACGATGTGCTGGCAGCGCTGCTGTCCGAACACGCCGACCTCGACAGCCTGGTACCGGAAAACCCGATGTCGGTTGACCGTCTGCAATGGGAGCACATCCAGCGTGTGCTGACCGAGCACGAAGGCAATATCTCCGCCACTGCCCGCGCCTTGGGCATGCACCGCCGCACCCTGCAGCGCAAACTGCAGAAGCGCCCGGTTCGTCGCTGAACCTGCGCTGAACGACCATCGCCAGCCCTCGCGATAAAGCGCACCGATCATCTATGATCGGTGCGTGTCTGTTCTTTTCTTTATCGAGCCTTTTTCATGAATCAGAACGCTGAATATTCCGCGGTCAACGATACTGTGCGCGGGCAGTTTTTTCGCAAGGTGTGGGCCATGACCACGCCTTACTGGCGCAGCGAAGAGAAGGGCAAGGCCTGGACGTTGCTGATCGCCGTGATCGCGCTGACGTTGTTCAGCGTGGCGATCTCGGTGTGGATCAACAGTTGGTACAAGGATTTCTACAACGCCCTGCAGAAGAAGGACGAGGCGGCGTTCTGGCAGTTGATCCTGTATTTCTGCGGCATTGCGGCGGTAGCGATCCTCGGCGCGGTGTATCGCCTGTACCTGACGCAGATGCTGACCATCCGCTGGCGGGCATGGCTCACCGAGAACCATTTCAAGCGCTGGCTCGGGCACAAGAACTATTACCAGCTGGAGCAGGGCGGTTACACCGACAACCCTGACCAGCGGATTTCCGAAGACCTCAACACCTTCACCAGCAACACCTTGAGTCTGGCCCTGGGCCTGATCCGCACGGTGGTCAGCCTGGTGTCGTTCTCGATCATTCTGTGGGGCGTGTCCGGCAGCATCGAGGTGTTCGGCGTCGAGATTCCCGGCTACATGTTCTGGTGTGCGCTGCTGTACGCGGCGGTCGGCAGCTGGCTGACGCACCTGATCGGTCGACGCCTGATCGGCCTGAACAACCAGCAGCAACGTTTCGAAGCCGACCTGCGTTTCTCCATGGTGCGGGTACGTGAGAACGCCGAGAGCATTGCGTTGTACAACGGCGAACCGAACGAGAATCGTCGTCTGAGCAACCGCTTCGGTCTGGTCTGGCACAACTTCTGGGACATCATGCGGGTGTCCAAGCGCCTGACGTTCTTCACCTCGGGTTACGGCCAGATCGCAATCATCTTTCCCTTCATCGTCGCGGCCCCGCGTTACCTGACCGGCAAGATTGAGCTGGGTGAGCTGATGCAGATCAACTCGGCGTTCGGCAACGTGCAAGAGAACTTCAGCTGGTTCATCAACGCCTATGCGGACCTCGCCGCGTGGCGCGCCACCTGTGATCGTCTGCTGAGCTTCCGTCAGGCCATGACCGACAACGAAGAACGTGCACCGGCCATCGACGTGCAGAATCAGGGCGATGAGCTGAAGGTTCATAACCTCGGCCTCGATCTGGCCGACGGTCGTCACCTGCTGACCAATGCCGACATGACCGTGGAGGCGGGCGAGCGGGTGATGCTCAGTGGCCGCTCCGGCAGCGGTAAATCCACGCTGCTGCGGGCGATGGGCCATTTGTGGCCGGCCGGGCACGGCAGCATTCGCTTGCCGGCCTCGCGTTATCTGTTCCTGCCACAGAAACCGTATCTGCCGATCGGCACCCTGCGCGACGCCTTGAGTTATCCACAACCGGGCGACACCTACGCGCCCGAGCGTTATGCACAAGTGCTGGAAACCTGCCGCTTGCCACATCTGGTGGCTCGACTGGACGAAGCCAACCACTGGCAGCGCATGCTTTCGCCGGGCGAACAGCAACGTCTGGCCTTCGCCCGTGCGCTGCTCTACGCACCGCAATGGCTGTACATGGACGAAGCGACGTCGGCGATGGATGAGGAAGACGAAGCCACGTTGTATCAGGCGTTGATCGACCAGTTACCGGGCCTGAGCATCGTCAGCGTCGGCCATCGCAGCAGCCTCAAGCGCTTCCATCCACGGCATGTGCGGATAGACAGTGGTCACCTGGTTGAGCAGAACGTGACCGCCTGATATGTCCACACAAACCCTGTGGGGGGCTGGCTTGCCGCCTCCCACAGGATTTGTGTGGAAACGGAAAGTGATCGTACAACCCGCTTGAGCTATGATGCCCACAAGCCGAACTTTCGAGACAAGATGCAGACCATGGAAAACCCGATCGACACCCCGCGACTCCCTCGCAAGCGCCGCAGCCTGGCTCAGGAACTGGTGACGGTGCTGACCGAGCAGATCCGCGACGGTCTGCTCAAGCGCGGCGACAAGTTGCCAACCGAGTCGGCGATCATGGACGCCCACGGCGTCAGCCGCACCGTGGTGCGCGAGGCGATTTCCCGGCTGCAGGCGGCGGGGCAGGTGGAAACCCGTCATGGCATCGGCACCTTCGTGCTCGACACCCCGAGCCCGAGCGGTTTCCGGATCGACCCGGCCACCGTGGTCACCCTGCGTGACGTGCTGGCCATTCTCGAACTGCGTATCAGCCTCGAAGTCGAATCCGCCGGCCTTGCCGCGCAGCGCCGCAGCACCGAGCAACTTGCTGCGATGCGCGCGGCCCTTGATGCGCTGAATGACAGCGTGGCCCACGCCAGCGATGCCGTGGCGTCGGACTTCCAGTTCCACCTGCAAATCGCGCTGTCCACCGGCAACCGCTATTTCACCGACATCATGACCCACCTGGGCACCAGCATCATTCCGCGCACGCGGCTTAACTCGGCGCGCCTGGCCCATGACGATCAGCAGCACTACATGAGTCGCCTGAGTCGCGAGCACGAAGAAATCTACGACGCCATCGCCCGTCAGGATTCCGATGCCGCCCGTGCGGCCATGCGCCTGCACCTGACCAACAGCCGCGAACGGCTGCGTCAGGCGCATGAAGAGGCGCAGGCGCAGGGGTGAGAAATCAGGCTTCGATGTAGAGTTTCAGCGGCTCCGAACAAGGCTCCAGACTGGACTCATCGGCAAACTTGTAACGCAGTTCGACGACGCTGTTCAGGTACTTTTCCAGCTCGAATCTCGGGATGCTCAACTCGATTCCGGTCAGGCCGACCATGTCATCCAGTGCGTCATCCCAGACGCCGGTCGGTTCCGACAGACCCTGCCATTCAGGCTCTTGCGGATCATCGCCGAGGATCGGGTACACATCCCAGTTCGGCGGTGTGTTCTGGCCATCGGGTACACGAACGATCAGGTCGTCATCCAGCGTCGACAGCCGCAGGATGATCGAGTCGCTGGCGTGATCGGGAAATTGCGGAAGGTGTGCAGCGGCAAACGTCATGCTTCGTTCTCCTTGAAAGATCTGCCGCGATCCTTCGCGGCAGTCGTTGCACTTTACCCGGCGAATTCGTGAGGCGCGCCGGGGCAATCTTGTCCGGGCATTTCAGCTTCCGGGCAGAATCGAACGATCGACCCTGACCGCGAGTTTGCCGGGGCCGGGTCGGACGTCGAACGTCGCCTGGCCCTGAGCGTCCACCGTCGCCCGGGCGATGGCCACGCCGCCGCGCAGCAATTGCAGCGGCGCGCCTTTCAACGATTGGCCCGAGGCCAGTTCCAGTTTCAATTTAATCGTCATCGAATCGCTCCTTAATTCGTGTTGCCGCTTGGGTGATAGTCCTTGAGCAGCAGGTAACTGCTCCAGCCCCACCAGTCGTCGACGGTGGCAGTGTCGTTGAGATTGTTGACATCCTTGCGCCGCAGGACTTTGTTGCCTTGAAGGCGGAATAGTGGTGAGAAGTTGTTGGCCGGATCCAGCACGGCCGTCAGATCCGGCACCCGTTGCAGCGCGTTGAAGGTGGTCGGTACATTGCCGGTTGAATACGCGGCATACACCTCGTCCGCCGAATCCTGTACCGCCCGATTCACCTGATTGCGGTTGTCGGCGTCCGTGGCGTCGAAGTAGCGCTTGTCACCGAATGCCCGCCATTGCTCGCCATGTCCGTTGCGTACCTTGAGGCCGAACTTGCTGTCTTCGTCGTGCATGAAGCGAGTGATCAGCGAGCCCAGGTCACTCGGCGTCACCGCGGCGGCCATGGCCTTGCGTGGCACCCGCAAATGTCCGGAGGAAAACAGGTCGGTGAGGTAGTGGTCAGCGAACGCGTTCATCGCGTAGGCCCGCTCCAGTTGCAGTTCGTCCTGAGTGGCGTGGGCGGCAGCGGCGGTTTGCAGGGCAACGGTGTGCCCGGCGATGTAGGCTTGGCGAGCCCATTCGCCGAAATGGTCGGCGTTGTTCGCCGCCAGTTTCAGATAGCGACCAAGAGGGAACAGCGCCGAGACAAAACTGCCGCCGCCGGTGATTTTGTTCCACTCCTCCGACAACGTATCTCCTAAAGCGTCATAAGCCTCATGGGGTTGCCTGCCGTCCTTGATCGCCTGTTTAACCGCGTCGATCTCCTTTTGCATGATCGCAAGAATTTGCGTCGCCTCGGCCTTTGACGCCGGCAGCGCGGCCAGGGTGTCGAAGGCTGCCGTGAAGCGCTGAAGGCGATCTGCCGCAGAAGCGCCTTCGTTGATCGGCCGATCGACGACGCCATAGAAATCACCGCCCAGTGCCAGTACCTGGCCGTAGGTCAGCGCCAATCCGTTCGGCAGATGCAGTGGCACGTTTTGCGCCAGTACCGGCGCGGTATTTTCAACGAAACGCAGCAAGGTGTTATCGCCGATAGCCGTGTGTTCCGCACCTTCGAAGCGCAACTGCGGTTTGCCCTTCAAGGCGTGAGCGGGCAGGGTGGCGACGGGGGCGACATCGCTGTGCGAGTCGGCGATATGCAACAGCATATGCGGATTTTCTGCACTGAAAGCGATGCCGCCGGGGGTGAAAAGATCATCGAAACGGGCGATGACCGGTGTGGTTTTTTCAACGCATGTGGTTTGAAGACCGGACATTTCTTTCTCCTTGATATGTCGTCGGCAGGTTTTATTTAACTGTATGCATATACAGTTAAATCGAGCCTAGTCGAGAAATTTCCTACGTCAAAAAGAAATCTTGTCCGACAAAAAATGCCCCCCAGCGATGAAATGCAGTTGACGGTTATATTTTAAGTTGTACGATGACCTACAACTTCGGCGAAGGCTGAACGGTCCACTCACAAAAAAACGTTGCTACCAGGGTGTTCGAATAATGAATCCACAAGAACTGAAGTCCATCCTCTCCGCCGGCCTGCTGTCGTTCCCGGTGACCGATTTCAATGCCCAGGGCGATTTCAACCGCGCTGGCTACATCAAACGCCTGGAATGGCTGGCCCCGTACGGTGCTTCAGCCCTGTTCGCCGCCGGTGGCACCGGTGAATTCTTCTCCCTGGCTGCCAGCGAATATTCGGAAATCATCAAGACTGCCGTCGACACCTGCGCCAGCAGCGTGCCGATCCTCGCCGGTGTCGGTGGTTCGACCCGTCAGGCCATCGAATACGCTCAGGAAGCCGAGCGTCTGGGCGCCAAAGGTCTGTTGCTGCTGCCGCACTACCTGACCGAAGCCAGCCAGGACGGCGTTGCCGCCCACGTTGAGGCGGTGTGCAAGTCGGTCAACATTGGTGTGGTGGTGTACAACCGCAACGTCTGCCGTCTGACCGCGCCGCTGCTGGAGCGTCTGGCCGAGCGCTGCCCGAACCTGATCGGTTACAAGGACGGTCTGGGCGATATCGAACTGATGGTGTCGATCCGTCGTCGCCTCGGCGATCGCTTCAGCTACCTCGGCGGTCTGCCGACCGCCGAAGTCTATGCCGCTGCCTACAAGGCCCTGGGCGTGCCGGTCTACTCGTCGGCGGTGTTCAACTTCATCCCGAAAACCGCGATGGACTTCTACCACGCGATTGCCCGCGAAGATCACGCCACCGTCGGCAAGATCATCGACGACTTCTTCCTGCCGTACCTCGACATCCGCAACCGCAAGGCCGGTTACGCCGTGAGCATCGTCAAGGCTGGCGCCAAGATCGCCGGTTATGACGCAGGCCCGGTGCGGGCGCCGCTGACCGACTTGACCGGCGAAGAGTACGAAATGCTCGCTGCGCTGATCGACAAGCAAGGTGCTCAGTAACACACCTCTATAAACAAGGCCGCTGAGCAATCAGCGGCTTTTTGCGTCAGGAGAATGATTCGTGACCAAGCGCTATGACAACTACATCAACGGTGAATGGGTCGCCGGTAACGATTACTCGGCGAACATCAACCCGTCCGAGCTGAGCGATACCATTGGCGATTACGCCAAGGCTGACCTGGCTCAAGTCAATGCCGCCATCGACGCCGCTCGCGCTGCATTCCCGGCGTGGTCGACTTCGGGCATTCAGGCCCGCCACGATTCGCTGGACAAAGTCGGCACTGAAATCCTCGCGCGCCGCGAAGAACTCGGCACCCTGCTGGCCCGGGAAGAGGGCAAGACCCTGCCGGAAGCCATCGGCGAAGTGACCCGCGCTGGCAACATCTTCAAGTTCTTCGCCGGCGAGTGCCTGCGCCTGTCCGGCGACTACGTGCCGTCGGTGCGTCCGGGCGTCAACGTCGAAGTCACCCGCGAAGCACTGGGTGTGGTCGGCCTGATCACCCCTTGGAACTTCCCGATTGCCATCCCGTCGTGGAAAATCGCCCCGGCCCTGGCCTATGGCAACTGCGTGGTGTTGAAACCGGCGGATCTGGTGCCGGGTTGCGCCTGGGCGCTGGCTGAAATCATCTCCCGCGCAGGTTTCCCGGCCGGCGTGTTCAACCTGGTGATGGGCAGCGGTCGCGTGGTTGGCGAAGCTTTGGTCAACAGCCCGAAAGTCGACGGCATCAGCTTCACCGGCTCCGTCGGCGTGGGTCGGCAGATCGCGGTCAATTGCGTGTCGCGCCAGGCCAAGGTTCAGCTGGAAATGGGCGGCAAGAACCCGCAGATCATTCTCGACGACGCCGACCTCAAGCAAGCGGTCGAGCTGTCGGTGCAGAGCGCGTTCTACTCCACCGGCCAGCGTTGCACGGCATCGAGCCGACTGATCGTCACCGCCGGGATTCACGACAAGTTCGTCGAAGCCATGGCCGAGCGCATGAAGTCGATCAAGGTCGGCCACGCGCTGAAGGCCGGCACCGACATCGGTCCGGTGGTTTCGCAAGCACAGCTTGAGCAGGACATGAAGTACATCGACATCGGTCAGTCCGAAGGTGCGCGTCTGGTCAGCGGCGGTGGTCTGGTGACGTGTGACACCGAGGGCTACTTCCTCGCGCCGACCCTGTTTGCCGACAGCGAAGCCTCGATGCGCATCAGCCGCGAAGAGATTTTCGGCCCGGTGGCCAACATCGTCCGCGTGGCCGATTACGAGGCTGCGCTGGCCATGGCCAACGACACCGAATTCGGTCTGTCGGCGGGTATCGCCACCACGTCGCTGAAGTACGCCAACCACTTCAAGCGTCATTCCCAGGCCGGGATGGTGATGGTCAACCTGCCGACCGCCGGTGTCGATTACCACGTTCCGTTCGGTGGCCGTAAGGGTTCATCCTATGGCTCACGTGAGCAAGGCCGCTATGCGCAAGAGTTCTACACGGTCGTGAAGACCAGCTACATCGGTTCCTGATCTGTGGGAGCTGGCTTGCCAGCGATGGCATCACCTCGGTTTTTCAGTCAGACCGCAGTGATGCCATCGCCGGCAGGTCAGTTCCCACAAAAGAAACACCAAAGAAGATCCACCCGCGCATAAAAATAATCAGTGGGAGTACATCTACATGCAATCGTCCAAGCCGACTCACGTCCGCTATTTGATCCTGCTCATGCTGTTTCTGGTGACCACGATCAACTACGCCGACCGCGCCACCATCGCGATCGCCGGTTCCAGCTTGCAAAAAGACCTCGGCATCGACGCGGTCACCCTCGGCTACATCTTCTCTGCTTTCGGTTGGGCCTACGTGGCCGGGCAAATTCCCGGCGGCTGGCTGCTCGATCGCTTCGGCTCGAAAAAAGTCTATGCCCTGAGCATCTTCACCTGGTCGCTGTTCACCGTACTGCAAGGCTTCGTCGGTGAGTTCGGCATGTCCACGGCCATCGTCGCGCTGTTCATGCTGCGCTTTCTGGTCGGTCTGGCCGAGGCGCCATCGTTCCCCGGTAACGCACGCATCGTCGCGGCCTGGTTCCCGACCGCTGAGCGCGGCACCGCTTCGGCGATCTTCAACTCGGCGCAATACTTTGCCACCGTGTTGTTCGCGCCGCTGATGGGCTGGATCGTGTTCTCCTTTGGCTGGGAGCACGTGTTCATCGTCATGGGCCTGCTCGGTATCGTGTTCTCGCTGGTCTGGCTGAAGGTTATCCACAGCCCGCGCCAACACCCGATGGCCAACGAAGCGGAAGTGAAGTTCATCGCCGACAACGGCGGCATGGTCGACATGGACCAGAAACAAGGCAAAAAGGCTGACGGCCCGAAATGGGATTACATCCGCCAGCTGCTGACCAATCGCATGATGCTCGGCGTTTACCTGGGCCAGTACTGCATCAACGGCATCACCTATTTCTTCCTGACCTGGTTCCCGGTGTACCTGGTGCAGGAACGCGGCATGACCATCCTCAAGGCTGGTTTCATCGCCTCGTTGCCGGCGATCTGCGGCTTTATCGGCGGCGTCCTCGGCGGGGTGATTTCCGATTACCTGCTGCGCAAGGGCCATTCGCTGACCTTTGCCCGCAAGGCGCCGATCATCGCCGGTCTGCTGGTTTCGAGCAGCATCGTGGCCTGCAACTATGTGGACGTTGAATGGATGGTGGTCGGCTTCATGGCCCTGGCCTTCTTCGGCAAAGGCGTGGGTGCACTGGGCTGGGCGGTGGTCTCCGACACCTCGCCAAAACAGATCGCCGGTCTGAGCGGTGGCCTGTTCAACACCTTCGGCAACATCGCCTCGATCACCACTCCGATCGTCATCGGCTACATCATCAGTTCAACCGGTTCGTTCAAATGGGCACTGGTGTTCGTCGGCGCCAACGCACTCGTGGCGGTGTTCAGCTACCTGGTGATCGTCGGCCCGATCAAACGTGTGGTACTTAAAGAGCCGCCAACCAATGGCGGTTCCGAAGCCACCGGCAAATTGTCTCAAGCGCATTCCTGAGGAGCGGCGTCATGCAGTTGATTGAACATTCCGACTCGCCGCGCTACATCCGCCTGCACGAGCGGGACAACGTAGTGGTAGTGGTCAACGACCAGGGCGTGCCGGCCGGCACCGCATTTGCCGATGGCCTGGTGACGGTGGATTTTGTGCCGCAGAGTCACAAGGTCAGCCTCGTGGATATCCCCGAGGGCGGCACAGTGATCCGCTACGGCCAGATCATTGGCTATGCGTTGCAGCCGATTCCCCGTGGCAGTTGGGTCAAGGAAGATCAACTGCGCATGCCAACCGCGCCACCGCTGGACAGCCTGCCGCTGTCCACCGAAGTGCCGGCCACCCAGGCGCCGCTGGAAGGCTTCACGTTCGAGGGTTATCGCAACGCCGACGGCACCGTCGGCACGCGCAACATTCTCGGGATCACCACCACCGTGCAGTGCGTCACCGGGGTGCTGGATCACGCGGTGAAGCGGATCAAGGACGAACTGCTGCCCAAGTACCCGAACGTCGATGACGTGGTGGCGCTGACCCACAGTTACGGTTGTGGCGTGGCTATCACCGCCACCGACGCCTACATTCCGATCCGTACCGTACGCAATCTGGCGCGCAACCCGAACCTCGGTGGCGAGGCGTTGGTGATCAGCCTGGGCTGCGAGAAATTGCAGGCCGGGCAGGTGATGCACGAGGACGATGCCTCGGTGGATCTGAGCGAGCCGTGGCTGTATCGCTTGCAGGATTCCAGTCACGGTTTCACCGAGATGATCGAGCAGATCATGGAGCTGGCCGAAGTCCGTTTGAAGAAGCTCGACCAGCGCCGCCGGGAAACCGTGCCGGCGTCCGAGCTGATCCTCGGCATGCAGTGCGGCGGCAGCGATGCGTTTTCCGGCATCACCGCCAACCCCGCGCTGGGTTACGCCTCGGACTTGCTGCTGCGGGCAGGGGCGACGGTGATGTTTTCCGAAGTCACCGAAGTGCGTGATGCGATTTACCTGCTGACCTCACGGGCCCAGACCAAAACCGTTGCCGAGGAACTGGTGCGCGAGATGGACTGGTACGACCGTTACCTGGCCAAGGGTGAAGCGGATCGCAGCGCCAACACCACGCCGGGCAACAAGAAGGGCGGGTTGTCGAACATCGTCGAGAAGTCATTGGGCTCGATCGTGAAGTCCGGCAACAGTGCGATCAGTGGCGTGCTCGGCCCTGGGGAGCGTTTCAAGCAGAAGGGCTTGATTTTCTGTGCGACGCCAGCCAGTGACTTTGTCTGCGGCACCTTGCAACTGGCGGCGGGGATGAACCTGCATGTGTTCACCACCGGGCGTGGCACGCCTTATGGTCTGGCCATGGCGCCGGTGGTGAAGGTTTCGACCCGTACCGAACTGGCGCAACGCTGGCCGGATCTGATCGACATCGATGCCGGGCGGATTGCCACCGGGCGCGCAACCATCGAGGAGTTGGGCTGGGAGTTGTTCCACTACTACCTGGATGTGGCGAGCGGCAAGCAACAGACGTGGGCGGAGAAGCACAAGCTGCATAACGACATTACGTTGTTCAATCCGGCGCCTATCACCTGAGACCACCCCGTTGATCGTTCCCACGCTCCGCGTGGGAATGCAGCCGGGGACGCTCCGCGTCCCAACAGCGTGACGCGGAGCGTCACAGGAGACGTTACCACGCAGAGCGTGGGAACGATCAGGGTGAAAGTGGCTTATCATTAGCCCCCTAACGACGCTCACCTCCAAGGCTCCCCGGCATGCTGGCAATCTTCCTCGAAACCCTGAACATCACCGCGCCGGTGTTTGCCATGCTTTTTCTCGGTGTGCTGCTCAAACGCATCGACTGGATCAACGACAACTTCATCCACACAGCCTCGTCGCTGGTGTTCAACGTCACCATGCCGGCGCTGCTGTTTCTCGGCATCCTGCACGCCGACCTGCACGCGGCACTGCAACCGGCGCTGCTGATCTATTTCGCTCTCGCGACGCTGGTCAGTTTTGCCGTGGCCTGGGGCTGGGCGATTTTCCGCTGCCCGCGTGAAGACCGGGGTATCTACACCCAAGGCGCGTTTCGCGGCAACAACGGGGTGATCGGCCTGGCGCTGGCGGCGAGCATGTACGGCGACTACGGGATTTCCCTCGGGGCGATTCTCGCAGCGCTGGTGATCCTGTTCTACAACACCCTGTCGACCATTGTGCTGGCGGTCTACAGCCCGGTGATCAAATCCGATCCGTGGAGCATCTGCAAAAGCGTGGTCAGCAATCCGTTGATCATCAGCGTGATCGCGGCGGCGCCGTTCGCTTATTTCAAGATCGGTCTGCCGGGCTGGCTGGAAACCTCCGGCCAGTACCTGGCGCAAACCACGCTGCCGCTGGCATTGATCTGCATTGGCGGCACGCTGTCGCTGGCGGCGCTGCGCAAGAGCGGCAAGATGGCGCTCAGTTCGAGTCTGGTGAAGATGGTCGGCCTGCCGGTGATCGCCACGCTGGGTGCATGGCTGTGGGGTTTTCGCGGGGCAGAGCTGGGGATTCTGTTTCTGTACTTCGGCAGCCCGACCGCCGCCGCCAGTTTCGTCATGGCCCGTGCGGCACAGGGCAACCATGAACTGGCAGCGGCGATCATCGTGCTGACCACGTTGATGGCGGCGATCACCACCAATATCGGGATCTTCTTCCTGCAGTGGGGCGGGTGGATCTGAGGCCGGCGGTTACTCGGGCTTCTGGTAACTGTCGATCACTTCCTGCGCCGCGCGGAACGCATCGATCGCCGCCGGTACGCCGGCGTACACCGCGCAATGCAGCAGCGCTTCACGGATCTCATCAACCGTGCAGCCATTGTTCAGCGCACCGCGCACGTGGCCCTTCAACTCTTGCGGACACTTCAACGCAGTCAGCGCGGCGAGGGTGATCAGGCTGCGGGTTTTCAGCGGCAGACCTTCTCGATTCCACACGCCGCCCCAGGCGTGTTCGTTGACGAAATCCTGCAAGGGTTGAGTGAATTCGGTGGCATTGCCCAGCGCGCGGTCGACAAACGCGTCGCCCATTACCTGACGGCGGACTTCAACCCCGGATTTCTTCGATTCGGTCATGGCACATCCCTCTTGTGGTGTTGGCGGCGCCAGGCGCGTACGGACGTGAAAAACAGAAACGCCAGCAGCGTCGGCAGCACATAAAACAGCATCAATCGCTCGAGTTTGCCGGCCAGTGGCATGCCGGTGGTGAACGACACCACGTGCAGCCCGTATGCCAGATACAAACCCAGCAGCAACAAGCCTTCAGCCCGGGTCACGCGGTAGCCGGAATAGAACACCGGCAGGCACAGCGCCGCGACGCCGAGCATCACCGGCAGGTCGAAATCCAGTGCGTTCGGCGAGACCGACAGCGGCGTCGGCGCGATCAGTGCGGTGAGGCCCAGCACTCCGAGCAGGTTGAACAGGTTGGCGCCGATCACGTTGCCGACTGCAATGTCCCGCTGACCGCGCAGCGCTGCGATCAACGATGTAGCCAGTTCCGGCAGCGAGGTACCGACCGCGACCACGGTCAGGCCGATTACCCGTTCGGAGAACCCCAGGTCGGTGGCCACGACCACGGCGGCGCCCAGCAGCAAGTGCCCGGCGAACACCAGCATGCCCAGACCGCCGACAATCATCAGCAGGCTGGTGAACCACGGTGCCTGCGGATCGTGCGGTTGATCGGAGTGCGGGCGGGTCGAGTGCCGCGACTGGCGCAGCAATAATCCGAGATACAGGGCGAGGGCGCCGAGCAACAGAATGCCGTCGAAGCGCCCGAGCTCTTCATTCCATGCCAGCACGAACACCAGCAGGCTGGCACCGATCATCAGTGGAATGTCGAGGCGCACCAGTTGTCGCGATACACGCAGCGGAATGATCAGTGCCGACAGGCCGAGGGTGACGAGAATGTTGAAAATGCTGCTGCCGATCACGCTGCTGACGGCGATGTCCGGCGTGTGCGCCTGCACGGCTTGCAGGCTGACGACCATTTGCGGAGCGCTGCTGCCGAGGGCGACGATGGTCAGGCCGATAATCAGCGGCCGCAAATGCAGGCGCGCGGCCAGACGCACGGCGGCGCGTACCATCAGTTCGGCGCCGGCGATCAGCAGGAACAGCCCGCTGAGCAATTCGATCACGCTGATCAGGGGTAAGTCGGTCAGTCCGAAAATGGTGGACGCTCCATCAGTCGTCGAGGGCCTGGACCCGAACGCGGGCGGTTCCACTGCGCAGCATACCGAGCTGTTCGGCCGCCGCACGTGAAACATCGATCAGGCGACCACGAGTGTGCGGGCCGCGGTCGTTGATGCGGACCACGACGGATTCATCGTTTTTCAGGTTGGTGACCTTCACCCGGGTGCCGAACGGCAACTGGCGGTGGGCGGCGGTCAGGGAATTCTGGTTGAACGCTTCGCCGCTGGCGGTGCGTTTACCGTGGTGCTTGGCACCGTAATAGGAGGCGACACCGGTCTGGTCGTAACCGTGCGGGTCGATGACATCGGTGCTGGCGCAACCGGCCAGCAAGGAGAGCAGGGCGCAGGCGCCGAGCAGACGTTTCATTCATAAGCTCCCAAGTGATCGTTCCCACGCTCCGGCGTGGGAATGCACCCCGTGACGCTCTGCGTCACACCGCAATGGACGCGGAGCGTCCGAGGCGGCATTCCCACGCAGAGCGTGGGAACGATCCTCAGGCGCGGGGCCATCGTCAGCCTTCGAGCTTGCTTTTCAGCAGTTCGTTCACTTGCTGCGGGTTGGCCTTGCCTTTGGAGGCTTTCATGGCCTGGCCGACGAAGAAGCCGAACATCTTGCCGCGCTTGGCTTCGTCTGCCGCACGGTATTGCTCGACCTGCTCGGCGTTGGCCGCAAGCATTTCGTCCAGCACCGCCGAAATCGCACCGCTGTCGGTAACCTGCTTCAGGCCGCGCTTCTCGATGATCTCGTCTGCGCTGCCTTCGCCGTTGGCCATCGCTTCGAACACCACCTTGGCGATCTTGCCGGAGATGGTGTTGTCCTTGATGCGCAGCAGCATGCCGCCCAGTTGCTCGGCCGAAACCGGTGAATCCTCGATGTCCAGGTTCTGCTTGTTGAGCAGGCTGCCCAACTCGACCATCACCCAGTTCGCCGCCAGTTTGGCGTCGCCGCCGATGGCTGCCACTTTCTCGAAGTAGTCCGCCTGCTCACGGCTGGTGGCCAGCACATTGGCGTCGTAGGCCGACAGACCGAACGCACTCTGGAAGCGCTCGCGTTTTTGCGGTGGCAGCTCCGGCAGGGTGGCGCGCACGTCGTTGAGGAACGAGTCCTCGATGACCACCGGCAGCAGGTCCGGATCGGGGAAGTAACGGTAGTCGTTGGCTTCCTCTTTGCTGCGCATCGGACGGGTCTCGTCCTTGTTCGGATCGTACAGACGGGTCTGCTGAATCACTTTGCCGCCGTCTTCGATCAGGTCGATCTGACGCTGGATCTCGGAGTTGATCGCCTTCTCGATGAAGCGGAACGAGTTGACGTTCTTGATCTCGCAGCGGGTGCCGAACTCGACCTGACCTTTCGGACGTACCGACACGTTGCAGTCACAACGCAGCGAGCCTTCGGCCATGTTGCCATCGCAGATGCCCAGGTAACGTACCAGCGCGTGGATCGCCTTGACGTAGGCCACGGCTTCCTTGGCGCTGCGCATGTCAGGCTCGGAAACGATTTCCAGCAGCGGTGTGCCGGCACGGTTCAGGTCGATGCCGGTGGCACCGCTGAATTCTTCGTGCAGGCTCTTGCCGGCGTCTTCTTCCAGGTGCGCGCGAGTAATGCCGACGCGTTTGACCGTGCCGTCTTCCAGGGCGATGTCCAGGTGGCCCTTGCCGACGATCGGCAATTCCATCTGGCTGATCTGGTAGCCCTTCGGCAGGTCCGGGTAGAAATAGTTTTTACGGGCGAACACGTTGTGCTGACCGATCTCGGCGTCAATCGCCAGACCGAACATCACAGCCATGCGCACCGCTTCCTGGTTGAGCACCGGCAGCACGCCGGGCATGCCCAGGTCGATCAGGCTGGCCTGGGTGTTCGGCTCGGAACCGAACTGGGTGGAACTACCGGAAAAGATTTTCGACCGGGTGGTGAGCTGGGTGTGAATCTCCAGCCCGATCACGACTTCCCATTGCATGTGTGTCTCCTCAGAAGCCGGTTGGGGTGCGAGTGTGCCAGTCAGTGTTCAACTGATACTGGTGCGCAACGTTGAGCAAGCGGCCTTCCTGGAAATACGGAGCGAGCAGTTGCACGCCGACCGGCAGGCCGTCGACGAAACCGGCCGGCATCGACAGGCCCGGCAGGCCTGCGAGGTTGGCGGTGATGGTGTAGACGTCTTCCAGGTAGGCAGCGACCGGGTCGCTGTTCTTGGCACCGAGTTTCCAGGCCGGGTTTGGCGTGGTCGGGCCGAGGATGATGTCGACTTCATTAAAGGCAGTCATGAAGTCGTTCTTCACCAAGCGACGGATCTTCTGCGCTTTCAGGTAGTAGGCGTCGTAGTAACCGGCGGACAGTGCGTAGGCACCGACCATGATCCGGCGCTGCACTTCAGGCCCGAAGCCTTCGCCACGGGAGCGCTTGTACAGGTCTTCCAGGTTCTTCGGGTCTGCGCAGCGGTGGCCGAAGCGCACACCGTCGAAACGCGACAGGTTGGAGGAGGCTTCTGCCGGGGCGATCACGTAGTACGCAGGGATCGCGTGCTGCATGTTCGGCAGGCTGATTTCCTTGATCACGGCACCGAGCTTCTGCAGCTCCTTGATGCTGTTCTGGATCAGCTCGGCGATGCGCGGGTCGAGACCGGCACCGAAGTATTCCTTCGGCACACCGATGCGCAGGCCTTGCAGCGAGCCGTTCAGGCCGGCGGCGTAGTCCGGCACTGGCTCATCGATGCTGGTGGAGTCGTTCGGATCGAAGCCGGCCATACCTTGCAACAAAATTGCGCAGTCTTCGGCCGTGCGTGCCAGAGGGCCGCCCTGATCGAGGCTGGAGGCGTAAGCGATCATGCCCCAGCGCGACACGCGACCGTAGGTCGGCTTCAGGCCGGTGAGGTTGGTGAACGCGGCCGGCTGACGGATCGAGCCGCCAGTGTCGGTGGCCGTCGCGGCAGGCAGCAGACGAGCGGCAACTGCCGCCGCCGAACCACCGGACGAACCGCCGGGCACGTGTTCCAGGTTCCACGGGTTTTTCACCGCGCCGTACCAGCTCGACTCGTTGGCCGAACCCATGGCGAATTCGTCCATGTTGGTCTTGCCCAGAATCACGGTGCCGGCGGCGGCCAGCTTCGACACCACGGTGGCGTCGTATGGAGCCTTGAAGTTGTCGAGCATCTTCGAGCCGCAGCTGGTGCGGATGCCCTGGGTGCAGAACAGATCCTTGTGGGCGATCGGCGCACCGAGCAGGGCGCCACTCTCACCATTGGCCCGGCGCACGTCGGCGGCTTTCGCCTGCTCGAGGGCCAGCTCTTCGGTGAGGCTGATGAAACTGTTGAGCTGCGGATCGAGCTGGGTGATACGCGCCAGCAGGACTTTGGTCAGCTCTTCGGAAGAAAACTTTTTATCGGCGAGACCGCGGGCGATCTCGGCCAGAGTCAATTGATGCATTGCAGGCTCTTTCCCTTTAGTCGATGACTTTCGGAACCAGGTACAGGCCGTTTTCGACCGCTGGTGCGATGGACTGATAAGCCTCGCGGTTATTGCTTTCGGTCACGACGTCGGCGCGCAGGCGCTGACTGGCTTCCAGCGGGTGGGCCAGCGGCTCGATACCGTCGGTATTGACCGCCTGCATTTCGTCGACCAGCCCGAGAATGCTGTTGAGGGCCGAAGTGATGTGTGGAAGATCGGCGTCATTAAGGCCAAGGCTGGCCAGATGAGCGATTTTTTCCACGTCGGAGCGTTCTAGCGCCATCGGGTTTCTCCAGTGGAAAACAGGACGGACGGCGTCCGTGTGTTAGATTGTCGGAACACTACCGCACTTCTACGGTCATAAGGCCGCGATTGTGGGGCTTGGTGCACAGAAAAGCGGCCAATTTAACATATTGGCGCCTTGCCCAAAATCCCTGTCGTTGTTAGAGTTTGCCGCACTTTTTTACCCACGCGTTGCCTAGGGTCCCTTTCCCATGTTCAAGAAACTGCGTGGCATGTTTTCCAGCGATCTTTCCATTGACCTGGGCACTGCCAACACCCTTATTTACGTGCGCGAGCGCGGTATCGTCCTGAATGAGCCATCGGTTGTGGCCATTCGGACACACGGTAACCAGAAAAGTGTCGTCGCTGTCGGCACCGAGGCCAAGCGCATGCTCGGCCGTACGCCGGGCAACATTGCTGCCATTCGTCCGATGAAGGACGGCGTGATCGCCGACTTCAGCGTCTGCGAAAAGATGCTGCAATACTTTATCAACAAGGTTCACGAAAACAGCTTTCTGCAGCCCAGCCCTCGTGTGCTGATCTGCGTTCCATGCAAGTCCACCCAGGTTGAGCGTCGTGCCATCCGTGAATCGGCCCTTGGCGCCGGTGCCCGTGAAGTGTTCCTGATCGAAGAGCCGATGGCGGCAGCGATCGGTGCCGGCCTGCCGGTTGAAGAAGCTCGCGGTTCGATGGTCGTGGATATCGGTGGTGGTACTACCGAAATCGCGCTGATCTCCCTGAACGGTGTGGTCTATGCCGAATCCGTACGCGTTGGCGGCGACCGCTTCGACGAAGCGATCATCACCTACGTGCGCCGCAACTACGGCAGCCTGATCGGCGAATCCACCGCCGAACGCATCAAGCAGGAAATCGGCACGGCCTATCCGGGCGGCGAAGTTCGCGAAGTCGACGTTCGTGGTCGCAACCTGGCCGAAGGCGTTCCACGTGCATTCACCCTGAACTCCAACGAAGTGCTGGAAGCTCTGCAAGAGTCCCTGGCAACCATCGTTCAGGCGGTGAAAAGCGCTCTGGAGCAATCGCCGCCGGAACTGGCTTCCGACATCGCCGAGCGTGGCCTGGTGCTGACCGGTGGTGGCGCGCTGCTGCGTGACCTGGACAAGCTGCTGGCCCAGGAAACCGGTCTGCCGGTAATCGTTGCCGAAGATCCGCTGACCTGCGTCGCTCGCGGCGGTGGCCGTGCATTGGAAATGATGGACAAGCACACCATGGACCTGCTCTCCAGCGAATAATCGCCGGGTGCAATACGTGGGTGAGCGCACAGGCAGCACTTTGCAGTGCTGCCTGTTGGCGTTTATCTTCTGTCAGTCTTCATCCAGGCCGGTTTGATGCCGTATGAATAAACAGAACATTTGCCTGGGAGGAGCGGCTTATTAAACCGCTTTTCGCCAAGGGCCCCTCATTGGGCGTGCGCCTGTTGGTGCTGGCCGTGCTGTCGGTCGCGCTGATGGTCGTTGATGCGCGCTTCAGCCTGCTTAAACCCGTACGCAGCCAGGCCTCGCTGGTGCTGATGGACGCCTACTGGATTACTGACCTGCCCGGACGGTTGTGGGAAGGTATCGCCAGCCAGTTCGGCAGTCGCACCGAGCTCGTCGCCGAAAATGAAAAACTCAAGTCGGAAAACCTGCTGTTGCAGGGTCGCATGCAGAAGCTTGCCGCCCTCACCGAGCAGAACGTCCGTCTGCGCGAGTTGCTCAATTCCTCCGCGCTGGTCAACGAGAAGGTCGAAGTGGCCGAATTGATCGGCATGGACCCCAACCCTTTCACCCATCGCATCATCATCAATAAAGGTGAGCGTGATGGCGTAGTGCTCGGTCAGCCGGTGCTCGATGCTCGCGGCCTGATGGGGCAGGTGGTCGAACTGATGCCGTACACCTCACGTGTGCTGCTGCTGACCGACTCGACCCACAGCATTCCCGTGCAGGTGAACCGTAACGGCCTGCGGGCGATTGCCAGCGGCACCGGTAACCCCGAGCGTCTGGAACTGCGCCACGTGGCGGACACTGCCGATATCAAGGAAGGTGATCTGCTGGTCAGCTCCGGTCTCGGCCAGCGTTTCCCGGCCGGTTACCCGGTGGCGACGGTCAAGGAAGTCATCCACGATTCCGGCCAGCCTTTTGCAATCGTCCGCGCCGTGCCGACCGCCGCACTCAACCGCAGCCGTTACCTGTTGCTGGTATTCAGTGACAACCGCACTGCCGAAGAGCGCGCCAACGATGCCGCGCAGGCTCAGGAAAACCTCGATGCCTTTGGTGGTGGTCCGGTGATTCCGTCCACGGTGCCGAAAATCGTCACCCCGCCAGCCTCATCCGCAACTCCTGCCACGACGACTCCGTCGGCTGCGCCTGCTGCCGGCACCACGCCGGCCAAACCTGCTGCGAGCAAACCGCCTGCAGCCACACCCGCGGCCAGCAAGCCACCGGCCAATCAGCCCGCTGCTCGACCAGCGGCCAAGCCGCCTGTCACTGCGCCGGCGACCACCGGGAGGCAAGAATAATGGTCGGAGCTACCGCATCGCGTAACGGCTGGATCGTCTGGCTGACGTTTATCGTCGGCATACTGCTCAGCGTGTCGCCATTGCCCATTTTCATGGAAATCCTGCGCCCGCTGTGGCTGGCCTTGCTCCTGACTTTCTGGGCTTTGTACCTGCCGCATACGGTCGGCATGGTCACGGCGTTCTGCCTGGGGCTGGCCGAGGACGTGCTGCAAGGCGATCTGCTCGGTCAGAATGCATTGATCCTGACACTGATCACGTTCCTCGTGCTGTCGTTGCAACAACGCCTGCGAATGTTCCCGATGTGGCAGCAGTGCCTGGTGATTCTGGTGATCTTCGGCCTCGCCCAGCTCGTACAACTCTGGCTCAGCGCCTTGACCGGCAACCGTCAGCCGACCCTCGCACTGGTCCTGCCGGCACTGGTCAGTGCCTTGCTCTGGCCTTGGGTCAGCTTCGCTTTGCGTGGATTGCGTCGGCGCTACAAAATCAACTGATTCGGTCAGGCATTTGCCCGTATCAGTGCCTTGCCTCGCAAATGAAGTTCTTTTTGGGCGAGCGGCTGTTGTTGCCAGACAAGGCGCCGTGACGAGTCATAGCGTGCTATGGCGAGGAACGGCAACGCAGTATGGCAACAACAGACGCCGACCAAAGGGAACAGCATTTGTGAGGCAGGGCACCAACAGGGAGATGTCTTGATGAAAAAGCTTTACCTCGCCTCAGGATCGCCGCGTCGGCGTGAATTGCTCACGCAGATCGGCATCCCGTTTACCGCCATCAGCGCGGATATCGATGAAACCCCTCTCGCCAATGAATCCCCATCGGCCTACGTCGAGCGCCTGGCGCGCGGCAAGGCCGAGGCCGGGCGGCGCGCCGGCGTTTCCGACGTAGCGTATTGCGTACTGGGCGCCGACACCGCCGTGGTGCTGGACGGCAAAATTCTTGGCAAACCGGTGGACGAAGCCGATGCATGCGCCATGCTGATGATGTTGTCCGGCAAGGAGCATGAAGTGCTGACGGCGATTGCCGTGCTCGACGGCGAGCGCATCGAGTCGCGGGTGGTGCGCAGTCTGGTGCGGTTCCGCTCGATCAGCCGCGAAGAAGCCGCCGCCTACTGGGCCAGCGGCGAACCCCGGGACAAGGCGGGTGGCTACGGCATTCAGGGGCTCGGCGCGGTGTTCGTCGCCGGCCTCAATGGCAGCTACTCGGCGGTCGTCGGCTTGCCGGTGTGCGAAAGCGCAGAACTGCTTGGCCATTTCGGCATACCCTGTTGGCAAAACCTGAACGCGCGATGAGCGTCGAACGGACAAGATGCGGCCATTATCGTGAACATGCCTGAACGAGACCCTGCCATGAGTGAAGAGATTCTGATCAACATCACGCCGATGGAATCGCGCGTGGCGGTGGTCGAAAACGGTGTGCTGCAAGAAGTGCACGTCGAGCGTACGCAAAAACGCGGGATCGTCGGCAACATCTATAAAGGCAAGGTGGTGCGGGTTCTGCCGGGCATGCAGGCGGCCTTCGTCGACATCGGCCTGGATCGTGCAGCCTTCATTCATGCCTCGGAAATTTCCCTGCGCGAAGGTCCTGCGGTGGAAAGCATCAGTGCGCTTGTACACGAGGGCCAGAGCCTGGTGGTGCAGGTCACCAAGGATCCGATCGGTTCCAAAGGCGCGCGGCTGACGACGCAGCTGTCGATCCCGTCGCGCTATCTGGTGTACATGCCGCGCACCGCCCACGTCGGCATTTCTCTGAAGATCGAAGACGAAGCCGAGCGCGAGCGCCTCAAGCAGGTGGTCAGCGATTGCGTGGCCAAAGAAGGCATCAAGGAGGCCGGCGGCTTCATTTTGCGTACCGCCGCCGAAGGTGCCGGGGCCGATGAGATCCTGATGGACATCCGCTACCTGCGCCGGCTGTGGGATCAGATCAACGAACAGATCAAGACCATCGGCGCACCGAGCGTGATCTATGAAGACCTTGGCCTGGCGTTGCGCACCCTGCGCGATCTGGTCAGCCCTAAGATCGAAAAGATCCGCATCGACTCCCGGGAAACCTTCCAGAAAACCACGCAGTTCGTCGCCGAACTGATGCCGGAAATCGCCGATCGTCTGGAACATTACCCGGGTGAACGACCGATCTTCGACCTGTACGGTGTCGAAGACGAAATCCAGAGAGCCCTGGAGCGCAAGGTGCCGCTGAAGTCCGGTGGTTATCTGGTGATCGATCCGGCGGAAGCCATGACTACCATCGATGTGAACACCGGGGCGTTCGTCGGTCATCGCAACCTCGAAGAAACCATCTTCAAGACCAACCTCGAAGCCGCGACCGCGATTGCCCGGCAGATGCGCCTGCGCAATCTGGGCGGGATCATCATCATCGACTTCATCGACATGGAAGATGAAGAGCACCAGCGTCAGGTACTGCGTACCCTGGAAAAACAGCTGGAGCGCGATCACGCCAAGACCAACATCATCGGCATCACCGAATTGGGCCTGGTGCAGATGACGCGCAAGCGCACCCGCGAAAGCCTCGAGCAAGTGTTGTGTGAACCGTGCAGCAGCTGTCAGGGCCGGGGCAAACTGAAAACTCCGGAAACCATTTGCTACGAGATTTTCCGCGAGATCCTGCGCGAAGCCCGGGCCTATCAGGCCGAGGGTTATCGGGTGCTGGCGAACCAGAAAGTGGTGGATCGCCTGCTCGATGAAGAGTCCGGTAACGTGGCCGAACTTGAAGGTTTCATCGGGCGCACCATACGCTTCCAGGTCGAAACCATGTATTCCCAGGAACAATATGACGTGGTGCTGCTCTGAACCCCTGCATCACCTTTTTCCTGAAACGGCTGGCCTCAGCTTTTTGCAGTATTTTTGCCATGGGAGCCAACTGACATGGAACGTCTGACACGCATTTTGGCTGCGCTGACCCGCTGGGGTCTGAGCCTGTGCGCGTTGGTTCTGGTATTGATGGCGTTGTACGTCAGTCTCGGCCGGGAACTCACGCCACTGGTGGCCGAATACCGCGCCGATATCGAAGACAAGGCCAGTGCTGCCTTGGGCATGCCGTTGCAGATCGGCGAGCTGGAAGGCAACTGGAGCGGATTTGCCCCGATCCTGCTGGCCCACGACGTGATGGTCGGCAGCGGCGCCAACGCCTTGCGCCTGGATCGGGTGCGCGCGGTGCCGGATCTTTGGGCCAGTTTGCTGGCCCGGGAAGTGCGCATCGCCCATCTTGAACTCAACGGTCTGAAGATCAGCCTCAAGGAAGGCGAAGACGGAAAGTGGGCGCTGGAAGGCTTGCCGGTGCAGCAGGATCAGCCCATGGATCCCGAACAACTGTTCAACCGCATGCAAATGATTCAGCAACTGTCGGTGCTCGACAGTCAGGTGACGTTGCAGCCGCTGGAGCAGGCGCCGCTGACCCTCACTTATGTCGGCCTCAATCTAAAGACCGGTTCCAGCCGCCAACGCCTCGATGCGCGCCTGACCCTGCCCGACGGTCAGCCTGTGGCGCTGAGCCTGCGCACACGCCTTCGTCCGAATCAGTGGCAGAACAGCGAAGTGGACGGTTATGCCAGCCTGCCGCAGAGCGACTGGTCGAAATGGCTGCCCGAGCGCCTGACTCAACAGTGGAATTTCTCCGCGATCAAGGCCGGTGGCGAGTTGTGGGTCAACTGGCGCGAGGGGGCGCTGCAAAGTGCCGCGATCCGTCTCAATGCGCCGCAACTGACCGGCGCCTACGCTGAACGCAAGCCGATCCAGATCAACAATCTGGCGCTCAATGGCTATTTCCAGCGCGGTTCCGAGGGAGCCATTGTCACGCTGGATTCGCTGGCGATGAATGTCGGCGAAACCCGTTGGGAATCCCATGTCCAGATCAAACAGACTGTCGCCAACGACAACACCGAAGAACTCTGGCATCTGCAGGCTGACCGGCTCGACCTGACGCCGATCACACCTTTGCTCAATGCCCTCGGCCCATTGCCCCAAGGCTTCGCCACAGTGGTCGAGCGCCTGAAAGTGACCGGCAGTCTGCGTAACGTGTTGCTGGATTTCCGGCCGAATGCCACCGACGACAGCAAATTCAGCTTCGCCGCCAATCTCGATCAAGTCGGCTTCGACGCCTACCACGGCGCGCCGGCGGCACGGAATGTCAGCGGCAGCCTTACTGGCAATCTCGGCGGCGGCGAGCTGCGCATGGACAGCAAGGACTTCGTCCTGCACCTCGATCCGATTTTCGCCAAGCCGTGGCAATACATTCAGGCCAACGCCCGGTTGACCTGGAAGCTCGATAAAGAAGGGTTCACCCTGATCGCGCCGTACCTGAAGGTGCTCGGCGAGGAAGGCAAGATCGCCGGCGACTTCCTGATCCGCCTGCACTTCGATCACAGCCAGGAAGACTACATGGATCTGCGGGTCGGTCTGGTGGATGGCGACGGTCGCTACACCGCCAAGTACCTGCCGCAAGTCCTGAGCCCGGCCCTCGACGAATGGCTGCGTACGGCGATTCTCAAGGGCGCGGTGGATCAGGGCTTCTTCCAGTATCAGGGTTCGCTGAACAAGAACGCCGGAGAAGCGGATCGCAGCATCAGCCTGTTCTTCAAGGTGCACGACGCCGAGCTGGCGTTCCAGCCGGGCTGGCCGCACGTGAGTAAGGTCAACGGTGATGTGTTCATCGAAGACAGCGGCGTGCGGATTCTGGCCAGCAAGGGTCAGTTGCTCGACACCCAGGTCAGCGATGTCTTCGTCAATATTCCCCATGTGCCGAGCGGCGAGCACAGTCATATGTTCCTCGACGGCAGCTTTGCCGGTGGGTTGGGCGATGGCTTGAAGATTCTTCAGGAAGCGCCGATCGGCACCGCTGACACTTTTGCCGGCTGGGAAGGCGAGGGTGACCTGCAAGGCAAGCTCAAACTCGATGTGCCGTTGGCCAAGGGCGATCAGCCGAAAATCCTCGTCGACTTCAAAACCGCCAATGCGCGATTGAAGCTGGCGGAGCCGAAGCTCGAACTGAGCCAGCTCAAGGGTGATTTCCGCTTCGACAGCGACAAGGGCCTGAGCGGTCAGAACATCAGCGCCAGGGCCTTCGATAAACCGGTCTCGGCGCAGATCTTCGCCGACGGTGCTCCCGGCCAGCTCAAGACCCGGGTCGCGGCGTCAGGGCAGGTCGAGGTCAAGAAACTCACTGACTGGCTGGGCGTGACTCAACCGTTGCCGGTGTCCGGGACGATTCCTTACCAGCTACAAGTGAATCTGGCCGGCGCCGACAGCCAATTGATGGTCAGTTCCAGCATGAAGGGTGTGGCGGTGGATCTGCCGGCGCCGTTCGGCATGGCCGCCGACGTGGGGCGTGACACGGTATTCCGCATGACCCTGCAAGGACAGGAGCGGCGTTTCTGGGTCAATTACGATCAACTGGCCAATTTCACCTTTGCCGCGCCACCGGGAAATTTTGCCGATGGTCGGGGCGAGTTGTTCCTCGGCGCCGGCGAAGCGGTGTTGCCGGGCAGCAAAGGTCTGCGAGTGCGCGGCGTATTGTCCGAGCTTGACGTCAAGCCCTGGCAGGACCTGCTGGACAAATACGCTGGCCAGGATCCGGGTGGCAACGCCAAGCAGTTGCTCAGCAGCGCGGATTTCAAGGTCGGCAAACTCACGGCCTTCGGCACCACGCTGGATCAGGCAGCCGTGCAAGTGAATCGCAAGCCCGGTGCCTGGGCACTGGCCCTCGACAGCCAGCAGGCCAAAGGCACGGCGGGCATTCCTGACGCCAAGGGCGCGCCGATTGCGGTGAACCTGCAATACGTGCGGTTGCCGGCGCCGGACCCGACGGTCCAGGCCGACGAAAACGCGCCGGATCCACTGGCTTCGGTCGATCCGACCAAGATCCCAGCGCTGGATATCACCATCAATCAATTGTTCCAGGGCCAGGATCTGGTCGGTGGCTGGTCGCTCAAGATTCGGCCGACCGCCAAGGGCATCGCCCTGAACAATCTCGATCTGGGCCTCAAGGGCATTCTTTTGCAGGGCAGCGGCGGCTGGGAAGGCGCGCCCGGTGCTACGAGCAGTTGGTACAAGGGTCGGATCGGCGGCAAGAATCTCGCCGATGTGCTCAAGGGCTGGGGCTTTGCACCGAGCGTGACCAGCGAAGAATTCCACATGGATGTCGACGGCCGCTGGCCGGGCTCGCCGGCGTGGCTGGCGACCAAGCGCTTCTCCGGCACCCTCGATGCGTCCCTCAACAAAGGCCAGTTTGTTGAAGTGGAGGGCGGCGCCCAGGCATTGCGGGTATTCGGTCTGCTCAACTTCAACTCGATTGGCCGGCGTTTGCGCCTAGACTTCTCCGACCTGTTCGGCAAAGGCTTGAGCTATGACCGGGTCAAGGGATTGCTGGTGGCGACCAATGGCGTGTATGTGACGAAAGAGCCGATCAAGTTGACCGGGCCTTCGAGCAACCTGGAACTGGACGGCACGCTGGATCTGGTGGGCGATCAGGTTGATGCCAAATTGCTGGTGACCTTGCCGGTGACCAACAATCTGCCGATTGCCGCGCTGATTGTCGGCGCACCGGCGGTCGGCGGTGCTTTGTTCCTGATCGATAAGCTGATCGGCGATCGCGTGGCCCGGTTCGCCAGCGTCAAATACACCGTCAAAGGCCCGTGGAAAGAGCCGAAAATCACCTTCGACAAGCCTTTTTGAACAGCCAGCCCCTGAACCGATGGAGTAGCATGGCCGCATACCTCTTGCGGAGTGCGCCATGTCTTTAGCGGTGATTCAAATGGTCAGCCAGAGCGATGTGCTGGCCAACTTGCGCGATGCCCGACGTTTGCTCGAACAGGCGGCCAATGCCGGTGCGAAGCTGGCCGTGCTGCCGGAAAACTTCGCGGCCATGGGCCGTCGCGACATCGCCGATATCGGTCGCGCCGAAGCGCTTGGCGAAGGCCCGATCCTGCCGTGGTTGAAACAGACCGCCCGAGACCTCAAGTTATGGATTGTGGCCGGCACCTTGCCGTTGCCGCCGGTGGGGCAGCCCGAGGCCAAGTCCCATGCCTGCTCGCTGTTGGTGAATGATCAGGGCGAAATCGTCGCGCGCTATGACAAGTTGCACCTGTTCGATGTCGACGTGGCGGACAATCGCGGCCGTTACCGCGAATCCGATGACTATGCTTATGGCAGTGGCGTGGTGGTCGCGGACACCCCGGTCGGGCGACTGGGCCTGACGGTGTGCTACGACCTGCGTTTCCCGGAGCTGTACAGCGAATTGCGCGCAGCCGGGGCTGAACTGATTACCGCACCGTCGGCCTTCACCGCGGTGACCGGTGCGGCGCACTGGGACGTGTTGATCCGTGCTCGGGCCATTGAAACCCAGTGCTATGTGCTGGCGGCAGCCCAGGGCGGGATACATCCAGGGCCACGAGAGACCTTTGGCCACGGGGCGATTGTCGATCCGTGGGGCCGCGTGCTGGCGCAGCAGGAGCAAGGCGAAGCGGTGTTGCTGGCCGAACGCGACAGTAATGAACAGGCGTCCATCCGGGCGCGAATGCCGGTGACGGGTCATCGGCGGTTTTTTTCGCAGGGCGCACAGCGACCTGCTTCAGAACACGAATTTAAGGCGTAAAACCTATGAGCGAGTTGTTGTCCTCAGTCAGTGATCACCTGTTGGCGCCCGGCGGCGTGACGATCGAGAGTCTGCAAGGCGTGCTCGGTGATCTGGCGGGTCCAGGCATCGATGCGGCCGACCTGTATTTCCAGGGGCAGATTTCCGAGTCCTGGTCGCTGGAAGACGGCATCGTCAAGGAAGGCAGTTTCAACCTAGACCAGGGCGTCGGCGTGCGTGCGCAGTCCGGCGAAAAAACCGGTTTCGCCTACAGCAACGCGATCACCCTCGAAGCCCTCGGCGCGGCGGCCCGCGCGGCCCGTTCGATTTCCCGCGCCGGGCAGAACGGCACAGTGCAGGCTTTCAGCAGCCAGGACGTCGCCCAGTTGTATGCGCCGGACAACCCGCTGGAAGTCCTGAGCCGCGCTGAAAAAGTCGAACTGCTCAAACGCATCGACGTGGCGACCCGCGCCCTCGACCCGCGTATCCAGCAGGTCAGCGTAAGCATGGCCGGGGTCTGGGAGCGAATTCTGGTGGCCTCGACTGACGGTGGCCTGGCTGCCGACGTGCGTCCGCTGGTGCGCTTCAACGTCAGCGTGATCGTCGAACAGAATGGCCGTCGCGAGCGTGGCGGTCACGGCGGCGGCGGGCGTACCGACTACCGTTATTTCCTCGCCGAAGACCGCGCCATGGGCTATGCCCGTGAAGCGTTGCGTCAGGCGCTGGTGAATCTGGAAGCGATTCCGGCACCGGCCGGCACCTTGCCGGTGGTTCTGGGTTCGGGCTGGTCCGGCGTGCTGCTGCACGAAGCGGTCGGTCACGGTCTGGAAGGCGATTTCAACCGCAAGGGCAGCTCGGCCTACAGCGGTCGCATGGGCGAAATGGTTGCCTCGAAACTTTGCACCATCGTCGATGACGGCACGTTGGCCGGTCGTCGCGGCTCCCTGAGCGTCGACGACGAAGGCACCCCGACCGAGTGCACCACGCTGATCGAAAACGGCGTGCTCAAGGGTTATATGCAGGACAAGCTCAATGCGCGGCTGATGGGCGTGGCCCGCACCGGCAACGGTCGCCGTGAATCCTACGCGCACCTGCCGATGCCTCGAATGACCAACACCTACATGCTCGGCGGCCAAAGCGATCCGGCGGAAATCATCGCCTCGGTGAAGAAGGGCATCTACTGCGCCAATCTTGGCGGCGGTCAGGTCGATATCACCAGCGGCAAGTTCGTGTTCTCCACCAGCGAGGCGTATCTGATCGAGGACGGCAAGATCACCGCGCCGGTCAAAGGCGCAACGTTGATCGGCAACGGTCCGGAAGCGATGAGCCGGGTGTCGATGGTCGGTAACGACCTGGCGCTGGACAGCGGCGTGGGGACTTGCGGCAAGGACGGGCAGTCGGTGCCGGTGGGTGTCGGTCAGCCGACCCTGAAAATCGATGCGATCACCGTGGGTGGCACAGGCGCATAAGAAGGAATGGAGCTTCGGGTGGCGCGCGGTGCGGCCACCCGGTGGCGAATATCAGCGCAGACCGCGTTGAGTCTCGTCCAGCTCACGGATGTACTTGAAGATCTTGCGGCTCGAGGCAGGAGGTTTGTTTTGCGCAACCTCGTGCTGGGCCTGACGGATCAGGGAACGCAGTTGCTGGCGGTCGGCGTCCGGGTAATCGACGACGAATTTCTCCAGCACGGCATCGTCACCGGCGATCAGGCGGTCACGCCAGCGTTCGAGGTTGTGGAAGCGCTCGTTGTACTGACGGGTAGAGGCATCGAGTTGATCGAGCAAAGTGAGAATCGCGTCAGTGTCCTGATCGCGCATCAGTTTGCCGATGAACTGCAAGTGCCGTTTACGCGCGATGTTCGCGGTGTGCTTGGGCGCATCGGCCAGGGCCCGGCGCAAGGCGTCGGTCAGTGGCAGTTTTGCCTGCAAGTCGGGCTTGAGCGTTGTAAGGCGCTCGCCAAGGTCAACCAGAGCATGCAGCTCGCGTTTGACCTGGGATTTGCTTTTTTCTCCCGTATCGAGGGAGTCGTCGTAAGAATCAACCATGGTGGCAGTCCGCAAAGAAACGCTGCCATGATAACCAGTCGGGGGCCGCTTGTCCGGCCCGGTCGCTCGAAGGCCCCAGCCGAAAGCAGAATTTGAGTGGAGATGAGCATGAGTGCAGTTGAAAGCGTCGGCCCACAGGCATTGCCGGCACTGCAGGAACAGGTCGAGCAGATCATCGCCGAAGCCAGGCGTCAGGGAGCCAGTGCCTGCGAAGTAGCGGTGTCGCTGGAGCAGGGCCTGTCGACGTCGGTGCGTCAGCGTGAAGTCGAAACGGTCGAATTCAACCGCGATCAGGGCTTCGGCATCACATTGTATGTCGGTCAGCGCAAAGGCTCGGCCAGCACCTCCGCCACCGGGCCGGATGCGATTCGCGAGACCGTTGCTGCGGCGCTGGCGATTGCCAAGCACACCTCCGAAGACGAAGCCTCGGGGCTGGCTGATGCTGCGCTGATGGCCCGGGATATCCAGGATTTCGATCTGTTCCATCAATGGGACATCACCCCGGAGCAGGCCATTGAAAAGGCATTGCTCTGCGAAGCCGCCGCGTTCGACGCCGATGCGCGCATCAAGAATGCTGATGGCACCACGTTGAGCACTCATCAGGGCTGTCGCGTTTACGGCAACAGCCACGGTTTCATCGGCGGTTACGCCTCGACCCGGCACAGCCTGAGCTGCGTGATGATCGCCGAGGCCGATGGCCAGATGCAGCGCGACTACTGGTATGACGTGAACCGCCAGGGCAGCTTGCTGGCGGATCCGGTGAGTATCGGCCAGCGTGCTGCGCAGCGGGCGGCGAGTCGCCTGGGAGCGCGTCCGGTGCCGACCTGCGAAGTGCCGGTTTTGTTTTCGGCAGAACTGGCGGGTGGGTTGTTCGGCAGCTTTCTGTCGGCGATTTCCGGCGGCAGTCTGTACCGCAAATCGTCATTCCTTGAAGGCACCTTGGGGCAGAAGCTGTTCCCGGAATGGCTGACGATCGACGAACGCCCGCACCTGATGCGTGCCATGGGCAGTGCTTCCTACGATGGTGACGGCCTGGCGACCTATGCCAAACCGTTCGTCGAGAAGGGCGAGTTGGTGTCGTACATTCTTGGCACTTATTCCGGTCGCAAACTCGGCATGCCGAGTACCGCCAACGCGGGCGGCGTGCACAACCTGTTCGTCACCCATGGCGATGAAGACCAGGCTGCCTTGCTGCGACGCATGGGGCGTGGGTTGTTGGTCACCGAGTTGATGGGCCACGGCCTGAACATGGTGACCGGTGATTACTCGCGCGGTGCGGCGGGTTTCTGGGTCGAGAACGGTGAAATCCAGTTCGCGGTGCAGGAAGTGACCATCGCCGGCAACATGCGTGACATGTTCAAGCAGATCGTCGCGGTCGGTAACGATCTGGAGCTGCGCAGCAACATTCGCACTGGTTCGGTGTTGATCGAGAAGATGACTGTCGCGGGCAGCTAAGCCCCAGGCAGGTACAAAAAAGGCGCGCCACCCGATTGGGAGGCGCGCCTTTTTTTGTGTCTGCAAATTTTTCGATCTGATGAGGGCAGCAAAAAAGCTGCTCTTGTTTTGGTTCTCATTATCATCTAATAATAAATCTCATTATCGGATGAGCCCAGGATCATGAGTTCTGCCTTGCACGAGCAGCCGTCTCTCGAAAGCTGGCGCTGGATGAGTCGCCAGATCCGTTGCGCGATGGATCCCGATGAACCTCGCCTGATTGAACATTACCTGGCCGAAGGCCGGTATCTGGCCCGCTGCACGGCGACCTCGCCCTGGATGGTTGCTGAAACCTCTTTCCGCCTGCTGCTCGACACGGCCACCGACATCGTGCTGCCGTGGCATTGGCGCAGCCTGTGTCTCGATCAAGCCTGGCGGCCCTTGCGTGAAATGGAGCGCCTCTCGCTTTGCAAGTGCCGGCTCAAACGCTGGCAAAGCTACACCTGGCAATTGGCGATCTGCGAGCTGCTTCCCTCGATTCCCCTCATAGAACTGGTGCAAGGATTTTCAGATGACCAAGACACGTATTGAGCGCGACAGCATGGGCGAACTGCAGGTGCCGGTGGACGCTCTCTACGGCGCGCAGACCCAGCGCGCCGTGGATAACTTCCCGATCAGCGGCAAGCCGATGCCGACCCAGTTCATTCGCGCTTTGATTCTGGCGAAAGCCGCTGCCGCCCGGGCCAACGTTGAACTCAACCAGATCAGTGCCGCGCAAGGCAAAGCCATCAGCGATGCCGCCCAAGGGTTGCTGGAGGGCGACTTCATGCGGCATTTCCCGGTGGACATTTTCCAGACCGGTTCCGGCACCAGCTCCAACATGAACGCCAACGAGGTGATCGCCACGCTGGCCAGTCGTCTGCTCGAGGAGCCAGTAAACGCCAATGATCATGTGAACTGCGGGCAAAGCAGCAACGACATTATTCCAACCACTATCCACGTCAGCGCCGCGCTGGCCCTGCACGAACAACTGCTGCCGGCGCTGCTGCACCTGGTGCAAGTGATCGAACGCAAGGCCGAGCAAGTCCATCACCACGTCAAGACTGGCCGCACCCACTTGATGGATGCCATGCCGGTGCGCATGAGCCAGGCGTTGAACGGTTGGGCGCAGCAGCTCAAGGCTAATATCGGTCACCTGCAGGACTTGTTGCCAAGCCTGCAATCCCTGGCACAGGGTGGCACAGCGGTCGGTACCGGGATCAATGCGCATCCGGAATTTGCTGCGCGGTTCAGCCGCCAGCTCAGCCAGTTGACCAATGTCCAGTTCACCCCTGGCAAGAATCTGTTCGCCCTGATCGGCTCGCAGGACACTGCCGTGGCCGTGTCGGGCCAGCTCAAGGCCACCGCCGTATCGCTGATGAAAATCGCCAACGACCTGCGCTGGATGAACTCCGGCCCGCTCGCCGGCCTCGGTGAAATCGAATTGGAAGGCCTGCAACCGGGATCGTCGATCATGCCGGGCAAGGTCAATCCGGTGATCCCGGAAGCCACTGCCATGGTGGCCGCGCAAGTGATAGGCAACGACACTGTAATCACCATCGCCGGGCAGTCGGGCAATTTCGAACTGAACGTGATGCTGCCGATCATCGCCCAGAACCTGTTGAGCAGCATCGAGTTGCTGGCCAACTCCAGCCGTCTGCTGGCTGACAAGGCCATCGCCAGCTTCAGGGTCAACGAGTCGCGCCTCAAGGAAGCGCTGTCGCGCAACCCGATTCTGGTGACTGCGCTTAACCCGATCATCGGTTACCAGAAAGCTGCCGAAATCGCCAAGCAGGCCTACAAACAGGGCCGTCCGGTGATCGACGTCGCGCTGGAGCACACCGACCTGTCGCGCAGCCAGCTGGAAGCGTTGCTCAATCCCGAGAAACTTACCGCTGGCGGCGTGTAAGCACCGCAACCGCTTTGGAGGTTCACCATGGAGCACTGGAAACGCACGATCGAACGGGCCAATCGCTGCTTCATGCTGGGCGAGCTGATCGACGCCTGCGAGGCCTACCTGCAAGCCTTGGCGTTGGCCCAGGTGTTGTTCGAGCGCTGGGCCGATGCCGACGAAGCGGTGGCGGCCTGCGTCATCTCCCACCACAACCTGGCGGATTTGCACCTGCGGCTGAATCAGCCGGAGGAGAGCGCCGAATACCTGTGCGCGATCCATCAACGGCTGTTGCAGACCATGCAGGACGAGCGCCTGCGCCCGGCGCTGCGTGAAGCGGCGCTGCGCCAGAGCAGCAAGACCTACGTCGAGCTGCTCAATTTCATCAGCGAACACGGCGAATACCCGCGCACCCAGCGTTTGCTGCATCCGGATACCGGCAATGCGCGGCGCGCGCCTGCCCCACATCACCATGGAGTCCACTGAAATGGCTTTTACCCTGCCAGCTTTGCCTTACGCCTACGACGCACTGGAACCGCACATCGATGCGCAAACCATGGAGATTCACTACACCAAGCATCATCAGACTTACATCAACAATCTGAACGCCGCGGTCGAGGGCACCGAGTTTGCGGAGTGGCCGGTGGAAAAACTGGTCGCCAGTGTCCAGCAACTGCCGGAAAAACTTCGTGCGGCGGTGATCAATCAGGGCGGCGGTCACGCCAACCATTCGCTGTTCTGGGAAGTGATGGTGCCCAACGGCGGTGGCAAACCGGACGGTGCGCTGGCCAAGGCGATCGATGAGCAACTGGGCGGGCTCGACAGCTTCAAGGAAGCCTTCACCAAGGCCGCGCTGACCCGCTTCGGCAGTGGTTGGGCGTGGCTCAGCGTCACCCCGGACAAGCAACTGGTGGTGGAAAGCAGCGGAAACCAGGACAGTCCGCTGATGAACGGCAACACGCCGATTCTCGGCCTCGACGTGTGGGAGCACGCTTACTACCTGCGATATCAGAACCGTCGGCCGGAATACATCAGCGCGTTCTACAACGTGATCAACTGGCCGCAAGTCGCTGCGCGCTATCAGGCCGCGCTGGTTTAAGTCTTCTATAAAAACAATTCAAGGCTGACTATGGGCACTGAGACACTGGCGATCGGAAGTGGGCGTATGTTTCGTTACGCAATCGGTTCGCTGTTGCTGTTGGCGGGCATGACCCTGCTGGTCGCTCACGGACTGGAATGGCTGAATCTGGAACCTAGGCTGTCGCGGGCATTGCAGGGCGGCGCGATTTGCGCCCTCGGCACCGCACTTGGAGCGGTTCCGGTGCTGGTGATCCGCAACATGCCCCAGGCGCTGGGCGATACGCTGCTGGGTTTTGGCGCCGGTGTGATGCTGGCCGCGACCGCGTTTTCGCTGATCGTGCCGGGAATCGCCGCCGCCGAAGGTCTGGGGTTGAGCCCTTGGGGCGCCAGCGGCCTGATCTGTTTCGGCATCATGCTCGGGGCGTTTGGCCTTTATCTGGTTGATCGCCGGGTGTCGGGCGCATCGCCGGAAATGCTCATCGGCACTGTCGAGCATCCGGTGATTCCGCCGCGGATCTGGTTGTTCGTGTTCGCCATCATTGCCCATAACATCCCGGAAGGCATGGCGGTCGGTGTCTCGGCGGGTGGTGGAGTGCCGGACGCAGACAGTCTGGCCATGGGCATTGCCTTGCAGGATGTGCCGGAAGGGCTGGTGATTGCACTGGTACTGGCCGGTGCCGGGATGTCGCGGGTCAAGGCATTCTTGATTGGCGCAGCGTCAGGTCTGGTCGAGCCGGTGTTCGCGCTGCTCTGTGCCTGGCTGGTCAGTCTTGCCGAGTTATTGCTGCCCTTGGGCTTGGCGTTGGCGGCGGGTGCCATGCTGCTGGTGGTGACTCACGAGGTCATTCCGGAGTCGCGACGCAATGGTCATGAGAAGCTGGCAAGCCTGGGCTTGTTGACCGGATTCTGTCTGATGATGGTGATGGACACGGCATTGGGCTGAAACGCAGGAGGGAGCTGGCTCCCTCGCTTCAAGCTTTTTCAGCCACCTTCATCGAAGTAGTTGTTGATCAACGCAACCAGCGCATCCATGGCTTCCTGTTCCTGGTGGCCTTCGGTACTCAAGTGGATTTTGGTGCCCTTGCCCGCAGCGAGCATCATCATCGCCATGATGCTTTTACCGTCAACCGTGGTTTCCGGGGTACGGCCGACTCTGATCGTGCAATCGGGAAACTGGCCCGCCACGCCGACGAATTTTGCCGATGCGCGGGCGTGCAGGCCCAGTTTATTGATGATTTCTATTTCCCGAGCAGGCATCGCGGTGTGAATCCTTTAGCTGAGGTCGCGGTGGCGGACCTGGACGTTCTTCAGGGTCTTCTGCAGCGCCTGGCCCAGACGTTCGGTCAGGTAAACGGAACGGTGATGCCCGCCGGTGCAGCCGATGGCAATGGTGACGTAAGCGCGGTTGCTCGCGGCGAAGCGCGGCAGCCATTTGTGCAGGTACGTGTAAATATCCTGGTACATCTCCTCGACCTCGGGCTGCGCGGCCAGATACTCGGCGACCGGCTGATCGAGACCGGATTGCGCACGCAGTTCCGGCTTCCAGTACGGGTTCGGCAGGCAGCGTACATCGAACACCAGATCCGCATCCACCGGCATGCCGCGTTTGAAACCGAACGACTCCACCAGAAACGCCGTGCCCGGCTCCGGCTGGTTCAACAGGCGCAATTTGATGGTGTCGCGTAGCTGGTACAGGTTGAGATGGGTGGTGTTGATCTTCAGATCGGCGAGATCGGCAATCGGGCCGAGCAGGGCGCTTTCATCCTGAATGGCTTCTGCCAGCGAACGATTGGCGTTGCTCAGCGGGTGGCGGCGGCGAGTTTCGGAGAAACGCTTGAGCAGGGTTTCTTCGTCGGCATCCAGATACAGGACATCGCATTGAATATGCTTGGCGCGTACGTCCTCGAGCAATTCCGGAAATCGGCTCAGATGGCTCGGCAGATTGCGTGCGTCGATCGATACCGCCACCAGTGGCTGCGCCAGTTCGGTGTGAATCAGGGCACGTTCGGCCAGCTCCGGCAGCAGGCCGGCCGGCAGGTTATCAATGCAGTAGTAACCGTTGTCCTCAAGGACATCCAGGGCAGTACTTTTACCCGAGCCGGAACGGCCGCTGACAATGATCAAGCGCATGATTACGGCCTGTTCTGCTCTTCCAGTACAACCTGGTACAGGGCTTCGTTGCTTGGCGCGCTGCGCAGTCTGTCGCGCACGTCCTTGCGGTCGAGCATGCTGGCGATCTGGCGTAAAAGCTCCAGGTGCGCATCGGTGGCAGCTTGCGGCACCAGAAGGACGAACAGCAGATCCACAGGCGCGCCGTCGATTGCGTCGAAATCGATAGGGGCATCAAGGTGCATCAGCGCACTGATCGGCGCTTCGCAGCCCTTGAGGCGGCAGTGAGGAATGGCGATGCCGTTGCCAAAACCAGTTGAACCCAGTTTTTCACGGGCAATCAATGCCTCGAAGACATCTTGCATCTCCAGATCCGGGACTTCCCGGGCGATCAGGTTGGCAATTTGTTCGAGGGCTTTCTTTTTACTGCCGCCCGGCACGTTCACCAGGGAACGGCCGGGGGTCAGGATACTTTCAAGTCGGATCATGGGGGTGGGGGTTATCGACCGGTAGCGCCCTGGAGCAGGCTCTGGGTCTTTTCCTTATGCTTTTTGAGTTGTTTATCAAGCTTGTCGGTCAACGCGTCGATCGCAGCGTACATATCGGTATGTTCCGCGTTTGCGACGACCTCATTGCCGGGAATATGCAGCGTGGCTTCGATTTTCTGCTTCAGCTTTTCGACGCACATCGTGACCTGTACGTTGGTGATCTTGTCGAAATGCCCTTCGAGCTTCTTGAGCTTGAGCTCGATGTACTCGCGCAGAGGCTGGGTAACTTCCAGTTGGTGTCCACTGATGTTGACTTGCATACAGCTTCTCCTTCGTTGCCAGTGCATAAAGCGGCAGGCCGAAAAGCCTGCCACTGGAACGCTGTAACGTGGCTTACATCAACCGCTTGCGTTCGCTCGAAGGCGCGATCCCGAGGGATTCGCGGTACTTGGCGACGGTGCGGCGAGCCACCTGAATGCCTTGTGCCTCCAGTAAACCAGCGATCTTGCTGTCACTCAACGGCTTTTTCTGATTTTCCGCGGCAACCAGTTTCTTGATGATCGCGCGGATCGCCGTGGACGAGCATTCACCGCCTTCTGAGGTGCTCACATGGCTGGAGAAAAAGTATTTCAGCTCATATATGCCTCGCGGGGTATGCATGAACTTTTGCGTGGTCACGCGGGAAATCGTCGACTCGTGCATGCCCACCGCTTCAGCGATGTCATGCAGGACCAGCGGCTTCATCGCTTCGTCGCCGTACTCCAGAAAGCCGCGCTGATGTTCGACGATCTGGGTGGCCACTTTCATCAGGGTTTCGTTGCGGCTCTGCAGGCTCTTGATGAACCAGCGGGCTTCCTGCAACTGATTGCGCATGAAGGTGTTGTCGGCACTGGTATCGGCGCGCCGCACGAAACCGGCGTACTGGGCATTGACCCGAAGGCGCGGCACCGACTCCTGGTTCAGTTCGACCAGCCAGCGCTCGTTGTCCTTGCGCACGATGACGTCAGGTACCACGTATTCGGCTTCGGTGGACTCGATCTGCGAACCGGGGCGCGGGTTGAGGCTCTGCACCAGTTCGATGACCTGGCGCAGTTCGTCTTCCTTGAGTTTCATGCGGCGCATCAGCTGGCTGTAGTCGCGGCTGCCGAGCAGGTCGATGTAATCGGTGACCAGACGCTTGGCCTCTGCCAGCCAAGGGGTCTTGGCCGACAGCTGGCGCAATTGCAGCAGCAGGCATTCGCCCAGGTTGCGTGCACCGATGCCGGCCGGTTCGAATTGCTGGATGCGGTGCAGGACGGCTTCGATCTCGTCCAGCTCGATGTCGAGCTCAGGATCAAAGGCGTCGAGGATTTCTTCGAGGGTTTCGTCCAGGTAGCCCTGATTGTTGATGCAATCGATCAGGGTCACAGCGATCAGGCGATCGGTGTCGGACATCGGTGCCAGGTTCAACTGCCACAACAGATGGCTTTGCAGGCTCTCGCCGGCGGAGGTGCGGGTGGTGAAGTCCCACTCGTCATCGTCGCTGCTCGGCAGGCTGCTGGCGCTGGTCTGGTAGACGTCTTCCCAGGCGGTGTCTACCGGCAGTTCGTTGGGGATTCGCTCGTTCCATTCGCCGTCTTCGAGGTTGTCGACTGTCGGCGCGGCCTCCTGATAGGTAGGTTCCTGGATCTCGGTGTTGGGCTTCTGTTCGGCGTTGTCGGCCATGGGATCGGAGTTGTCGAAGTCGTCGCCGTCTTCCTGGCGTTCGAGCATCGGATTGGATTCCAGCGCCTCCTGGATTTCCTGTTGCAGATCCAGGGTCGACAATTGGAGCAGACGGATGGCCTGTTGCAGCTGCGGTGTCATCGTCAGCTGCTGGCCCATTCTCAAGACTAGCGATGGTTTCATGGCAGGGGCTTAACACCTTATTCGCCGGCGCTATGCGCCATCCACTACAGGGCGCCGAAGCGCCAAACTTAAGCAAATTATATGCCTGAAACTGTCGTGTTTGCCTAGAGCGCTGTAACAATAAAAGCGTAGAAAAAATGCGCTTCAACGTTACAGCATCCGGACGGCAGGTCGAATGCTGTCACGCTTACAGGCGGAACTCGTGACCCAGATACACTTCCTTGACCAGATCATTGGCGAGGATGGTCGCGGAGTCGCCTTCGGCGATCAACTGGCCGTCATTGACGATGTAGGCGGTTTCGCAGATATCCAGCGTCTCACGGACGTTGTGGTCGGTGATCAATACACCGATACCCTTGGCCTTGAGGTGGTGGATGATCTGCTTGATGTCGCCGACCGAGATCGGGTCGACACCGGCGAACGGTTCGTCGAGCAGGATGAACTTCGGTGCCGTAGCCAGTGCGCGGGCGATCTCCACGCGGCGGCGTTCGCCACCGGACAGGCTCATGCCGAGGTTGTCGCGAATGTGGCTGATGTGGAATTCCTGCAGCAGGCTTTCCAGCTCCTTGCGACGACCGGCCTTGTCGAGCTCCTGACGGGTTTCCAGGATGGCCATGATGTTGTCGGCTACCGACAGTTTGCGGAAGATCGACGCTTCTTGCGGCAGATAGCCGATACCGGCCTTGGCGCGACCGTGCATCGGCTGGTGGCTGACGTCGAGGTCGTCGATCAGTACGCGACCCTGATCGGCCTGAACCAGGCCGACGATCATGTAGAAGCACGTGGTCTTGCCGGCGCCGTTCGGGCCGAGCAGGCCGACGATCTGACCGCTGTCGATCGAAAGGCTGACGTCGCGCACGACCTGGCGGCTTTTATAGGCCTTGGCCAGGTGCTGAGCTTTCAGAGTTGCCATTACTGGGTTTTCTCGTCGGTTTTCTTCTTCGGCTGGATCACCATGTCGATGCGCGGACGCGCTTCGGTGACCTTGCTGCCAGTGGCTCGACCGGCGCTGGCCAGTTTTTTCACCGTGTCATAGACGATTTTCTCGCCCTGAGTGGTGTTGTTGTCCTTGTCGACGACTTTTGCCTTGTCGATCAGTACGACGCGGTTTTGCTGTGCGTGGTACTGAATGGTCACGCCCCAGCCCTGGACGGGCTTGGTGTCACCGGCAGTCTGCAACTGTTCGAAGTAGGCGAGGTTGCCCACCGAAGTCACGACATCGATGTCACCGTTAGGCGCACGGGTCATGGTCACGGTGTTGCCTTTGACGATCATCGAACCCTGGGTGATGATCACGTCGCCTTTATAAGTGGCAACGCCGTTCTTGTCGTCCAGCTGGGCATCGTCGGCCTGAATGCGGATTGGCTGCTCTTGATCGTTCGGCAGAGCCCAGGCGCTCACGCTTCCCAGTGCTGCGCCCAGACCGAGCAAAATAGGGAGGGTTTTAACGAGCCTCATACTGTCCTCTTACGTTCGATAGCAGGTGTATCCTGCTTTCCTTCAAATACGCTTTCATTCCTACGCCAGTCGATACACCGCCAGCGCCGTCGATTCTAACGGGTTGCTGGGTCTGCGCATATTGCTGCTGAGGGAACACCGTCATGCGTGTGCTGGTAATCAGCGTGTCGCGGTTCTTTTCGTCGGTGCGCTTGACCCGAACGGAGTCGATCAGCTCGACCTCGGTGCCACCGGAGTTCACTTCGCCGCGTTCACTGGTCACGTGCCATGGAAAATCGGTGCCACGGAACATGTTCAGATCGGGTTTGGTGACCAGTGTAATGTCGGTCGCCTTGACGTGCTCGGCCTTGTCGGACGTCATTTCGTACTGCACTTTGCCGTCTTCGAGGTACTGGATCGTGTGCGTGTTGGTTGCATACCAGTCGATCGGGCTTTCCTCTGCCGAAACCGGCGGTTTGTCGAGGAAACGTTCCGGGCTGATGTTCCAGTAGCCGACAGCGCCGAATATCGCTGCGATACAACCGAACAACAAGATGTTGCGAAACTTTTTGCTAAACATGGTTGGACTCACAGGTACGCATTGTTGGCGGCGTCGAGGCTGCCTTGGGCGCGCAGGATCAGTTCGCAGAATTCGCGGGCGGCACCTTCGCCGCCACGGGCCTGGGTGACGCCATGTGCGTGTTCGCGAACAAAAGGGGCGGCGTTGGCCACGGCCATGCCCAGCCCTACGCGGCGGATCACGGGCAGGTCGGGCAAATCGTCGCCGAGGTAAGCCACTTGTTCATAGCTTAGGCCCAGTTGCTCCAGAAGACCGTCGAGAACCACCAGTTTGTCTTCGCGACCCTGAAACAGGTGCGGGATGCCCAGGTTCCTTGCCCGACGCTCGACCACCGGAGTCTTGCGACCGCTGATGATGGCGGTCTGTACGCCGGCGTTCATCAGCATTTTGATGCCCTGGCCATCGAGCGTGTTGAAAGTCTTGAACTCGCTGCCATCTTCAAGGAAGTACAGTCGCCCGTCGGTGAGAACACCGTCGACGTCGAAAACCGCCAGTTTGATGGCTTTGCCGCGTTGCAGCAGATCGGTGCTCATTTACATCACTCCTGCGCGCAGCAGATCGGAGAGGTTGAAGGCGCCGATCGGGCGATCCTCTTCATCCACGACAACCAGCGCGTTGATTCGGTGGTCTTCCATGATTTTCAGGGCTTCGGCGGCGAGCATCTCGGCACGGGCGGTCTTGCCGTGAACGGTCATCACCTGGTCGATGGTGGCGCTGTGGATATCAATGCTGCGATCCAGAGTGCGGCGCAGGTCGCCGTCCGTGAAGATCCCGGCCAATTTGCCGTCTGCTTCAAGAATCACAGTCATGCCCAGACCCTTGCGGGTCATTTCCATCAGCGCGTCCTTGAGCAGCGTGCCTCGTTGAACCTGAGGCAGGTCCTGCCCGGCGTGCATGACATTTTCCACTTTCAGCAGCAGGCGTCGGCCCAGTGCGCCGCCGGGGTGGGAAAAGGCAAAGTCTTCAGCGGTGAAGCCGCGCGCTTCCAGCAGTGCCACGGCCAGGGCGTCGCCCATGACCAGTGCCGCGGTGGTCGAAGAGGTTGGCGCGAGGTTGAGCGGACAAGCCTCATGTTCTACGTGAACGTTGAGATTGACCTGGGCGGCCTTGGCCAGTGGCGATTGCGGGTTGCCGGTGACGCTGATCAACTGGATGCCCAGGCGCTTGATCAGTGGCAGCAGGGTGACGATTTCGTTGGTGGAACCGGAGTTCGACAGGGCCAGAATCACATCGTCACGAGTGATCATGCCCATGTCGCCATGGCTGGCTTCGGCCGGGTGCACGAAAAACGCCGGGGTGCCGGTGCTGGCCAGGGTGGCGGCAATCTTGTTGCCGATGTGCCCGGACTTGCCCATGCCGACCACGACAACACGGCCTTTGCTGGCCAGAATCATCTCGCAAGCGCGTACGAAATCGGCGTCGATATGGGGCAGCAAGCCTTGTATGGCTTCCACTTCGAGGCGGATGGTGCGTTGTGCCGATTGAATCAGGTCGCTGGTTTGGCTCATGTCAGAAATCGTATAGCCCGATGAAAAGGCGGCGATTATAGCGGTTATGTTGAAAAGCCTCACGCAAGTTCGTCGCGCTTTGTCATTCCTCGTTACCAAAACTCTGCAAATAAGGCTTCGAGCCCTTCAACTCGCAGAATCCGGGCCGGTGCAGGCCTTGGGCGCTTGCCCTTTGCAGTGATATAGTTCGCCGCCAGTTCGGCCTGCCCGGGATGTAGGGGCTTTCTCAAGAAAGCCAGGCGTCCGAGTGAGAGGCTGCATCGCAAGGAGTTTAGATGAGTGCCGATAACGCCTACGCGGTCGAGCTGAAGGGAGTCTCCTTCAAGCGCGGTGCGCGGAGCATTTTCAATAACGTCGATATCCGCATCCCGCGCGGCAAGGTCACCGGCATCATGGGGCCTTCCGGGTGTGGCAAGACCACGCTGTTGCGCCTGATGGGCGCCCAGTTGCGGCCATCCAAAGGCGAGGTCTGGGTCAACGGCCAGAACCTGCCGAAGCTGTCGCGCAGCGATCTGTTCGATGCGCGCAAGCACATGGGCGTGCTGTTTCAGAGCGGTGCGCTGTTCACCGATCTCGATGTATTCGAGAACGTCGCCTTTCCGCTGCGCGTTCATACCGAACTGCCGGACGAGATGATCCGCGACATCGTGCTGCTCAAGTTGCAGGCGGTAGGACTGCGCGGTGCGATCGAGCTGATGCCTGACGAGCTGTCCGGCGGGATGAAGCGTCGTGTTGCCCTGGCCCGGGCGATTGCCCTGGATCCGCAGATCCTCATGTACGACGAACCGTTCGTCGGCCAGGATCCGATCGCCATGGGCGTGCTGGTTCGCCTGATCCGTCTGCTCAACGATGCCCTGGGAATCACCAGCATCGTGGTGTCCCACGACCTCGCCGAAACCGCGAGCATCGCCGACTACATCTATGTGGTCGGCGATGGCCAGGTATTGGGGCAGGGCACGCCGGACGAACTGATGAGCTCGGACGATCCGCGTATCCGTCAGTTCATGACCGGTGAACCCGACGGCCCGGTGCCGTATCACTTTCCAGCGCCGGATTACCGCGCAGATCTTCTGGGGAAGCGCCGCTGATGCGCAGAATTACATTAATGGAGCGTGTGCGTCGTTTCGGCCTCGCCGGAATCGACAGCGTTGCAGTGTTCGGGCGTTCGACCCTGTTCCTGTTTCATGCCTTGCTCGGGCGTGGCGGCATCGGCGGCGGTTTCGGCCTGCTGGTCAAACAGCTGCATTCGGTCGGCGTGATGTCGCTGGTGATCATTGTGGTGTCCGGGATCTTCATCGGCATGGTGCTGGCGCTGCAGGGCTTCAACATCCTGTCGAGTTACGGCTCGGAGCAGGCCGTCGGCCAGATGGTCGCGCTGACCCTGTTGCGCGAGCTGGGGCCGGTGGTGACCGCGCTGTTGTTCGCCGGTCGCGCCGGTTCGGCGCTGACGGCGGAAATCGGCAACATGAAATCCACCGAGCAGCTGTCCAGCCTGGAAATGATCGGGGTCGACCCGCTCAAATACATCATCGCTCCGCGTCTGTGGGCCGGCTTCATTTCCCTGCCGGTGCTGGCGATGATCTTCAGCGTGGTCGGCATCTGGGGCGGTTCATGGGTCGCTGTCGACTGGTTGGGCGTCTACGAAGGTTCCTACTGGTCAAACATGCAGAACAGCGTGAGCTTCGGTGACGATGTGCTCAACGGCATCATCAAAAGTGCAGTATTCGCTTTTGTCGTCACCTGGATCGCCGTATTTCAAGGCTATGACTGCGAACCCACTTCCGAGGGGATCAGCCGTGCCACTACCAAGACCGTGGTTTACGCCTCGCTGGCAGTCCTCGGCCTGGACTTTATTCTGACCGCTTTGATGTTTGGAGATTTCTGATGCAAAACCGCACCCTGGAAATCGGTGTCGGCCTGTTCCTGCTGGCAGGGATCCTGGCCTTGTTGCTGCTGGCCCTGCGGGTCAGTGGCCTGTCTCCGACTTCGACCACCGATACCTACAAGCTTTACGCCTATTTCGACAATATCGCCGGCCTGACGGTCAGAGCCAAAGTGACCATGGCGGGTGTGACCATCGGCAAGGTCACCGCGATCGATCTGGATCGCGACAGCTTTACCGGTCGGGTGACCCTGCAAGTGGATAAAAGCGTCGACAATCTGCCGACCGACTCCACAGCATCTATCCTGACAGCGGGTCTGCTGGGCGAGAAATACATTGGTATCAGCGTGGGCGGCGAAGACACCCGCCTGAAGGATGGTGGAACCATCCACGACACGCAGTCGTCTCTGGTACTGGAAGACCTGATCGGTAAATTCCTGCTCAATACCGTTAGCAAAGACGCCAAATGAGGAGCTTTTGAATGATCTCTACCTTGCGACGTGGCCTGTTGGTGTTGCTTGCGACGCTGCCGCTGGTGGCTAACGCCGTGGCGGCACAGTCGGCGCACGATCTGGTTCAGGACACTACAAACCGGATGCTCGCCGATCTGTCGGCCAATAAAGAGAAGTACAAGCAGGATCCGCAGGATTTCTACACGGCGCTGAACACCATCGTCGGTCCTGTGGTAGATGCCGAAGGCATTTCCAAGAGCATCATGACGGTCAAGTATTCGCGCAAGGCAACTCCGGCGCAGATGAAGACCTTCGAGGAAAACTTCAAGCGCGGCCTGTTCCAGTTCTACGGCAACGCCTTGCTCGAGTACAACAACCAGGGCATCACCGTCGATGCGCCCAAGGATGAATCGGGCGACCGCACCAGCGTCGGCATGACCGTCAAAGGCAACAACGGCGCGATCTATCCTGTGCAGTACACCCTGGAAAAGATCAACGGCGAGTGGAAGCTGCGCAACGTGATCATCAACGGCATCAACATCGGCAAGCTGTTCCGTGACCAGTTCGCCGACGCGATGCAGCGCAATGGCAACGACCTGGACAAGACCATCAACGGCTGGGCCGGGGAGGTCGCCAAGGCCAAGCAGTCGGCCGAGCAGAACGAGAAACCTGCCCAATGACCGAGTCGGCCATTCGTCTGGACGAAGCCAGTCAGCTGCAGCTCAGCGGTGTGCTGGATTACCGCACCGGCCCTGACCTGCGGGAGCAGGGCCGGGCGCTGATCAAATCGTGCAATGCCCCGGCATTGGTGATTGATTGCTCGGCGGTGGAGAAGTCCAGCAGTGTCGGTCTGTCGCTGCTGCTGTGCTTCATTCGCGACGCAAAGGCCGCCGGCAAGGCGGTCAGCATTCGCGGGATGCCCGAAGACATGCGCGAAATTGCTCAGGTCAGCGAACTGACCGAGCTGTTGGCGCAACCCTGAACCCGCATCAATAGAGAAGCCCCCCGTCAGAGTCCTGCGCAGCGGGGTTCGCAGGCGCGGGGCTTTTTTGTATGATGTCCGACCCGTGCGCACAGGGCGCCGATTGAGGTTGAGCATGCAGGCCGTAGAAGTGAAGAGCTTCCTTGAAGGAAAGCTGCCAGGAACGCAGGTGGAAGTTGAAGGCGAAGGCTGCAACTTCCAGCTGAACGTGATTAGTGATGAACTGGCGGCGTTGAGCCCGGTCAAGCGTCAGCAAAGCATCTATGCCCATTTGAACCCTTGGATTGCCGATGGCAGCATCCACGCGGTCACTATGAAATTTTTCAGCAGCGCGGCCTGGGCCGAGCGCACCTGAGCCCTAGGGCGTCGAGATTCTTATGGATAAATTGATTATTACCGGTGGCGCTCGTCTTGATGGCGAGATCCGCATCTCCGGGGCGAAGAACTCCGCCCTGCCGATCCTGGCCGCCACCCTGCTGTGCGATGGCCCGGTGACTGTTGGCAACCTGCCGCACCTGCATGACATCACCACCATGATCGAGCTGTTCGGTCGCATGGGCATCGAGCCTGTGATCGACGAGAAGCTCAGCGTCGAAATCGACCCGCGCACCATCAAGACCTTGATCGCCCCGTACGAACTGGTGAAAACCATGCGTGCCTCGATCCTGGTGCTGGGCCCGATGGTTTCGCGTTTCGGTGAAGCCGAAGTCGCTCTGCCTGGTGGTTGCGCCATCGGTTCGCGTCCGGTCGACCTGCACATCCGTGGCCTGGAAGCCATGGGCGCGGTCATCGACGTCGAAGGTGGCTACATCAAGGCCAAGGCCCCTGAAGGTGGTCTGCGCGGTGCGCACTTCTTCTTCGATACCGTCAGCGTGACCGGTACCGAGAACATCATGATGGCTGCCGCTCTGGCCAAGGGCCGCAGCGTGTTGCAGAACGCCGCCCGCGAGCCTGAAGTGGTCGACCTGGCGAACTTCCTCAACGCCATGGGCGCCAAGGTCTCCGGTGCTGGCACCGACACCATCACCATCGACGGCGTCGAGCGTCTGGGTTCGACTTTCTACAAAGTCATGCCTGACCGTATCGAGACCGGCACCTATCTGGTAGCCGCTGCGGTCACCGGTGGCCGTGTGAAGGTCAAGGACACCGATCCGACCATTCTCGAAGCGGTTCTGGAAAAGCTGCGTGAAGCGGGCGCCGAAATCACCAGCGGCGAAGACTGGATCGAGTTGAACATGCACGGCAAGCGCCCGAAAGCAGTCAACGTACGCACCGCGCCGTACCCGGCATTCCCGACCGACATGCAGGCGCAATTCATCTCGCTCAACGCCATTGCCGAAGGCACCGGTGCCGTGATCGAGACGATCTTCGAAAACCGTTTCATGCACGTGTACGAACTGCACCGCATGGGCGCCAAGATCCAGGTCGAAGGTAACACTGCCATCGTGACCGGTACTGAAATCCTCAAGGGCGCGCCAGTGATGGCAACCGACCTGCGGGCCTCGGCCAGTCTGGTGATCTCGGCCCTGATGGCCGAAGGCGATACCCTGATCGACCGCATCTACCACATCGACCGTGGTTACGAGTGCATCGAGGAAAAACTGCAGATGCTGGGCGCCAGGATCCGTCGCGTTCCGGGCTAGTCGCTGCATCTGGACACAGGGAAGTGTCCGTTGAATTCGTTTTGATCGGGGGGGTGACGCCCTCGATGTATGTCCGGCGCCAATTGCGACCGGACATGAGTACCTTGATAAGGACTGACGTTTCCCATGTTGACCATCGCACTGTCCAAGGGCCGCATCCTTGACGACACCCTGCCGCTTCTCGCCGAAGCGGGCATCGTGCCGACCGAGAATCCGGACAAGAGCCGCAAGCTGATCATCCCCACGACCCAGGAAGACGTTCGCCTGTTGATCGTGCGGGCCACCGACGTGCCGACCTATGTCGAGCATGGCGCGGCCGACCTCGGCGTTGCCGGTAAAGACGTGCTGATGGAATACACCGGCCAGGGCCTGTACGAGCCGCTGGATCTGCAGATTGCCCAGTGCAAGCTGATGACCGCCGGCAAGGTCGGCGCGGTCGAGCCCAAGGGCCGCCTGCGCGTCGCCACCAAATTCGTCAATGTCGCCAAGCGTTACTACGCCGAGCAGGGCCGTCAGGTCGACATCATCAAGCTCTATGGCTCGATGGAGCTGGCGCCACTGATCGGCCTGGCCGACAAGATCATCGACGTGGTCGACACCGGTAACACCCTGCGCGCCAACGGCCTGGAACCCCAGGAACTGATCGCCACGATCAGCTCGCGTCTGGTGGTCAATAAAGCTTCGATGAAAATGCAACACGCCCGAATCCAGGCGTTGATCGACACCCTGCGCAAGGCAGTGGAGTCTCGACACCGCGGCTGATGTACCTGCGCGACGTTAAGTCGCGCCCGTCTATCCGCCTCATAGCCAGAATCTCAGGTGCCCAAGCGGAAACGACTGCTAAGTTAGGGCGCCTGAGTTTTTGCCATTCCTATGAGGCTCTCGCTATGACCGCACCGACTGCAATTCGCCGACTCAACGCTGCTGACCCGGATTTCGCGCATCATCTGGATCATCTGCTGAGCTGGGAAAGTGTGTCTGACGACTCGGTCAATCAGCGGGTGCTGGACATCATCAAGGCTGTGCGCGAGCGCGGTGACGCGGCGCTGGTCGAGTTCACCCAGAAATTTGACGGCCTCGAAGTCGCTTCGATGGCGGACCTGATCCTGCCGCGCGAGCGTCTGGAGCTGGCCCTGACCCGCATCACTGTCCCACAACGCGAAGCGCTGGAAAAAGCCGCCGCCCGCGTGCGCAGCTATCACGAAAAACAGAAGCAGGACTCCTGGAGCTACACCGAAGCCGACGGCACCGTGCTGGGTCAGAAGGTCACGCCACTGGATCGCGCCGGTCTGTATGTTCCAGGCGGCAAGGCGTCTTACCCGTCTTCTGTATTGATGAACGCGATTCCGGCCAAGGTCGCTGGCGTGACCGAAGTGGTCATGGTAGTGCCGACTCCGCGTGGCGAGGTCAACGAACTGGTGCTGGCGGCGGCGTGCATCGCCGGCGTCGACCGGGTGTTCACCATCGGTGGTGCACAAGCCGTTGCCGCATTGGCCTATGGCACCGAGAGCGTGCCGCAGGTAGACAAGGTCGTTGGTCCGGGCAACATCTATGTCGCCACTGCCAAGCGTCACGTGTTCGGTCAGGTCGGCATCGACATGATTGCCGGCCCGTCTGAAATCCTCGTGGTGTGCGATGGTCAAACCGATCCGGACTGGATCGCCATGGACCTGTTCTCCCAGGCCGAGCACGACGAAGATGCCCAGGCGATTCTGGTCAGCCCGGACGCCGAGTTCCTCGACAAGGTCGCCGCGAGCATCGACAAATTGCTGCCGACCATGGATCGCGCAACCATCATCGAAACCTCGATCAACGGCCGTGGCGCCCTTATTCACGTGCGCGACATGGCCCAGGCCATCGAAGTCGCCAACCGCATCGCCCCGGAACACCTTGAACTGTCTGTCGCCGACCCGCAGGCCTGGCTGCCGCAGATCCGCCACGCCGGTGCGATCTTCATGGGCCGCCACACCTCCGAGGCGCTGGGCGACTACTGTGCAGGCCCGAACCACGTACTGCCGACCTCCGGCACCGCGCGTTTCTCCTCGCCGCTGGGCGTGTATGACTTCCAGAAACGTTCGTCGATCATCTTCTGCTCCGAGGCCGGTGCTTCCGAGCTGGGCAAGACTGCATCGATCCTGGCCCGTGGCGAATCGCTGAGCGCCCACGCGCGCAGCGCCGAATACCGCATCAAAGACGAAGTGAAGGGGAACTGAACATGAGTAAATTCTGGAGCCCGTTCGTCAAGGATCTGGTGCCTTACGTGCCGGGCGAGCAGCCGAAGCTGACCCGTCTGGTCAAACTCAACACCAACGAAAACCCCTACGGTCCGTCGCCAAAAGCCCTGGCGGCGATGCAGACCGAACTCAACGACAACCTGCGTCTGTACCCGGATCCGAACAGCGACCTGCTGAAAAACGCCGTCGCCAAGTACTACGGCGTACAGAGCAATCAAGTGTTCCTCGGCAACGGCTCGGACGAAGTGCTGGCGCACATCTTCCACGGTCTGCTGCAACACAATCAGCCGATCCTGTTCCCGGACATCAGCTACAGCTTCTATCCGGTCTACTGCGGCCTTTACGGCATCACGTTCGATGCAGTGCCGCTGGATGCCCAGTTCCGGATCAACCCGGCTAACTACGCCAAGCCGAACGGCGGGATCATTTTTCCCAACCCGAACGCACCGACCGGTTGCCTGCTGGCGCTGGAAGCGGTCGAGCAGATCCTCAAGGCCAGCCCGGATTCGGTGGTGGTGGTCGACGAGGCCTATATCGACTTCGGCGGAGAAACTGCGATCAGCCTGGTGGACCGTTATCCGAACCTGCTGGTGACCCAGACCCTGTCCAAGTCCCGTTCGCTGGCGGGCCTGCGGGTCGGTCTGGCGGTCGGCCATCCGGATTTGATCGAGGCGCTGGAGCGGATCAAGAACAGCTTCAATTCCTACCCGATCGATCGCATGGCGAATGTCGGTGCGGCGGCGGCGTTCGAGGATCGCGAATACTTCGACAAGACCTGCGCACTGGTCATCGAGAGTCGCGAATGGGTGGTTGCGCAGTTGCAGGCCAAGGGCTTTGAAGTGCTGCCGTCAGCGGCGAACTTCATCTTCGCCCGGCATCCGCAACACGATGCGGCGGGGCTGGCAGCCAAACTGCGTGAACAGGGCGTGATCGTGCGCCACTTCAAGCAGGAGCGGATTGCCCAGTTCCTGCGGATCTCGATCGGCACGCCGGAACAGAATCAGGCGTTGATCGACGGTCTGGGCGAACTCTGAAACGACGCTGATCCCTGTGGGTTTCGTCCCACAGGGATCAGCGTTGGTTCATTCGTGATGCGGTTCGCCCAGGAACGTCAACGAACTGAACAACCCCCGACTGCTCACCTCTGCATTGTCCTTCACCGGCACCTCCACCTGCGCCGCAATCACATTCAATCCCTCGTTACGCACCAGCACCTGAGCGCGGCCGTCCTTGTCGGTTTCAGTGCTCAAGGTATTCGGCGCGCTGCGGTAGTCACCGATCAACTTCACGCCCGCTGCCGGTTTGCCATCCAGCAACACCCGCACCGGCAATGATTTCCCTGGGCCGACGGTCAGAGGATCGACCTCCGGCAAAATCAGCAATTTGATCTGATTGAGTTTGGGCAGCTTCGCTCCCGGCTGATAAATCGCCAGGCTGTACTTGAGGGTCTCGGTCGACTCGATGGCGCCCGGTACCTTGCTGCGTCCCTCATTGATCCATTTCTTGTCGGCGGTTTGCGACCACATGCCGTTGTTCAGGGCCACGGCCATTACCGCCGGCGGCTTCAGCGGTTGCAGTCGCGCATGATCGGTCAGGCGTTGCACGTTGACCGGGATCATCTTGCCGCTGACGTCATATGCCCATGCACCGCTGATTTTCTGCGCTTTGAAAGCGTTGTCTTCTGCGCCGTGGCCGTAGATCACTTCGATATTGCCGCGTCGTTGTTCGGTCCACAGACCATGCGCTGATGCTTGGCCAGCGAACAGCGCAGCGATGATCAATAAGAGTTTGCCGTAATGCATGGTGACGTCCTTTTACAGGTTGAATGTCAGGCTGACCGTGAAATTGCGCGGCTCGCCGGGGTTGACCCAGTAGCTGCTGTACGAGCGCTCGTAGTACTTTTCGTCGAACAGGTTGTTCAGGTTCAGGCCGAGAGTGACGGTGTCGCTGGCCTTGTAATGGGCCAGCAGGTCGACGGTGTGATAGGCCGGCAGCTCGAAATCGCTGCCGGACTCACCTGAGCGGTCACCGACGTAAGTGAACGCCGCGCCGATATCCGAGCCGCGCAAGCGACCGTCCTGAAACTCGTAGACACCCAGCACGCTGCCGCTGCGTTTGGCGACCCCGAGGATGCGGCTACCGGCGGGGATCGCGGCATCCCCCTTGGTCACTTCGGCGTCGATCCAGGCGAAAGCGCCGATCACCCTGACGGCGTCGGTGACTTGCCCGGTGACCTGCAGATCGAAACCCCGGCTGCGGGCCTTGCCCATGGCGCGGCTGGTATCGGTGCCCGGGTCGAGGGCGAGGACGTTTTCCTTGTCGATATGGAAGAAGGCGAGGGTGCTGCTTAAACGTTCGTCGAACAGCTCGTTCTTGATCCCGATTTCGTAACCCACGCCTTCTTCCGGATCGAAGGATTTGCCAGCCGCATCGAGGCCGTTGTTCGGTTTGAATGAGGTCGAGGCGTTGGCGAACAGGCCGGTGTCCGGTGTCAGTTGATAGAGCAGGCCGGCACGTTGGGTGAGCGCGTCGTGGGTCTGGCGGCTGGTGGTGTTGCGGCTGTGGTCATCGATGGTTTGCTCGAAGTGCTCGAATCGCGCCCCGATCATCCCGCGCAGTTTTTCGCTGAAGACGATTTGATCCTGCAGGTTCAGCGCATGGCTTTCGACGTGTTCGAAGAAGTCTGTACCGGAGCGTGCGCCGTTGGGTTTGGGCTGGCCGTACACCGGGTTATAGATATCGATGGCGTAAGGCCCGCCGGCGATGGTGGTGACGCGCTCGTTCTTGCGGAAGTTCTCGTACTCGCTGCCGATCAGCAGTTCGTGCTGCCAGGTGCCGAGGTCGAACAGACCGCGCAGTTCCAGTTGGGTGATGCTGTCGTGCCAGTTGGTATCGCGTTCGCGATAGCGGCGGTTGACGGTGTGGCCATCGGCATTCAAGGGACGGTTTTCGGAGGCGAAACCCCAGAGTTTGCCCTCCTTGTAATGGCTGGCCAGGCGCAGTTTCCAGGCATCGTTGAGGTGGTGCTCAAGCGTGGCTTGCAGTCTGTTGTTGTGGTTGTCGATGTTGCCGTCGTTCGGCTCACCCAGGAATGTCGAGCGCGAGACGCCGCTCCATTTATTGTTAGGTGCAACGATGCCGCGGTCGAAGGTCGAGCCATGACGCACGAATTCGCTCTCCACCAGCAGGCTGGTGTCCGGGTTCAACTGCCAACTGAGAGAGGGGGCAACGAATACACGTTTACTGTCGACGTGGTCGCGAAAGCTGTTGTTGTCCTCGACCGCGAGATTGATTCGCGACAGCACATCGCCCTGATCATCCAGCGGCGTGTTGACGTCCAGCGCGGTGCGATAGCGATCCCGACTGCCGGCGCTGGTTTGCAGGGTGGTGAAGGCCGCTGGCTGCGGTTTTTTGGTGACGATGTTTACCGTGCCGCCCGGATCACCTCGGCCATACAGGCTGGCGGCCGGTCCTTTTAGCACTTCGATGCGCTCGATGTTGGCGGCGTCCGGTGTGCTCGGATAACCACGGTTGGCGCTGAAGCCGTCCTGGTAAAACTCAGAGGTGGTGAAGCCGCGCACGCTGTATTCGTAAAGCGTCAGGCCGCCGAAGTTGTTTTGCTTCGACACGCCACCGGCGAAATCCAGCGCGCGTTCTACGCTGGTGCTGCCCAAATCCTTGAGCACGCTGGCGGGCACCACGCTGATGGCCTGCGGAATATCGCGGATCGCGGTGTCGGTTTTGGTGGCGCTGGACGAGCGGGTAGCGCGATAGCCTTTGACCGGGCCGGCAGGGGATTCGTAATCGGAGATGACGCTGATGGCGTCGAGTTCAAGCGTTTGCGGTTCATCGGCAAACGCGGGATCGCCCAGCAGGCCAAGGGTCAGGCCGAGGAGGGAGGCCTTTTTTCGAGACGACATGTTATGTTGTTCCAATGTTCTAATTGAAACAATATAACATGCCTGTTGAGAATGTCTGTTATTCGCGTCAGTGACGCGAACAAAGTCTTACTCTTCTTTTTCCTTCACCGGCGCCGGCGGTGGGCGCAGACCGATTTCAGCCGTGAGCTTGATCTCCTTGCCGTTGCGCATCACCTGAATCGTGACCTTGTCGGTCGGCTTGATCCGCGCCACCTGGTTCATCGACTTGCGGCCATCACCGGCCGGTTCGCCGTCGATGCTCAGGATCACGTCACCCAGTTGCAGGCCGGCCTTCTGGGCCGGGCCATCGCGGAAAATCCCCGCCACTACAATTCCCGGACGCCCGGACAGGCCAAACGACTCGGCCAGCTCCTGGGTCAGCGGTTGCACTTCAATGCCCAGCCAGCCGCGAATCACCTGGCCGTGTTCGATGATCGACTTCATCACTTCCATCGCCAGTTTCACCGGGATCGCAAAACCGATCCCTTGTGAACCCCCGGACTTGGAGAAAATCGCAGTGTTGATGCCAGTCAGGTTGCCGTTGGCGTCGACCAGCGCACCACCGGAGTTGCCCGGGTTGATCGCCGCGTCGGTCTGGATGAAATCTTCGTAGTTGTTCAGGCCCAGCTGGTTACGGCCGGTGGCGCTGATGATGCCCATGGTCACGGTCTGGCCGACCCCGAACGGGTTGCCGATCGCCAGTGCGACGTCGCCAATGCGGATATTGTCGGAGCGTCCGACGGTGATCGCCGGCAGGTTCTTCAGGTCGATCTTCAGGACGGCGAGGTCGGTTTCCGGATCGCTGCCGATCACTCGGGCCAGGGTTTCGCGACCGTCCTTGAGCGCCACGACGATCTGGTCAGCGCCGCTGGTGACGTGGTTGTTGGTCAGGATGTAGCCTTCCGGGCTCATGATCACGCCGGAGCCGAGGCTTGATTCCATGCGCTTCTGCTTCGGCGAATTGTCACCGAAGAAGCGGCGGAACTGCGGATCCTCGAACAGCGGATGGCTCGGCTTGTTGATGACTTTGGTGGTGTAGAGGTTGACCACCGACGGCGCAGCGATGGTCACCGCGTCCGCGTAGGACACTGGCCCCTGCTGCACGCTGGTGGTCTGCGGGGCCTGTTGCAGGTTGACGTCGAGGCTCGGAAGCCCGACCCACTGCGGGTAACGCTGAATAATCAACAGAGCGATAAGCACACCGGCCAACAGCGGCCAGCCGAAAAAACGCAGCGCCTTGAGCATTAAGCACGTCCTGGAAAAGTTGCAGGCGGGGGCAGACCGCCCATAATGTCGCGCATTATACGAGGCCGCGCGCGCCTCTGAACGGGATATTTAGGAGTCTTTCATGGCCGTCGCCCTGAGCACCCTGGTCGAAGAAGCCGACCGTTACCTCGGCAGTGCGAAAATTGCCGATTATTGCCCCAACGGCCTGCAGGTCGAGGGCCGTCCGCAGGTGATGCGCATCGTCAGCGGCGTCACCGCCAGCCAGGCGTTGCTCGATGCCGCCGTCGAGGCCGAAGCCGATCTGGTGCTGGTGCATCACGGCTATTTCTGGAAGGGCGAAAACCCGTGCATCACCGGCATGAAGCAGCGCCGTCTGAAGACGCTGCTCAAGCACGATATCAGTCTGCTCGGTTATCACCTGCCGCTGGATCTGCACCCGGACGTCGGCAATAACGTGCAGTTGGCCCGTCAGTTGGACATCACTGTCGAAGGGCCGCTGGATCCGGACAATCTGAAGATCGTCGGTCTGGTCGGTTCGCTGAGCGAGCCAATGACCCCGCGTGACTTCGCCCGCAAAGTGCAGGAAGTCATGGGCCGCGAGCCGCTGCTGGTCGAAGGCAGCGCGATGATCCGTCGAGTCGGCTGGTGTACCGGCGGCGGCCAGGGTTACATCGACAATGCGATCGCGGCCGGCGTCGATCTGTTCCTCAGCGGTGAAGCTTCCGAGCAGACATTCCACAGCGCCCGGGAAAACGACATCAGCTTCATCGCCGCCGGCCATCACGCCACCGAACGCTATGGCGTGCAGGCGCTGGGTGACTATCTGGCGAAACGCTTTGCTCTGGAACACATCTTTATCGACTGCCCGAATCCGATCTGAGCGCCCGAACGGGCAGGCATATTCATATACCCTTTCGATCTAGTCGGCGTCCTGATTAGAAGAGGTCGCTGTGCTAGGATTCCCCGCTCGAACACGGCCCGCTGGCCGTTCATAAGAAAGCTTTCGTGAGTAGCCATGGTCGACAAACTGACGCATCTGAAACAGCTGGAGGCGGAAAGCATCCACATCATCCGCGAGGTGGCCGCCGAGTTCGACAACCCGGTAATGCTGTACTCCATCGGTAAAGACTCCGCCGTGATGCTGCATCTGGCACGCAAGGCGTTCTTCCCGGGCAAACTGCCGTTTCCGGTGATGCACGTCGACACCCGCTGGAAATTCCAGGAAATGTACAAGTTCCGCGACAAGATGGTCGAAGAGCTTGGCCTGGACCTCATCACTCACATCAACCCCGACGGCGTGGCGCAGAACATCAACCCGTTCACCCACGGCAGCGCCAAGCACACCGACATCATGAAGACCGAGGGCCTGAAGCAGGCACTCGACAAGCATGGTTTCGACGCAGCCTTCGGCGGTGCCCGTCGCGATGAAGAGAAGTCCCGCGCCAAGGAGCGCGTCTACTCGTTCCGCGACAGCAAACACCGCTGGGACCCGAAGAACCAGCGCCCGGAGCTGTGGAACGTCTACAACGGCAAGGTCAACAAGGGCGAATCCATTCGTGTGTTCCCGCTGTCGAACTGGACCGAGCTGGACATCTGGCAGTACATCTACCTCGAAGGCATCCCGATCGTACCGCTGTACTTCGCGGCAGAGCGCGAAGTGATCGAGAAGAACGGCACGCTGATCATGATCGACGACGAGCGCATCCTCGAGCACCTGTCCGACGAGGACAAGGCGCGCATCGTCAAAAAGAAAGTGCGTTTCCGTACCCTTGGCTGCTACCCGTTGACGGGCGCGGTGGAGTCCGAGGCCGAAAGCCTGACGGACATCATTCAGGAAATGCTCCTGACGCGAACTTCCGAGCGCCAGGGCCGGGTCATCGACCACGATGGCGCAGGCTCGATGGAAGACAAGAAACGTCAAGGCTATTTCTAAGGGGCTGTCATGTCGCACGCATCTGATTTGATCAGCGAGGACATCCTCGCCTACCTGGGCCAGCACGAACGTAAAGAGCTGCTGCGCTTTTTGACCTGCGGTAACGTCGATGACGGCAAGAGCACCCTGATCGGGCGCCTGCTGCACGACTCGAAGATGATCTACGAAGATCACCTGGAAGCCATCACCCGCGATTCGAAGAAAGTCGGCACCACCGGTGACGACATCGACCTGGCATTGCTGGTCGACGGCCTGCAGGCCGAGCGCGAGCAGGGCATCACCATCGATGTCGCCTACCGCTATTTCTCTACCGCCAAGCGCAAATTCATCATCGCCGACACCCCCGGCCATGAGCAGTACACCCGCAACATGGCCACCGGTGCGTCCACCTGTGACCTGGCGATCATCCTGGTCGACGCCCGTTACGGCGTGCAGACCCAGACCCGTCGCCACAGCTTCATTGCCTCGTTGCTGGGCATCAAGCACATCGTCGTCGCCATTAACAAGATGGACCTCAAGGGTTTCGATCAGGGCGTGTTCGAGTCGATCAAGGCCGACTACCTGAAGTTCGCCGAAGGCTTGAAGATGAAGCCGACGAGCATGCACTTCGTGCCGATGTCCGCTCTCAAGGGCGACAACGTGGTGAACAAGTCCGAGCGCTCGCCGTGGTACACCGGCCAGTCGCTGATGGAAATCCTCGAGACCGTGGAAGTGGCGGGTGACCGCAACTTCACCGATCTGCGTTTCCCGGTGCAGTACGTCAACCGTCCGAACCTGAACTTCCGCGGTTTCGCCGGCACTTTGGCCAGCGGCATCGTCAAGAAGGGCGACGAAGTCGTGGTCCTGCCGTCGGGCAAGAGCAGCCGCGTGAAATCCATCGTCACCTTCGAGGGCGAACTGGAACACGCAGGTCCTGGCCAAGCGGTAACGCTGACCATGGAAGACGAGATCGACATCTCCCGTGGCGACCTGCTGGTCCACGCCGACAATGTTCCGCCGGTCACCGACAGCTTCGAAGCGATGCTGGTGTGGATGGCTGAAGAGCCGATGCTGCCGGGCAAGAAATACGACATCAAGCGTGCTACCAGTTACGTGCCGGGTTCCATCGCCAGCATCGTCAACAAGGTTGACGTCAACACCCTCGAAGAAGGCCCGGCGAGCGCGTTGCAGCTCAATGAAATCGGCAAGGTGAAGATCGCGCTCGACGCGCCGATCGCCCTCGACGGTTACGACAGCAATCGCACCACCGGCGCGTTCATCGTCATCGACCGTTTGACCAACGGCACCGTCGGCGCCGGCATGATCGTCGCTCAGCCGGTGACCCACGGTACGGCCACGCACCACGGCAAACTGGCCCACGTAGCGACCGAAGAACGCGCCCAGCGTTTCGGCCAGCAACCGGCCACCGTGCTGTTCAGCGGCCTGTCCGGCGCTGGCAAGAGCACGCTGGCCTATGCCGTCGAGCGCAAACTGTTCGATATGGGCCGTGCGGTGTTCGTGCTGGATGGTCAGAACCTGCGTCACGACCTCAACAAAGGCCTGCCGCAGGATCGCGCCGGTCGCACTGAGAACTGGCGTCGTGCTGCACACGTGGCGCGTCAGTTCAACGAAGCCGGTCTGCTGACACTTGCGGCTTTCGTGGCGCCGAGTGCCGAAGGTCGTGAACAGGCCAGGGATCTGATCGGCAAGGAGCGTCTACTGACAGTCTATGTCCAGGCCTCGCCGACTGTCTGCGCCGAGCGTGATCCGCAAGGTTTGTACGCTGCCGGTGGCGATAACATTCCGGGTGAGTCGTTCCCGTATGACGTACCGCTGGATGCTGATCTGGTGATCGATACCCAATCGTTGTCGCTGGATGAAAGCGTCAAGCAAGTGCTGGATCTGCTGCGCAAGCGTGGCGCGATTTAAGCGTCAGATGAAAGAAGAAAACCCGCAGACAAGTGATTGTCTGCGGGTTTTTTGTTGCCTTTGATATTGCTATCGCTGGCAAGCCAGCTCCCACAGGGTTCCTGCCTTACACAATATTTGTGTGCGCTGAAAATCCACTGTGGGAGCGGGCTTGCCCGCGATGAGGGCATTACAGACACCTGATTACTTCGTTGGATACTCGCTGTGCATCTGCGCAAGCAGCGCATCCTTGTCTTGCCACAGCTGATTGATCCAGCCCTGGAATTGCAGGCGGTACTCGCCGTCCTGGTCGTAGTTCCTGCCGATGAACTGCGGCGGGATCTTCAGCTCTTCAAAGTGCACCACTACGTCTCGGACGTTGCCGCACAGCAGGTCCCAGAAGCCAGGGCGTCCGCCTGGGTAGTGAATGGTCACGTTGACGATCGATTCCAGCTGTTCGCCCATCGCATCCAGTACGAATGCGATGCCGCCGGCCTTGGGCTTGAGCAGGTGTTTGAACGGAGATTGCTGCTGCGCGTGTTTGCCTTCGGTAAAGCGTGTGCCCTCGACGAAGTTGAAGATGCCCACCGGGTTGTCGCGGAATTTCGCGCAGGTCTTGCGGGTGGTTTCGAGGTCTTTGCCTTTCTTTTCCGGGTGTTTCTCCAGATAGGCTTTCGAATAGCGCTTCATGAACGGGAAGCCGAGTGTCCACCACGCGAGGCCGATCACCGGGACCCAGATCAGTTCCTGCTTGAGAAAGAACTTCAGCGGCTGAATGCGTCGGTTGAGCACGTATTGCAGCACCAGAATATCGACCCAGCTCTGGTGGTTGCTGGTGATCAGGTACGAGTGTTGATAGTCCAGGCCTTGCAGACCGCTGAGGTGCCAGCGGGTGCGGCGGACCAGGTTCATCCAGCCTTTGTTGTTGCTGATCCAGGCTTCGTGGGTGTGGCTCATCAGCCAGCGCGAGGCGCGGCGTGCGAGGTCGAACGGCAGCACTTTGATCAGTGCCACGAGAAACAGGAACGAGCACAGCAGGATCGTGTTCAGCGCCAGCAGCAGCGCAGCGATCACGCCGCGCAGGGTGGCAGGGAGAAAAGCCAGCATCGGGTCAGATATCCAGAGGTCGGTTGGCAGCCTGAATCGCGGTCAGGGCGATGGTGTAGACGATGTCGTCGACCTGCGCGCCGCGCGGCAGATCGTTCACCGGTTTGCGCAGGCCTTGCAGCATCGGGCCGAGGCTGACGCAATCGGCACTGCGCTGCACGGCTTTGTGGGTGGTGTTGCCGGTGTTCAGGTCGGGGAACACGAACACCGTGGCGCGACCGGCCACCTGGCTGTTCGGTGCCAGTTGCCGGGCCACGGATTCGTTGGCGGCGGCGTCGTACTGCAACGGGCCGTCGATCAGCAAAGAGTGCTGTTGTTCGTGGGCGAGCAGGGTGGCTTCGCGGACCTTTTCGACTTCCTCGCCGGTGGCCGATTCGCCGCTGGAGTAGCTGATCATCGCCACGCGCGGGGTGATGCCGAACGCGGCGGCCGAGTCGGCGCTTTGCAGGGCGATTTCGGCCAGTTCGCTGGCGCTCGGGTGCGGATTCATCACGCAGTCGCCGTAGACCAGCACCTCCTCGGGGAACAGCATGAAGAACACCGACGACACCAGCGTGCAGCCCGGCGCGGTCTTGATCAGTTGAAGCGCCGGGCGAATGGTGTTGGCGGTGGTGTTGATGATGCCGGAGACCAGTCCGTCGACCTCATCCAGCGCCAGCATCATGGTGCCGATCACCACGGTGTCTTCCAGTTGTTGCTCGGCCATTGGCGCATTGAGGCTTTTGCTCTTGCGCAGGGCGACCATCGGTTCGACGTAGCGCTCGCGGATCAGATCCGGATCGAGGATTTCCAGCCCCGGCGGCAGCGTGATGCCCTGGGCACGGGCGACGGCTTCGACGTCCACCGGTTTGGCCAGCAGCACGCAACGGGCAATCCCGCGTTCCTGACAGATCGCCGCCGCTTGCACGGTGAGCGGTTCGCTGCCTTCGGGCAGGACGATGCGTTTGTTGGCGGCCTGGGCGCGTTGAATCAATTGATAGCGGAACACCGCCGGCGACAGGCGCATTTCCCGTGGCGTACCGCAGCGCTGGTGCAGCCAGTTGGCATCCAGATGGCTGGCGACGAAATCGGTGATGATCTCCGCACGTTCGCGGTCATCGACGGGGATTTCCTTGTTCAGGCCGTTGAGCAGGTTGGCCGTGTCGTAGGAGCCGGTGCTCACCGACAGCACCGGCAAGCCAGCCTGCAACGCGCCACGGCACAAGTCCATGATGCGTGGGTCGGGCAGGGTGTCGCTGGTCAGCAGCAGGCCGGCCAGCGGCACACCGTTGATGGCTGCGAGGCTGACCGCGAGGATGATGTCGTCGCGATCGCCGGGGGTCACCACCAGCACGCCGGGCTTGAGCAGATCGACGGTGTTGCGCATGGTGCGCGCGCAAATGATGGTCTTGGTCATGCGCCGGGTTTCGTAGTCGCCGGCGTTGAGCACCTGGGCGCCCATCAGATCGGCCACATCGCGGGTGCGCGGGGCGTTGAGTTCGGGCTGGAACGGAATGCAGCCGAGCAGACGGAAATCACCGGTGCGCAGCAAGGGCGAATGCTCTTTCAGTCGCGCGGCGAAGGCGTCCATGCTTTCGTCGGTCTTGACCTTGTTGAGGATCACGCCGAGGACTTTCGGGTCTTTCGGCCCGCCGAACAACTGCGCCTGCAACTCGACTCGGCCTGACAGCTCGGTCAGCACTTCGTTTTCCGGGGCCGAGACCAGAATCACCTCGGCATCCAGGCTCTTGGCCAGGTGCAGGTTGACCCGCGCGGCGTAGCTGGCGCTGCGGGTCGGTACCATGCCTTCGACGACCAGCACGTCTTTGCCGATGGCGGCCTGCTGGTAGAGGGTGATGATTTCTTCAAGCAATTCGTCGAGCTGACCGTCGCCGAGCATCCGCTCGACATGGGCCAGGCCCAGTGGCTGCGGCGGTTTCAGGCCGTGGGTGCGGGCCACCAGCTCGGTGGAGCGCTCAGGGCCGGTGTCGCCCGGATGCGGCTGGGCAATCGGTTTGAAGAAGCCGACTTTCAGCCCGGCCCGTTCCAGCGTACGCACCAGCCCGAGGCTGATGGAGGTCAGACCCACACCAAAGTCGGTGGGCGCGATAAAAAAAGTTTGCATGCGGATTCTCTAAGGGTGCATGGCAATGGCGATCGTCTCTGTGTGCCGATCTGCCGCAATTCAGTCGCCAAGGTTATCGCTAACCGAGCCTTGTGCGCACCAACCGCAAGCAAAGGGTTGGCCTATTTTTTCAATACGTTGCGCGGCGTCCAGGACCCAGGCCCGGGACTGCCACGGCGGCAGGTGGCGCAGGTGCTGGGTGTGGCCGCAGGACAGCTCGGCGACCCAGTGGCCGTCCTCGTCCTGATGGAATCCGGTGACGGTCACGGGCGCCAATCGATCCCGTCTGTCCGGGTTCTGTTCGCTTTCGGGCAAATCCTTGTTTAGACTTGTCCGTTCTTCATTCTTATGCAAAAGGTCTCGCCCCATGCTGATCGCCGCCAATAAGGCTGTCTCCATCGACTATACCCTGACCAACGACGCTGGTGAGGTCATCGACAGCTCCGCCGGCGGCGCTCCGCTGGTCTACCTGCATGGCGCAGGCAACATCATCCCGGGCCTGGAAAAAGCCCTGGAAGGTAAAGAAGTCGGCAACGATCTGGAAGTTTCCGTCGAGCCGGAAGATGCCTACGGCGAATACGCCGCTGAACTGGTCAGCACCCTGAGCCGCAGCATGTTCGAAGGCGTTGACGAGCTGGAAGTCGGCATGCAGTTCCACGCTTCGGCGCCGGACGGCCAGATGCAGATCGTCACCATTCGTGACCTGGACGGCGACGACGTCACTGTCGACGGCAACCATCCGCTGGCCGGTCAGCGCCTGAACTTCAAAGTGAAGGTCGTTGCCATCCGTGACGCCAGCCAGGAAGAAATCGCTCATGGTCACGTCCATGGCGAAGGTGGCCATCACCACTGATTTCTGCGCTAAGCTTTCGAGTACTGGAGAGGCGCCCGAGGGCGCCTTTTTAGTCCGCGGCTGTCCTTGGTGGCCTCGCCAAGTGGCTGTTTCGAGTAGAACACGGGAATCTGGAGTTCGTCATGAGTGCTTTTCACGACCTTAAGTTGACAGCCCTGGATGGTCAGGAGCTACCGCTGGCACCCTTCAAGGGCCAAGTCGTGCTGGTGGTCAACGTCGCCTCCAAATGCGGCTTGACCCCACAGTACGCGGCGCTGGAAAACCTTTATCAGCAATACAAAGGCAAAGGCTTCAGTGTGCTGGGCCTGCCGTGCAACCAGTTTGCCGGCCAGGAACCGGGCAGTGAGCAGGAGATCCAGGAATTCTGCAGCCTCAACTATGGCGTGAGTTTTCCGTTATCGAAAAAGCTCGAAGTCAATGGCCACGACCGTCATCAGCTGTACCGTCTGCTGGCGGGCGAGGGCGCGGAGTTTCCCGGTGACATCACCTGGAATTTCGAGAAATTCCTGCTTGGAAAGGACGGCCGGGTATTGGCCCGGTTCTCGCCACGCACGGCGCCGGATGATCCTTCGGTGATTACCGCGATTGAAAAAGCCCTTAGCTGAAGCACCAAAATCGCAGCCCTCGAGCTGCGATTTTTTTCGCCTGCCTTTTGACCCTTAATCATTCAGATCAATAGTGCTATCACACCGTTGGAACTCCGCATATTATCGCCGTCATATGAATCGCATGTCCGTCGATCAATTTTTCGTGGAGCCTCCCATGTCCGTGCAAGCCCTGTTCAAACCGTTCCAGCTCGGTGCCTTCGAACTGCCGACCCGCGTGGTCATGGCGCCGATGACCCGTTCGTTTTCCCCGGGCGGCGTACCCAATTCCAAAGTGATCGAATACTACCGTCGCCGCGCAGCGGCCGGTGTCGGCCTGATCATCACCGAAGGCACCACCGTCGGCCACCAGGCTTCCAACGGTTATCCGAACGTGCCGCACTTCTACGGTGAAGCGGCGTTGGCCGGCTGGAAAAAAGTCGTCGACGCGGTACACGCCGAAGGCGGCAAGATCGTTCCGCAGCTGTGGCACGTCGGCAATGTGCGCCGTCTGGGCACCGAGCCGGATGCGAGCGTGCCGGGTTACGGCCCGTCGGAAAAACTCAAGGACGGTCAGGTCGTGGTGCACGGCATGACCAAACAGGACATCCAGGATGTAATCGCCGCGTTCGCTCAAGCCGCCAAAGATGCCCAAAGCATCGGCATGGACGGCGTGGAAATCCACGGCGCCCACGGTTACCTGATCGACCAGTTCTTCTGGGAAGGCAGCAACCAGCGCACTGACGAATACGGTGGCAGCCTGGCCAACCGTTCACGTTTCGCCATCGAGCTGATCCAGGCCGTACGCGCGGCTGTTGGCGAAGGCTTCCCGATCATCTTCCGTTTCTCGCAGTGGAAACAGCAGGACTACACCGCGCGTCTGGTGCAAACCGCCGAAGCCCTGGGCGAGTTCCTCAAGCCGTTGTCCGACGCCGGCGTGGACATTTTCCACTGCTCGACGCGGCGTTTCTGGGAGCCGGAGTTCGACGGTTCCGACCTGAACCTGGCTGGCTGGACACGCAAACTGACCGGCAAACCGACCATCACCGTCGGTAGCGTCGGCCTCGATGGTGAGTTCCTGCAGTTCATGGTCAACACTGACAAAGTCGCGCAACCGGCCAGTCTGGAAAAACTGCTGGAGCGTCTGAACAACGACGAATTCGATCTGGTGGCGGTGGGGCGTGCGCTGCTGGTCGATCCGGACTGGGCGCAGAAAGTGCGCGAAGGCCGCGAGCAAGACATTCTGCCGTTCAGCCGTGAGGCGTTGATGACGCTGGTTTGATCGACGTGGGCGGCTTGTCGCGCAGGTCGCGGCAAGCCCCCAGCAAATGGTTTTCAAATTGTTCGACGATGGCTGCCCAGCCCTGACGGCTGGCGTGTTGGCGCGCGTTCAGGCGCACGCAGCGCAACCTTTCGTTTTCTTCCAGCAGCCACGCCGCTGCCTCGCAGAACGCCTCTTCATCCCCGGGCATCGCCAGCACGCCGTTGTAGCCATGGCGAATATGCTGGGCCGCCGCAGCCTGATCGTAAGCCACCACCCCGAGGCCCGAGGCCAGCGCTTCCAGCACGACGTTGCCGAAGGTTTCGGTCAGGCTCGGAAACAGAAACACATCCCCCGAGGCATAGTGCGCCGCCAGCGCTTCGCCCCGTTGCGAGCCGCAGAAAATTGCCTCGGGCAGTTCATTTTCCAGTGCCATTCGTTGCGGCCCGTCGCCGACCACGATCAGCTTCAACTTTAGCTGTGGATAAGTGCTGGCCAGTTTCTCGAAGCTGCGCTTGAGCAGGCCGAGGTTCTTCTCCGGCGCCAGGCGTCCTACGTGAATGACCGCAATGTCCTGCTCGCCGAGACCCCATTGCTCACGCAAGGCATTCAGGCGTTTGGCCGGGTGAAACAACTGACTGTCGACACCCCGCGACAGCAGCGCCAGGCGTTCGAAGTGCCGACGCTCCAGTTCCAGGCGCTGGCTGACGCTCGGCACCAGCGTTAGCGCCGAACGGTTGTGAAACCAGCGCAGGTAATGGGTGAGCAAACGGGTCAGCAATCCCAGCCCGTACTGGTGGGTGTATTGCTGGAAGTTGGTGTGAAAGCCGCTGACCACGGCAATCCCCAGACGCCGTGCCGCGCGCAATGCCGACAGCCCGAGCGGACCTTCGGTGGCGATATAGAGCACATCCGGGCGCTGGCGGGTCCAGCGCCGCAACAGTTTGTGCATCGACGACTGACCCCATTGCAACCCCGGATAACCCGGCAACGGCCAGCCCCGGCACAGCAGCAACGAGTCGTCTTCAGTGCGCTGCGGGTCGTCAGCCTGACGCGGTCGCACCAGTTCCACCCGATGCCCGCGTGCGCGCAAACCGTCGCACAAACGGCCAAGGGTATTGGCCACGCCGTTGATTTCTGGTGGGAAGGTTTCGCTGATGAGGGTGATATGTAGAGCTGTCGTCATGGCCTCAGTGTCGGCTGAGGCCATGTCGTGGTTGTGACGTTCGGATGATGGATTTGTGACGCGACTTCAGCGTTGCGTCACCAGATTCTCGGCCCCGCGCTCACGCACCCAGAACAGTGTCGCGCCAGCCACCGCGGCCGGCATCATCAGGATGTTCACCACCGGAATCAGCAACACCAGATAGACGATCCCGCCAAAGCTCATGCTCTGCCAGCGCTTCTGGCGCAACCAGGCGAGCATTTCGTTCCAGCCCAGCTTGTGGTTGTCCGCCGGGTAGTCGATGTACTGGATCGCCATCATCCACACCCCGAACAGCAGCCACAGCGGCGCGGCGACGATGTTCACCACCGGGATGAACGAGAGGATGAACAGGCCGATCGCCCGGGGCAGGAAGTAACCGAGCTTGCGCATTTCCCGGGCCAGGGTGCGCGGGATCATGGCGATCAGTTCGCTCCAACTGAAGGCCGGAAAGTCGTCGGTGCCGCGCACCACCACTTCAACCTTTTCCGCGAGGAAACCGTTGAACGGTGCGGCGATCACGTTGGCCAGCATGGTGAAGGTGAAGAACACCATCAATGCCACCAATACCACGAACAGTGGCCACAGGATGTAACTGAGAAAGCTCAGCCATTCGGGCAGCGACGGCATCAGCGTGTCGACCCACAGGCTGAACTGGTGGCCGGCCAGATAGATCAATCCGACGAACAGCACCAGGTTGATGGCCAGCGGCAGCAGCACGAACAGGCGCAAGCCCGGGCTCAAGACCAGTTTGAGGCCTTCGCGCAGGTATTGCGGGCCGGACAGAACAGGGGCGGGCATAAGGTGCTCCGAGCAAGGGAAAACGCGCCGACCTTACCGACTTTGCAGAACCTGTGAAAGCGCGGCGGCGGGATCGACATTCACTGTAACAAAGACGTCCATCTCGTCAGTGTGTCGGCATAGAGACCACCTATGAGCTGGATTGTTAAACCGTATTTCCTTAATCTTGCCCCCCTCGATACGCTGCACCCAACTTTTTACAGGACTGTCGAGCTCACGCCTTCCCCAAGGTTATCCACAGTCCTTTTTTATTCCCGCCGGCAGTCCGGCGTCCGGCCAGGTGACTTGGCCGGTCAACAGGAGCAGGTTCATGTCTGAAGTCCGTCATTCGCGAGTGATCATCCTCGGTTCCGGCCCTGCCGGTTACAGCGCTGCCGTCTACGCTGCCCGCGCCAACCTCAAGCCGCTGCTGATCACCGGCATGCAGGCCGGCGGTCAACTGACCACCACCACCGAAGTCGACAACTGGCCGGGCGACGTCCATGGTCTGACCGGCCCGGTGCTGATGGAGCGCATGCGCGAGCACGCCGAGCGTTTTGAAACCGAGATCGTCTTCGATCACATCAACGCCGTGGACTTTGCTTCCAAGCCATACAGCCTGACCGGCGACAGCGGCACCTACACCTGCGACGCGCTGATCATCGCCACCGGCGCCAGCGCCCGTTATCTGGGCCTGCCGTCGGAAGAAGCGTTCATGGGCAAAGGCGTTTCGGCCTGCGCGACCTGCGACGGTTTCTTCTATCGCAACAAGCCGGTGGCCGTGGTCGGTGGCGGCAACACTGCTGTGGAAGAAGCGCTTTACCTGGCGAACATCGCCAGCAAGGTCACCCTGATCCACCGTCGCGAAACCTTCCGCGCCGAGAAGATCCTGATCGACAAGCTCAACGCCCGCGTGGCCGAAGGCAAGATCGAGCTGAAGCTGAACGCGACCCTGGACGAAGTGCTGGGTGACAACATGGGCGTGACCGGTGCGCGTCTGAAGAACAACGATGGCAGCTTCGACGAAATCAAGGTCGACGGCGTGTTCATCGCGATTGGCCACACTCCGAACACCTCGCTGTTCGAAGGTCAGCTGGAATTGAAAGACGGCTACTTGGTCGTTCAGGGCGGCCGTGAAGGTAACGCCACTGCGACCAGCGTCGAAGGCATCTTCGCTGCCGGTGACGTGGCCGACCACGTTTACCGTCAGGCCATCACCTCGGCCGGCGCCGGCTGCATGGCGGCACTGGACACCGAGCGTTACCTGGACGGTTTGCAGAACGCTTCGTTCTAAGATCGCAGGCATGAAAAAACCGGCCAATTGGCCGGTTTTTTCATGCCCGTTATTCACAGCCACCACGACGGTGATCGTTCCCACGCTCTGCGTGGGAATGCCTCATCTGGACGCTCTGCGTCCTTGGGACGCGGAGCGTCCCCGGCTGCATTCCCACGCGGAGCGTGGGAACGATCTGACGCGAAGAATTAGCGGCGGGTCAGGGGTTGGGTGGTGAACTTCACGCCCGCCAGACCGTGCTGGATCAGCGCACGGATATTGCCGTGATCGCTGCCTTCAGGTGTTGCCACGACCGAACGGTAGTGCTCGCCGAACGCCAGCAGCGCTTCTTCATCGCTCAAGCCTTCCAGCAACGCCAGACCCAGAGTCTTGCACGAACCTTCGTTCTGCCCGGCGGCGTTTTCCACGCCGCCGTTGTTGAACGCCTGCGGCTGGTAGTCGTAACCGGCGGCGATGAAGGCCAGCGTGTCGGCAAAAACGTGTTCGCCGCTCTTGAGGCTGGCGCGCAGGGTGTTCAGATCACTCATGGGGTTTTCCTTTGGCGAACGCCGCTTGCTGTTCGGCGCTGGCTTCTTGCTGATATTGGGCTTTCCACTCGGCGTACGGCATGCCGTAAACCACTTCACGGGCATCGTCGAGGCTGACCTCGATCCGGCGCTCGTCGGCCTCGGCCTTGTACCACTTGGACAGGCAGTTGCGGCAGAACCCGGCAAGGTTCATCAGGTCGATGTTCTGCACGTCCTTGCGGCTGTCCAGGTGGGCAACCAGTCGGCGGAAGGCGGCGGCTTCGAGTTCGAGGCGTTGTTGCTCGGTCATGATGGGCTCTGTGCAGTCAAATCGTGGCGCGGATGATAAAAGTCTGACGCCCGGAGCGCCAGACACGTTCAGCGGCTGGCGGCGAGCGTGATCGACACCGACTCGGCAAATCGCAAGGCATGCGGCTTGTCGACTTCGACTTCGGCGTACAGCACCGATTCGTTGGCCATTACCAGATCCAGCAGCTCCTGGGTCAGGCGTTCGAGCAGGGCAAAACGGTTGCCCTCCACGTGGGCGATGATCGCCTTGGTGATGGTGCGGTAGTTCAGCGCGTGGTCGATGTCGTTGTCACGCACCGCTTCCTGTGCGGCGTACAGGATGGTCAGGTTGATCAGCACATCCTGCTTGTTGAGGATTTCGTCCTCGTTGATCCCGATAAAGGTGCGCAGGCGCAGATCCTTGACCCGGATGCGCGCCATTCCCGGTTGAAGTTGTGGCATTTACTTGCTCCGTCCAATCAATTGCAGGAACTCCTGACGGGTGTTGCTCGACTCGCGGAAGGCGCCGAGCATGACCGAGGTGTTCATGGTCGAATTCTGTTTCTCGACACCGCGCATCATCATGCACATGTGCCGGGCTTCGATGACCACCGCGACACCGGCAGCATCGGTGACTTGCCGGACCGCCTCGGCGATCTGGCGGGTGAGGTTTTCCTGGATCTGCAGGCGGCGGGCGAACATATCCACCAGCCGCGCGATCTTCGACAGCCCCAGCACCTTGCCCGTCGGAATATAAGCCACATGGGCCTTGCCGATGAAGGGCAGCAGGTGATGTTCGCACAACGAATAGAGCTCGATGTCGGCGACGATGATCATCTCGTCGCTGTCGGAGGCAAACAGCGCGCCATTGACGATCTCGTCGACGCTCTGTTCGTAGCCGTGACACAGATACTGCATGGCCTTGGCCGCCCGCACCGGCGTGTCGAGCAGCCCTTCGCGGTCAGGGTTTTCACCGAGACCGATCAGGATCTCGCGGTAATTCTCGGGCAGGGAACGGGTCATGGAGCATCCTCGCAGGGGCGTATTACTTGACGTGCCGCCCGCCGTTGACGGTCAGGGTCGTGCCGGTGACATACGGGTTGTCGAGCAGATAACGCACGCTCTGATAAATCACTTCGCTGCCGGGTTCGATGCCCAGCGCGGACTTGGCCAGCGCCTTGGCACGGTACGCCGCGTCGTCGTCGGGATTGAACAATAGCAGGGCCGGCGCAATGCCGTTGACCTTGATTGACGGCGCGTAGCGCGCAGCGAAGGACAACGTGAGACTGTCGAGCCCGGCCTTGCTGGCGCAATAGCCGATGTGTTTGCTGCTGCCCTTGCGGGTGACGTCATCGCTGATGTGGATGATGTCGGCAGGGCTCGAACGTTGCAGCAGTTCCGCGCAATGCAGGTTGATCAGGTACGGCGCCAGCATGTGGATGTTGAACATCCGGCTGAAGGCTTCGGCTTCGCCGTCACCGGTTTCCGCCAGCCACTCCGAGGCGTTGTGCACGATCGCGCGCAGGCTGTCGGTGTGTGACTTCAGCTCGGTGATGAAGGCGAGGATCGAAGCTTCGCTGGAAAAGTCCGCGTGCAACCCTAGGGCGCCCAGATCCCGCAAGGTCTTCACACCCGGCCGTTCACTGCGGTAAGTGAAGATGACCCGATGGCCGTCTTCCAGCAGACGCTGCGCACAATGCAGGCCGACCCGCTGGCCGGCGCCGGTGATGAGGATGGGAGCTGTGGGAGAAGTCATGTACGGCTCGCGTCGAAGTCAGAGCAAAAACTATAACAGCGACGCGAGCGGCAGCTTCAGCGATTTTGCGTGGAGGGTGCGGCAGGCAGCGGGCGTGCAGGCGCCGGGTTGAGCCAGCCGGCCAGCAGGCGGGTCGACAGCGGAATGAAGAAATAGACCATCAACGGGGTCAGGCACAGCGTGCTGATGAAGACTCTCGGCAACAGGCTCATTTCAGCGAGCAGCGGGCCCAGCACGAAATTGAACAGCAGCGACACCGGGAAGAACGCGAGCCAGATCGCCACGGCCTGTTTCCAGCGCGGCGGGCGATGCCCGGCGGCTCCGAACCAGCCTTCGATCCCGCTGACCCGATGTTCGGTCGGGTGGGCGAACAGATCGCTGCCGCGGGCCAACCATGCAGTGCGCGATGCCGAATGTTCCCAGGCGTGCAGGGTCTGTTCGTCGACGAAGCGGAAAATGATCTGGAATTCATCGTCGCCGGGAGGCGGAGCCAGTACGCCGGAGCCGAGATAACCGGGGAAGTCGGTGGCCAGTTGTTCGCCTTCTCGCAACCAGGCGATCAGATCCTGATAACGGCCATTGGCGACACGACGCGCGACCATCAGCGTGACGGGGGAAGTAGACATTGTGTATCTCCGTATTGCATGTGCGTCGCTCCGGGTAAGAACTTCGCCTGACGCAGCGCCGGGGTAGAGGGCTGCGTTTTTGACAAGCAAGGATTATTCCTTATTTCCGTGACGAACCCGAGACTTTCGTTCCATTTGATCGCTTGAACCTTCATGGGGCATCAGGAGTAGAATGGATCCAACTTTGCCAACAAGGACGTGTCCGCACCAATGCCTGTGATCACAGACGTTCGCCCTGCTTCGCAGGAATCTGTTGCGCTGGAGCGCGAGGATCTTTTCCCTATACGTGAAGTGGCGCGCCTGACCGGGGTGAACCCGGTGACGTTGCGCGCATGGGAGCGGCGATACGGATTGATCCAGCCAACGCGCACCGAGAGTGGGCATCGCCTGTATTCGATGACCGATATCGAGCGTGTTCGCAGCATCGTCGACTGGATCGACCGGGGTGTTGCCGTGAGCAAGGTGGGCAAGATCCTGGCCAAGACCGAGCCGATGAAGGTGCTGGCTCATCTGATTCCCGATGACCTGGTGCATGCGGACTATATCCAGTGGCAGGAGCAGGTTCAGCAGGCGGTCAGCTCTTTCGACGATCAGTTGCTTGATCGGGTCTACGGTCAGATTTTCTCTTCCTATGCTTTGCCCGTGGTGTTTCAGGACATCCTGATGCCGCTGTGGCTGCAAATGCTGCAGCGTCAGGATGCATTCGGGCAAACCAGTGAGTGGTTGTTCTTCGATGGTTTTCTGAGAGCCAAGGTGCTGCAGCGCATTGTCGTGCTGCGTGGCTCGCAGCCGCGCAAGGTGATTGTCAGCGCGCTGGCCGGTCAATGTCGCGAGCTCGAATTGCTGGTGGCGGCGCTGTTCCTCAGTGGCAATGACGCGGGCGTTCGTGTGCTCACGACCGGTCAGCCGTTCGATGAGCTGACGCTGGTGTGCGAAAAGATCAAACCTCAAGCCCTGGTGCTGTTTTCCAATCACGCACCGACTGCCGAACTTCCACGGCGGCTGAACCGGTTGGCGCTGAGTCTGGATTGTCAGTTGCTGCTGGCGGGCGATGCGGCCGATCTGGCCCAGGACAGCCTGGCGGGATCATCGGTCGGCTGTCTGGGCAATGAAGGTTCGACCATGCGCCAGCGCATGAATCAGTTTCTGGCGGGGACGCTGGATACCTGAGTATCAGGTGTGCAGGGCAGGGTGGGTCAGACGATGCTGTTGCAGAATGAACTGGCGCAGACGCTCGGTTTCGTCGGCATCGCTCTGGCTCAGCTCGTAAGCGTAAAAGCCGCTTTCGGTTTCCCGCTCGAACGTCCCGCGCAGGGCGATCCGCTCGTAGCCCGAGGGGCTGAACCACAAGGCAAAATGCTTCGGCGGTTTGGTCTTGTTGCGCACTTCCAAGAGCACACCCTTGTGCGAAACCTCGTGCACCCACAGCGTACCTGGCTGGCCCTTGGCATTTTCCAGTGCCACTGGCTCTTCCAGGGTCAGGCGCCATGGACGCACCATCGGCCCGTCTTCATAGATGCTCGGTACACCCAGGCGCAGGTGCAGGGCGTGAAATTCGTCTTCCACCAGATGCAGCGGGAACGTCATCTGCTGATTTTCGAAGTTGGCCTGGATGGTGACTTGCTCATGGGCCGCCAGACGCGTGAGCAGGTCACGGATCTGCGAACCACCATTGACCAGCAGGCTCGACGTCGCATCCCGCACATTGAGTTGCGGGTTGTGTTGCATGGTCTGGATGAAATCCAGCTCATCCTGAGTGAGGAGGGCGTCGCGCTGCATGGTTAACTCGAAATGAATAATTACAAAGTCATTGGTGATTGTAGTTACTGACACTTAGTTCGCAGTTTTGTTTGCGCCGTTCGTCGCTTTCAAGGCTGCAAGTTCTGCTTCCAGTGCCGCCACCTGGGCTTCCAGTTGCGCAACCCGCTGCTGAGCCTTGACCTGAACGGTGACGTCCTTTTGCACGCCGACGAAGTAGGTCTGCCCGTCGTCCACATTTTTAACCGTTGAAAGAGACAGCTCGTTCCAGAACGGCGTGCCGTCCTTGCGGTAGTTACGCAGAATTTCCCGGCACGAGCCGTTGTTGCGCAGAGCATTGCGGATCAGGGCCAGGTTCTCCTGATCGCGATCGCCCGACTGCAGGAAACGGCAATCCTGATAAAGGATTTCTTCGCTGGTGTAGCCGGTCAGGCGTTCGAAGGCCGGGTTCACGTAAATCAGGATGTTGTCGTCCTTACCCTCCCGTTCGGCCACCACGATTCCATCGTTCGACGCGTTGATCACCATTTGCATGAGACTGGCATTGATCATCTGTGAATCCTTTCAAGGTTATCGACCGCAGGCATTCTAGAAGATCGCCCGGCGCTGTCTACTGGCCATCAGCGCTTATCGAGAGCCAATCGCAACATGACGTCGCCGGCTGTTACTATCGGCGCTCTTTTTTTCAGTTTCAGGATCAGATTGATGAAAGTCGCCATCCTCTCCGGCTCGGTGTACGGCACGGCCGAAGAAGTCGCTCGCCACGCTCAGAGCCTGTTGAACGCCGCCGGTTTTGAAACCTTCTACAACTCGCGCGCCAGCCTTGCCGATCTCCAGGCTTTTGGCCCTGAAGCCCTGCTGGGCGTGACCTCGACCACCGGCATGGGTGAGCTTCCGGATAACCTGCAACCATTGTATTCAGCCATTCGCGATCAGTTACCGGCGGCCTGGCGGGGCTTGCCCGGTGCGGTAATCGCCTTGGGTGACGCCAGCTACGGCGACACTTTCTGCGGCGGCGGCGAACAACTGCGCGAGTTGTTCGGCGAACTGGGCGTACGCGAGGTGCAGGACATGCTGCGCATCGACGCCAGCGAAAGCGTTACCCCGGAAACCGACGCCGAGCCTTGGCTGCAACAGTTGATCGCCACGCTCAAGGGCTGATCCCGCGTTCACGCAGCAGCGCCAGCCAGGCCTGCGCTGCCTTTGACAGATAGGCGCCCCGGCGCCAGATGAACGCGATGTCCCAGCGCAGGTAATCCGGCGCGTTCAAGGTCAGGCGCACCACGCCTGGCCGCACCAGACCGCGCGCCACCACGCTGGGCAGCAACACCACGCCTTGCCCGGCGGCGACCAGCGCCGCGAGAAAATCCGCCTGACCACTGCGCCCGCCTTCTTTCGGCGTGAAGCCCATTTGCTGGCACGCCTGAAGCAAACGATCGTTGAGCACGAAACTGCGCTGATACAAAAGGAACGGCGTATCGGCCAGTTCCTCCAGACCGATTTCGCCTTTTGTCGCCAGCGGGTGATCCACCGGAAGCAGCGCATCCAGCGGTTCATCACAGAACGGCTGGAAGTCGAACTGCGGATCTTTCGGCAGCAGGCTGCCACCCAACTCCAACTCCCCGCTGAGCACGGCCTGTTCGATATTACGGCTGCCGCCTTCAAGCAATTGCACATTGATGTTCGGGTAACGCCGACGGTACTCGGCGAACAACCCGGCAAACAATGCATCGCTGCCCAGCAATGGCAACCCGAGACGTAACTCGCCCCGTGCCAGTTGGCTGAGGTCATCCAGTTCGCTGAGCAATTCATTGCGCAAGCGCAGCATGCCTTCGGCCCGATGCAACACCACACTGCCGGCGGCGGTCAGGCGTATCTGCGAGCCGAGCCGTTCGAGAAGCGGGGTGCCGAGACTCTGTTCGAGCTGGGCGATCTGCTTGCTCACGGCGGACTGACTGATGTGCAGGGTCTTCGCGGCTTGGGTGAAGCCGCCTTGATGAATGACTTCGACAAAGCTTTTGAGCTGTTTGAATTCCATGGCCCGATTCCAGATTGGAATGGCTTTGAGTCTAACAATTCGCTTCGGAGATGGCAGGCGGCTTCGTAAAATAGGCACCCGAAAGGAGCCCACCGATGAAAGCCTCGACCGTTAAATACCTCTCTCGCCTGCTGGCCGAACTGGCCGTGCTGCTCGCTTTTTACCTGCTCGGCTGCCAGATCGCAGCGTGGCTGGCCTGGCCGATTCCCGGCGGCGTGATCGGCATGGCGCTATTGCTGCTGGGTTTTGCGTTCGGCTGGATCAAACCGGCGGCGCTGCAAATGGGCGCCGGCCTGTTGATGGCCGAGATGCTGCTGTTCTTCATTCCGGCACTGATGAGCCTGCTGGATTACGGCACATTGCTGCGTGATGACGGTTGGCGGATCTTGTTGGTGATCGCGGCCAGCACATTGATGGTGATGCTGGTGACCGCGTTCACCGTGGAACTGGCCGTGCGCCTGAGGCGGTCTCATGAAGCTTGAACTGATGCCGATGTTCTGGCTGGCGTTCACGTTGCTGGCCTACCTGTTCAGTCGCTGGCTGTATCGCCGGACCGGGCGTTACGTGCTGTCGCCACTGATTTTGGTCCCCGCGTTGCTGCTGGCGCTTGCCGTGCCGCTGCACACCGCTTACGCCGAATATTCGAGCAACACCCATTGGCTGATGCTGGTACTGGGCCCGGTCACCGTGGCGTTTGCGGTGCCGATCTGGCAACAGCGGCGTTTGCTGGTGCGGCATTGGTCAGCGTTGCTGCTGGGCATGCTGGCCGGCAGTGCGGCGTCCATCGCCACCTCGTTCGGCCTCGCGAAAGCGCTGGCGCTGGACAGTTCGGTGACGCTGTCACTGGTGCCGCGTTCGATCACTACGCCGTTCGCCATGCCGCTGGCGCAGGACCTGGGTGGCGTGCCTGAGCTGACAGCGGTGTTCGTGATGTTCACCGGTGTGTTCGGCGCGATGCTCGGTGGTGTGCTGCTCAAGTGGCTGCCGTTGCGCAGCGCCCTGGCGCGCGGTGCATTGTTCGGCGTCGGTGCGCACGGTGCCGGGGTCAGCCGGGCCCATGAAGTGGGCGGCGAAGAAGGTTCGGTGGCGGGGTTGGTGATGGTGCTGACGGGACTGCTCAATCTGTTCGCCGCGCCTTTGTTGGCGTCGTTGCTTTGACGTGGATCCAAGCGGTTTGCGTCGCTGACTCGCTCAGTCATCAAGCTGGCTGCCAATGCAACTACGCGATCATCCGGGGCTGACTAGACTGCTGACATACGCAAAAACAATAAGAACGCAGAGGTGCATACAGTGAGCGTAGCCCCCGTCCCTTCATCCGTGAATGTCAAAGATCAGGTCAGTGCCGCGGAATGGCAGACCCGGGTCGATCTGGCCGCCTGTTATCGTCTGGTCGCGCTGCATGGCTGGGACGATCTGATCTTCACCCACATTTCCGCCAAGGTGCCCGGCACCGAAGATTTCCTGATCAACCCGTTCGGCCTGATGTTCCATGAGATCACCGCGTCCAGTCTGGTGAAGGTCGACCAGGCCGGCAACAAACTCATGGACAGCCCCTACGAGATCAATCCCGCCGGCTACACGATCCACAGCGCCGTGCACGAAGTGCGGCACGACGTGGCCTGCGTGCTGCACACCCACACCGCTTCGGGTGTCGCGGTGTCGGCGCAGAAGCAGGGCGTGTTGCCGATCAGTCAGCAATCGCTGTTCGTACTGTCGAGCCTGGCCTTTCACGCCTATGAAGGGGTGGCCCTCAACCATGAAGAGAAAGCGCGGTTGCAGGCGGACCTGGGTGACAACAATTTCCTGATGCTGCACAACCACGGTTTGCTGACCTGTGGCGGCACCATCGCCGACACGTTTCTGATGATGTTCACCTTCCAGCGTGCCTGCGACATTCAGGTCATGGCGCAGACCGGCGGGGCCGAACTGATCGCCATCGAACCGCAGATTCTGGCAGGGGCCAAGGCAATGATTGCCGGCGTCACCAAAAGTGCTCAAGGCATGGGAGGCGCGCTGGCCTGGCCGGCGCTGCTGCGCAAACTCGATAAACAAGACCCGGGGTACAGACTCTAATGCCTCTCGCCGAGATCCCTCTGAGTGTCTGGCGCAAGCGCAGCCAGACGTTTGTCTTCCGTAGTCAGCCGATCCGCTACTGGACGGCCGGGCAGGGCGATCCGCTGCTGCTGATCCACGGCTTTCCGACGGCCAGCTGGGACTGGCATTACCTGTGGCAGCCGCTGTCCCAGCGCTACCGGGTGATTGCCTGCGACATGCTCGGCTTTGGCGACTCGGCCAAACCGCTGAATCACACCTACAGCCTGCTGGAGCAGGCCGATCTGCAACAGGCCTTGCTGGCGCATCTGCAGGTCGAACAACCGGTGCACATTCTGGCCCATGACTACGGCGACAGTGTTGCCCAGGAACTGCTGGCCCGGCATTACGAAGATCGGATCGAGGTCGCCAGTTGCGTATTCCTCAACGGTGGTCTGTTCCCGGAAACCCATCGGCCGCTGCTGGCGCAAAAGCTGCTGCTAAGCCCTTTGGGCTGGATGATCGGCCGGGCATTCACCCGCGATGCGCTGGTGAAGAGTTTCCAGCAGATTTTCGGCCCGGACACTCGGCCCAGTGAAAGCGAGATGGATGATTTCTGGAGCCTGATCGAATGCAATCGCGGGCAACGGGTCATGCACAAGCTGATTCACTACATTCCCGAACGACGGGTTCAGCGTGATCGCTGGGTCGCGGCAATGCAGCGTGGCGAGGTGCCGTTGCGGGTGATCGATGGCGAAGTCGATCCGATTTCCGGGGCGCACATGGTTGAACGGTATCGCGAGCTGATCCCTGACGCCGACACGGTGCAGTTGCCTGGCATCGGTCACTACCCGCAAATAGAAGCGCCGGTGCAGGTGCTCAGGCACTACCTCGAATTTCGCGATCACTTCGTGCTGCCTCCGCGCAAGGTAGCGTGTTCCTGAGTTCGTGCCGAACGCGCTTGGCGCCTCGGCACGTTTTCATCATCCTTCAGCCTTATCGCGCACCATTCAGCCCCAGCCGTGTTCGTTGTGACCGCACGCTCTGTGCCTGACACTCAGGGACACTGTCCCTCAGGTCTGCTGGAGTTGCCCCGATGAATGAGTCTGTGCGTTTCGAAGATAAAGTCGTGATCGTCACCGGAGCCGGTGGTGGCCTGGGACGCGCTCACGCTTTGCTGTTCGCCAAACAGGGCGCCAAAGTGCTGGTCAACGACCTCGGCGGCTCGACTCAGGGCGAAGGCGCCAACGCTTCGGCCGCCGACCGCGTGGTGGCGGAAATCCGCGAGGCCGGCGGCATCGCCGAAGCCAACCACGATTCGGTTACCGACGGCGACAAACTGGTACAGAACGCCCTCGACGTGTTCGGTCGCGTCGATGTCGTGGTCAACAACGCCGGGATCCTGCGCGACAAGACCTTCCATAAAATGGAAGACGCCGACTGGGATCTGGTCTATCGCGTCCACGTCGAAGGCGCCTATAAAGTGACCCGCGCCGCCTGGCCCCATCTGCGCGAGCAGAACTACGGCAGGGTGATCTTCACCGCCTCGACCTCGGGCATCTACGGCAATTTCGGCCAGTCCAACTACGGCATGGCCAAACTCGGCCTCTACGGCCTGACCCGCACCCTGGCCATCGAAGGTCGCAAGAACAACATCCTGGTCAACGCCATCGCTCCCACCGGCGGCACCCGCATGACCGAAGGCCTGATTCCGCCGCAAGTGTTCGAACAACTCAAGCCTGAACTGGTCAGCCCGCTGGTGGTGTACCTGGCCAGTGAACAGTGCCAGGAAACCTCGGGCCTGTTCGAAGTCGGCGGCGGCTGGATGGGCAAGGTGCGCTGGGAGCGCAGCCTGGGCGCCGGCTTCGATCCGCGCGTCGGGTTTTCCCCGGAAGACGTCGCGGCGCACTGGCAGCAGATCTGTGATTTCGAAGGTGCGGCGCATCCGAAGGACAACATCGAGGCGCTGAAGGAAATGATGGGGAATCTGCAGAAGTATTCGTTGTAACCCGAAGTGGCCACCAGGTGAGAGCCTGGTGGCCGATTTGCCGATCAGGTGTATCTGTTTTCGATCATGAATTTTGGTGGGGACCAGTTCGGGCCTTTGATCGCCAGGCCGTGCTCTCCGAGAGCAAGTACCCCGGCGTCGAAGAGGCGGGAGTAGGCGTTTTCGAGTGCGCCATACTCTTTGAGGATGTCACGGTTATAGAGTCTGATCATCCTGTCCAGATGTGGATTTGCTTTGATCAACGCGAACACTGCAACGATGTCATCAAGAGACTCGTTTTTTACGATTTGTTCGACAGTATTCATTTCCACATCTCCTTCAACAACCTTTGGTATCGAGTTCCACTTGTTCTGCGTCGGCGGCCAGCGCTTCAGGTGTGTACAGCAGCGAAGCATCGTCTTTGAGTTTGAAGTCTTCCAGCGTTGCTGTGTGAACATTGTTCCACACAGGAGAGTTCGGATCAGGTCGTTCGTTATCCCCATATCCCAAGGCTCTGAATCTTTCTAGCTCTCTCAACTCATGAGTGTAGAAGCGCTTGTCTGTATCCGTTATCTCAAGCTCTCCGCTGATGATTTTTTCCAGGCGATCAATCATTACCTTATTGGCGGCCGATTCAGGAAATCTTGAGATGTGTAGTCGCACAGTGCTTGCTCCTTCTAATGTTGCAGTTACAGGGGACCACTCCAAGTCAAGAATTGGTCCACCGGTTTCCTCGGGGTTAAACGCGCGGCCACTGTGCTCGCCACCTTCAACGCCTCCCTCATAGGGACTGCTGAACACTACAAGCAACGGCGGCAATCCGGACTCAATCGGAAAGACCGTGATAAACCCGCCAAACCCATACCGATCCAGCTCGGGAAACGGATCGATTCGTCCCTCGTCTGGAACAACTTCAGCACCGTCGTAGACCGGTGGATCGTTATCGGCCAGCGGCAGGTTGGTCGAGGTATCTTGTGGTTGTACCAACGGCGTCCAGGTCAGCGTGGGACCGCTGGTGTCGCTGGCGGTGGAAACGTAGACGTTTTTACTGGCGTCGAAGCGAGCGGCTCTCACGGGAACATGGGCGGGGACTGTCACTCCGTCCGTCGTGACTACGACGAATTCGACTTTGTCGCCCATCGTCGACGAGCCCAGCCTGACCGGCAGATCGACTGTTCCACCGACGGCCGCCAAGTGTTGAAGATCTGCGTTCAGATCCGGTGCGAGGTCCGACAAGGGAACGCTGGCCGAATACAGGTCGCTGTTCCCCAGTCTTGAAGGGGCGAGCAACGCCGCGAACCCGACGATCAGCGGTGCGGCAGCGGTGGAGATAGCGGTCAGCGCAAGGGACACCGCGGTTTGAAGCGATGTCCTGAGCGCCAGAGTCGTGGCCAGGTTGTTGCCAAAAACGCCGAGCGGGCCGGTAAAGGTGGGACCCAAAGCGGCCATTGAACCCGCATTGGCAAAGAACGGAGGTTGTCCGGTTTTGGCGTTTTCGGCTTGCCGTTGCGCCTGCTCCCTGGCGATCTTGCGTGCCTTTTTGCGCTGTCTTTTTTGTGCTTTTCGCAACGCCTTCTGCTGTTTTTCCTGACGGGTTTTTTCAGCCAGCTGGAGGCGCTCTTCATTTCGGCGCTGGATATCGGCTTGCGCTTGCTGGCGTGCATGCTCGGCAGCAATCTGCTGCGCGGCGGCTTGGGCGGCGATTTGTGCCTGTTCAGCTGCCAGCCGTTGCGCTTCAGCCAGCGCAGCCAGGCGCGCCTGCTCACGGGCTTGGATTTCCTGCTGCTCTTTTTGCCGACGCGCAGTTTCTGCCAGTGCTGCGAGTCGTGCCTGTTCATTGATGCGCGCCAGTTCGGCAGCGGCCCTTTGCGCCTCCTGTTGCGCAGCGATGCGTGCCTGATCGCTGGCCTGCACCGAGGCCAGCCAATTGAGCACATTCACATGCTGCTGGTTGAGCATCTGGATCGATTGCGCAAGCAGCCTCGCGTCGTGGGCGGCTCTGTACGAAGCCGTCCAGGCCTGCATGGCCAGTCCGCCGGGCATGACTCGCGCTTCCATCGTCGAAGCTTTCCGGTAGAAATCAAGCAGGCTTCGATTGAACGGGTCACCGCCATAAAACAGGTTGGCCAACGCCGTTTTCTGATGCAGCTCGGCGGACTTCCTGAGTATCAGAGTATTGCGAACGCCCAGCTCCCGAATGATTGCTTCGGCCGGTGGCAACGGGTGGGTGGAGCCTTCAAGTCGGGTGGCGGCCAATTCATGTTCGAGGGTCTGAGCCAGCTGGCTGGCGCGGGATTGATATTCCTGGGCGTAGGATTTTTTGGTGGCGTCGATCGTGTTCGAGTTGATGATGACGATGTTTTGCGGGCCGAAATCGTGCGGGCCAAACATGCCACTGGGCGGAAGGGTGGCACCGGTCGCCGAGGCAACCGGGATGTGCAACGGCGCGACGGCTGTCGTGTGGACGGCTTCGGTCAACTCCCATGTCGGGGGCTTTTGCATATTCATATCCTTTTGAATGTGCTTGTTCTGAATTTAAACGGGGGGGCATGGAATCTACGTTTCGTCATTTAAAGTTACATTGGAAATGGCGGACGCGAGTCTGAGATGGGCGTAAGTCATTACATAGGGATGTGAGTGAAGTTTCTCTTCGGTGAGAGAACTCTTATTTAAGCTATTCAGCCTGAGAGAAACGTCCTATGCGAACTTGGGAAACGTCTGATTTCAGGAAGTTTAAAAATGCAGGGCACGGGCATTCAGCAACTTTCGATCGCCCATAAAAAAGGCCGCTGCAAACGCAGCGGCCAAGGTAAGACGTTGGATCAAGGAGCTACAAATCAACGTCAGTGAACACCGGGCGATGGACCGAAAAACGCTTCGCTCCATCAGAAATCATTGCCGACGACTCGGTCGCGGGATTCGTGCTTTCCGGCGGTCTGCCGTGAAAGCCCGCTCAGAATAAGGGCTGGCGCCCCGGGGAAAAATAGCGATTCCGGACATGCACTGTTACGGAGCATGTAACAGTTCGGTGCACCGCTTCGTCATTATCCGTTGCGTTGATAGTGGTGCATCCAGCCTGTTCATGGCGCTCGCGAAGCCTTGTCGCAGGCGGGTATTCATCCTTTCGAGCGACAGCATGAATACCTCCTTGGTGCGCTTATCCTCAACGTGGCGCGGCAGTAGGGTGGGGCCTTCTGTCACTCACCGGGGAAGACGCATGACAAAAACAACAATGCGCGCCATCTTCACTCCGCAGGCGCTTGCCGCTGCGGTGGCTTTGGGTTGCTGTGCCCAGGCGCACGCGGTCGCTTTCAATATCGGGGAAATCGAAGGCACGTTCGACTCGTCGCTGTCGGTCGGCGCGAGTTGGGGCATGCGCGATGCCGACAAGTCGCTGGTCGGTACGGTCAACGGCGGGACGGGCCAGTCTTCCACCGGTGATGACGGGCGTTTGAACTTCAAGAAGGGCGAGACCTTTTCCAAGATCTTCAAAGGCATCCACGACCTCGAATTGAAGTACGGCGACACCGGTGTGTTCGTGCGCGGCAAGTACTGGTACGACTTCGAACTCAAGGACGAAGACCGCGAGTTCAAACCGATCAGCGACAAGGGCCGCAAGGAGGGCGCGAAGTCTTCGGGCGCGCAGATTCTCGATGCGTTCGTCTATCACAACTATTCCATCGCCGATTTGCCGGGCACGGTTCGCGCCGGTAAACAGGTGGTGAGCTGGGGCGAAAGCACCTTCATCGGCAACTCGATCAACAGCATCAACCCGATCGACGTTTCGGCGTTCCGTCGGCCGGGTGCGGAGATCAAGGAGGGGCTGATTCCGGTGAACATGCTGTTCGCCTCTCAGGGGCTCACCGATCAACTGACGGTCGAGGGCTTCTATCAACTGGAATGGGATCAGACCGTCCTCGACAACTGCGGCACCTTCTTCGGTGTCGACGTGGCAGCGGACGGTTGCAACAACGGCTACACCGTCGGCAGCCCGGCGATCGCCCCGTTGGCGCCGCTGACGGCAGCCTTCGGTCAGCCGATCCAGGTCACCCGCGAAGGTGTGATCGTGCCCCGTGGCGGCGACCGCGATGCGCGGGATTCCGGGCAATGGGGTACGGCACTGCGCTGGCTCGGCGATGACACCGAGTACGGCCTCTACTTCATGAACTATCACAGCCGCACGCCGACGGTTGGCACCAGCACCGCCGGCCTGTCGACCCTGGCGTCATTGCCGGGCATGGTCGGGATCGCCAACCGGCTGGCCCCCGGCAGTGGTTCGGGACTGGCGCAAAGCGTGATGCTCGGGCGCGGTCAGTACTACCTCGAATACCCGGAAGACATCCGTCTGTACGGTGCAAGTTTCTCCACCACATTGCCAACCGGCACCGCCTGGACCGGCGAGATCAGCTATCGCCCTAACGCGCCGGTGCAGGTCAACACCAACGACCTGACTCTGGCGCTGCTCAATCCGATTGCCGGCGGTGCTGCATCGCCGCTGGTCACCTCGCCCGGTGCCGACAACAAGGGCTACCGGCGCAAGGAAGTGACGCAGATTCAGAGCACGCTGACGCACTTTATCGATCAGGTCTGGGGGGCGCAGCGCCTGACCCTGGTCGGCGAAGCGGCGGTGGTGCGGGTTGGCGGCCTGGAGTCGCGCAGCAAGCTGCGTTACGGCCGTGACTCGGTCTACGGCCAGTACGGTTTCGGCGGTGACACCGACGGTTTTGTCACCTCCACCTCCTGGGGCTATCGCGCCCGGGCGATCCTCGATTACGCCAACGTGATCGGCGGGATCAACCTCAAGCCCAACCTGTCCTGGTCCCACGATGTCGCCGGTTATGGCCCCAACGGTCTGTTCAACGAAGGCGCCAAGGCTGTCAGCGTCGGGGTCGATGCCGACTATCGCAACACCTATACCGCGAGCCTGAGTTACACCGATTTTTTCGGTGGTGACTACAACACCCTCGAAGACCGTGACTTCGTGGCCCTGAGCTTCGGTGTGAACTTCTGATCTGCCCGAGAAGGATGAGTGCAATGCGCAAGATGATTCTGCAATGCGGTGTCCTGGCCCTGAGCCTGTTGGCCGCCAACGTGATCGCGGCGGTGTCGCCGGACGAAGCCAACAAGCTCGGCACCAGCCTGACGCCGCTGGGGGCCGAGAAGGCCGGCAACGCCGACGGGTCGATTCCGGCCTGGACCGGCGGTATCCCGAAAAACGCCGGGGCGGTCGACAGCAAGGGCTTCCTGGCTGACCCGTTCGCCAGCGAAAAACCGCTGTTCACCATCACCGCCGCCAACGTCGACAAGTACAAGGACAAGCTGTCCGACGGTCAGGTGGCGATGTTCAAGCGCTATCCCGAAACCTACAAGATTCCGGTCTACCCGACCCACCGCACCGTGGCCGTGCCACCGGAAATCTACGAGTCGGCCAAGCGCAGTGCGCTCAACGTCACCACGATCAACGACGGCAACGGTCTGGCCAACTTCACCGGCAATCGCTACTACGCCTTCCCGATTCCGAAGAATGGCGTTGAGGTTCTGTGGAATCACATCACCCGCTATCACGGCGGCAATCTGCGACGGATCATCACTCAGGTGACCCCGCAGACCAACGGCAGCTACACGCCGATCCGCTTCGAAGAAGAGATCGCGGTGCCGCAACTGATGAAGGATCTCGATCCGGAAAAGGCCGCCAACGTCCTGACCTTTTTCAAACAGTCGGTGACCGCCCCGGCGCGTCTGGCCGGTAACGTGCTGCTGGTGCACGAGACCCTAGATCAGGTGAAAGAGCCGCGACTGGCGTGGATCTACAACGCCGGCCAGCGCCGGGTGCGCCGTGCGCCGCAAGTCGCCTATGACGGGCCGGGCACCGCTGCCGACGGCCTGCGCACCTCAGACAACTTCGACATGTTCTCCGGCGCACCGGATCGCTACGACTGGAAACTGATCGGCAAGAAGGAAATGTACATTCCGTACAACAGCTACAAGCTCGACTCGCCGAGCCTCAAGTACGACGACATCGTCAAGGCCGGGCACATCAACCAGGACCTGACGCGCTATGAACTGCACCGGGTCTGGGAAGTGGTCGGCACAGTCAAACCGAACGAGCGGCACATCTACGCCAAACGGCACATGTACATCGACGAGGACAGCTGGCAGGTGGCGCTGGCCGATCACTACGACGGTCGTGGACAGCTGTGGCGAGTGGCCGAGGGCCACGCTCAGTACTACTACGATCACCAGACCCAGGCCTACACCCTCGAAGCGCTCTACGACATCATCGCCGGCCGGTACATTGCCTTGGGGATGAAGAACGAAGAGAAACACAGCTTCGAATTCGGCTTTGAAGCCAAAGCCGCCGATTACACTCCGTCAGCCTTGCGCTCGGAGGGCGTTCGGTAAGGATTTCGCTACACAGACTCGGGAAAAGGCGACCGCACGGTCGCCTTTTTTATGGCTGCCAATCAGCGTACTGAATACTCGTCAACAAGCGCCGGTGACAGGGCTAGGGTGAGCGTACAACGATAAGAAGGCGTACCCGATGACCGCCATGACTCACGCTCCGGATCGTCCGGGATTCCTGCCCAGACTTTCAGCTCATCATCTTCCGCGTCCACGTCTGACGGCATCATTGCTTGAGTCTTCGGCACGGGTCAGGCTGATCTGCGCACCGGCCGGCAGCGGCAAGAGCACGCTCTTGAGCGAATGCCTGTTGCAGGCACCCGCCGAATGTACGGTGTGCTGGCTGCCGCTGGCAGGTCTGTCAATGAGTGTCGCGGCATTTTGCGAGCGGCTGGCGCAGTCCCTGGGAGGGGCGACGGCGGATGAGTCGTCGCTGCTGAACGAGCTGGCGCGCCGATCCTCACCAGTGTGGGTTTTTCTCGACGATTACTGCCGTGTTGAAGCGCCTGCACTGGATGCGCTGCTCGACCGGATGCTGGCGCTCGCCAGTCCCGCCGTCACCTGGTGGATCGGCACCCGTCGACGCCCGCAATGCAACTGGCCGCGCCTGCTGCTCGATGACGCCTTGTACGAGTGCGAAAGCGCGGCGCTGGCGTTGAGTCGCGGCGAGATCGCGCAACTGTTGCGGCACCTGCCGCCAGCCCAGGTCGACGACGTGGCCGGGCGGATCCTCCAGCGCAGCGGCGGGTGGTGCGCCGGGGTGCGGATACTGTTGATGCAAAAATGCGACTGGTTGCAAAAGACCGTGCCGCAGCAACGCATGGACACCTTGCTGGACTACCTGGAACACGAACTGTTCAGTGGTTTGAGCCCGGAGCTGGCCGAGGCCTGGCGGGTGTTGGCGCATTTGCCGCGGTTCAACGCCAGTCTGTGCGATCACCTGTTCGGTGCCGGCGAAGGGGCGCAATGGATGCGCACTCTGCAAACGCTTGGGTGTTTTATCGAACCCTGGCAAGGGTCGCCGGACTGGTTGCAGGTGTGCGCTCCGCTGTCGCGTTTGATGCGTGATGAACCCTGGTCGGCTGGACGTTCCTGGCATCGCCGGGCCTGTCAGTGGTTTGCCGCCGGACAGCATTGGAAATGCGCCTTCGAACAGGCGTTGCTGGCTGAAGAGTACGAAGTCGCGGTCAGTCTGCTGCAACACTTCAGCTTCGAGCATCTGTTCGAGGAGCAGACGGTCGTGCTGTTGTTGCGTCTCTACGAGCAGCACGGCGAGGAGCTGTTGCTGGGGTCGGCGCAACTGGTCGGCCTGATCACGGCAGCGCTGTTGTTTGCCGGACGCTTTGCTCAAGCGGCGGATTGCATCGGGCAACTGGCGCGTTTTCTGCCGCCCCGGTCGGCGGAACAGCAACGGCAACTGATCGCCCGCTGGCAGGCCCAGCAAGGCTGGCTGCTGCATTTGCAAGGGCACATGGACGAGGCGCGCGAGCATTTCGAGCAAGCCTTGAACGAGCTGGCGCCGCAGGCCTGGACGGCGCGCCTGCTGTGTTTGTCGGGCCGCACTCAGCAGGCGTTGCTATGCGGGGATCTGGACATGGCTCATTCGATCAATCGTGAAGCGCTGTGCCTGGCCCGGGCTGAGGGTTCATTGCTGTTCGAAGCGTTGCTGGAACTTGATCACGCCCAACTGCTGGAGCAACGGGGCGTGTCGGCTCGCGCCGAAGAGTTGCTGGCCAATCTTTGCGAAATGCTCGCGTCCTCCGTCGAGCGACCGACGCCGTTGCTGGGGCGTATCGCCCTGCGTCGCGGGCGGCTGGCATTGAGTATGGGGCAACAAGGCCGGGCGGCTGAATTCTTCCAGCAAGGGCTCGACGACTGCCTGCGCAGCTTTGACAAGCGAGTGCTTTATGGCTTTCTCGGTCAGGCGCAACTGGCCGCCGATCAGGGTGATTATTCTCAGGCATTCATGCGCCTGCGGGATGCCGAACGGTTGATGCAACAGCGGCAGATTCCGGACACGGTTTATCGCGGTGTTCTGTTGCAGGTCAGCAGTGAGTTCTGGTTGCAGCAAGGACGACCCGAACTGGCTCGCGAGGCGCTGAGCCGTGTGCTCAGGCACTATCGCGGCCCATGCGCACGCCAGGCGCCGCCGGCGACATTGGAGCTGATTCCGCGCATCGAGTGTTTGCTGATTCTGGCCGAGATGCGATTGGGTCAGACACAGCAGCCGATGACGCATCTGCAGCGTTTGCTCGAGCACGCTCATGCCAACCGGATGGTCGTGCTTGAAGCCGAGTTGCTGTTGGTCATGAGCGAGGTGGCCTGGAAGCTCGATGATCTGGATTCTGCTCGGGGCTACTTCGACAACGGGCGAACGTTGGCCGGTCATTTCAACTTGCAGCGTTTGTCGATGAAGTTTGATCAGAAGGCGCTGAACCTGTGGCCCGGTTCAACGCTTGCCGCTTCACTTGCTGATGACGGGGATAACGAAGGTTCACTGAGTTTGCGAGAGTCGCAGGTGCTTGGATTGATTGCGTCTGGACGCTCCAATCAGCAAATTGCGGACACGTTGTTCATCTCGTTGCACACAGTCAAAACGCATGTCCGGCGTATTCACGCAAAACTGGGTGTCGAGCGCAGGACTCACGCCGTAGCGCGGGCGAGAATGCTCGGTTTATGCCGATGAACATTCACGCTGGCTGAAACCCCATCCGCCAACTCACGGCCCGCGTCGCCGCCAGCAACCGCTGCGCTGCCGGGCCGTTTTCGTCAGCGTGGAACAGCGAGGTCGGGCCGACGATGGTCAGTACCGCAGCGACCTGTCCGAGGGCGTTGAACACCGGTGCCGACAAGGCGTCCACACCGGGCATCAGCAAGCCGTGGACATGATGCAGACCGCGTGCGCGGATCTGTTCGCACAATGCCTCATAAGCTTTTTCGTCCGCCAGCGGATGGCCGCCGACGGCGATTTCGTGTTCACGCAACTCCTCGGTTTCCCGCTGCGGCAGGTACGCGCCGAAGACCAGGCCGGTGGAGGAACTGAGCAGCGGCAACACCGAGCCCAATTGCGTCACTACCGTCACCGCGCGCACCGCCGGTTCGATGTGCACCACGGTCGCGCCCTGATTGCCCCACACCGCCAGGAAACAGGTTTCGTTGAGTTCGTCGCGCAACTCGGCCAGCGGCAGGGCGGCGACTTTCAGCACGTCCATACTGTTGAGTGCGGCCAAGCCCACGCGCAGCGCTTCGCGGCCGAGGCCGTAATGGTTGGTGGCGGTGTTCTGTTCGGCGAAACCGCTGGCGATCAACGCCTGCAGATAACGGTGCACCTTGCTCGCCGGCATCTGCACATGTTCGGCCAGACGCGACAGCGAAGTGGACGGCGACAACTCGGCCAGGGCCTTGAGGATGTCGGTGCCGACTTCGGCGGAGCGCACTTTCTGTTTGCCATTGCTGTCGCTGGTTTTTTCCATGGTGCTGCCGTGTCCCGGAACGAATGGGCGTCTTTATAGCTTGACGCTGGATAGCGAGCAAATTACGTTATGCGTAATTGAATTACGATAAAAATAACCCCGGCGTGCCAAGACCTCTGATCCAGAGCGTTCGACCATGCCGACGCCCTGTTCAGGAGGCTCCATGAACCTCGATTCAGCCCTGGCTTACCAGTCCGGTTTCGGCAACGAATTCAGCTCCGAAGCGTTGCCCGGCGCACTGCCCGTCGGCCAGAACTCCCCGCAGAAAGCCCCATACGGTCTTTACACCGAACTGTTCTCCGGCACCGCGTTCACCATGACCCGCAGTGAAGCGCGGCGCACGTGGATGTACCGGATCCAGCCGTCGGCCAATCACCCGGCATTCGTCAAACTGGAGCGGCAACTGGCGGGCGGCCCGTTGGGTGAAGTGACCCCCAATCGCCTGCGCTGGAACCCGCTGGAGATCCCGGCCGAACCGACCGATTTCATCGACGGTCTGGTCAGCATGGCGGCCAATTCCGCTGCCGAAAAACCGGCCGGCATCAGCATCTATCACTATGGCGCCAACCGTTCGATGGAGCGCGTGTTCTTCAACGCCGACGGCGAGCTGTTGCTGGTGCCGCAACTGGGTCGTTTGCGTATTGCCACCGAACTGGGTGTGCTGGACGTGGCGCCGCTGGAAATCGCCGTGCTGCCACGGGGCCTGAAATTCCGTGTCGAACTGCTCGACCCGCAGGCACGCGGCTACGTCGCCGAGAACCATGGCGCGCCGCTGCGCCTGCCGGACCTGGGGCCGATCGGCAGCAACGGCCTGGCCAATCCACGGGACTTCCTGACCCCGGTCGCCGCCTACGAAAACCTGCAACAACCGACCACCCTGGTGCAGAAATTCCTCGGCCAGTTGTGGGGTACCGAACTCAATCACTCGCCGCTGAACGTGGTCGCCTGGCACGGCAACAACGTGCCGTACAAATATGACCTGCGCCGCTTCAACACCATCGGCACCGTCAGTTTCGACCACCCGGACCCATCGATCTTCACCGTGCTGACCTCGCCGACCAGTGTCCACGGCCTGGCCAACCTCGATTTCGTGATCTTCCCGCCGCGCTGGATGGTGGCCGAGAACACCTTCCGTCCGCCGTGGTTCCACCGCAACCTGATGAATGAATTCATGGGCCTGATCCAGGGCGAATACGACGCCAAGGCCGAAGGTTTCGTGCCCGGCGGCGCGTCCCTGCACAGCTGCATGAGCGCCCACGGCCCGGACGGCGAGACTTGCACCAAAGCCATCAACGCGGACCTCAAACCGGCGAAGATCGACAACACCATGGCGTTCATGTTCGAGACCAGCCAGGTACTGCGCCCAAGCCGCTTCGCCCTCGACTGCCCGCAACTGCAATCCACTTACGACGCTTGCTGGGCCACGCTGCCCGCCACGTTTGACCCGACCCGGAGATAACCCATGACGCAGAATTCCATCACCCGCAGTTGGGTCGCTTCGGCCAACGGCCACGCGGATTTCCCGTTGCAGAACCTGCCGCTGGGCGTGTTCAGCACCAATGGCTCGGCACCGCGCGCCGGCGTGGCGATTGGCGAACACATCTTCGATCTGCAAGTGGCGTTGGAGGCCGGTCTGTTCGACGGCGCCGCGCGCAGTGCAGTCGAAGCCATGCACGGCGGTCAGTTGAACGCCTTCTTCGAACTCGGCCGCGATGCCCGTGTTGCCCTGCGCGAACGTCTGCTGGAACTGTTCAGCGAAGGCAGCACTCACCGCGGCAACATTGAAGCCCAGGGCGCAAAACTGCTGCCACTGGCAGCCGATTGCCAGTTGCATTTGCCGGCGCGCATCAGTGACTACACCGACTTCTACGTCGGCATAGAACACGCGCAGAACGTCGGCAAACTGTTCCGTCCGGACAACCCGTTGCTGCCGAACTACAAACACGTGCCGATCGGCTACCACGGTCGCGCGTCCACTGTGCGCGCTTCCGGTGCCGACGTGCGCCGCCCGAAAGGCCAGACCCTGCCGGCCGGCGCAACCGAGCCGACCTTCGGCCCATGCGCGCGGCTGGACTATGAGCTGGAACTGGGGATCTGGATCGGTCAGGGCAACGAGATGGGCGAGCCGATCGCCATTGGTGATGCCGCCGAACACATCGCCGGTTTCTGCCTGCTCAACGACTGGTCGGCCCGTGACATCCAGGCCTGGGAATACCAGCCGCTCGGCCCGTTCCTGTCCAAGAGCTTCATCACCAGCGTCTCGCCATGGGTGGTGACTGCCGAAGCGCTGGCGCCGTTCCGCATCGCGCAACCGGCGCGTCCGCAAGGTGACCCGCAGCCGCTGCCGTACCTGCTCGACAAGCGCGATCAGGAGGGTGGTGGTTTTGACATCGAGCTGGAAGTGCTGCTGCTCACCGAAAAAATGCGCGAGCAGAACCTGCCGGCCCATCGCCTGACCCTGAGCAACACCCGCTACATGTACTGGACCGTTGCGCAAATGGTTGCGCACCACAGCGTCAACGGTTGCCAGTTGCAGGCTGGTGACTTGTTCGGTTCGGGCACCTTGTCCGGGCCGGAAAGCGGTCAGTTCGGCAGCCTGCTGGAAATCACCGAGGGCGGCAAAAAGCCGATCGAACTGGCGTCCGGCGAAGTGCGCAAATTCCTTGAGGACGGCGACGAAATCATCCTGCGCGCCCGCTGCGCCCGCGAAGGTTTTGCCTCGATCGGTTTCGGCGAATGCCGTGGCACCGTGCTGGCGGCACGCTGACAGGAGCGGCTCATGGATCTCTACACCTATTACCGTTCTACCTCGTCGTACCGGGTGCGGATTGCGCTGGCACTCAAGGGCCTCGACTATCAGGCGTTGCCGGTCAACCTGATCGCACCGCCCGGTGGCGAGCATCGGCAACCGGCGTACCTGGCGATCAATCCCCAGGGCCGGGTGCCGGCGCTGCGCACTGACGAAGGCAAGTTGCTGATTCAGTCGCCGGCGATCATCGAGTATCTGGAAGAGCGTTATCCACAGGTGCCGTTGCTCCCCGAAGACCTCGTTGCCCGCGCCCGGGTGCGCGGTGTGGCGGCGGTGATTGGCTGCGACGTGCATCCGCTGCACAACGTCAGTGTGCTCAATCGCCTGCGCGGTCTGGGGCATGACGAGGCGCAGGTGAACGAGTGGATCGGTCACTGGATCAGCCAGGGGCTGGCGACGGTGGAGCAGTTGATCGGCGACAGCGGCTTCTGTTTTGGCGAGTGGCCGTGTGTGGCGGACGTGTACCTGATTCCACAGTTGTACGCGGCCGAGCGTTTCAATGTTTCGCTGGAGGCGTATCCACGGATTCGTCGGGTGGCTGCGCTGGCCGCTAAACATCCGGCGTTCATTGCGGCGCATCCGGCGAACCAGCCGGACACGCCGAAGTAGCATTTGATGGCTCCCGTGCAGCGCACGGGAGCCATTCCGGTTACCCGCAAAAAATCATAAAAACAAAACAGGTACCTTGCGATGCATAACCAGATTGCCAGCTTTCGGGCGGCACTCGACGCCCGTCCTGTGTCCCGCTTTCAGTGGTTGCTCCTGATTCTTCTCGCCTTGCTGCTGGTCACCGACGGCTATGACGCCCAAGTGCTCGGTTACGTAGTGCCGGCACTGGCGCAGGACTGGGGCCTGGAAAAATCCGCATTCGGTCCGGTATTCAGCGCCAACCTTCTGGGCCTGACCCTCGGCTCGCTCGCCGTGACGCCGCTGGCCGATCGCTTCGGCGTTCGACGGATTCTGCTCGCCTGCGTGCTGATCTACGCCAGCCTCACCGTGCTGATGGTGTTCGCCGATTCCCTGAATACCCTGATGATCGCGCGTTTCATCTGCGGCATCGGCATGGGCGGCGCAATGCCCAGCGCCATGGCGTTGATGTCGGAATATTCACCGCCACGCCTGCGCACGTTGATGGTCACGCTGGCGGCTTGCGGCTTCTCCTTCGGTGGTGCGGCGGGTGGTTTTGTTGCGGCCGGTTTCATTGACCGTTTCGGTTTGCAAGCGGTGTTCCTCGCCGGCGGTGTCACGCCGTTGCTGTTGTTCCCGTTTCTCTGGTGGATGCTTCCGGAATCCTTGCCACGTCTGCTGCGTGACGCGCCGCCGTATGCGCGCCTGCGCAAGGTTACCGCGCGGATGCTGCCGGACTGGCAACCACCCGCCGCGTCGGTCGAGCAGAACGCGCGCGAGCAGGGCAGCAAACTGACCGTGGTGGAGTTGTTCCGCAATGGTTACGCCCGTCCGACCTTGCTGATCTGGGCGACGTTTTTCGTCAGCCTGATCCTGCTGTATTTCATGATCAGTTGGCTGCCGTCGTTGCTGCTCGAAAGCGGGCTGAAACTCAATGAAGCGAACCTGGTGACGTCGATGTTCCTGTTCGCCGGCACGCTGGGCGCGATCTGCATGGCGTGGTTCGCCGACCGCTTGAAAAGCAAGGTGCGACTGCTGTCCGGCGTGTTGGCCGGCGCGGCGGTGTGCACGATCCTGCTGGGCCTGAACCACGACAACCCGCGTTATCTGGTGGCCTGTGTGTTTGCGGCGGGGTTTTGCATCATCGGCGGGCAACTGACGCTCAACGCGTTTGCCAGCAATTTCTATCCGGCCCACGTGCGCGCCACCGGCACCGGCTGGGCTTTGGGAGTGGGGCGGTTCGGCTCGATTCTCGGGCCGCTGTTCGGCAGCCTGTTGCTGGCGATGCACATTCCGGTGGAGCAGATTTTTTTCTTTTGCGCGATTCCGGCGGTGATTGCGGCGTTGCTGATCATTCAGGTGCGTTCGCCAGTGACTGCGCCGTTCAGTGGACAACCGCGTTCGGCGGCAGATGGCCCAGCCGTTCCGTCAGGCGAAGTCGCTGAATCGGGTCGTCGCTGAGCAACAGTGCGTGCTCCAGATCGAAACGCTCGGCGTTCGGGCAATCGAGACGCTGGTACAGACTGGCCCGCGCCAGGTAGTCGGCGGCGCTGGCGTTGCCCAGCTCGAGCACGCGCTCGGCATCGATCAGCGCGGCGATGAAGTCGTCGTGGGTCAGGTGCAGCTGGCGCAGGTTGCGTGACAGACGCTGAAGCATCTGCACCGGCTCGGCAGTCAGCAGGTGATCGGCGCTGAGTTTCATCTGGTGGCCGTACTGGCGATGCAGCAGTTCGCGGCAATCGTTCGGATACAGGCGCCGTCCGCCGCACGGATCGAGCAGGTGATCGGCCCCGGGAACCTTGAGCAGGAAATGCCCGGGGAAGTTGACGCCCACCAATGGAATCTCCAGACCACGGGCCAGTTCCAGAGCGATCAGTGCCAGCGCCAGCGGCTGGCCGCGTTTGGTCTGTATGACTTTGTGCACCATCGCCGCCTGCGGACGCAGCGGTACGAAATCATCCTGGGCAAACCCCAGATCGGTCATGCGTCGCAGCAGCGGTTGCGCCAGCTCGCTGACCGGCAGCAACGGCAAGCCATAGCTGACCCGCTGTTGCAGCTCCTTGAAGTCCTGCAACAGTGCTTCGGGATCGGCTTGTTTGTCGTGTTCGGCGGCCATCCACAACGCCGCTTCGAACAGCGCGGGCGGTGAGCGGTGCAGACAATCGAAGAAACGTTGGCGCGGACTCATCTCAATCTCCGGGGTATGCCTCGTTTTAGCCCCGTCTTTGCCATTCGTCCAGTGCCAGGCCGCGCTGCCATCGGGTTATGCCGCAACGCGTGGGTCGCTGTGGGGGCTTATTCCCGTGCGCTTCAGCAATTTTCGGGCGCAAGCCTATACTGGCGTCTACCAGAAGTGATTCGGGAGCCTGCCGATGTTCGCTCTCATGCAAAGCACTCGCCTGGAATCGCTGCACCTTAGCGTTGATCCGGTGTCCGGATTGAAGGCGGTCATTGCCATCCATAACAGTCGCCTCGGGCCAGCCCTGGGCGGATGTCGTTATCTTGCCTATCCGAACGACGAATCCGCAGTCGAGGATGCCATACGCCTGGCCCAGGGCATGAGCTACAAGGCCGCATTGGCTGGTCTCGCTCAGGGCGGTGGGGTGGCCGTGATCGTGCGGCCGGCTCACGTGGAAAACCGCGCCGCACTGTTCGAAGCCTTCGGCCGTTGCATCGATCAGCTCGACGGGCGCTACATTACCGCGATCGACAGCGGCACTTCGGTGGCGGACATGGATTGCATCGCCCAGCAGACCCAGCATGTCACTAGTACCACCTCGGCCGGCGACCCTGCGCCGCATGCGGCGATGGGCGTGTTCACCGGGATTCGCGCCACTGCGATGGCACGGCTCGGTAGCGACAACCTCGAAGGCTTGCGCGTGGCGATTCAGGGGTTGGGCAATGTTGGTTATGCCTTGGCCGAACAGTTGCACGCCGCCGGCGCCGAACTGCTGGTCAGCGACATCGACCACGGCAAGGTGCAACTGGCGATGGAACAGCTCAACGCCCATCCGATCGCCAACGACGCGTTGCTCAGCACGCCGTGCGACATCCTCGCGCCGTGCGGTTTGGGCGGTGTGCTCAACAGCCACACGGTCACCCAGTTGCGCTGCTCGGCGGTGGCGGGCTCGGCCAACAATCAGCTGACGCATCTGGACGTCGCCGATCAACTGGAACGGCGCGGCATCCTGTATGCGCCGGATTACGTGATCAATGCCGGCGGGCTGATCTACGTTTCCCTCAAGCATCGAGGTGAAGAACTGACGACCATTACCGCGCACCTGTCGAAAATCAGCTCGCGGTTGACCGAAGTGTTTGCTCACGCCCAGGCGGAAAAACGATCACCCGCGCGGGTGGCGGATGAGCTGGCGGAGAAGGTGTTGTACCGCTGAAGTTTGTCCGGGCATGAAAAAGCCCCTGAGTCTTTCAACTCAGGGGCCATTCAATTCAGAGGCTTCAATTACTTCGCAGCCTTTGCCGCTTTGGCAGGTTTGGCTGGCGCTTCTACCGGTTCAGCCACGTCTGCCGGCTCGGTTGCCACAACCGGTGCAGCCGGTGCGTTGATCAGCTCCGACAACGCGTCAGGCTGGCTCTTGAACGCCCGGGCGAACACATCGCGGTTCTTCGCCATGAAGATCCCGACTTCTTCCACTTGCTGCTCGCTCAACGATGGAACGGCTTTTTCCAGCACTTCGGCCAACAGTTCGGCCAGTTCGAGCATTTTGTCATGACGGTCAGCTTCGGCTTTATCCATGAACAAGCGCTCCAGATCTCGGCTGCTGCGGTATACCACTTCGACGGCCATTCACCACCTCACATGCCTTCACATTAAGTTGTCTTTGCGACTACTGTATCTATATACAGCGAAAAGGATAAGCGAATCCCTGCGCTTTGGGTAGTGGCTTTTCAATGTAGACCGGATTCGGATTTTGTCAGCCCGACGTCTGCGCACAGGTGCGACCAAACGCCACGGCGCGGGTTTCGCGGCAGCTCGCCATGATGGCGTGGCCTCTTTTCTGCATGCATCTGCGTACGTGCGCAATAACCGTCACGTCCAGCAAGCAACATCCGCTCGAACCGGGCTAAGGAACCTTCATCGTGAAAATCAACTGGGCCGAGAAACTGCGGCAAAACGTGCATCAACTGGCCGAGTCCCTGGGCAACCTGTTCGTCGAGACCTTCCATTACCTGGCGCTGTTCGCCATTGGTGCGGTGACCGCATGGGCGGCGGTGATGGAATTTCTCGGGATGCTCGAGGAAGGGCACATCAAGATCGATGACATTCTGTTGCTGTTCATCTATCTGGAACTGGGGGCGATGGTCGGGATTTATTTCAAGACCAACCACATGCCGGTGCGCTTCCTGATCTACGTGGCGATCACTGCTCTGACGCGCCTGCTGATCTCCAACGTCTCGCACCACAATCCGCCGGACATGGGCATCATTTACCTGTGCGGCGGAATTCTGCTGCTGGCGTTCTCGATCCTGGTGGTGCGTTACGCCTCGTCGCAATTCCCTTCGGTGAAAATCGAGAACCCGCACCGCAAGATCGGCACGGGCTCCAGTGAACATCCGGAAGTGGAGAAGGGCGAACTCTAAAGACCGGCGGTTGGCCGGGCCGGGTGCTTGGCCTGACGCGGTGGCGGAGTGATTGCGTCACCGCGGGTCATGGCGTCGAGTACCGCCATGGCGCTGTGGCCCTGCTCGATGGCGATGCCGAACTGAATGCTTTGCACCAGGCGCTTGAGGCGCTTGGGGTCGTTGCGCTGTTCGGCGCTGATCATCCGTTTGGCGACGATCCGCCCGCTTTTGGAGAGGGTCAGCATGATGCTGCCGTCGAGCCCCTGAATGCTCAGGTTGATCTGATAGTCCGGCGCGAAGGCATCGGTAATGATCTGAAAAGGATTGTCCATGATGCGTCACCGCCTGATTGAACGTGCAGTTGTTGACCGGCCTTGATCGGGTTGGTTCGCCAAACCTGACCATCGGCCTTTTCCGTGGTCCTGTCTCCTTCAGTGATGTAGCAAGGGACATGCCGGGAATATTGTCGAACAATGAAACCGGCCAAAAAGAAGGCGAGCTCATGGCTCGCCTTCTTCGTTTGCGGCCCGTTTCAGGGCAGAACCGAGTAGATGATCGCTGACAGTGCAATCAGGCCGATCAGCACCACGAACACGTTCGACACCTGGCCCGAATACTGGCGCAAGGCCGGCACGCGGCGGATCGCGTACATCGGCATCAGGAACAGGAGGCAGGCAATCACCGGCCCGCCGAGGGTCTCGATCATGCCGAGGATGCTCGGGTTGAAGGTCGCCACGGCCCAGCAACTGAGGATCATGAACAGCGCGGTCACACGGTTCAGCCAGCTCGCCGACATCACCCGGCCACGGCTGCGCAGGGTTTTGACGATCATGCCCTGGAAGCCTTCGCTGGCGCCGATGTAGTGGCCGAGGAAGGATTTGGTGATCGCCACCAGCGCAATCAATGGCGCGGCGTAAGCGATGACCGGGGTCTGGAAGTGGTTGGCCAGGTACGACAGGATCGAAATGTTCTGCGCCTTGGCCGCTGCCAGATCCGTCGGCGACAGCGCCAGCACGCAACTGAAGCAGAAGAACATCACCGTCACCACCATCATGCCGTGGGCCATGGCGAGGATGCCGCTGCTCTTGCGCTCGGCCTGGTTGCCGTAGCGCTGTTTCTGCTCGACAGCGAACGCCGAAATGATCGGCGAATGGTTGAACGAGAACACCATCACCGGGATCGCCAGCCACAGGGTCTTGAGGAACACCGACATTTCCATCGGTTCTTGAGCACTGGCGAAGAACGCGCCGTTCCAGTTCGGAATCAGGCTGAAGCCGAGCAACAGCAGCGCGGCGACGAACGGATACACCAGCACGCTCATGGCTTTGACGATCACGCTCTGACCGCAGCGGACGATGGCCATCAGACCGAGGATCAACGCCAGCGACAGTATCGCTCGCGGTGGCGGGGCGATGTGCAATTGATGTTCGAGGAAGCTGCTGAGGGTGTTGGTCAGCGCCACGCTGTACACCAGCAGGATCGGGAAGATCGCGAAGAAATACAGCAGCGTGATCAGTTTGCCGGCGCCGATGCCGAAGTGTTCTTCCACCACTTCGGTGATGTCACCGGAGCGGCCCGAGAGCACGAAGCGGGTCAGGCCCCGGTGCGCGAAGAAGGTCATCGGGAACGCCAGCAACGCCAGGATCAGCAACGGCCAGAAGCCGCCGACACCGGCGTTGATCGGCAGGAACAAGGTGCCGGCACCGATGGCCGTGCCGTACAGGCCGAGCATCCAGGTAGTGTCGAACTTGCTCCAGCCCTTGTGGGCGGTTTCGTTATTGCGTGTGCGGTCTACAGCGGGATTTTCGGCAGCAGGTGTGCGTACATCGGTCATCGTTTTTGCCTCGTTATTATTCTTGCTCGGGCTCACGTGTTACGGGCGGTCAGGGAGTGCTCCTCAGCACTCCACCCAGCTCACGGCCAGGCCGCCCCGTGAAGTCTCTTTGTATTTGTCATGCATGTCGGCGCCGGTATCGCGCATGGTGCGGATCACCCGGTCGAGGGAAATGAAGTGTTTGCCGTCGCCGCGCAGGGCCATTTGCGTGGCGTTGATCGCTTTCACCGCAGCGATGGCATTGCGCTCGATGCACGGCACCTGCACCAGTCCGCCGACCGGGTCGCAGGTCAGGCCGAGGTTGTGTTCCAGGCCGATTTCGGCGGCGTTTTCCAGTTGCTCAGGCGTGGCGCCGAGCACATCGGCCAGACCCGCAGCGGCCATGGCGCAGGCAGAGCCGACTTCGCCCTGGCAGCCGACTTCGGCGCCGGAGATCGAGGCGTTTTTCTTGCACAGGATGCCGACCGCTGCCGCGCCCAGAAAGAACGCGACCACGTCGTCGTCGGACGCGTCCGGATTGAATTTCATGTAGTAGTGCAGAACGGCGGGAATGATCCCGGCAGCGCCGTTGGTCGGCGCGGTCACCATGCGCCCGCCGGCAGCGTTTTCTTCGTTGACGGCGAGGGCGAACAGGTTGACCCACTCCATCGCCGACAGGGTCGAACTGATGACGTTCGGCTTGCCGATTTCCAGCAGGCTGCGGTGCAATTTCGCCGCGCGACGCGGAACGTTCAGACCGCCAGGCAGGATGCCTTCGTGACGCAGGCCTTGCTCGACGCATTCGCGCATCACCGACCAGATGTGCAGCAGGCCCTGACGGATCTCGGCGTCGCTACGCCAGGCCCTTTCGTTGGCCATCATCAGTTCGGAAACCCGCAGGTTGTGCTGCTTGCACAGCGCCAGCAGTTCGACGGCGCTGGAGAATTCGTAAGGCAACTCGACGTCGCCGGCCGGCGCCACACCCGATTCGGCTTCGGCCGCTTCGATGATGAAACCGCCGCCGACCGAGTAGTACGTTTGCTCGAACAGTTGGCCGGATGCGCCAAAGGCTGTCAGCGACATGGCGTTGGGGTGGTAGGGCAGGCTCTCGTCCAGCAGCAGGAGATCGTGCTGCCAGTTGAAGGCGATTGAGCGTTTACCGGCCAGAGACAGTTGGCCGGTCTCGCGCAGTTGCTGGATGCGCGGCTCGATGGTCGACGGATCGATGCTGTCCGGCCATTCGCCCATCAGGCCCATGACCGTCGCGCGGTCAGTGGCATGGCCGACGCCGGTGGCCGAAAGCGAGCCGTACAGACGGATTTCCACTCGCTGCACATCGTTCAGCAAATGTTGGTCAATCAGCGCCTGGGCGAAGGTCGCGGCGGCGCGCATCGGGCCGACGGTGTGGGAACTGGACGGGCCGATGCCGACTTTGAATAGATCGAAAACACTGATAGCCATGCTAAACCCTTACAAGCAATGGAGTAGGAATCGCTGCCATTTTTTGTAGGACAAGCGCAATGTCGGCGATACTGCCTGCCTCGCTTCAACGTGACTAACGAAACCTCCTAAGTAAGCCTTTAGTAGGACTAAACCATGAGTCGTCAATTGCATGCCCAGACTTACGTCTGGCTGCAGGTGTTTTCCTGTGCCGCGCGGCACCTGTCATTCACCCGTTGTGCCGAAGAACTGCACATCACGCCGGGGGCGGTGAGTCAGCAAATCCGACAGCTGGAAGAGCGGCTGGGTTTTCGCCTGTTTCACCGCCGTGCACGAGGTGTGGAGCTCAGCGCGGAAGGGCAGCGACTGGCGAGCACGGTCAACGAGGCTTACGGCAGCATCGATGCGGAATTGCGTCGGCTCGATGCGGGGATGATCAGCGGGATTCTGCGGGTGCGCTCGATTCCGTCGTTCCTCAGCAAGTGGCTGACCCCGCGCTTGCCACGCCTGCAACAGCGTTACCCGGATATTCAGTTGCGGTTGGTGGCCGAGGACAGCAGCGTGCCGTTGCATGAGGGGGATTTCGACCTGGCCATCGACCTGAACGACGGCAGTTATCCGGGACTGTTATCCACAGCCTTGCTCGATGAGCAGATTTTCCCGGTGTGCGCGCCGGGCCTGTTGCGTGGGCGACCGCCGCTGCACGGGCCGGCGGATCTGGTGCACTTCCCGCTGTTGCACGACATCACCGCCTGGCGCGGCAGTTATGAATACGCGGAATGGGAGTTTTATCTGAATGCCATTGGTTTTGAGGGCGCCGATGTGCGGCGCGGGCACACGTTCAATCGCAACCACCTGACCATCGAAGCGGCGATTGCCGGCATGGGCGTGGCGATTGCAAGGCGCACGTTGCTCAACGACGAGCTGGAGCGAGGGACGTTGATCGTGCCGTTCGGGATTTCGGTGCCCAATCACAAGCGCTATGTCTTGCTTTATGCGCCAGGGGCATTGAGCCATCCGGGTGTGCGGGCGGTGCATGACTGGCTGGTGGAAGAGGCGGGGATTTTCCGCAGTCTGCACCCGTTGGGTGATGGCCAATTGTGAGCAGATTTTTCGGGGTGCCGGGGCGACCCAACTCCCGACCTTACCAGCGCTTTACTCGGTTGTCCGGCTTTTTTTGCGAATGAATATTTATCTTTTTTCAGGGGTTGAAATGTTCGTCCGGCGGGCCGATTGTTGTAATCAAGAGGTCACGAAATCCTGTTCCAGGCCTCTTGCGAGCTAGCTGAAATAAGGGATGAACTATGCAAATCCAAGTCAACAGCGATAACCATATTCAAAGCAGCAAACGACTGGAGGAGTGGGTACGAACCACCATTGAGAGCACGCTCGACCGTTATGAGGAAGACCTGACCCGTGTCGAAGTCCATCTGAGCGACGAGAACGGTGACAAACCAGGTCCTCATGATTTGCGCTGCCAACTGGAAGCGCGGCCAAAAGGCCATCAACCGATTTCCGTCACCCACAAAGCCGATTCGCTGGAACAGGCGATCGATGGTGCAGCTGAAAAGCTGGAGCACGCGCTGGAGCACCTGTTTGGCAAACTGCGCGGCAAACCGCGAGCCGCTGTGGTGCCTTTCACCAGCAAGGCCAACGACAAGCTGCTGGCGGAAGAGTTTGACGAGAACGAACAGGCAGCGATCAACAGTTGATGCGCTGATTTTCCAAGCCACCCAATGAGAAAGGGCCTGCAATTGCAGGCCTTTTCTGTTTTCAGCGGGAATCAGAAAGCAACGGAAGTCTGCACGTACACCGTGCGCGGCTCGCCGACATACTTGCCCTTGTTGTTGTCATCGAACGAACGGGTGAAGTACTGGGTGTTGAAGATGTTCTTCACCCCCACCGCCACATTCAGGTCCGACAGCTGTGGGCCGAAGTCATAACCGGCGCGGCTGCTGAACAGCATGTAGCCGGGGATCCTGCCGGTGCTGCCGTCGGCGCTTTCTTTGGAGGTGTTGGCGTTGTCGGCGAACTGGTCGCTCTGGAAGCTGCTGTCCAGGTTGAGCTTCCACGAGCCTTCGGTGTAACCGACGCCGATCGTGCCTTTGTGTTTCGACGAAAACGGCACACGATTGCCCTTGTTCGGCCCGTCTTCGCGAATGGTCGCGTCGACATAGGCGTAAGTCGCGTAGACGTCGAAGCCGGTCAGCGCCGGGCTCAAGTCGTCGAGGGCGTAGTTGACGCTGGTTTCGATGCCCTGATGCCGGGTTTCGCCACGGGCGATCACCGAATCATTGGTCTGGTTGCTTTCGTACTGGTTGTCGAAGTTGATCAGGAACGCACCGATTTCCGCTCGCAGAGCGCCGTTATCGTAACGGGTGCCGACTTCCCAGGTGCGAGCCTTCTCCGGTTTCACTTCGCCACTGCTGACGCGGTTGGGCATCTGGCTGTATTGCACGCTGCCGAACGAACCTTCGGTGTTGGCGTACAGATTCCAGCTGTCGGTCAGGTGATACAGCACGTTCAGTGCTGGCAGCGCAGTGTTGTAGTCGCCCTTGTATTTGACGTTGGTCAGATTGTTGGTCTGCTGCGATTCGATCATCTCGTAGCGCACGCCCGGCGTGATCGTCCACTTGCCGATGTCGATCCGGTCATCGACGAAGAACGCATTGGCTTCGGTGCCGCCACGGGTGTCTCGATCGTTGCGGCTGTTGGTGGTCGGGTACTCATTGCTGCTGATCGGCGTGCGATAGCGCAGTTCGTGACCGGCCTCGTTGATATAGCGATAGCCGACGCCGACTTCATGGCTGGTCGAGCCGAGGTCGAAACCTTGAGCGAAACGGGTTTCCAGGCCGCGAACCCAGTATTCGCGCGGCGACAGCGACAGGAATGTGCCCTGATCCAGATAACCGCTGCGCAGGGTCTTGGTGAAGAAAGTATTGGCGGTGAATTCGCGGCGATCTTCCTGATATCGGTAGCCGACATTGAACATCGTGCGACGGCCCCAGAACTGGTCTTTTGGCCGGGTCGACTGGTACGGATCGGCATCGTAATCGGCGACATTCAGACCGCCGGGCATGTCGGCCTTGCCTTCGTAATACTGAGCCATGGCGTTGAAACTGTTGGCCTCGTCGAGCTGGTATTTGCCCTTGAGGATCAGGTCGTCGATTTCCGTGTTGCTGTGCTCACGCCAGTCGCCTCCGCGAGTGCCGGAGTACAACAGCGCGCCGCCCAGACCGTTGGCATTGGTGCCGCCGGCCAGCAGGTTGGCGCTGGTCTTGAAGCCGTCATGGCTGGACGACGGGCTGGTTTCGGTCTGGAAACCGCCTTTCACGGTCGGCTCGTCCGGAATCGCCCGGGTCACGAAGTTGACCACGCCACCGACGTTCTGCGGGCCGTATCGCACGGCGCCGCCACCACGCACCACGTCCACCGCATCCATGTTGCCCATGCTGATCGGCGCGAACGACAACTGCGGCTGGCCATAAGGGGCGAACGGCACCGGGATGCCATCCATCAATACGGTCGAGCGTGCGGCCAGGCGCGGGTTGAGGCCGCGAATGCCGAAGTTCAGCGCCATGTCGTGGCTGCCGGTGCCGTTGTTTTCCGGCGCGTTGACGCCGGGAATGCGGTTGAGCACATCGCGGGCCTGGGTCGCACCCTGGCGTTCGAATTCTTCGCGGCGGATCACGTCACGGGCACCGGGATGTTCGAAGACGTTGACCTGCGCAGCCTCACCCAGCCAGTCGCCGACCACTTTCGAGGTGTCCAGCTCCAGGGTGTTGTCATTCGACGGCTGCAGGCTGAAGGCATTGCCACCTTCGGCACGGGCTTGCAGGCCAGTGCCCTCGAGCAGCGCGTTCAGACCTTGTTCCGCTGTGTAGCTGCCTTCCAGTCCACGGCTTTGCACACCGCTGGTGACCTGCGAGCCAAAGGAAATCAGCACCCCAGCCTCACGGCCGAACTGGTTGAGGGCATTTTCCAGCGACGACGGAGCGATGTGATAAGCCTTGGTTTCGGCAGCCAGCGCAAGGGGCAGGGCGCTGAAACTGAGGCTGGCGCCGAGGACGAGGTTACGCAGGGTTCGGGCCAGCGGCGTGAGACGGGTGGGTTGCATGGAGGACGGTCCTGAGAAGGTTGAATCAAGGGGGCTTTCCTTCTCTGTCACGCCAGATCTGAAAAACGGCTCATTTATTTTTTACAGGGGCGCGGAGCGATCAGGCTCTGGCTTCGACCGTCACCCAATAGCGAGTAAAACGCTTCACTTTCACGGGCAGGCTGATTTCCAGCAGGTCGAGAATCCGCTCGCTGTCGTCCAGTGGATAAGTCCCGGAGATCAGCAAGTCCGCCACTTTCGCATCGCAATGGAGCTGCCCGCGACGGTAGCGACCGAGTTCGTCGAGGAAGTCGCCCAGGCGCATGTGCGCGGCCACCAGCATGCCGTCGGCCCAGGCGCCGCTGTTGGCGTCCAGCGGTTTTGTCGCGCTGACGCCGGTGGTACTGAAACTCAGTTGTCGGGCGACCGGCAGCAGCATCGGCGCGCGACCTTGCACATTCAACTCGACCCGACCTTCAAACAGTGCGATCTGCGTGCGGTCGGCAAACTGCCGCACGTTTATTCGCGCGCCCTGGGTTTTCAGCAGGCCTTGGGCGGTTTGCAATTCGAAGGATTGAGTGGCGGTCAGCAGCATTTCACCTTCGAGCAGGCGGATCAGGCCATCGCCCCGGACGTCCGCCGCGCTGGCGGTGTTGAGCTGCAATTGGCCGCCGGCGCCGAGCGAGATCTTGCGTCGCTCACCGACCGGGCTGCGGTAATCGGCCAGCAGCGATGGCAACGGATTGTGCTCGCGCATTCCCCAGGTCACCGCCGAGCCAGCGCCGAGAATCAGCAACAACTTCAGCGCCTGACGACGGCTGCCGGACTTCGGCGCATTCAACGCGGCGTGGGCCAGTGGCGACGACAACCCGCGCAACCGCGAATTGACCCGCTGAATGTGCTCCCACGCCCGGCGGTGTTCGCTGTGGGCGTCGATCCATTGCTGCCAGGCTTGTTGCTGGCGCGGGTTCAACGGGCCCTGCTGCATTTCCAGTAACCAGTGCACCGCCTGTTCGGCGACCTGCGCGGAAAAATCCATCGGCGGGTTCACAGGGCGAAGTAGCAGCGCATCGCCGCTTTATTCAGATGACGTTTGACCGTGGCCACGGAAATGCCCAGTTCAGCGGCGATCTGCGGATAGGTCAGGCCATCGACCTGCGCCAGCAGAAATGCCCGTTTGACGACGCGCGGCAGGCCATCAAGCAACTGATCCAGCTCCATCAGGGTTTGCAGGATGATCGCTTTCTCTTCTTCCGAAGGCGCAACCATTTCCGGCATCTGCGCGAGGGTGTCGAGGTAGGCGCGCTCCAGGTCCTGGCGGCGGTAATGGTTGAACAGCACGCGCTTGGCCAGGGTGGTGAGGAATGCGCGCGGCTCGATGATCACCGGCGGCTCGCGGGCGGTCAGCAGCCGGATGAAGGTGTCCTGGGCCAGGTCAGCGGCGCTGTCCGGGCAGCCGAGTTTGCGCCGCAGCCAGCCGGTGAGCCAACTGTGGTGGGCCTGATAGAGCGATTCGACAGGATGGGCGGACGACAACGGCATCACTCCGGGCGCATGCGGGATGCGTTAGAGAACAAGAATGGTTCGCATTGTAGGGTTGTCGGTGATGTCCGGCAATCAGACTCTTTTGCGTATGAGAATATTTATCATTAATATTGTTCGCCTGTCGTCCGGCGTGTTGGCCGGACGTTAACCGTTTCAGGGTCGAAACATGAAAGCCAAACTCGCCACACTTCCCCTGTCCTATCGTCTGGCCGTCACTTCGCGGGTGCTTGCGGCGGTGTTCGGCGGCTATCTGGTCGCGGCGCTGGCGAGTGTCACGCTGACGCTGTGGCTGCCGCTGAACCGCGCAGAAGCGGTGGTGACCGGCATGACCGTTTCGTTTCTGGTCTATCTGGTGGCGGTGCTCTGGTGTTTCGCCTGTCGCACGGCGTGGTCGGCGTGGGTCGGTCTGCTGGTGCCGAGCGTGATCCTGGCGACCGTTTCCGGGGCTGCGCGCGGTCTGGGTCTGGCATGAAAGAGGGCTTCCGGCAGGCGATGGCCTGGCTGCACACTTGGGCCGGGCTGGTCTTCGGCTGGCTGTTGTTCGCGATTTTCCTGACCGGAACCCTGGCCTATTTCAAGGACGAAACCAGTCACTGGATGCAACCGGAAATCCCCGCCCGCCCGTTGAATGCCGAGGCCAGCCTGACCCTGGCGCAAACCTACCTGCAACAGCACGCGGCCGGTGCTTCACGCTGGTTGATCGACCTGCCTGATGCCCGCGATCCTGGCCTGGGTGTGCGTTGGCAACCGGTCCCGGCCAGGCCCGGCGAGCGCGGCCAGTTCATCAGCAAGACTCTCGACGCGCAAACCGGCGCCGAAGTGCAGGCCCGGGAAAGCATGGGCGGCGAGTTCTTCTACCGCTTCCATTTCCAGCTGCAAATGCCTTATCCATGGGGGCGCTGGCTTTCCACGATTGCCGCCATGGTGATGTTCGTCGCGCTGATCACCGGGATCATCACCCACAAGAAAATCTTCAAGGACTTCTTCACCTTCCGCCCACGCAAGGGCCAGCGTTCGTGGCTCGACGGGCACAACGCAGTGGGTGTGCTGGTGCTGCCGTTTCATCTGATGATCACCTACAGCAGTCTGGTGATCTTCATGTCGATGGTGATGCCGGCGAGCATTCTGGCTTCGTACGGCAACAATGTCCGGGCGTTTTACGACGAGGTGTTTCCCGCCGCCAACGTTCCCGAGCCTGCCGGTCAACCGGCGACACTGGCACCGCTGGCGCCACTGTTGCGGTCGGCCAGCGAGCAATGGTCGGGTGGACATGTCGGGCGTATCAGCGTGAACAATCCGGGCGATGCCAACGCCTCGGTGGTGATGTCCCGTGCGGGTTCCGACCGGGTGGTGAACGATGCCGGCAGCGCGGTGACTTTCAATGGCGTCAGCGGGCAAATCATCGGCACCCCATCTCAACAGCCGATGGCGATGGCAGTGGCCGGCAGTTTCTACGGTTTGCACATGGGGCACTTTGCCGGGCCGGTGTTGCGTTGGCTGTATTTCATCTGTGGTCTGGCCGGCACGGCGATGATCGGCACCGGGTTGGTGATCTGGCTCGGCAAGCGTCAGCTCAAACACGCCAAAAGCGGTGTGATGCCGTTCGAGTTGCGGCTGGTGCAAGTACTGAACATTGCCAGCATGGCCGGACTGATGACAGCAGTGGCGGTGTTCTTCTGGGCCAATCGTCTGCTGCCGGTGAATCTGGCCGGGCGTGCCGACTGGGAAGTGAACGCGTTCTTCATCGCCTGGGGCTTGAGCGTGGTGCATGCGATGTTGCGCCCGGGGCGCAAGGCCTGGGTCGAACAGCTATCGCTCGGAGCCGCACTGTTTTTCGCGGTGCCGGCTCTCAATGGATTGACCTCCTCGTATCACCTCGGCGTGACAGTGCCCGCGGGCGATTGGGTTTTGGCCGGTTTCGACCTGACGTGTCTGGGCAGTGGTCTGTTCCTCGCCTGGGCCGCGCGGAAAATGCAGCGCGCCGGACACACCGTCAACGTGAAAAAAACAGCGCGCGAAACGACTCGGCCGATCTCCCTTGAGCAGGGGGCGAACTGAATGCTACTGCCGCTGTTGCTCTGTTATAGCGCTTTTACGGCGCTGTGCCTGGCGATGCCCCGGCATCACGAAGAGCTGCTGGGTCACAAACCTTCGGCTCGCCGTCGACAATATTTGAAACTCGCAGGCTGGCTGTTGCTGGGGCTGTCGCTGTGGGCGGCGGTTGCCAGCAAGGGCTGGAGCTTTGGCCTGGTCGACTGGTGCGCCGTGTTGATGTTCAGTGCGCTGACGCTGGTGCTGTTGTTGCCCTATCGCCCACGCCTGGCCTTGACCATGGCCGGCGCGAGTCTGCTCGCCAGCCCGGTCGCTGCATGGGCGTTGAACTGACATGTTGATCGGCCATCCCCCCGAGCACCGCGACGACGAAACCCATGGTGCCCGTGCGCATTTTCTTCAGGTGTTCCTGTCCCAGCGTTCGCAGATGGAAGCGCTGGTGAGCCGACGTGTGGGCTGTCGGGCGACGGCGGCGGATCTGGTGCAGGACCTGTTCCTGCGTTTCTGGCGTCGGCCGCTGGTGCAGGTCGAAGAACTCAGCACTTATCTGTTGCGCTGCGCCGGCAATATCGCCATCGATCATTTGCGCAGCGAAGGCACGCGGGTGCGAGTCAACGAAGGCTGGCAGCCGGATGAGCCGGACAGCTCCGCCAGCGAACCGCAGGCGGCGCTCGAAGCAGGCAACGATTTACGTCATGTCGAAGCGGCCTTGCGCGCGTTGCCCGAGCGCACGCGGCAGATCTTTTTGCTCAATCGCATCCATGGGCGCAAGTACGCCGAGATCGCCAAAGCCATGGGCCTGTCCCAAAGCGCTGTGGAAAAACATATGATGCGCGCCCTCGAGGCCTGCAAGGCCAGCCTGCGCGAACCCGCGCCACGCACGCCAGGGAAAGCACCGTGAATCACATCGAACGCGTCATTCCGACGCCTGCTCAGGAACAGGCCGCTTTCGCCTGGTTGAGCCTGTTGCACGACCGCCCCAGCGCCGGCGATCAACTGACGTTCAGTCAATGGCTGCATGCCGATCCGGCTCACGCCGAGGCCTACGCCCAGGCGCAAGTGGTGTGGGAGTTGAGCGAAGGGCCGGCGCGCACTCTGGCCGATGAAGACGCGTTGGCGTTGCAGGGTTTGCTCAATGTGATGGACCGGCCGCGTCGTCCGCAGGTCCGGCGTTGGGCCGGCGCGCTGGCCATGGCGGCCTGCCTGTTGTTGATGATCAGCCTCGGCACAGGTTGGCAGCCGCAGCGCTGGATCGATGATCTGGGCGCCGATTACGTGTCGGCACCGGGCGAGATCCGCACCGTGATCCTCGCCGATCAATCGCAGGTGACGCTGGACGGCGACAGCGCTATCGCCGTGGATTTCAGTCACGGCGAGCGGCATGTGCAACTGCGCCGGGGCGCCGGATTTTTCAGCGTGACTCACACGGGCGATCCTTTTGTGGTCGAGGCCGAGAAAGGCCAGGCGCGAGTGTTGGGCACGCAGTTCGAAGTGCGCCTGCAACCGCAAGGTGCCCAGGTGACAGTGCTGTCCGGACGCGTCGGCGTGACGCCATCCCGCGATGGCCAACAGCAGGTTCTGACCGCTGGCCAGCAAGTGGCGTACGGCGCAGGCACCGCGGAAAAACTCCACGCCGTGGACAGCGAAGCGCAATTGGCGTGGCGCCAGGGCTGGCTGACTTACTACAAGTCGACGCTGGCCGATGTGGTGCAGGATCTGCGGCGTTATTACCCGGGACGGATCGTGTTGCTCAATGACGAGCTGGGCGCGCGCAAGGTCAGTGGCAGCTTTCCGAGCAAGGATCCGCAAGCGGTACTGAATTCGCTGCAAGGGGTGCTGGGATTCGAGCAACATCAGGTGTTGGGCAAGCTGATCATCCTGCGCTGAAAATATTTTCAAAATTGTGGTGAGGTAAACCCGGATGCCATCCGTGTAGTGACTGAAACTGCGAGTCATTCGCATCCGTTGCGGTTCTACACAGGTCATGAGCAATGAAGTCCAGGGCAAAATCGGGTTCGGTCAAACAGTGGTTAGGCGTTTCGGCATTGAGTTTTTCGGCGTTGGCTCTGTTGCCGCTGAGCGTGGCGCTGGCCGCTGAATCCGTCAGCAGTCAGCCGCAAAAGCAATTCAGTTTTTCTCTGGCTGCCAAACCGCTGCCGCAAGCCCTGAGCGACTTCAGTCGCGTGACCGGGCAGAGCGTGGTCTACACCGATGAAGCCCCTTACGGCCTGACCGCACCGGCGATCAACGGCCAGATGAGTGCCGAACAGGCGCTGCAACATCTGCTCACCGGCTCCGGCCTGACCTTCCGCCGCACCGACAGCCATACCCTGGCGCTCGAACCGCAACCGACCGCAGGCGCATTGAACCTCGGTGCGACCACCATCACCTCGGTGGTCGACCAGCCGATGAGCTATCAGCCACCGGAAACCAGTTCGGTGATGCGCTCTTCCGCTTCGCTTCAGGAAATCCCGCAGACCGTCAACGTGATTGCGGCCCAGGTCATTCGCGATCAGGCACCGCGCAATCTCGATGACGCACTGGCCAACGTCAGCGGCATCACCCAAGGCAACACCTTGGGCAGCACCCAGGACTCGGTGATGACTCGCGGCTTCGGCGACAACCGCAACGGCTCGATCATGCGCGACGGCATGCCGGTGGTGCAGGGCCGTGGCATGAACGCGACCGTGGATCGCGTCGAAGTGCTCAAGGGCCCGGCGTCGCTGCTGTACGGGATTCAGGACCCGGGCGGCGTGGTCAACATGGTCAGCAAGAAGCCCGAACTGACCCAGTACAACGCGCTGACCCTGCGCGGCTCGACTTACGGTGACGGCAAGAATGGCAGCGGTGGCGCCTTCGACAGCACTGGTGCGCTGGGGGATTCCGGCCTCGCGTATCGCATGGTGCTGGATCACGAAGACGAAGATTACTGGCGCAACTTCGGCACTCACCGCGAAACCCTGATCGCACCGTCGCTGGCCTGGTACGGCGAGCGCACCAAGCTGCTGTTCGCCTACGAGCACCGTGAATTCCTGACCCCGTTTGATCGTGGAACCCTGATCGATCCACGCACCAACCATCCGCTGGATATCTCTCGCAACGAGCGGCTCGACGAGAAATTCAACGACATGGAAGGGCGTTCGGATCTGTATCACTTCGAGGCCGACCACGAACTCAACGACGACTGGAAAGCCCATTTCGGCTACAGCTGGAACCGCGAAACCTACGACGCCAGCCAGGTCCGTGTAACCGCGATCGACACCAAAAAAGGCACCCTGACCCGCAGCATGGACGGCACTCAGGGCGCGATCAGTACCGACCGCTTCACCACCGCCAGCCTCGAAGGCAAGGTCAACGTGCTGGGCATGCAGCATGACTTGGTGTTCGGCGTCGACGACGAGTACCGCAAGATCTACCGCGCCGACCTGATCCGCCAGAAAAGTCTGAGCACTTTCAGCTACGTCAATCCGGTCTACGGTCGCGAAGTCGAAGGCACCACCGTCAGCCCGGCGGACAGTGCGCAAACCGATCTGCTGCGCAGTGATTCGGTGTTCCTGCAGGACTCCATCCACCTCAACGACCAGTGGATTCTGGTGGCCGGCGGGCGCTTCCAGGAGTACGACCAGTACGCCGGCAAAGGCGTGCCGTTCAAGGCCAACACCGACAGCAACGGCCAGAAGTGGGTGCCGCGCGCAGGTCTCGTGTATCGCTACACCGACGCGTTGTCGTTCTACGGCAGCTACACCGAATCGTTCAAACCGAACTCGACCATCGCCCCGCTCAGCGGCAGCAGCACCGTGCTCGACGGCAGCATCGCACCGGAAGAAGCCAAGTCCTGGGAGCTGGGCGCACGTCTGGACATGCCGGGTCGCATCACCGGCAACATCGCCCTGTTCGACATCAAGAAACGCAACGTGCTGGTGGCCAACGCCGAAGGCCCGACCACGATCTACAGCGCCGCCGGTGAAGTGCGTTCCCGTGGCCTGGAAGTCGATCTGACCGGTCAGCTCAGCGACCGCTGGAGCATGATCGGCAGCTACGCCTATACCGACGCCGAGGTTACGCAAGATCCGGACTACAAAGGCAACAGGCTGCAGAACGTGGCGAAAAATACCGGCTCGCTGTCGGCGGTCTACGACTTCGGTAGCGTGATCGGTGGCGATCAACTTCGGGTCGGCGCCGGCGCGCGCTATGTCGGTGAACGAGCGGGTAACGCGGTGAATGATTTCGATCTGCCGAGCTACACCGTGGCCGATGCGTTCGCCACTTACGACACCAAGGTTGAGGGGCAGAAGGTCAAGTTCCAGCTCAACGTGAAGAACCTGTTCGACCGCACCTACTACACCTCGGCGGCCAGTCGCTTCTTCGTGTCGATGGGCGATTCGCGGCAGATTTCGTTGTCGAGCACGCTGGAGTTCTGATCCAGAACCGCGTCATCGTTCATCGCCGGCAAGCCAGCTCCCACAGGTTTTCGGTCGACCACACCTATCGGGAACGAGGCAGAACCTTGTGGGAGCGGGCTTGCCCGCGATGAGGCCCTGACAGGCAGTAAAAATCCTGGGATTAGCGCAAAAACGCCTGGCGGTACTCGCCGGGCGTTCCACCCAACACCTGGCGAAAGCGGTTGGTGAAGTGGCTGGCACTGGCAAATCCGCACGCCAGGGCAATCTCCCCCAGCGGCAACGCCGTGCCCCGCAACAACTCCCGCGCCCGACTCAAACGCCGCGCCAGCACATACTGATGTGGCGGCAGGCCGAAGCTCACCCGGAACATCCGCGCGAAGTGGTATTCCGACAACGCACACAACCCCGCCAGTTGCCCGAGGCTGATCGGCTCGGCCAGTTGGCTGTCGATGAACTCCACCAGTTGCCGACGCTGATGCGGCGCCAGTCCACCCTTGAGGCGCAAGCCATGGCGTACGCCGACCTGGCTCAACAAGGTATGGCTGATCAGTTCGTGGGCCAGGCTGCTGGTCAGCAGACGCTCGCCGGGCTCGTCCCAATTCAGAGTGAGTAACTGGCGAAACCGTCGGGCCTGTTGCGGATCTTCCAGAAAAGTCTGTTCGCGCAGCTGCATTTCCCTGGGCTCGCGATCCAGCAGCGTGACGCAACCCAGAGCAAATTGTTCGGCGCTGAAATACAGGTGGGCCAAGCGGATATCGCCATTGATCACCCAGCCCGATTCATGGTCGGCCGGCAGGATGCAGAGCTTGTCCGGGCCGCCCTTGTGGCCCGGATCGCCACGACGGAAGGTGCCGGTGCCGCCAGCGATGTAACAGGAGAGGGTGTGATGGCTCGGCGCTTCGTATTCCTGGGCGTCGTGATGATTGGTCCACAAGGCTGCGGACAGGCCGTCACCCAGCTCGGCGCTGTGCACAAGGCGTGCATTGGGCGAGTTGTTGAGGGCTTGAAAGACTTGCAGGGTATCGATGGCGGCCATGGTCGGTTCTCTTCAACGCCTTGCATCCTACTCCTTGGATTTCGCGCTGCCAGCCTGCGCGCCGACAAAAGCGCAAGTTTATGCAAGCGAGGGTCGAGGGGGTGGGCGGACACTGAAAACCAATCAAGGAGTGTCTGCCATGAACCTGTCTTTATATTTGTTGACCGTGCTGATCTGGGGCACCACATGGATTGCCCTGAAGTGGCAGCTGGGCGTGGTGGCGATTCCAGTGTCGATCGTCTATCGCTTCGGTCTCGCCGCGTTGGTGTTGTTTGCGTTGTTGCTGCTCAGCCGTCGTCTGCAACCGATGAACCGGCGCGGGCATCTGATCTGCGTGGCGCAGGGGTTGTGTCTGTTCTGCGTCAACTTCATGTGTTTCCTGACCGCCAGCCAATGGATTCCCAGCGGTCTGGTGGCGGTGGTGTTTTCCACCGCTACATTGTGGAACGCGCTGAATGCGCGAGTGTTTTTCGGCCAGCGCATTGCGCGCAATGTGCTGATGGGTGGGGCGCTGGGGCTGTCTGGCCTGGGCCTGTTGTTCTGGCCTGAGCTGGCGGGGCATCACGCCAGTCCGCAAACCCTGCTCGGCCTCGGTCTGGCGCTCTGCGGCACCCTGTGTTTCTCGGCGGGCAACATGTTGTCCAGCCTGCAACAGAAGTCCGGTCTCAAACCGTTGACTACCAATGCCTGGGGCATGGCCTACGGCGCGGCGATGCTCTCGGTGTGGTGTCTGGTCAAAGGCATTCCGTTCGAGATGGAGTGGACCACACGCTACATCGGTGCACTGCTGTATCTGGTGATCCCGGGGTCGGTGATCGGTTTCACCGCGTACCTGACGCTGGTCGGCCGGATGGGTCCGGAGCGCGCGGCTTACTGCACGGTGCTGTTCCCGGTGGTAGCGCTGAACGTTTCGGCATTTGCCGAGGGCTATCAGTGGACGGCGCCGGCATTGGCGGGGCTGGTACTGGTGATGCTGGGGAATGTACTGGTATTTCGTAAACCCCCAGTTGCCGTTGTTTCCACGCAAGGAAAATTGGCCTGATATTGATTGAATCTTGAGCGTTGATTATTCAGCGCTCGTTTTTCAACGTTATGAAAATCAGTACCGGCAATATGAAGTCGACAATGTGCCTTGCCCAGTCTTTCGCGTTCCATGCTTGCGAAGTGTCCATGTCGAACCATTCAACACCGATACTTTGCAGGCAGACGTAATAGATGAAGATGGCGATCAATAAACCAGTGATCGAATATTTCTTTGCCTCGTGAAACTCTGCGGCGGAGTCGTTGATGCTGCGATAGAGATGATAAGTGCCAACCAGGCAATAGGCGGTATAGATTGACTCCATGGTAATGATGAACCAATAGATCCGGTGGTGCATCATGGGCGATTCGATCGCTCTGTAACGTATGTTCTCGTTGATCTGAGTCGTGTCCATACTCAGGATGTGTCCGACGTACTCATAGTTTGATGCGTAGTCTGTCAAGTTTGAGTACATCACCAGTAGTCCAAAAAAACTGATGTAGGCCATCAGGAAGACTTTGCTGTAACGGATTAGTTGATCGGTATTGTAAGTTCTCAAGGTGGCTGTTCTCCGGAGTGTTTGTTGTTGTGTTTAAACGTCCGGAAAGTTTATAGCGCGATGATGTTTTTCGTTGATATGTTGATTTTCAAAGTATGTATTGGAGCGCGATTGAACGGGCAAGCACCTCGCAGTACTTGCCCGTTTTTTTATCCGCGCCAGACCTGCGGATTCACCAGATCCTGCGGGCGCTCGCCAAGCAGGGCGCTACGCAGGTTAGTCAGGGCACGATTGGCCATCGCTTCGCGGGTTTCGTGGGTGGCCGATCCGATGTGTGGCAGAGTCACGGCGTTTTTGAGCTGAAACAGCGGTGATTCGGCCAGCGGTTCTTTTTCGTAGACATCCAGACCTGCACCGCGAATCCGGTTGTTCTGCAAGGCTTCGATCAATGCCGGTTCATCCACTACCGGACCACGAGAGATGTTCACCAGAATTGCATCCGGCTTCATCAGCGCCAGTTCGCGATGGCTGATCAGGTGGCGGGTCTTGTCGCTGAGCGGCACCACCAGACAAACGAAGTCGGCCTCGGCCAGCAGTTGGTCAAGGCTGCGAAATTGTGCGCCGAGTTCCTGTTCCAGTCCGGTCTTGCGGCTGTTGCCGCTGTAGAGGATCGGCATGTTGAAGCCGAAGCGTCCGCGACGGGCGACGGCGGCGCCGATGTTGCCCATGCCGACAATGCCCAGGGTCTTGCCGTGTACGTCGCAACCGAACAGTGGTGCGCCGACGCTGGCCTGCCATTGGCCGGCCTTGGTCCAGGCGTCCAGTTCGGCGACGCGGCGGGCACTGCTCATGATCAGGGCGAAGGCCAGGTCCGCGGTGCTTTCGGTGAGGACATCCGGGGTATTGGTGAGCATGATCCCGCGTTCGTTGAAGTAGGCGAGGTCATAGTTGTCGTATCCGACGGAGACGCTGGAGACCACTTCGAGTTTGGCGGCGTTTTCCAGTTGGGCCTTGCCGAGTTTGCGACCGACGCCGATCAGGCCGTGGGCGTGGGGCAGGGCTTCGTTGAACTGGGCGTTGATGTCGCCGTTCTTCGGGTTGGGGACGATGACGTCGAACTCCTGCTGCAGGCGTTCGATCATGGGCGGGGTGATGCGGCTGAAGGCCAGGACTGTTTTTTTCATCGTTTTTGGCTCTTGTTCGGGCTTGATGCAAAGCAAGCTAACATTTCTGGCTCCGGGTTGTCTTGGCGGCTTGTGCGCCGAACAGCCTCTTGGGTTTTGGGGTGAGTAAACGGTTTTTCGGAAGCGGCTCCGTGTTCATCTGGAGTCTCTTCCAGTGTTGCTGTTCTAAACTGCGCTGAACTTTTGATGATTTCGCTTATAACAAAAAGAAACGCCGATAAAGGCTTTTATTGCGAATGGGTCTCTAAGGCTGTCAGTTCTGACAGGTGCGGAAATTAATAATAATGGCAGTCTTTTATTTCGCATTTTTCGCGACAGTCAACATAAAAGGACTTCCCATGAAGAATGATTTTTTTCTGTTTTCAAACCAACAAGAAAATGTGAGCGGTACAGCCAATGCTCTCATTGATAATCTTGTACCATTCAACGGCGAGGTTGACATCTTTGTAACGGATAATGAGGAAGTTTACGTCAGTGCACGTCAGCAGTTTGATGACAAGCGATCAGGGGCTCTGGCGTTCAGCTTTAAAGCTGATATCCCTGATGGTAGGCATGATTATGAGGCAGATTCAGGGATGTATATTAGTTATGCTTTGTTCGAAGAGGTCGCAGGGGGGACAAAAATCACGCCGTTCCCGGCTGTTTACGGTAGTGGAAATGTAAATATGACTTTCGACCGTAGTAAAGGTACATTGGAAGTTGGGTTTAACTTGGAAGTTCAAAACAGTCCTACTGAGCCAAGGTTAAAAGCGATTGGTGCATTCAAAAATGTTTCAGGTCTTGAGCAAGTGAAGAAGTAGCACGGCTCTATTTTGATCGTTCCCGCGCTCTGCTTGGGAATGCAGCCCGGGACCCTCTGCGTCCCATCCGAGCTGCCAGCGAATGCAGTTGTCGCTGGCAGGTCGGTTTGGTCAGAGCGGTTTAGTTGTGTGTGGGATGACGTTGTACTTCGACGTTATCCAGACTTGGCCGTTGATGCGTCAGCGACCCCCAAAAGCCTATCCACCTCGTTTCCGAGGGACAACCGACGCGACTTGTCGGAAACGTCCCCGCAAATCACCCCGTCTGTAGGACGGTAAACTCAGTTCGCCAGCCTGGCTCCACCCAGACTCCCACTCATCTCATAAGCCGCCAATTCCGCCTGATGCCCCGCCAATATCTCCGGCAACGACCCACGCAGGTACTCGACCCAAGTCTTGATCTTCGCGTCCAGGTACTGCCGCGACGGGTAGATCGCATACAGGTTCAGTTCCTGCGAGCGGTAGTTCGGCATCACCCGTACCAGCGAGCCATTGCGCAAGCCTTCTATCGCGGCGTACACCGGCAATACACCGACCCCCATCCCGCTGGTGATCGCGGTTTTCATCGCGTCGGCGGAGTTCACCAGGAAGGGTGAGCTGTTGATGGTGACCATTTCCTGGCCGTCAGGGCCGTCGAAGGCCCATTTTTCCAGGGGGATCACCGGGCTCACCAGGCGCAGGCAAGCGTGGTTCAGCAGGTCGCTGGGTTTTTGTGCGCAGCCGTTGGCTTTTACGTAGGCCGGGGAGGCGCAGACGATGCTGTAGGTGATGCCCAGGCGTTGCGAGACGAAACCCGAGTCCGGCAGTTCGCGAGCGAGGACGATGGACACGTCGTAGCCTTCGTCGAGCAGGTCCGGCACGCGGTTGGCCATGGTCAGGTCGAAGGTCACGTCCGGATGGGTCTTGCGATAGCGGGCGATGGCGTCGATCACGAAGTGCTGGCCGATGCCGGTCATGGTGTGGACTTTCAGCTGTCCGGCCGGGCGGGCGTGGGCCTCGCTGGCTTCGGCTTCGGCCTCTTCGACGTAGGCGAGGATCTGCTCGCAGCGCAGCAGGTAGCGCTTGCCGGCTTCGGTGAGCGCGATGCGGCGGGTCGTGCGATTGAGCAAGCGGGTTTGCAGGTGGGCCTCAAGGTTGGAGACCGCGCGCGAGACGTTGGCGGTGGTGGTGTCGAGCTGCACGGCAGCGGCGGTGAAGCTGCCCGCTTCGGCCACACAACTGAAGGCGCGCATGTTTTGCAAAGTGTCCATGGGGTGCTCTCAAGGGAGATGGCAAATTGTGACACGAAGTTTCAGGGGCTGAGACCCCCGACCAAGGGATTATCTCGTTAACGGTAACAAAGATTCACAGGATTCCCAGCTTATCGCCGTCATGGCGCCCCCCTAGAATTGCGCCCACCTCGAAACATCTCCCACCTCAGGAATTCGCAGCAGTGCCGCGTCGCATCAACAGAGCGCTTTTGCCGCTCAGTGTTCTGGCTCTTTCGTTAGGTCTCGGCGGCTGCATTGGAACCGGAGGAATTGCCCCGCAGGGCAAGGCTCTGGAGGCTAATGAACTGGCCACCGACGAGGCCATCGCCCACGCCGCCCGTGACGCAAACTGGCCCACCGCCCAATGGTGGCAAGCCTACGGTGACCCGCAACTCAATCGCTGGATCGACCTTGCCGTGCAAGGCAGCCCGACCCTGGCCATGGCCGCCGCGCGCGTGCGTCAGGCCCGGTCACTGGCCGGTGTCGCCGAAGCCGCCGAGTCGTTGCAGATCAATGGCGAGTCGACCCTCAAGCGCCACAACTGGCCGACCGATCAGTTCTACGGCCCCGGTGAGCTGGCCAATACCACGACTTGGGACAACAACGCTGCGCTGGGTTTCAGTTACGCCCTCGACCTCTGGGGTCGTGAAAGCAACAGCACCGAGCGTGCGGTGGATCTTGCGCACATGAGCGCGGCCGAGGCGCGTCAGGCGCAGCTGGAATTGCAGAACAACATCGTGCGCGCCTACATCGAGTTGTCGTTGCACTATGCCCAGCGCGATATCGTCGCGGCGACGCTCAAGCAGCAACAGCAGATTCTTGAGCTGGCGCAGAAACGCCTGGACGGCGGGATCGGCACCCACTTTGAAGTCAGCCAGGCCGAAACCCCGCTGCCGGAAACCCATCGGCAACTGGATGCACTGGACGAAGAGATCGCCCTGAGCCGCAACCAGATCGCTGCACTGGCCGGCAAAGGGCCGGGTGCCGGCGCGCAGTTGGAGCGGCCGTCCCTGTCCCTCGGCGCTGCGCTGAAACTGCCGTCGGCACTGCCCGCCGAACTGCTCGGTCAGCGACCGGACGTGGTCGCCAGTCGCTGGCAAGTGGCGGCGCAGGCGCGCGGGATCGATGTCGCGCATGCCGGGTTCTACCCCAACGTCGATCTGGTCGGCAGCCTCGGCTACATGGCCACCGGCGGCGGGGCGCTGGAGTTCCTGACCGGCAAGAAGCTCAACTACAACGTCGGGCCGGCGATCTCGCTGCCGATTTTTGACGGCGGGCGACTGCGTGCCGAACTGGGCGAAGCCTCGGCGGGTTATGACATCGCCGTCGCGCATTACAACCAGACCCTGGTCAATGCGCTGAAGAACATCTCCGATCAACTGATCCGCCGCGAGTCGATGGACAAGCAGCAGACATTCGCCGCCGAGTCCGTGGCCACGGCGCAGAAGACCTACGACATCGCGATGATCGCCTACCAGCGCGGCCTCACCGATTACCTCAACGTGCTCAATGCCCAGACCCTGCTGTTCAAACAGCAGCAGGTTCAACAGCAGGTGCAGGCGGCGCGTTTGAGTGCTCATGCGGAACTGGTGACGGCATTGGGCGGTGGGCTTGGTGCGGGTAACGACGTGCCGACTTTTGAGCAGACCGCCGCACCGAAAACCCCGGCCCTCCTGCGTTGAACACACAACCCCTGTGGGAGAGGGCTTGCTCGCGAAGAGGGAGTGTCAGGCAGCCCACGTGTTGTCTGACACAGCGCATTCGCGAGCAAGCCCGCTCCCACAGTTTCTACGGTTCGACTGAATTTTTGAGCACGACCAAATGACTCCCTTGCCCGCACCTTTGCGCTGGCTCTACTCCCTGGAATGGCGCCGGGGTTTCTTCGACTGGGCGCGCAGCGACGGCGTGACCTGGGTCTACATCTTCAAGGTGTTGATTGCCGCATTCCTGACCCTGTGGCTGGCGATGCGCATGGAACTGCCGCAACCGCGCACGGCGATGATCACCGTATTCATCGTCATGCAGCCGCAGAGCGGCCAGGTGTTCGCCAAGAGCTTCTATCGCTTCCTCGGCACCCTGGCCGGGTCGGCGATGATGGTCACGCTGATTTCGCTGTTCGCCCAGAACACTGAACTGTTCCTCGGATCGCTGGCGATCTGGGTCGGCATCTGCTCGGCCGGCGCCGCCCGTTGCCGCAACTTCCGCGCCTACGGTTTTGTGCTGGCCGGCTACACGGCGGCGATGGTCGGTTTGCCGGCGCTCGCCCATCCCGACGGTGCGTTCATGGCGGCGGTGTGGCGGGTGCTGGAGATCTCGCTGGGGATCCTCTGCTCGACCCTGGTCAGCGCCGCGATCCTGCCGCAAACCGCCAGCGCCGCGATGCGCAACGCCTTGTATCAGCGCTTTGGTGTGTTCGCGTTGTTCGTCACCGATGGCCTGCGCGGACGCAGCAAGCCGGAGTCGTTCGAGGCCAGCAACGTGCGCTTCATCGCCGAAGCGGTGGGGCTGGAAGGGCTGCGCAGCGTGACCGTGTTCGAAGACCCGCACATGCGCCGGCGCAACGGTCGCCTCAGTCGCCTGAACAGCGAGTTCATGGGCATTACCACCCGGTTCAACGCCCTGCACCAGTTGCTCGAGCGCCTGCGCCGCAACGGTGCCGACCATGTGGAAGCGGCGATCAAACCGGGTCTGCAGGATCTGGCCGAAGTGCTCGACGGCTTCAGCGGCCGCGCCCTGACCAGCCCGGACGCGGCGCGTCTGGTGCAGGCGCTCGCTGTCTACAAGGAAGCCTTGCCGGCGCGAGTGCGCAGCCTGCGGGCGATCTTTCAGGAGAGCGAGCCGAGCGACGCCGAGCAACTGGATTTCCACACCGCGTATGAACTGCTCTATCGCTTCGTCGATGACCTGCACAGTTATGCACAGACCCACGCGTCGCTGGCCGATCACCGCCACGAACGCGAGCGCTGGGACGAGCCGTTCACACCGCAAACCAGTTGGTGGGCCGCAGCGGCTTCAGGGATTCGCGCGTCATTCATTCTGATCGTGCTCGGCAGTTACTGGGTCGCCACCGCGTGGCCGAGCGGCGCGACCATGACCCTGATCGCCGCCGCCACCGTGGGCCTGTCGGCGGCGACGCCGAACCCGAAACGCATGGCGTTCCAGATGGCCTGCGGCACGTTCCTCGGAGCGCTGATCGGCTTCGTCGAGATGTTTTTCATCTTCCCGTGGATCGATGGCTTCCCGCTGCTGTGCGTGATGCTCGCGCCGGTGATCGTGCTCGGCTCGTTCCTCACCTCGCGGCCGCAATACGCCGGTGTCGGTCTCGGCCTGCTGATTTTTTTCAGTACCGGTTCGGTGCCGGACAACCTGACGATCTACAACCCCTACACCTTCATCAACGACTACATCGCCATGGTCATGGGCATGCTGGTCTGCGCGGCGGCGGGGGCGATCATTCTGCCGCCGAACAGCCGCTGGTTGTGGCAGCGCCTGGAGCAGGACCTGCGCGGGCAAGTGGTGTACGCGATCAGCGGCAAACTCAAGGGGCTGGCGTCGAGTTTCGAAAGCCGTACCCGCGACCTGATGCATCAGGCCTATGGGCTGGCGGCGGGTCAGCCGTTGGTGCAGAAGAACCTGCTGCGCTGGATGTTCGTGGTGCTGGAAGTCGGCCACGCGATTATCGAGCTGCGCAAGGAACAGGCGATCCTGCCGGTGCATCCGGCGTATGCCGAATCCCAGCCATGGCGTCAGGCGATCAGGGTCATGGGGCGCTCGCTGGTGCGGCTGTTCCTGCAACCGAATTCGAGCAATCTGGAACGCGCACTGGTGGCGGTCGATCACGCCATCAGTCGGGTCGCCGCCACTGACGAACCGTTCGCACCGCACTTCGATACCTCGGCACTGCGGCGGGTGAAAAGCTACCTGCACTTCATCCGCACCTCGTTGCTCGACCCGCAATCACCCCTTGCCGCCTATGCCATCGCCAAGCCCGAAGGACTTGCCCATGCCTCGTGAAATCGCCTTCCACGGCGTGTACATGCCGACCATGACCCTGATGTTTTTCGTCGCCGCGGCACTTGCCTGGGCGCTGGACCGGTTTCTGTCGGGGTTCGATCTGTACCGCTTCTTTTGGCACCCGGCGCTGCTGCGCCTGAGCCTGTTTACCTGTCTGTTCGGCGCGATGGCGCTGACTGTCTACCGTTGAGTCTGAGAATTGTCCCGATGAAAAAGTTTTTCAGCCTGCTCGCGACCCTGCTGGTGCTGGCCCTGGCGCTGTGGATCGGCCGCACGTTGTGGGAGCACTACATGAACACCCCGTGGACCCGCGACGGCCGTGTGCGCGCCGACATCATCAACGTCGCCGCCGACGTCACCGGTGAAGTGGTGGACGTGCCGGTACGTGACAACCAGTTGGTGAAGAAAGGTGATCTGCTGATGCAAATCGACCCCGAGCACTATCGCCTGGCGGTGAAACAGGCGCAGTCGCTGGTGGCTTCGCGCAAGGCCACGTGGGAGATGCGCAAGGTCAACGCCCATCGCCGCGCCGACCTCGACAACCTGGTGATCTCCAAGGAAAACCGCGACGACGCCAGCAACATCGCCGACTCCGCACTGGCCGATTACCAACAGGCCCAGGCCCAACTGGAAGCCGCCGAACTCAACCTCAAACGCACCGAAGTGCGGGCGGCGGTGGACGGCTACGTGACAAACCTTAACGTGCATCGCGGCGACTACGCCCGCATCGGCGAAGCGAAAATGGCCGTGGTCGACATGAACTCTTTCTGGGTCTATGGCTTCTTCGAAGAGACCAAACTGCCTCACGTGCGGGTCGGCGATAAGGCGGATATGCAACTGATGAGCGGCGAAGTCCTCAAGGGTCACGTGGAAAGCATCTCCCGCGGCATCTACGACCGCGACAACCCGGAAAGCCGCGAACTGATCGCCGATGTGAACCCGACCTTCAACTGGGTGCGCCTGGCTCAGCGAGTGCCGGTGCGGATTCACATTGATGAAGTGCCGGAAGGGGTGCTGCTGGCGGCGGGGATTACCTGCACCGTTGTGGTGAAGCAGGACGTTGTGGATAACTGACAGACCGCGTCGTAGCCATTTGCGAGCAAGCTCGCCACACAGGCTTTTGTGTCGCACTGAATATCTGAGTGCACCGCTAAACCTGTGGGAGCGTGGCTTGCCCGCGACGGGGCTGACGCGATCTCAGAGCTTCCCGCGCAAGCCGAAGCGCTTCATCAACGTCGATTCCAGCAAGCCTTTGGGTAACAGCGTTGCCAGCAGCGGCAGCGCCCGACTGCCATTGCCGATGCGGATCAGTCGCGGTGGCTTGCTCTGCTGCACAGCCTTGAGCAATTCGGCGGCAAATTCGCTGGCTGGCGTCGGTTTGTCCTGGGACGCTTTGGCCCGCGCCCGGATGCCTTCGCGCAACGGAAACCACGGCGATTGTTCGTTGATCAGTTGTTCTGCCTCATGCCCGGCATTCTTGGCGAAACTGGACTGAATCGCCCCCGGCTGTACTTCCATCACGCGAATTCCGAACGGCGCCAGCTCCATGCGCAACGCATCGCTCAACGCATGCACCGCCGCTTTCGAGGCGCAATAGGCGCCGGCAAATGGCGTGACCAGCACGCCGGAAACACTGCCGACATTCACCACCAGGCCTTTGGCCCGGCGCAGCACCGGGAACAGCGCACGGGTCACGCCGACAATCGAAAACACGTTGGTTTCGAACTGGCGCTGCATGGCTGAAACACCGCCGTCGAGCAGCGGCCCCATGGCGCCGTAACCGGCATTGTTGATCAGCACATCGAGGCCGCCGTGTTGCTGATTGATTCGCTCGGCGAGTTGTTCCAGCGCGGCATTGTCATTGACGTCGAGCTGCACGGCGGTAAATCCGGCAGCGCCGAGTGTCGCGACATCTTCAACTTTGCGTGCACTGGCCCAGACCTCGTAGCCGGCACTTTTGAAGGCATCGGCGAGGGCGCGGCCGATGCCGCTGGAACAACCGGTAATCAACGCAACGGGCATGGCGCATTCCTTGTGCAAAACAGTGGGAGGGGGGATCAGTCGGAGAAACTGCCCTGCAGGCGCTCGGCGCGAAACTCCAGGGTTTGCGGGCGATAACCGGGGCGCAACGGCGGCATCGGCAGGCAGTCTTCCCAGTTGCCGCCCGCCTGCAATTCGCCTGGGCCGCGATAGCGTGGGGCGGCGTATTGATTGTCGGCCAGGTTCACGGTATCGCCCGGCGCGTACGCGGCAATGCGCCAGCGCAGTTCGGTCAGCGGCACGTCGTTGCCATTGTTCAACTTGAGCAACAGCGGACGGTCGGCGGGGCAGTGTTCGGGGGCATAAACGATGCGCAGTTCAAGGCGCGCCAGTTGCTTGACCTCGCGGTTGTCCAGCCACACCACCCACATCGCCACCAGCCCCAGGCCGACAGCGGCGGCCATCGACACCGGCAAGGCCTTGGCCGGGTAGCGCAACAGCAGGATCAGCCAGGTGATGACCAGCAAGACGCCGATGAACATGTTCTAACACTCCTTGAACTCGTGATGACCATCCTACCGAAGGGGCGCGGGAATGGACATTCACGGATTGCGCGCAGGTGCCGTTGGTCGGGACTGGCATTTCCGACAGTAGCCGAAACAGCGCTGAGCTTGCTGTGATGCCAGAGGCACACCGAATGCCAATTGCGGGGAAGCGCGCTCCATGAGCTTGCACATCAATACGCCGAGGATGTCTGTGATCGACCCGCGCGGCTTGCCGGTGCGCACGGTCGACTATTGCCGAGACATCGAGGACGGACCGGTCGAGTCCCGGATCAACCGCACCCTGCATGACGCTGCGGGGCGTGCGGTGAAACAGTGGGACCCGCGACTTTGGCTGTCGCAGGCCGGCAATCCGCTGACGCCGGCCAACCTGAAGCAGGTGTTTACCCTGGACGCCACGGTGATTCGCTCGGACAGCGTCGATGCCGGCACGCAAGTCGAGCTGAAGGGATTCGCCGCACAAACGCTGTTCAGTTTGGACAGCCGTCAGACGCAACGCGAGATCGAACACGACAATTTGCTGCGCCCCGTCGCGATATTCGAACAGGGGGCAGGTGAGCCTCGGCGTTGTGTCGAGCGCCTGACCTACGGTCATCCCGGCAGCGGGGATCAGTCGCGAAACCAGTTCGGGCAGCTGATTCGTCATGATCATCCGGCGGGCAGCGTGCTGTTCAATGCGTTTGCAATCAGCGGCCCCTGCACCGAAGACATCCGCCACTTCACGCTGGAACCGCTGGCACCTGACTGGCCGGAGCGGGAGGCGGATCGTCTTCGGCTGCTGGAGCCAGGCGTTGGTGCAACATCGCGGTGGCGCCATGGTGCGTTGGGCGATGTGCTGGGACAGACAGATGCGCGAGACAATCGGCATACGTTCGAGCTGAACGTCGATGGCCGCTTGCGCGAACACCGACTGCAGTTGAAGGGGGAGCGTGAGCAGATTCTGGTCACTGACGTCCGCTATGACGCGCAAGGCAATGTCACGCAGCAAACCGCCGGCAACGGTGTGCACACCACCCGGACCTATCGCCCCGAAGACGATCGTCTGTTGTGCCTGCGGACCGAAGACGCTCGCGGTCTCGTGCTGCAGCGCCTGATTTATGAATACGACAGGATGGGCAATGTCCTGCGCATTGAAGACAAGGCAATGCCGATCCGTTACTTCGCCAATCAGCGTATAGAGCCGGTCAGGTGCCTGGCCTACGACAGTCTCTACCAATTGATCATGGCGTCCGGGTGGGAGGCCGGGCGTGCCAGTCGGGGCCCGCAATCGATAGGACGCGTCGATCCGGCAGCGGTCAGCAAGTATCAGCAGGATTACAAATATGATTGGAGCGGCAACCTGCTCAATCTGATTCATGTCGGGCCACAGAGCCACGGACGCAAACTGCAAGCCGCGCGCTACAGCAACCGTACCCTGCTTTACGAAGGCGCAATTCCCGGCGATCCCGAAATCGAAGCCGGCTACGACACCAGAGGCAACCAGACTCAGCTGGAACCGGGACGGATGCTGAGCTGGAACCTGCGCAACGAACTGCAATCGGTCAGCCCGGTGGAACGTGCCAGTGGTGACAATGACAGCGAGACCTATCTCTACGACGGCAGTCGCCAGCGAGTGCGCAAGATCCGTTCCTTGCAGACCGGTGCCCGCACCCTGATTGCCGAAGTGCGCTATTTGCCCGGGCTGGAACTGCGCACCGACAACGGAGTTGGCGAACGGCTGCAGGTCATCGTCGCCGGCGGTGTCCGGGTCTTGCATTGGGAGAGCCCGCCACCCTCGGGCAGCAACAATCGGTATCGATACCAACACGACGACCACCTGGGTTCGATCACTCTGGAAACCGCCGATGACGGTGCGATGATCAGCCGGGAAACGTTTCACCCTTTTGGTACCAGTGCCTGGCAGGATGGCGAATTCAGCTACAAATACATCCGTTACTCGGGCAAGGAGCGCGATGCCAGCGGGCTTGATTACTACCGTTATCGCTACTACATCCCTTGGTTACAGCACTGGCTGAATCCTGATCCTGCAGGGGACGTCGACGGACTGAATCTGTACCGGATGGTTCGCAACAATCCGCTCACGATGAGAGACGCGCTGGGGCTGCAAGCCGAGACCGGAACCTACGAAGCGGAGGTGGGCATTCGAGTGAGATTGGCCTTCAAGCTGCTTTCCCTTCAAGCACATGTGTCCAAGCTTGACCCGGCAGAGGGGCGATACAGCAAGTCTGCTGATTTCAAACTGGTTGAAGTCGGCGAGGGCCCCGAGTTTTCCGTGAGTAAGGGCGAACTGTTGAGTCACCTGAGGAAGTTTCGGCGCCAGTACCGTGAGATGTACCACGACTCGTTGCGGCAAGAAGATCCGCAGAGCATGAATATCAGCGTGGCGCAAAACTTTGAATTGGGAAAAGAGATCGCCGAGATCACATCCTCGTCCCTGAAGTACTCAAGCGAACCGCGTGTATCGGAAGAACAAACGGTCACCAAGCACTTCTTCGCATTGATCAATCGCGACGATGTCGAAAAGAAGGGTCAGGACAAAGTGATTTACGGCATCGCCGAGTTGAGTGTCGTGTCAAAAAAGGGGGGAGAAAGCACGGTTCATGTGAGCAACGTACTTGCGCACCCACTGTCGCAGCCGGGCGTGGACAACTTCCTGGGTGAATCGGCCGAGGCCACCGGGGCCGTCCGACCTTTCAAATTGCGTGGCATTGGGACCTACCTGACTGTCAAGTCGCTGGCCAGGATGGTGAGCACGCACAAGGTTCAAAAAGTCAGAACGGCGGCGGTCAATCCGCGATCAGCGGCTATCGCCCGAAGACTGGGAGCCAGAAAAGTGAATTAAAAAAAGCCCCCGCCCCACCCACTGCGGATAGGGAACGCAGCGGGCGGGACGGGGGCCTCCTGTTTTGCTCAATGCTTGTTGCGCGTAGGTGCCGTTGGTCGGGACTGTAATTTCCGACAGTAGCCGAAACAGCGCTGAGCTTGCTGTGATGCCAGAGGCACACCGAATGCCGATTGCGGGGAAGCGCGCTCCATGAGCTTGCACATCAATACGCCGAGGATGTCTGTGATCGACCCGCGCGGCTTGCCGGTGCGCACGGTCGACTATTGCCGAGACATCGAGGACGGACCGGTCGAGTCCCGGATCAACCGCACCCTGCATGACGCTGCGGGGCGTGCGGTGAAACAGTGGGACCCGCGACTTTGGCTGTCGCAGGCCGGCAATCCGCTGACGCCGGCCAACCTGAAGCAGGTGTTTACCCTGGACGCCACGGTGATTCGCTCGGACAGCGTCGATGCCGGTACGCAAATCGAGTTGAAGGGACTCGCCGCACAAACGCTGTTCCGTTGGGACAGCCGTCAGACGCAGCGCGAGATTGAACACGACAGTTTGCTGCGCCCCGTTGCGATATTCGAAGAAGGAACAGGCGTGCCTCGGCGTTGTGTCGAGCGCCTGACCTACGGTCATCCCGGCAGCGGGGATCAGTCGCGAAACCAGTTCGGGCAGCTGATTCGTCATGATCATCCGGCGGGCAGCGTGCTGTTCAATGCGTTTGCAATCAGCGGCCCCTGCACCGAAGACATCCGCCACTTCACGCTGGAACCGCTGGCACCTGACTGGCCGGAGCGGGAGGAAGATCGGTCGGCCTTGCTTGAACCCGGAGCGGGGGCGACGACCCGACGGCGCTTCGGTGCACAGGGCGATGTGCTGGAACAGACCGACCCCAGGGATAACCGGCATGTTTTCGCGCTGACGGTCGATGGCCGCTTGCATGAGCGTCGGTTGCAGTTGAAGGGCCAGCGCGAGCAGACGCTGGTCAGTGACATCCGCTACGGCGCGGATGGCAGCATCGAGCGGGAAACGGCCGGCAACGGGGTGGTGGCCACGCTGACGTATCGTCCGCAGGACGGTCGCCTGACGGTTCGCCGTGATGAAGATGCCGCCAGCCGAGTACTGCAACACCGGATTTATAGCTATGACCGGATGGGCAATGTCTTGAGCATCGAAGACAAGGCGCTGCCGATCCGCTATTTCGCCAATCAGCGGATAGAGCCGGTCAGCTGGTTTGTCTACGACAGCCTGTCTCAGTTGATCATGGCGTCCGGTTGGGAGGCTGGCAGTGTCAGTCAGGGCCCGCAATCGATAGGACGCGTCGATCCGGCGGCGGTCAGCAACTATCGGCAGACTTACAAATATGACGCCAGCGGCAATCTGTGCGAATTGATTCACTTTGGCCCACAAGGCCATGGACGCAACCTGAAGCCAGCGCGGTACAGCAACCGCAGTCTTTCGTATGACGTCACGCCACCCACTGAGGAGCAAATCAAGGCGGCATTCGATCTCAGGGGAAATTTGCTGCAGTTGGAGCCTGGTCAATTGCTGAGCTGGAACCTGAGCAATCGACTGCAATCGGTGAGCCCGGTGGAGCGTGCCTCCGGTGAGAGTGACCAGGAGGTCTATCTCTACGGCGATGACGGCCAGCGAGTGCGCAAGATCCGCTCATTAAAGACCAACGCACGCACCGTGGTTGCCGAAGTGCGCTATTTGCCGGGATTGGAGTTGCGCAGCGATAACGGCACAGGCGAGCGGTTGCAGGTCATCACCGTCGAGGGTGGGCTCAACAGCGTTCGAGTACTGCACTGGGAAAGTGCGCCACCCGCGAGCGTCAACGATCGGTATCGATACGGATGTGCCGATCATTTGGGGTCCATCAGCCTGGAAACCGCCGACGACGGCGCGATCATCAGTCAGGAGCGTTTCCACCCTTTCGGTACAACCGCCTGGCAGGACGGCGAACACAGTTACAAATTCGTGCGTTACTCGGGCAAGGAGCGTGACGCGACCAGGCTGTGCTACTACGGTTATCGCTATTACGTACCCTGGCTGCAGCGCTGGGCCAGTCCGGATCCGGCGGGCATAAAGGCCGATGGCCCTAATCTTTTCCGGATGGTGCGCAACAACCCTTTGACGTTTTTTGACGAGCAGGGAGAGGAGTCGAATTCCAAATCGGCAGTGCGTACGGCAATCGAGATATTTGAATCGTACAAGGACAATTACAGCGACACGGACAGAGTGAAGCCCTACACCATGATGAACGAAATTACTGGGGGCAAGCTCAAGTTCCAAACAACGAAGGTACCAACCGCGGTGCTCGAAAAGACCAAAGAGTTGAAATTTACCCTGCGTCATTACTCTTACAACTTCGCGACGAAGGGCGCGGCGCCGTCACACATGGAGATCAAGTCAAACTTTTCTCTGGTCAACAGCAAAACGATGGTGTTGGGGGGGAAAGGTGGCAATACCAGCGAAAAGGACTGGACCAAGGCCGGGAATATGGGGTTTACCTTCTTTCTTCTATCCATAAACGGAGAGGTGAACGAGCGTAGGTTTCTCGCGGGCAAGACACATTTCGCAGAGTATGACCTTGACGACGAAAACGCACTCAGGAACGCCTTTGGTGACAGCTACGACAGCCTGGAGTTTTTTGCTTCTCCGGATGTGCTTGATCCGAAGCACTCATCCGACTTGAGCGCAGTTCCCATGATTAAAGGCCGATTGAAAGACTTGAAGGCATTGCTGCTAAGCCATTCGAAAATCAGTCCGGTGCAGATGGGAAGAATGAATGCACGGACAATGCTGGACAGTCTCGACAAGTCATTCCACGGAACACTTGAAATCAAAATTCCCGGATCGGTAACCGTCAGTACATGGCACAAAAAAGTTCAGGCCCGTACCTCCAGCGCTTTATGAGCGTCAGTAAAAAGCCCCCGCCCAACCCACTGCGGATAGGGGACGCAGCGGGCTGGACGGGGGCTTCCTGTTTTGCTCAATGATTATTGCGCGATGGTTTTCACCGACACGCCGCGTTCGACCGGAGTCGAGCGACCGTAGATATCTTCGAAGCGTTCGATGTCGTCTTCACCCAGGTACGAGCCCGACTGGACTTCGATGATTTCCAGCGGGATCTTGCCCGGGTTGCGCAGGCGATGCACCGAGGCGATCGGGATGTAGGTCGACTGGTTTTCAGTGAGCAGAAACACGTTCTCGTCGCAGGTCACTTCGGCGGTGCCACTGACCACGATCCAGTGTTCGGCGCGGTGGTGGTGCATCTGCAGTGACAGGCACGCGCCCGGCTTGACCGAGATGTGCTTGACCTGGAAGCGGCCGCCCATGTCCACCGAGTCGTACGAGCCCCACGGACGGTACACCTCGCAGTGGTTCTGGGTTTCGCTGCGGCCCTGAGCGTTGAGGGTGTTGACCATCTGCTTGACGCCCTGGACCTTGTCCTTGTGGGCGATCATCATGGCGTCCTTGGTTTCGACCACCACGATGTTTTCCAGACCGATCACCGACACCAGTTTGCCGTTGCCGTGGATCATGCAGTTCTTGCTGTCCTGGATCACCACATCGCCCTTGCTGACGTTGCCGTTGGCGTCCTTCTCGTTGACCTCCCACAGCGACGACCAGCAACCGACATCACTCCAGCCGGCGGTCAGCGGTACCACGCAGGCGCGCTGGGTTTTTTCCATCACGGAATAGTCGATGGAGTTGTCCGGGCAGCAGGCGAAGGTGGCTTCGTCCAGGGTGACGGTATCGGCATCCTGCTGGCTGCGCTCGAGGGTCAGCAGGCAGGTGTCGTAGATGTCCGGATCATGCTTTTTCAGTTCTTCGAGGAAGCGGCTGGCGCGGAACAGGAACATGCCGCTGTTCCAGTAGTAACCGCCGGACTCAACGTACTCGGTGGCGCGTTTGACGTCGGGTTTTTCCACGAAGTGCGAGACGCGGCTGACGCCTTCCGGCAGCAGCGAATCACCGGTGGACTTGATGTAGCCGTAACCGGTTTCCGGTTTGGTGGCCGGCACGCCGAACAGCACCATCTCGCCGTTTTCGGCGGCGACAGTCGCCAGCGCCAGAGCACGTTGCAGGGCTTTCTGGTCCTCCAGAACGTGGTCGGCCGGCAGCACCAGCATCAGTTCGTCGCGACCTTCATTGACCAGCATCATCGCGGTCAGGGCCACGGCCGGTGCGGTGTTGCGACCGAACGGTTCCATCAGGATCCGCTGGCATTCCAGGTTGCGGCTGGCCAACTGCTCGTTGACGATGAAGCGGTGATCCTTGTTGCAGACCACGATCGGGGTGTCCATGCCTTCGAACACCAGACGCTCGAGGGTTTGCTGGAACAGTGTGTGTTCGCCGGTCAGGGCGAGGAACTGCTTGGGAAACTGCTTACGCGAAAGCGGCCAAAGACGTGAGCCGCTACCACCTGACAAGATCACCGGAATCATATTGTTTACTCCATAAAATCGATTGGTTAGAGGCACGAACGCTGTGTCGTTTCACTCTTGTTTTTGTCTCGTATCCGAACTCTCACCTCGGTCCCTGTGGGAGCTGGAAAGCCAGCTCCCACAGGGAGCCGGTTCAGTTCGGAGAATTTGTTAGCGAGTCGACACCGGGCGTTTCACCCAGACTGGCGACAGGTTGTTGCCGTTGCCGGTGACGTACAGCACCGCTGCCTCACCGCGCTCCAGGGCGACCGGTTTCACGTCGCCGACTTTCTTGTCGCCTTCGTACAGCGCCAGGCTGACTTTCACCGGGTTGATTTCACGCTCGCCACGGCCCTTGGCTGCCACGTTCGGCACCACCTCGGTCTTGCCGTCGGCGGTCTTCAGGGTCAGCGGTTTGTCGCTGAGGTTCTGCACGCGCACCAGGGACTTCTGCTTGTTCTTGAACGGCGGTTCTTCGATCAGTTGCGGCGCGCCGGAAGCGTTGTTCACCAGGGTGTAGTAATGGTCACCGGCGAGTTTGACCGGCAGGGTCTGGCTGCCGACCTTGGCGCTGTAGTCACCGCCCGGCATGAAGCTGAAGTCGCTGCTGGCCAGTGGCGCGACGTCGCTCAGATTGGTGCTGCCGACGGTGGCGCTGACTTCAGCGTTGCTGGCGTTGTAGACCCGTACGAAGGTCGAGCCTTTCGGAGCAGTCGGGCCGTACAGCGCAGCGTCGCCACCGGCGAAGGCCTGGACCGACAGCACGCTCAGACCCGCAACCAGAGCGAAGCGTTTGGCGAGACGACGAGGAGTAGTAGTGAAAGTCATGGTGTTACCTCTCTTTCAGTTTTGCGCCCGATCGGGCGTCTCGGATTTAGTGTTGATGGCTACGTTTTGTTGGCGAGCGCCGGCTTGTTTGAGCTCTGCGACCCACTGTGGGTCGGCGTCGCCGATTTCGTTGTTCACAGGCAGATATCGTTCAGGAAACTCCCAGATCAGCACCTGTGGCGGGCTGTTCTTGAAGTCATCGCTTTTCAGGTAGCTGAGCATCGGCAGGATCGGGCCGTGGCCGTCTTCGGCGTAATTGACCACGTCGCTGTGCAGCGCTTGCTTGAGCGCCCCGACGAAGTTCCAGTTCGGGTTGGCGCTGTAGCTGGTGCCGATCAGGGCCACCGGCACTTCGCTGTTGGCGAACAGGGCGTCGTCCCCGGCAGGTTGCTCGACGGCCACGGTGTTGCGCTTTTGCAGCGGTTCCTTGGCCGGCATCAGGTTTTCGAACAGCGGATCCAGCGGCAGGAACAGACGCAGGTCGCCCTTGTGCGTGACTTTCTCCGCCGGTGTGGTGACAAAGTTTTGCGGCTCGCCGCTGAGCGGGAACTTGTCGGAGATGGTCTTGGCCAGGGTGTTGGCGGCGATTTCCGCGCCTTCCGGGGTCCAGTGGGTGTCAGTGCGCAGGAACACTTGCTGACCGTTCTGCTTGGCCGCTTGCAGCGGGCCGAGCAGGTCGGGGGCGAGGATCTTGTCCGCCGCGACACGGGCGTGGAAGTCCTGATAGAGATTGGCGTGGATGCTCGCCGGTTTCACTTCACCCAGGTGTTCCGGGTACAGGCGAGCCTTGGCCGGCACGATCGCCATCACCAGTTTCACGCCTTTCTCTTTCAGGGTCTGGCGCACGCCTTCGACCAGCGCGTAGTTGCCTTGCAGGTTCAGCTCTTCGTTGACGATCGGGTTGAATTCCTCATCGCTGTACAACCACTGATCGCGACCGAGCACCACGCCCGGACGACCTTCGTTGAACAGTTTGAAATCCAGCGCGGCCCAAAGGTTGGTGCCCAGGCGCTTGATCGGGAATTCATCGTCGTAGTGGGTTTCCACGGCTTTGGTCCAGCGGCCGTTGAGCACCGTCGCGTCGGCGTTGGTGCTGAAGCCGAAGAAGCTGCGCACCGACCACAGACCGAGCACCAGCAGGGTCACCAGAAACAGCGCGATGTAGAAGATGCGTAATGAGCGGGTCATGTCAGATCCCTCAGAACTGGAAGTAAAGGAACGGCGAGAAGCTTTGCGCCGAGAGTTTGAGAATCGAGGCGATGAACAGCAGCAGGATCAGCCCGCGCATCACGTAGCGCGACCAGTCCGCGGCCCAGTAGGCCGGTTGCACCTGGGCTTCGACGCCGACGGTGTAGCCAGGCTCATGGATGCTCGCCGGGTTTTCGCCCGGGGCTGCCTTGATCATTCCCGGCGTCGCTGTGGCCGGGCCGTTGGCCTCGACGTTGACTTCAGGTTTGCTCTTGGCCGGCGGCTGGTTGGTGTACAGATCGCGCAGGCCGAAGAACGCCAGGGTCACGTAAGCCACAACGAGGGTCGCGACTTGCAGACCGGTGAGGCTGGCCTGGTTGAGTTCCGACAGCGACCAGTCGCCGAAGCTGAACATCGCGCCGTACATGCGGCCGGCAACGTGCAGGTTTTCGGCACGGAAGATCACCCAGCCCATGACCACCAGCAGGAAGGTCAGCGCCCAGCGGATCGGGTTGAGGCTGCGCGGCGCGGTGTTGAGGCCGAGCATTTTTTCGATCGCCAGCCACATGCCGTGCCACGCACCCCAGACGATGTAGGTGATGTTCGCGCCGTGCCACAGACCACCGAGCAGCATGGTCAGGAACAGGTTGCGATAGGTCATCAGCGTGCCTTTGCGGTTGCCGCCAAGCGTGATGTACAGGTAGTCACGCAGCCAGGTCGACAGACTGATGTGCCAGCGGCGCCAGAACTCGGTGATCGACTGGCTGATGTACGGCTGCTTGAAGTTTTCCATGAAGCGGAAACCCATCATCAGGCCCAGGCCGATGGCCATGTCGCTGTAACCGGAGAAGTCGAAATACAGCTGCGCGGTGTAGGCCAGCGCGCCAAGCCAGGCATCGCCCGTGGTCGGGTTTTGCAGGGCGAAGCAATGGTCGGCCACCACGGCGAGGGTGTCGGCGATGAATACCTTCTTGATGAAACCCTGCATGAACCGCGTGCAGCCCTCGGAGAACTTGTCGAGGGTGTGGGTGCGGTTGTTGAACTGGTCGGCCAGGTCACGGAAACGCAGCACGGGACCTGCGATCAGGTGCGGGAAGATCGCCACGAACGCCGCGAAGTCGATCAGGTTGCGGGTGGCCGGGGTGTCGCCGCGGTAGACGTCGATGATGTAGCTGATCGATTCGAAGATGTAGAACGAGATACCGATCGGCAGCAGCACGTGGGTCAGGATGAACGGCTCGAGACCGAACGAGGTCATGATCGCGTTGATGCTCTCGACGCCGAAGTTGGCGTACTTGAAGTAGCCGAGGATGCACAGGTCCACCGCCACGCCGAGCAGCAGCCAGCGCTGGGCCGGTTTGCTGCGCACGCCGGCCGCGCCGACTTTCAGGCCGATCCAGTAGTTCCACAGGGTGACGCCGGCGAACAGCGCCAGGAAGTCCACCCGCCACCACGCGTAGAACACGTAGCTGGCGATCAGCAGCAGCAGGTTGCGATAGCGTTGCCCGCTCAGGTAGTACAAGCCGAGAAAGATCGGCAAGAACAGAAACAGGAACACGTTGGATGAAAATACCATCCCGATCTCTCCATGTTTGAACCAACAGTCAAGGGCCAAAGCCCCCCCAAACCCCCCGCTGAAAACTGGAGAGCTACGATCGTTCCCACGTCGAGGCGTCGAACCGTCTGCGTGGGAATGCCTCAATGGACGCTCTGCGTCCGCTTCGGCATGGGACGCGGAGCGTCCCGGGCTGCATTCCCACGCAGAGCGTGGGAACGATCAGCGGTCAGTGTCAGGAACCTTTGTTGCCCTTTTCATGGGACGGGTCGTAGACCTTGGTCAGGTCCCCGCCGAGGCGGAAGGTCTTGAACGGCTGCATGCCGTGCTTCTTCTCGATCACATCCGGCGAACAGGTGTAGAGCGTGCAGAACGGTTCGAGCCAGGCGAATTTCATGTCCTCTTTCAGGTCGGTCATGTCCTGCTCTTTGCCGTTCTTCTTCTCGAACTGATCCGGGTCTTTCACCCCGGCCAACACCCGGTCACCCAGACGTTTCAGCGCACCGTTGTTTTCCTGACGCAGATCCACACCGTTGACCTGGGCGAAACTGGCGATCATCGCCAGCGGCGGCAAGGCGTAGTTGTGATAGGCGAGGGCGCGTTGCTGGCGCTTGAGTTCGTTCGGCAGATAGCCGTCGGCATCGATCTGATTGACGCCGACCTTGTATTCCTTGACTGCCCAATCGAACAGGTCGCGGCGGTTGGTCGCGACCGACGTCGCCATCACCGACCAGGCTGCCCAGTACGAGTGGTTATTGGTTTTTTCCAGCGGCAGGTTGTCCCAATCGCTGACCACCTGATCAGCCATTTTGCTGAACCAGGCTTCGATCACTTGGGCTTCCTGCTGGTGCTGGGCCAGCGGATGGGAGTCGGAGAACTTCAGGCGAATGTACGAAGAGGCCATGCTGCCCAGCGCCCATTTGCGCATCGACTTGCCGGTGTGGTTGAAGTCTTTCGACATCAACGCATCGGCCTTGGCCCACGCGGTGAGCCAGTTGAGCGTGCAATCGAGCTGCTCCGGGCGACCGTCGCGCATGAACTGCATCACCCGCTTGGCAGTGCCGCGCTCAAGTGTGGTGATGTCTTTGGTGGTGTCGCGAAAGGCCTTTTCCGACTGCACGTTCAGCGTCGCGCGGGCCTTGTCCGAGCCTTCGTATTTGCTGCGAAATTGCAGTGGCCCGGTGTATGGCGTCGGCATTGCGTCGCAGCCTTCGCTCTTGTCGCCGGTCTTGAATTTATCCACCGGCGCAAAATAGCCCTGTGGCGGACGCAGTGGTGCGGCGGCCTGCGCGGTGCCGGCGAAGATCGCCAGCCCGAGCAGTGTCGGCGCCAAAAGGGTTTTCAGTTTCGGATTTCGCATAGCAGACCTCATTGCCCGACCTGAGCGGTTTGTTGCCCAGCGCCCGGGAATACGTTGCGTTTGCAGATTTTCGCTTCGACTTTCTGTGGCGCGGTGCCCGCTTCCGGGCCCTGGACTTCGACCGCCAGCAGGTTTTGCGAGGCCCAGTCTTCGTCCGTGCGCAACTCAAAGGCGAAACGACCGTCGGTGTCGGAGGTTTCCGGTTTCTCGATCTTGATGTCCTCGTGGCGACCGTTCATGTACCAGAGGGTGGCTTGCAGGGTTTTCACCGAGGTGTCGGCGAAGCGGATGTCGACCTGATGGCTGCTGTTCTGCAGGTTCAGGTTCTTGCTGTTGACCAGCAGTTCTTGTTTGCCGCCCGGCTTGAGCGTGGTGCTGGCGGACATTTGCGCCTCTTTGCCTTCGCAGCCGTTGTCGAGCAGCGCCATCATCTGGCGATAGATGGTTTCCTGGTCGAGGCGGTACAGCGGCGAGAATTCCCAGATAAGGATTTTCGGCGGCGTCTTCTGGAATTCGTCGCTGCCCAGGTACTGCAGCATCGAACCTTCCAGACCGCCGCCGGGGAACGCGACATTGAGAATGTCGGCGCCGATGGCTTCTTCGAGGAAGCCGGCGAAGTTGTAGTTCTTGCCGCTGTGCGAAGTACCCACGAGTGTGATCTGCGGATTGCCGGAATCACCGAACAGGTCGCCGTCGCCAGCCTCGCCTTTCGGCTCGGTGGTGAACTGGTCCATGTACTGGATCGCGTAACTGGTGCCGCACAGTTGCCCGGCCATGTTGTGCAGGGTGCCGGTCTTGCCCATGCGCCCGGAGCGTTTGGTTTCGAACTCACGCTTGGGAATGTCGGCGAAGGCCGGAATCTGCTTGACCTTCTCGGCGACGATTTTTGCCGTGCGCTGGGCGCCGTATGGCGTCCAGTGCTGGTCACCGCGGAAGTAGAAATCGTGAGCGGGCAGGGTCTCTGGCAGCGACTCGTTGGTCAGCGGCGACAGGTCCGGCACCACGTAACCCATCTTGGCGAAACGGCCGAGCATGGTCTTGTAGTTGCCCAGCGCTTTCTCGTAATCGAACGCGGCTTTTTCTGCCGGATTGAGCTTGTTGCGGTTCACCAGGCCACGGGTCGGCTGGTAGACGATCACCAGTTCGACGCCTTTGGCCTTGAAGGCATCGTGCAGCTGTTGCAGGCGCTTGTAGCCGGCCGGGGTGGTGTTGAACTCGGTGCGCAAGTCTTCCTGGGTCCGGAACAGCCAGTCGCCCTGCGCCTGCACCAGAGTGGTGAAGTTCTGCTGGTAGCGCGTGGTGTAGTTCTTCGCGTCGTGGGCGGCCGGGCAAAGGCTGCAGCACGGTTCGGCCGTGAATTTCGGTGGCTGGACTTCATCGGCGCGGGCGCCGTTGCTGGCCGTCAGGATGCCCACGGTCAGGGCCGACAGGCTGAGTAATTTGATCAGGTGTGGGTGCATAAAATTATCCTCAGTCCTGCAATTCGGTCTGGCGTTCGACAGGGTCGATCAGCACGGCTTTCTGCTGGCGCACCAGCAGGTCGAGAATTTCATCCTGGCGCTCGCCGAGGATGCCGTTGAAGCTGATGCCGCTGGATTTGGTCGGCGCCAGCATCGACACGCGATACAGCTCGACACTCAGTGGCGAATCGATCGACAGCGGGCCGCTGCCGTTGGCCGCCAGTTCACCGCCGACCACGATCAGCGAGACCTGGGCGTCGAACGGGTCGAGCTTGATGTCACGGTCGGTGTCGGTCAGGTCCTTGATGTGCCCGTAGACGCCGGTCAGGCCGTTGGCCATGGCGACGTTTTCGTAGAGGCGAATGTTCACGCTGTTACGAATGCGGATGCCGTGGCGCTTGTTGCTGATGACCTTGTTGCCCCATAGCAGGTTGTCGGCAGACTCGTAGAGGGTGATGCCGTCGGTGTGGTTCTTGTAGATCTCGTTGTAGGCAATGATGTTGTTGACGCTGTTACGGTCGATCACCAGCCCCGAGAGGTGGTTGTCGTAGCTTTTGTTGTTGAAGATGAAGCTGTCGTTCACCTCACGGGAAATGATGATCCCGTGCTTCTTCTTCGTGCCGTACACCGTGTTCTCGGCAATGATCAGACCGTGGGAACGGTCGTGCGGGTCGATGCCGTAGACGATGTTGTCCTTGTAGGTGTTGCCCTTGACCACGAAGTCGCGGGTCTCGTAGCAGTAGAAGCCGTACCACATGTCCGAGAACTCGGAGCCGACGATCCAGCCGGTCGGCTCGGGACGCTTGAGCACCTTGGCCATGTTCGGCGTGTACTGGGAAATACTCACGCCGTAGGACTTACTGTTGGCGTAGCCGAAGCTGGCCATCTTGCTGTTGACGATGTAAGTCTCGGTGCCGCCCCAGGCCAGCAGGAACGGGCGGAATTCCTTCGGCGAACGGAACGTCGCCGGGCCGTTTTCCTTCTCGCGCCAGCCGGTGACTTTGGTGTCACGCACGAACAGCTGGCCGTCGTTGACCAGGAACGAACCGGCCTCCTGCGACAGACGCAACTCCTGGGTCTGGCCGTCGATTTCGAGGATGCCTTTGCGGCCGACCACGATCGGCAACTTGGCCAGGTAGACGCCCGGCGAGGTTTCGCTGAAGTACTGCTTGGGCAGTTTCTGCGCCAGTTCTTTCAGGTTCATGTAGCCGTCGTCGACGAAGATCGCTTGCGGGATGCCGTGCTGACGCACCACCCATTCGGCCATCTTGTTGTCGCCGCCGATGAAGTCCTTCAGGGCGTCTTCCTGCATCATCCGGCGCACGCTGATCTTGCCCGGTTTGCTGCGCACGATTTTCGCGGCGGCGGCTTCGGCGGTGTAGCCGGAGAGGTCGGGCAATTTCGGCTTGGCCAGTTCCAGCGCTTCGGTCGGTGCGCTGCTGACGGTGTAGGTCTTGGCCTGTTGCAGCTCTTTCGCGGTGGTCGCGGGTTTGGCCGGTTCCACACTGGCGAAGGCGCCGGCCGAGGCCAGCAGCATCGCGCCGGCCAGCAGGCTGAGTGAGCCTTTGCGGGCACTGTTCATGTCGGGCACTCCCTTGGCGGTCAGCATCAGAAGCGCCAGATCACGTCGATGAACGCGCGGTGCATGTACGAATCGACCTGGCTGCCATAGGCGTCACCCGGCTTGAACACACCTCCACGGAAACGCACCAGCGCCGAAGGCTCGTCGATCGACTGGCTCAGCGCCGCCGGCAGCAAGCCTTGCTTGAAGTACTTGGTGACCACCAGATCCATCTCCTGACCCAGATCCTTGTTGCCGTCCTGCAGTGGCAACGAGGTGCTGGAAAGGATCGCGCCGGTCACGTCGTCAGTGTTGTTTTCCACTGCGTTGATGCCGTTGCTGCCCACCGGCTTGTTGCCGTCCACGCGCCAGAACTTGTGGTAGATCAGGCTGGCGTCGTACTGGTCGTTGAGCATCCACGACCCGAACAGGGTGGCGGTCTGCATGTTGTTCATTTCGCCACGGAAGGCCTCGCCGAAACGGTGAACCCGCGAGCGAGTACCGGTGTAGTTCGAGCGGTTGCTTTCCAGGCCGTTCTGTTCGTAATCGGCGCTGGCACGGGCATACGCCGCACCGACCTGCCACTGCGGATCGAGGCGCAGGCGCACACCGATGTCGGTGGCCCAGCCGTCGACGTTGTCACTGCGCTTGGCTTGCGCCGGACGAGTGCCATCGGCGTTGAGGGCGTTGACCGTGTCGCGGTCGCCGCTCATGCCGGTGATGCTGCCCCAGTAGTTGACGGTGTTGGTATTGCGCCAGTTGTAGGCGTCGCTGTCGGCGGTCAGGCCGAGCCAGCTGATGTCGCCGTTCTGGGTTTTATCCAGCGAATCGCGTGGTACGCCGGGTTCGGCGTAGTCGAGCTTGCCGTCGTCATGGGTGTGGTGACCGCGAATGCCGACCCAGTTGCCCGGTGTCCACTGATAAGCGGCATCGGCGTAGGCGTGCAGGCGATCCTTGTCTTTGGGGGCCAGCTCTTTCAAGTCGGTGCGGTATTCGCTGAAGCGTTCGGCGACACCGGCATTGGCGCGCAGCAGGGTGGTGTCGAAAGTCCAGTTCAGCGCTTCGATGTTGGTGTCGCGCCACTGGCCGTCGTCGTTGCGCAGGCGCTGGCGACCGAACTTGAGGATCTCGCCGGGGTAGGGCGTCAGGCCGCTGTAGCCGACCCAGAATTCGCGCATCGCCAGGTAGTTTTTCTTGGTCTTGCGGTCGCCGTTGTCGGTGGTTTGTTCACCGTCGGACTGCTGCAGGGTGTCGGTCTCGATGATGTCGGTCGAGGTCACGGCCTGGCCCATGGCGTAGGCGCTCCACGCGCCGCTTTCGCCGTAGACCCACGGACGCAGGTCGAGGCCGAGGCCGTTGACGTCGCCGCCGCTGGCGGTGCCGAGGTCGCGGTCGTCTTCGGACTGACCGGTGATTTTCACTTCGAGGCCGAAGTTTTTCGATTCAGTCATCGCGGCCAGGGTCGGGCAAGACCAGATCAACGCGAACGTGAGGCCAATGCCGGCCTTCACAAAGGGATTCAATTTCATAATTTTTCCTCGCCGTCTTCTTCTTGCAGGGCGTGCAGTTGCAGCGTGTTCTGGCTCAGGGCGCCACGGGTCGCCTGTTCCTGTTGCAGCAGGCGCTGGGCTTCGGCCAGGCGCTCGGGCGGCAGCTGGGCGGCGAGGGTGGTCGCCAGCTCATCGGCTTGCGGGGTGTTTTGCGCTTTGGCCAACTGGCTGAACACGTAGGCGTTGACTGGGTCGGGCTTGGTGCCCTTGCCTTGGGAAAACAGCTGGGCGATGGCGAAGTCGGCGCTGTTCTGGCCGTTGCGCGCGGCGGTCAGCAGATGGTCGAGGGCCTTCTGCGGATAGACCTTGCCCAGGTAGCCACGGCGATAGATCTGGCCGAGGTAGTAGTCGGCAGCGACTTCGCGGCCGACGGCTTTCTGGAAATGTTCCTCGGCGACTTTCGCGTCGGCCGGGACCAGTTTGCCTTCGTAGTAGAGCTTGCCCAGCAGCAGTTCGGCGCGCGGCTGATCGGCGGCGCGGCCGTTGTCCAGGTACTTCATCATCTGGTCGATGTCGCCCAGTTCCGGGAAGTCATACAGCAGTTGCGCGAGGGTGACCCACGACGCCGGATAACCCGGAGCGATCGGCTCGAGCAGCGACTGCGCGGTTTTTTCGTCGGTCTTGCCCAGGGTCGAATCGGCCAGCACACGGGCCACCGAATCCACCCGCTGAGCACTGACGGTGCCGCGGCTGTAACCGGCCTGCAGTTGCTTGATCAGCTCGGCCTGCTGCTCCGGCGCGCCACGTTTCTGATAAACCGTGGCCAGCTCGACGTAGCAGATGTCGGTGGTGTTGATTGCGGCCTTGCAGATCTTTTCCACGTCATCCAGATGCTGGTCGTAAGTGCCCTGGGTGCGATACAGCAGCACCTGAGCGAGACCGGCTTCCGGGTAACCGGATTTGCGCCATTGATCGATCTGCTGCTGGGCGTTGATGTTCGGGAAGCTGTGCGGGTATTGCAGGTACAGCATCGCGAGCGGGATCAGCGTGTTGCCTTCGCCACTGGCGGCGGCTTTCTTCAGCAGGCTTTCGGCTTCCTGATGCTCGGCTTCGGTGGAGCCGGGCTTGGCCACCAGCAAACGACCGAGTCGGGCCTGGGCACGCGGCGAAACACTGGCGGCGGCGCGGTAGGTGGCTTCGGCCTGTTTCATTTGTTCCGGATCGCGGCTGTCGACCTGGATGTCGGCAAGGCCCACCTGGGCTTCGCTGTAACCCAGGTCGGCCAGCGCACGGTAGTTCTGCGCGGCGGTCGCGGTGTCGCCGCGCTTGAGCGCTTCGTTGGCCAGACGCTGGTCGGGCAGGCCGGCGCAACCGGCCAGGGCGATTGCCATGGCCATGGCCAGGCTCAGTGGGGCCGGCGGGATTCTGATAGGGCTCGTCACAGGCATGTCCTCGACTTAAAGACCGGCAGCCATGGCTTTGTCGATCAGCCAGTTCAGGTTCGGACCACGGTCGCTGTTGACTTCCACCGGGCGGCCGGCGAAGCGGCTGTCCAGCGGTTCGTCAGGCTGGATCTGCACGCGGATGTCGGAGGACAGGTCAGCGCTTTTCAGGCTGGTGCTGCTGACGATCTTGCCGGTGCGGGTCTTGTCTTCGCCGGCGATCTGGAAACTCACCGGGGTGCCCGGACGCACGTCGCCGAACTGGCGATAGGAGAAGCGCGCATCGACGGTGGCCTGGGTGTTGCGCGGCACCAGTTGGAAGATCACGTCGCCCTTGCTCGCGTATTGACCGTCGGCCACCAGTTGCTGGGCCACGGTGCAATCGCACGGCGAGGTCAGGGTGCCGGTCATTTGCTTGCCGAACAGTTCTTCAACCTTGGCCGGGGACAGTTGATCTTCTTCCAGGTGACCTTTGAGTACGTCGAGCATGCTGGTGCTGAACGTCGCCAGCGGTGCGCCCTTGGCGGCAACGCCGTCGGACTTCACCAGGCTTTGCACGGTGCCGTCGCGCGGCATGGTGATGTTCATCCCCGGCACGCTGACCAGGCCGGCCTGCGCATGGCTGACGAAGTACATGCTGTACACCGATTTGAAAATGAAACCCGCCGCCACCAGGCCGACCGCGAAGATACCGGCGCTGAAGGTCACGGCTTTCAGGCGACCGAACGGGGTCATGCCGGAGTCGCCGTCCTTGACCTTGCGCGCCTTGGTGAAGTTGTCGCGCTGCAGGGTCGCCAGCACTTCACCGATGCTGACGATGTCGCCGGCCAGGTGCGAAGTGATCAGGTGACGCAGGGTCGAAATGTCCTGCGGTTCAAGGTTCTGGAACTGGCAACCAGCACGACCCGTCTGGCGGTCGTAGGAGCGCACTTGCAGTTCAACGTCCATGGCCAGGCCGAGGTTGTCGATGACGAACTGCAGACGCGCCTTGTACACCTCGCCGACGGTCAGCGGCAGTTGTCCGGCGTTGAACGCCAGACCACCGGCGGACAGGTCGAGGACCCGCGCTTCAACCGGAGTCCGGTCGGGGCCGAAGAAGCGCAGCTTGGCCGGGATTTTCACACGGGCGTGCTGACGCTGGGCTTCGGATTCATGCACTACGTTGGCGTTGACGGCGGTATTCATGGGGGCGATTTCCTTGTTAATTCAATAGGGGCAGGTCAGACCATCATCAGCAGCACGGCGACGAAAATGCTGCCGGCGGAGAAGGTCATGGTCCGAGACGACCAGGTGTTGAACCAACGTTGAAAGCTGGCGAGATCACGGGTCAGGGAAGTGGGTTGGCGAGTCCAGGATTGTTGGTCGAGGCGGAAGAACACGTAGATCTTCACCAGCGCACCGACGATCTGGTTGTAATAGAGAATCGCCGGGTAGGCCGGACCGATCCGGTGGCCCGAGCAGGACAGCAGCAGCGTCAGAATCAGACGGGTGATGCCGATCCACAGCAGGTAAACCAGGATGAACGCGGTGCCATACTTGAAGCTGGCGATGATGGCCACGGTCAGGCCGAGCAAGGAGGTCCACATCGATACGCGCTGGTCGAACAGCACCACCGAGGTGAAGGCGCCGAGGCGTTTCACACCCAGGCCCAGCGCTCGGGAGTTCTGCCGCAGGTTGTTGCCGTACCAGCGGAACATCAGTTTGCGGCTGGCCTTGATGAAGCTCTTTTCCGGCGGGTGTTCAACGGTGTTGATCGCGGCGTCCGGCACGTAGAAGGTGTCGTAGCCCAGACGCATCAGGCTGAACCAGCTCGACTTGTCGTCGCCGGTCAGGAATTTGAAACGGCCCAGGCGCCAGTGTTGCAGCGAGTCGCTTTCCACGTCGGCGATGAATTCCGGGTTGGTGACCACGGTGGCGCGAAACACCGACATGCGTCCGGTCATGGTCAGCACGCGTTTGGACAGGGCCATCGAGCACATGTTGATGTGGCGCTGGGCGAAACGCAGCTTGTGCCATTCGCTCATGATGTAGCCGCCGCGCACTTCGCAGAACTCGTTGGTGGTCAGGCCGCCGACGTTGCCGAACATCTGGAACCACGGCACGGTTTTGCGCACGACGCCTTCGCCGAGCACGGTGTCGCCATCGATCACGGCCACCACGGCGCGGTCGTCCGGCAGGTGACGGGAGATCGCGCGGAAACCATAGGCCAGGCCATCGCGTTTGCCGGTGCCGGGAATGCGTACGAAGTCGAGTTTCACCCGGTCCGGCGGATTCATCCGCGCCCACAGTGCCTTGACCAGCAGCTCATCGGACATTTCGACGATGGAGCAGACCACGGTGGTCGGCAGTTCGCAGTCGATGGCTTCGCGGATCACCGAGCTGTAAACCTGCGCGGTGGTCAACGCGTCGATGCGGAAACTGGTGACCATCAGAAACACATGGGACGGGTCCGCCGCCTTACCCAGCTTGCGAACCTTGCGGCGCAGGTGCGGGTAGACGATGTAGAGAAAAATCATGCCGCGTACAAAGTGCGTGGCACCCATCGAGTAGCGCCAGATACCTACGGCGCCAATCAGGAAAATGAAGTCCTTCGACTCGGAGTCGAACGTGGACGTGGGCAGCATCAGGGCCAGGCCCATCAGCAGGCTCAGAAACAAAAGCCAGCCGGCGGATTGCAGGAAAAAATGTTTGAGCTTGGACATGACCGTCATCCGAAGGTGATGGGAGCTTTAAGCGACAAGCTTCAAGCTTCGAGCTGCAAGTGAAACGCTTTGGCTTGCAGCTCGAGGCTTGTCGCTTAGGGCCGAGTTACCAGCAGATGCCTTCAGTGCGGCTACCGGCGCTGGTGGCCTTGGACATGAAGCCCACCAGGTCGATCACCTGCTTGCCCTGCGGTGCTTCTTCGGCCAGGGCGCGGAACTTCTCGTCGCGGTTGCCGAGGATGATCACGTCGGAGTTGTCGATCACCGAATCGAAGTCCGAATTGAGCAGGGACGATACGTGCGGGATCTTCGACTCGATGTAGTCCTTGTTCGCGCCGTGGACACGGGCGTACTGGACGTTGCTGTCGTAGATGCTCAGGTCGTAGCCCTTGCCGATCAGCATCTCGGCCAGTTCCACCAGCGGACTTTCGCGCAGGTCGTCGGTGCCGGCCTTGAAGCTCAGGCCGAGCAGGGCGACTTTGCGTTTGTCGTGGCTTTCAACGATGTCGAAGGCGTTCTGCACTTGCGATTCGTTGCTGCGCATCAGCGAGTTGAGCAGCGGCGCTTCGACGTCCAGGGAACCGGCGCGGTAGGTCAGGGCGCGCACATCTTTCGGCAGGCACGAACCGCCGAAGGCGAAGCCCGGGCGCATGTAGTACTGGGACAGGTTGAGGGTCTTGTCCTGGCAGACCACGTCCATCACTTCGCGGCCATCGACGCCCACGGCTTTGGCGATGTTGCCGATCTCGTTGGCGAAGGTCACTTTGGTGGCGTGCCAGACGTTGCAGGTGTACTTGATCATCTCGGCGACGGCGATGTCCTTGCGGATGATCGGTGCGTCGAGTTCTTCGTACAGCGACTGCAGAACGTCGCCCGAAGCCTTGTCGAGTTCGCCGATGACGGTCATCGGTGGCTGGTCGTAGTCGGCGATCGCGGTGGATTCACGCAGGAACTCAGGGTTCACGGCAACACCGAAATCAACGCCGGCTTTCTTGCCCGAGCAGTCTTCGAGAATCGGGATGACAACGTTTGCCACGGTGCCCGGCAGGACGGTGCTGCGCACGACGATGGTGTGACGGGTGGACTTTTCACGCAGGACAAAACCGATCTCGCGGCACACCGCTTCGATGTAGTTCAGTTCCAGGTCGCCGTTCTTCTTGCTCGGCGTACCGACGCAAATCATCGACAGGTCGGTGTCGCGAATCGCCTCGGCGAAGTTGGTTGTACCGCGCAGACGGCCGGTCTGGATACCTTGTGCCAACAGCTCACCCAGGCCCGGTTCAACAATGGGAGATTTGCCAGCGTTGATCATGTCGATCTTGTCTTTGGCAACATCGACGCCCACCACGTCGTGACCCCGAGCAGACAGGCAACCGGCACATACTGCGCCAACGTAACCCAAACCAAATATGCTGATGCGCATCGCAATTACCTCTGTATATATCAGGCCTTAGAGGGCCGGAGTTAATGGTGTTCAGCGTTCATTAGTGCACTCGAAAGTGCGGCATACAGGCGCCACAATGCCGTGTGCAGGCATACTAAGTTTCGAGTGTCTAAATAAGTGCACTCAAGATGTGCGTAACCAGGCCTTGTTGTTATGACGTGCCCTGTTATGCAGCCGATCTTCTTTGGAGAAGACTCTTGTGCAATCGTCTTGCGCGCTCGATGTCAGGATGAAAGTCCCGTAAATCAAGCGGTTGGGTGCTCAGGCGAGCACGTTTATAAGGGCGCGGCCATGGCCTTTGTAGGGGATATTAATGGTGCGTATCTCCTGTCCATCGTCTGCTTTGAGACTAGTTAGTCATCTAGGCAAGTTGCTGTGACAACTTGGTTACATGGCTATCTGCTCCGCGTAAGTTATCTCGTACAAACTCGGCGAGAATCGTTACCGGTGGTATGAGCTATGCATTCGGACGAAGTTCCTGTCCGCTCATCGCGAAATCTGAAATTTCTTGAAATATTGTCAGAGATGGCACCAGTATCAATTTGATAGCAATTTCGTTTTCGACCTTTAATAACAGGCGAAAAATCACGTTAGATAGTTTTGTGCCACTACGGTGAAAAAATTTAGGTGCCACTACTGAAAAAAATGATCAGTGTCGAGTGAAACTAATCTTAGAAAAGGCAGGGAGGTTTTTCTGGCGCCAGTAAAATGGCGAAATGTGGCGAGGGTTTTTTGACATCGTGCGAGCTGCACGACTCTTCATATAAAGAGTCGTGCATTAGGCATGCTTTATTCGGGGGCGTGATCGCGTAGAAACACCAGATTATCCGGTTTCGATTGCTCGGCGCTGTAGCAATAACCCTGCACATCGAACTGCTTGAGCAGGGCCGGATCGTTGATTTTTTCCTGGATCACGAAGCGGCTCATCAGGCCCCGGGCTTTCTTGGCGTAGAAGCTGATGATCTTGTACTGGCCGTTTTTCAGGTCCTTGAATTCGGTGTTGATGATCCGCGCATTCAAGGCTGTGCGTTTGACCGCCGAGAAGTATTCGTTGGACGCCAGGTTCAACAGCACGTCGTCGCCCTGATCGGCCAGCGCTTCGTTCAGCCATTCACTGATGCGTGTGCCCCAAAAGGCGTACAAGTCCTTGCCACGGGCGTTGGCCAGTTTGGTGCCCATTTCCAGGCGATACGGCTGCATCAGATCGAGCGGGCGCAGCAGGCCGTAAAGGCCGGAGAGCATGCGCAGGTGCTGTTGCGCGTAGTCGAAATCGGCTTCGCTGAACGACTGGGCATCGAGCCCGGTGTAGACGTCGCCCTTGAAGGCCAGCAGTGCCTGTTTGGCGTTTTCCGGCGTGAACGCCGGTGTCCAGCTGCCGAAACGCGCGGCGTTGAGACCGCCGATCTTGTCGGACACGTGCATCAGTTCGCTGATCTGCGCCGGGCTCAGCTCGCGCAGTTGCTGGATCAGTTCCTGGGAATGGTCGAGGTATTGCGGCTGGGTGAAGCGCTGGGTCGCCGGCGGTGTTTCGTAATCGAGGGTCTTGGCGGGGGAAATCACCATCAGCATGAAGTCGTCTCCTTTAATCGTGGGGGCGATTCTAGGGGGTTGGGGCGGATGACTCCAGCTATCGCGTCCATAGGTGATCGGCGGTGTGCCACCCAACCCTGATCGTTCCCACGCTCTGCGTGGGAATGCAGCCAGTGACGCTCTGCGTCACCCCGGCAGCGGACGCAGAGCGTCCGGGGAGGCGTTACCACGCAGAGCGTGGGAACGATCATCTGGGTGCCTGCGGGAATTACTGTCGGATCGGCTATAGTGCGGCGCGGGTTTTGTTATGGAGACACCCTTTGCGCATTGTTCTTTTTTTCACCGCGTGGCTGTTGAGCGTCGGTGCCGTTGCGGCGCCGGGCGATATCGCGAAGCTGGATCGCAGCACCTGGCCGGAAAAACTCGACAATCCGACCCTGTTCGACGTCGCCTCGCGGGCGGAAATCCTGATGTTCGCCCGCGGCCTGCTCGGCACCGAAGCGCTGGACGAAGCGGCGCTGGCCCAGCGTCTGGGGCTGCGCACGGTCAATCTGGACGCCATCAACAGCCTGCGCGAGCGCCTGTGGCAGCGTCTGCTCGCCAACTACAACTTTGCCCAACAAAGCTGCGATCAGGATGCCTCGTTCTGCTTCCTTGTCGAGGACCTGCCGACCCTGCGCGAGCAGGCTGCCAAATTCGTGGTCAGCGACGAAAGCTATTACACCAGGTGGGCTGAACCGAGCCGGATCTTCCACCTGCAATACCTTGATGAGCTGATGCGCAAGGCTGCGCTCTCGCCGCAGACCAGCAGCGAACTCGATCATTTCGGAGACTACGAGCGCAACGGCGACGACATGCACGATCGCTTGTTTCTGCTGAGTTTCGACAGCGCCGCCAACCTGCAACCGGACAACACCGACTGGCTCGCCGAGTACCTGCGCAAGTCGAACCTGAGCGGCACCTTTTTCATGCTGGGCAAGGATGTTCAGGCGCGGCTGGCCGATCGTTCCGTCAGCAGTCTGCAAGCGGCGTTTTCGCAGCAGTGCGTCGGTGTGCAGGGCTGGGAGTTCCGCTCCCACAGCCACTGGCAGGACTGGCAGGATTCGGTGCGGCGCAGTGCCGATCTGGTCCGCAACAAGCTGCCGGAAAACTACGTGCCGCTGTTCCGTCCGCCGGAAGGCCAACGACGCAGCGATGCCCGTAGTTTCTTCAACAGTCAGGGCCTGCAAGTGGCGCTGTGGGACATCGATGCCCAGGACGGCGCCGGCAAGCTCAAGGGCGCTCCGAGCGCGCAGCGGGTGCTGACCCTGATGCTGCTGTGGCGGCACGGGGTGATCAATTTCAACATGAAACAGGATGCAGTGAAGACCGCGTTGCCGTGGCTGATCACACAAACCGCGCAAAGCGGTATCGGCTGGGAAGACTGTCAGGACGCGTTTCGCTGAAAAACGGCAAGAGCCCGGAAACATTGGGCTTGGGGTGATTTTTTTGCGGAATTTGATGCAGGCGGACTTCCGACTCTAACGGGGGCAGGGCGGTCCGCCAAGGGCTTTTCGTCACTTTGCAAAATAAACTTCAAAAAAGCGTCAAAGTGCTTTTTTCTGTCACGGGTTTTGGAGTATTACGAAGTCAGACCGCCGAAACCTGCAACACAGGTGGCGTCTTCCAAGACCCATTTTGTGTGCAGTTCACCTGCTATCCCGACAAAAGCTGTGCAGGTGGATTCGGCAGTCACTTCGAGGCGCAGCACCGCCGAGGTATTGCGTCGAATGGCTCCCACAAAGGTGACCGAGTATGGATGATCACGGACGTAGCCCTTCCTCCAACCAGCCAATCCTTTATGTACTCGATACCAACGTACTGATTCACGATCCGAACGCCCTGCTGAATTTCGAAGAACACCACGTCGCGATCCCGATGACCGTGCTTGAAGAGCTGGACAAGCTCAAAAGCGGGCATCACAGCGTGGCCGCCGAGTGCCGTCAGGCGATCCGGCTGATCGACAAGACCCTGGGCGATGCCTCACCCGATGACGTCGAACAGGGCGTGCCGATCCAGCGCGGCAAGGGCGGCCCGAAGGGCTTGCTGTCGATTCTGATGAGCAAACAGGCCGAATCGAACCTGATTCTGCCCGAGCATCTGAACGACAACAAAATCATCAACCAGCTGATCGACCTGCACACCCGCGAACCGAGCAAACCGGTGGTGCTGGTCACCAAAGACATCAACATGCGCCTCAAGGCGCGCGCCTGCGGGATCGACGCCGAGGACTACAGCACCGACCAACTGGTCGACGACGTGTCCCTGCTGCCCAACGGCTATCACAACATGACCGGCTCCTTCTGGGACCGCGTGAGCAAGGTCGAAACCCGTCAGGACCACGGCCGCACCTGGCATCAGGTCCAACTGATCGACAACCTGCCCGCCGTGCACATCAACGAGTTCATCATTGATGAGCAGGGCTTCGTCGGCTGGATCAAGGAGATCGAAGAAGACAAGCTGCTGATCCTCGACCTGCACCAGGAACCGCTGTTGCATCAGGAAGCCTGGGGCCTCAAGCCACGGGACATCTATCAGAGCCTGGCGCTGTACGCGCTGCTGGATCCGGACATTCACCTGGTCAACCTGTCCGGCGCCGCCGGCTCGGGTAAAACCATTCTGGCGCTGGCCGCTGCGATCGAGCAGACCATGGTCAGCAAGCGTTATCGCCGCATCATCGCTACCCGCAGCGTGCAGGGCCTGGACCAGGAAATCGGCTTCCTGCCCGGCACCGAAGCGGAAAAAATGGAGCCTTGGCTGGGCGCCATCACCGACAACCTCGAAGCCTTGCACATGGATGACGAAAACACCCATGGCAGCGTCGACTACATCCTCAGCAAAGTGCCGTTGCAGTTCAAATCGCTCAATTACATTCGCGGTCGCAGCTTCCAGCAGAGCCTGATCCTGATCGACGAATGCCAGAACCTCACGCCGCACCAGATGAAAACCATCATCACCCGGGCCGGCGCCGGTTCCAAAGTGGTGTGCCTGGGCAACCTGGCACAGATCGACACCCCTTACCTGTCCGCGACCAGCTCCGGGCTGACTTACCTGACCGAACGCTTCAAGGATTTCCCCAACGGGGTGCACATTACCCTGCAAGGGGTGCCTCGCTCGATCCTGGCCGAATACGCCGAATCGCATCTGTAACCGTCAAACCGAACCGGGCGACTGCAAAGTCGCCCGGTTTTTTATGTGCGCAATTCTGACCCCCAGGTTTACAATCGACGCTCCTGATCAGGAGTAATCCCGTGCTGACTCATCTCGATTCCCAAGGTCGCGCCAACATGGTCGACGTCACCGAAAAAGCCGTGACGTTCCGTGAAGCGACGGCCCAAGCGCTGGTGCGCATGCTGCCCGATACCCTGCAGATGATCGTCAGCGGCGGCCATCCCAAGGGCGACGTGTTCGCCGTGGCGCGCATTGCCGGCATTCAGGCGGCGAAAAAAACCAGTGACCTGATTCCCCTGTGCCATCCGTTGATGCTGACCGGCGTCAAGGTCGAACTCAGCGCCGAAGGCGATGACACGGTACGCATCGTGGCTCGCTGCAAATTGTCCGGGCAGACCGGTGTCGAGATGGAAGCGCTGACCGCCGCCAGCGTCGCCGCGCTGACGATCTACGACATGTGCAAGGCCGTGGATCGCGGCATGACCATCGAAAGTGTGCGCCTGCTGGAGAAAGTCGGCGGCAAGAGCGGGCATTTCCAGGCGGAGCAGCCATGAACCTGACCGTGAAGTTTTTTGCCCGTTACCGTGAGGCGCTGGGCGTGGATTCGGTGAAGGTCGAGGGTGATTTCGCCACCGTCGATGATGTTCGTGCGTTGTTGGCTCAGCGTGAAGGCGCCGATGTGCTCAGCGAGCAGAACCTGATGTGCGCACGCAACGAAGACCTCTGCCAGCTCGACGAGCCGGTGGTGGACGGCGACGAAGTGGCGTTTTTCCCCACCGTGACCGGAGGCTGAGCCATGCGCATTCGGGTGCAGTCCGAACCGTTCGATCCTGGCGCTGAAGTCAACGCGATGCACGCGGCAAATGTCGGCGTCGGCGCGGTGGTGAGTTTTGTCGGCTACGTGCGCGACTTCAACGATGGCCTCGATGTCGCCGGGATGTTCCTCGAACACTATCCGGGAATGACCGAAAAGGCCCTCGGCAAGATCGCCTTGGAGGCCGAGCAGCGCTGGCCGCTGTTGAAGCTGGAAGTGCTGCACCGCATCGGCGCGCTGGAACCGGGCGAACCGATCGTGTTTGTCGCCGCTGCCAGTGCCCACCGCCAAGCGGCGTTTGACGCCTGCGCCTTCGTCATGGATTACCTGAAAACCCGCGCACCGTTCTGGAAGAAAGAGAACACCAGCGACGGCCCGCGCTGGGTCGAAGGTCGCGACAGCGATCATGCGGCGGCGGATCGCTGGAAGCAGTAGATTCTGCGCTGCTCTCCCGGCCCTCTTCGCGAGCAAGCCCGCTCCCACAGGGAAATGCATTCCAATGTGGGAGCGGGCTTGCTCGCGAAGGCGCCATCCGCAACACCGAAAATGCTATGGATTACCTACCTGACCAACAGCAGGAAGCAATCTCTTTTGCCCAATTGACGATTTGTACGTAAAAGTCCAGTATGGATTTACAAGTACAAAAAATCGCCTCGTGCTTGAAGCTCCAGGCTTACCGCTTGCAGCTGCTCTTCTTCGTCTTGCCAAACCAACAACAACCCGCGAGAGAACGAACATGAAGAAATTCCCCCTCATTACCGGTCTGGCGCTGAGCCTGTTGGCGTGCAGCAGCGCGTTCGCCGCCGAGAAAACCCTGCGCATCGGTATCGAAGCGGCGTATCCGCCCTTCGCCTCGAAAACCGACAAGGGTGAAATCGTCGGTTTCGACTACGACATCGGCAATGCCCTGTGCGCGCAGATGCAGGTCAAGTGCGTGTGGGTCGAGGGCGAGTTCGACGGTCTGATTCCTTCCCTGAAAGTGAAGAAAATCGACATGGCGCTGTCGTCCATGACCATCAATGAAGACCGCAAGAAGTCGGTGGACTTCACCCACAAGTACTATTTCACCTCGTCGCGGCTGGTGATGAAGGAAGGCGCGAGCGTCGATGACCAGTACGCCAGCCTCAAGGGCAAAACCGTCGGCGTGCAGCGTGCGACCACCACCGACCGTTACGCCACCGAGGTGTTCGAGCCCAAGGGCATCAACGTCAAACGCTATGGCAACAACGAAGAAATCTACATGGACCTGGCGGCCGGTCGTCTCGACGCGATCTTCGCCGACACCATCCCGCTGAACGACTTCCTGTCGATGCCGCGCGGCAAGGGTTACGCCTTTGTCGGGCCTGAGCTGAAGGATCCGAAATACGTGGGCGAGGGCGCGGGGATTGCGGTGCGCAAGGGCAACACCGAGCTGGTCAGCCAGTTGAACAGCGCCATCGACGGCATTCGTGCCAGTGGCGAATATCAGAAGATTTCCGAGAAGTACTTCAAGTCGGACATCTACGGCGACTGACAGTCCGCCATCGCTGGCAAGCCAGCTCCCACAGAGATTTTTGGTGTACACAAAACCTGTGGGAGCTGGCTTGCCAGCGATGAGGCCGTCAGATTCACCGCAAAATCTTCAGCCCTTCAATTCCTTCAAATGCTTGTAAACCGTCGCCCGCCCCATGTTCAGCACATTGGCCACATAGTTCGAGGCGCTCTTGCCCTTGAATGCCCCCTCGGCGTGCAGCGCCAATACCAGTTCGCGTTTGTGATCGCGGGTCAGCAGGTTCAGGCTCAGTTGCCGCTCGCGTAGCCAGGCGTGCAGGAAAGTGTTGATGCGCTCCTGCCAGTCATCGCGAAACAGCGAGTCCGGTTGCGGAATCAGTTTGCTCGGCGAGAGGAACAGGTCCAGCGCAGCCTTGGCATTCTCGAACAGCGAAATATTCAGGTTGATGCACAGCACCGCCAGCGGATGACCTTCGCTGTCGCGCAGCACGGTGCTCAGGCTGCGAATCTTCTGGCCGTCCCAGTTGAGCTTTTCGTACGGGCCGATGTTCCGTTCGCTGACGTCGTCGCTGAGCATGTCTTCCAGCGACGATTCATCGCCGATCACCCGTTTCGACAGGTTGTTGGCGATGTAGTCGACCTTCTGCGTGCGCAGGTCGTGCAGCACCACTTCGGCGTGGGGAAAGAACAGCGTGGCGATGGCATCGGCGATGGCGTGGTAGTTGTCCAGCGCAGCGTCATGCAGCTCGGGCGTTTGTTCAGGGGCGGTCATAACTGTGAAGCTCCAGGCAACGTCAACGCCCCCGTGATCCGGGGGCGTTGCGAGTGTGCCGCAATCCGTCGGGCGCGTCATCCGGGCGGACGGTCAGGCCAGGCGGGCAGGGGCGAGCATGGCGGCGCTCAGGCCGAATTGCTTGAGGTGTTCGGGCAGCGATTCGCCACGCACCAGCGCCGCGCTGGCCATGCCCATCGCCGGTGAGGTCTGGATACCGTAACCGCCCTGGGCCGCGACCCAGAACAGCCCCGGCACCTGCGGATCGAACCCGGACAGCAAATCTCCGTCAGCCACGAAACTGCGCAGGCCCGCCCAGGTGCGAGTCGGGCGGCGGATGGTCAGGGTCGTCGCTTCCTCGATCTGGTAAATGCCCATGGCGATGTCCAGTTCTTCCGGCTGCACGTCGTGCGGTTCGACCGGGTCGGCGTTGGCCGGCGAGCCGAGGAACATCCCGGCGTCGGGCTTCATATAGAAGGATTCGTCGAGGCTGACCAGCATCGGCCAGTGATGAATGTCCACGCCTTCGGGGCCGGCGAAGATGAACGCCGCGCGACGTTTCGGTTGCAGGCCCAGCGGCTTGGCGCCGGCCAGGGCACCGATCTTGTCGGCCCAGGCGCCTGCCGCGTTGATTACGATGGGGGCGCTGAAGGTCTGGCCGTTGGTCTGCACTTGCCAGATGCCGTCGGCATCGCGGCTCAGTCCGATCACTTCGCAATCGGTCTGCACCTGGCCGTTGTTGCGACGGATGCCGCGCAGATAGCCCTGATGCAGCGCATCGGTATCGATGTCGCTGGCGGTCGGGTCGTAGATCGCGCCATGGACTTTCTCCCGGCGCAGGATCGGCAGCCGCGCGCAGGCTTCATCCGCGCTGAGAAGCTGCATTTCCGGCACCGTGGCTTTGGCGCTGAGGTACTGATTGTTCAGCTCGGCGGCGTCACCCGCGAAGTCGACAGTCATTTCTCCGCGTGGAGTCAGCAGCGGGTGTTCGCAGAAGCCGCTGGGCGGATGGTCGAAGAATTCACGGCTGGCCTGGGTCAGCGCCCGAACCTGCGGAGTGCCGTATGCGGCGGTGAACAGCGCAGCCGAACGCCCGGTCGAGTGATAAGCCGGGTGCGACTCGCGCTCCAGCACCACAACTTTGCCGTGTTGCGACAGCCAGAAACCGGTGGAGGCGCCGGCAATCCCGCCGCCGATGATGATGAAATCTGCATGACTCATGAAAATCTCCGGTGTCAGCGCTGCAATTGATAGACGGCGTTGGCCAGGGCGATGTCTTCCAGGCCCAGACCGATGGAGCGGAAAAACACGTGACGGTGGTAATCGGGGCGCCGCACTTTTTCGCTGAGCAGATCCGCCAGGTCACCGATGATCGCGCTGCTGTCCCAGCCATGCTGTTCGCCGGCAATCAGCATCTCGCCGGCCGAGCCCGGGGTGGTCAGACGATAGTCGCAGAACACCTGCATGTCGTTGAGGCTTTGCGGTGGCACTTCATGGGCGCGCGGTGCGTTGGTGCTGATCGAGGTGATCAGCGCCGGTTTGCTCAAGGTTGCCGGGTCGATCACCGGGCCCGCGGACGAGGTGCAGAGCATGATCACATCTGCGTCGGCGATGGCGGCTTCGCGGCTGTCGGCGATGCTCACCCGTGGATCGAGGGCTTGCAGCTGGCGGGTGGTTGCCGGGTCTTCGCTCAGGGTGGGCGAGTACACACTGATGCTCTGCCAGTCGCGCAACGTCTTGACGTAATTCAGGTGCGCCTGGGCGACCTTGCCGCTACCGATGATTGCCAGACGCGCGGCGTTCAACGGGGCGAGGGCATCGACCGCTACGGCGGTAGTCGCAGCGGTACGGGCGGTGGTCAGTTCGCCGGCATCGCAGAGCAGCAGCGGCTGGCCGGTCTGCATCGACATCAGCAGCGTCCACGCCGTCACCAGCGGGCCTTGTTCGCGAACGATGTACGGCGAAGTCTTGACCCCGTACACGCCGTCTTGTGCCAATACGCCCAGATAGTTGATGAAATCCCCGGCACCCTGGGGGAATTCCACCCATTGCTGCGCCGGTTGCACCGCGTCTCCGGCGGCCAGATCACGGAACAGCTTGCGCAGGATCTGCGGCACATCGATTCGGGCCAGCAACTCGCGGGCCTGGGTTTGGTCGATCACGTAAGGTGTACTGGACATGCCGGACTCCGGAGACTGTTTATAAACTAATTTGTCCATTATGGACTTTTAGTTTTGTTGAACAATATCCGGGCGAAAAAAAAGCGCAGTCCGTTGCCGGCTGCGCTTCTCGTTTTGGCGGCGCTTACTGTGGACGCTTGCGCTCAACCGCCCGCAATAGATGGGTCGGCGGCGTTTCACAGCTGATCTTGCGACCGAGTTTTTCTTCGATGGACGGCAACTGATAGGAGTCGTCTTCACCGGCGAAGCTGATCGACACGCCATCGGCGCCGGCCCGACCGGTACGGCCGATGCGGTGCACGTAGTCGTCCGGGACTTCCGGCAGAGTGAAGTTGATCACGTGGCTGATGCCGTCGATGTGGATACCGCGACCGGCCACGTCGGTGGCGACCAGCACCCGGATCTTGCCTTCGCGGAAGCCTTCCAGCGTCTTGATCCGCTTGTGCTGCGGCACGTCGCCGGACAGTTGCGCGGCGTTGATGCCGTCGCGTACCAGGCGTTCTTCGATGCGGCGCACTTCGTCCTTGCGATTGGCGAACACGATGACCCGCTCCCAGCCGTTATCGTTGACCAGGTTGAACAGCAGTTTGTATTTGTCGGCACCGGCCACCGCGTAGATGTGCTGCTCGACGTTTTCGTTGGCCACGTTGGTGACTTCGATTTCGACGATCGCAGGATCGGTGGTCCACTGCTTGGCGAGGTTCATCACGTCATCGGTGAAGGTCGCGGAGAACAGCAGAGTCTGGCGTTCGCTTTTCGGCGGGGTCTGGCGAATGATCTGCCGGACCTGCGGGATGAAGCCCATGTCGAGCATGCGGTCGGCTTCGTCCAGCACCATCACTTCGACCATGTCCAGGTGCACGTCGCCGCGCTGGTTGAAGTCGAGCAGGCGGCCCGGGGTTGCGACGAGGATGTCGCAATGGCGCGCTTCGAGGTGCTTGAGCTGCTTGTCGAAGTCCATCCCGCCGACGAAGGTCATGACGTTGAGGCCGGTGTACTTGGTCAGGTCGGCGGCGTCCTTGGCGATCTGCACCACCAGCTCGCGGGTCGGCGCGATGATCAGCGCCCGTGGTTCGCCCATGTAGCGCTCTTTCGGCGGCGGGGTCTGCAACAGCTGGGTGATGATCGAGATCAGGAACGCGGCGGTCTTGCCGGTGCCGGTCTGGGCGCGGCCGATGGCGTCTTTGCCGGCGAGGGTATAACCCAGCACCTGGGCCTGGATCGGCGTGCAATACGGGAAACCCAGGTCGTGGATGGCGTGCATCAGTTCCGGGGCGAGTTTGAAATCGTGGAAGCGGGTCTTGCCTTCCTGCGGCTCGACGACGAAGTCTTCGAGTTTCCAGGGAATCACCGGCGCCTTGGGCTTGGGTTCGCGACGTGGTCTGGCCGGTTTCGGTGTTTCGCCGCGGGCCGGCTCGGTGGCGGGCGCGGCAGCTGAAGCGGGTTTCGGTTCTTGCTTTGGGGGCGTGGCGGGCGTCTGGCGGTCGGCCTGGCTGGCATCGTTGCGATGACCGGGGGCGTGCGACGGCGCAGTGGGGACTGGCGCGAGCTGCTCAGCCTCGCTTTTACCGAACATTTTCTTGAGTGCTTTGAGCACGGTCATCTCATCAATTGGTTAAGGAATGTACGCCGGCCAGTGTAATGCAAGAAACGGGCGCGGCGTAGTGGGATGATCAAAGGGCGACCCCTGTCGCAATTGTCAGCGCAGGCGTTCGCTCAACCATGTGCCGATGTCGCGAATTTCTTCGGGTAACACTTCGTGCTCCATTGGGTATTCCTGCCATGTCACGGTGACACCATGGGCCTTGAGATACTCATAAGCCGTGCGTCCCATCGAGTTCTGCACCACGTTGTCGAACTGGCCGTGCAGCGCCAGCACCGGAATCCGCTGCTGGCTGGCGGACAACTCCAGTTCATCGCTGAAGGTCGGCGCGTATGTCGATAGTGCCAGTACCCCACCCAATGGCCCTTGCCACTTCAGGAATGCGGTGTGATAGACCACGGCGCCGCCCTGTGAGAACCCGGCGAGGAAAATCCGCGAAGCGTCTATTCCGCTGCTTCGCTGTTGTTCGATCAATTCGATGATGCGATCGGCAGACGCTTCCAGCTCATCGCGGTCGATCGCCCGGGCCGGGCTCATCGCCTTGATGTCGTACCAGCTCGGCATGGCATATCCGCCATTTATCGTCACCGGACGGGTCGGCGCCTGGGGCAGGACGAAACGCGTGCTCAGCAGGCTTTCCTGAAGCGCTTCGGCCACCGGCAGAAAGTCGTAGCGGTCGGCGCCGAGGCCGTGCAGCCAGATCACGCAGGCGTCTGCGGGCTTAACAGGCTGAAGAATCAAGGGCTCGGTCATGGCTGCTCCAATTGTGTGCGGGCGCTCTCATTGAGTGCGTGATTTGCGTGCGCGCCCGGTTGATCCGTTAAGAAGATGTCGCAAGGCTGCAAGTTTTGCTATTGACGTGTCACTCAATCGCTTCAGCAGCCGGTGTGGTACGGGCTTTGCTATGAGGTAGTCGTGCAATCGATCTCGCGCCTGGCGGTAACACTATCAGTGAACGCCTGGCGACGGGATAGCAAAGAATCCGGTGATGGATGTTCGCCAATGGCCGCAACGGGCTTAGCGAACGTGAAAGGGCTACCGCCCGTTCGGCCGACTGGTGAGAAGTGAGTTGTCCATGATGTGGATTGTCTCCTACTAGACTCATAGCGAAGGTCCTGCGTCGGTTGACCCCAAAAAAAGCCAACACGGGTCAACAACGCCTCAAAAGGGTGCGACTGGACTCAAGCTCCGACACAACAAGAGCAAAACTGGAGGTTTGAATGAAGATGTTGAAATCCACGCTGGCGATCGTGACTGCTGCTGCAGTACTGGGTGTCAGCGGGTTCGCTCAGGCGGGTGCAACCCTGGATGCAGTGAAGAAGAAAGGATTCGTGCAGTGCGGCGTCAGCGATGGCTTGCCAGGCTTCTCGGTTCCGGATTCCACCGGCAAGATCGTGGGTATCGATGCTGACGTCTGCCGCGCCGTGGCCGCTGCCGTGTTCGGCGACGCGACCAAGGTCAAGTTCAGTCAGCTGAACGCCAAGGAGCGTTTCACCGCGCTGCAGTCGGGCGAGATCGACATTCTGTCGCGCAACACCACCATGACCAGCTCCCGTGACGCGGGCATGGGCCTGAAATTCCCGGGCTTCATTACCTACTACGACGGCATCGGCTTCCTGGTAAACAACAAGCTGGGCGTGAAGAGTGCCAAAGAGCTGGACGGTGCAACCATCTGCATCCAGGCCGGTACCACCACCGAGTTGAACGTTTCCGACTACTTCCGCGGCAACGGTCTGAAATACACCCCGATCACTTTCGACACCTCCGATGAAAGCGCCAAGTCGCTGGAATCCGGTCGTTGCGACGTGCTGACCTCCGACAAGTCCCAGCTGTTCGCCCAGCGCAGCAAGCTGGCTTCGCCGAAGGACTATGTAGTTCTGCCGGAAACCATTTCCAAGGAACCACTGGGCCCGGTCGTGCGTAACGGCGACGACGAGTGGCTGGCCATCGTGCGTTGGGTTGGCTACGCGCTGCTGAACACCGAAGAAGCCGGCATCTCTTCGAAGAACGTCGAAGCTGAAGCCAAATCCACCAAGAACCCGGATGTCGCTCGTATGCTCGGCGCAGACGGCGAATACGGCAAAGACCTGAAACTGCCGAAGGACTGGGTCGTACAGATCGTCAAGCAAGTCGGCAACTACGGCGAAATCTTCGAGAAAAACCTCGGCAAGAGCACTCCGCTGGAAATCGACCGCGGCCTGAACGCGCTGTGGAACAACGGCGGCATTCAATACGCACCACCAGTGCGCTGATGGTTCTGTCACCCGGCAGGCCAACTGCCGGGTGACGTTCTGTTCCATTATTTCCGGGGCACTTCATGCAAAATTCAATCGGCGCACCAAAGCAGAGGCTCAGCCTCAGCGATCCACGAGTGCGTGCGTGGGTATTTCAGATCATCACCATCGTGGCGGTGGTCTCCCTGGGCTGGTATCTGTTCGATAACACCCAGACCAACCTGCAACACCGGGGTATCACTTCGGGGTTCGACTTTCTCGAGCGCAGTGCCGGGTTCGGCATCGCTCAACACCTGATCTCCTACACCGAAGCGGACAGTTATGCCCGGGTTTTCGTCATCGGCCTGCTCAACACGCTGCTGGTGACGTTCATCGGTGTGATCCTGGCCACGATCCTCGGCTTCATCGTCGGCGTGGCACGTCTGTCGAAGAACTGGATCATTTCCAAACTGGCAACGGTGTACGTGGAGGTTTTCCGTAACATCCCGCCACTGCTGCAGATCCTGTTCTGGTACTTCGCGGTGTTCCTGACCATGCCGGGGCCGCGCAACAGCCACAACTTCGGCGATACCTTCTTCGTCAGCAGCCGTGGCCTGAACATGCCGGCCGCGCAAATGGCCGACGGCTTCTGGGCGTTCGTGGTCAGCATCGTGGTGGCCATCGTCGCCATCGTGCTGATGAGCCGCTGGGCCAACAAGCGCTTTGAGGCCACTGGCGAGCCATTCCACAAGTTCTGGGCAGGCCTGGCGCTGTTCCTGGTGATCCCGGCGCTGTGCGCGCTGATCTTCGGTGCACCTGTGCACTGGGAAATGCCGAAGCTGCAAGGCTTCAACTTCGTCGGTGGCTGGGTGCTGATTCCGGAACTGCTGGCCTTGACCCTGGCGTTGACGGTGTACACCGCAGCGTTCATCGCCGAGATCGTGCGTTCGGGCATCAAGTCGGTCAGCCATGGCCAGACCGAGGCGGCGCATTCGCTCGGCCTGCGCAACGGCCCGACCCTGCGCAAGGTGATCATTCCGCAAGCGCTGCGGGTCATCATCCCGCCGCTGACCAGCCAATACCTGAACCTGGCGAAGAACTCCTCGCTGGCGGCCGGTATCGGTTATCCGGAGATGGTTTCGCTGTTCGCCGGCACCGTGCTGAACCAGACCGGTCAGGCGATCGAAGTCATTGCCATCACCATGAGCGTGTACCTGGCGATCAGTATCAGCATTTCCCTGCTGATGAACTGGTACAACAAGCGCATCGCGCTGATCGAGCGGTAAGGAATAGCGCATGAGTACTCATACTTTCAAACCCGATATGCCACCGCCGGCCAAGGTCTTCGGCCCGATGGCGTGGATCCGCGCGAACATGTTCTCCAGCTGGCTCAATACGCTGCTGACCCTGTTTGCGTTCTACCTGATCTACCTGGTGGTGCCGCCGATCCTCAGCTGGGCGATCCTCGATGCCAACTGGGTCGGCACCACCCGCGCCGACTGCACCAAGGAAGGCGCCTGCTGGGTCTTCATCCAGCAGCGTTTCGGCCAGTTCATGTACGGCTACTACCCGCCGGAACTGCGCTGGCGCGTGGACCTGACCGTGTGGCTGGCGGTCATCGGCGTGGCGCCACTGTTCATCAAGCGCGTGGCGCACAAGGCGGTGTACGGCCTGAGCTTCCTGGTGGTCTACCCGATTGTTGCCTGGTGCCTGCTGCATGGCGGCGTCTTCGGCCTCGACACCGTGGCGACCAGCCAGTGGGGCGGTCTGATGCTGACCCTTGTGATCGCCACTGTCGGCATCGCCGGTGCGTTGCCGCTGGGGATTGTCCTGGCGCTGGGCCGGCGTTCGAACATGCCGGCGATTCGTGTGGTCTGCGTGACCTTCATCGAGTTCTGGCGCGGCGTGCCGTTGATCACGGTGCTGTTCATGTCCTCGGTGATGCTGCCGCTGTTCCTGCCCGAAGGCATGAACTTCGACAAGCTGCTGCGGGCGCTGATCGGCGTGATCCTGTTCCAGTCGGCGTACGTTGCCGAGGTGGTGCGCGGCGGTCTGCAAGCGATCCCCAAAGGCCAGTACGAAGCCGCGGCCGCGATGGGCCTCGGTTACTGGCGCGCCATGGGCCTGGTGATTCTGCCGCAAGCCCTGAAGCTGGTGATTCCCGGCATCGTCAACACCTTCATCGCGCTGTTCAAGGACACCAGCCTGGTGATCATCATTGGCCTCTTTGACCTGCTCAACAGTGTCAAGCAAGCCGCTGCCGATCCGAAATGGCTGGGCATGGCCACCGAAGGCTACGTGTTCGCCGCCCTGGTGTTCTGGATTTTCTGTTTTGGTATGTCGCGCTATTCCATGCACCTGGAACGCAAGCTCGACACTGGCCACAAGCGTTAGGAGTTTTTTCGATGAGCGAAGCAATCAAAAAGCCAGTGGGCCCTGAAGGCATCATTCAGATGCAGGGCGTGAACAAGTGGTACGGCCAGTTCCACGTGCTGAAAGATATCAACCTCAACGTACGTCAGGGCGAGCGTATCGTGCTGTGCGGCCCGTCGGGTTCCGGCAAGTCCACCACCATCCGCTGCCTCAACCGTCTGGAAGAGCACCAGCAGGGCCGCATCGTGGTCGATGGCGTGGAGCTGACCAACGACCTCAAGCAGATCGAAGCGATCCGCCGTGAAGTCGGCATGGTGTTCCAGCACTTCAACCTGTTCCCGCACCTGACCATCCTGCAGAACTGCACCCTGGCGCCGATGTGGGTGCGCAAGATGCCCAAGCGCAAGGCCGAGGAAATCGCCATGCATTACCTGGAGCGCGTACGCATTCCGGAGCAGGCGCACAAGTATCCGGGACAGCTGTCCGGCGGTCAGCAGCAGCGTGTGGCGATTGCCCGCGCGCTGTGCATGAAGCCGAAAATCATGCTGTTCGACGAACCGACCTCGGCACTCGACCCGGAGATGGTGAAAGAGGTACTCGACACCATGATCGGCCTGGCCGAAGACGGCATGACCATGCTCTGCGTGACCCACGAAATGGGCTTCGCCCGCACCGTGGCCAACCGCGTGATCTTCATGGACAAGGGCGAAATCGTTGAACAGGCGGCGCCGAACGACTTCTTCGACAATCCGCAAAATGATCGGACGAAGCTGTTCCTGAGTCAGATCCTGCATTGAGATCTGATGCATAAAACCAACCCGGCCTTGTGCCGGGTTTGTTTTCTGAGGGTCAGGAAACGGTGAGGGTTTCGTGTTCTTTGTGCTCGGTATACTTGAAGGCGTTCCTCAGATCCGCCCCTTCACCCAAGGCTTTCGCATCGGCGAGCAAGTGCGGATAGCGATCGAGCAGGCGCATCAGCAGCATCAACGCCTTCGGCGGAAGCACTTCGCCGCGCTCATAGCGGGAAAATGCGTTGTGTCCGCCACCAGAAAGCAGTTGCACGGTTTCTTTTTGCGTCAGGTGCAATTTGCGCCGGATGCGCTTCATCTCGTTACCGATCATTTGTCGGGCAGCAATCACCAGATCATCACCGGCTTGCGTGTAGCGTTCTGCACTATCGGTATCGGCGTCCCACTCGACCTCACCGCATTTGCGACATTCCCAGCCAGCAAGGTCATCGATACGACGTTCCATGCCTTTGACACTGATGGTTTCGCCGCGGCCCTCGAAATGTGTCATTCCCTCACGTGCACCGCAGCTGAAACATTGCCGGGTCTTCATTGGTTTTTCTCCTTGAAGGAGATTACCGGTGGGCCACCTTCGGGGCGGTATGTCACCTTGATGTAAATCTCCAGATCGTGTGAGTGCGTGTGATAAACGTCTTGCCAGACTCGATGATCGTCATAGGTGGTCATCGACTTGTACAACATCCTGTTCTGCAGTTCGAAAACGAATTCTTGCATCTCTATGATGCTGAAGCCGAGATCCAGTCCGGTTTTTTCTGCGCTCTTGGTGAATGCCTGTCTTCCCCGTCGCCTGACCTCAGCCTTGATCACCACCAAGTCGTAATGGGGTGTGTTCTTTTCCATAAGAAACCAAAGCCCTGTCCCTGAAATTACCCTTAAAGGGTAATTTTGACTAATCGAAAATCCCCTCCATTTGCCCCTCTCTGACCCTAGGTGGTTGCCGTCCTACACGGAGCTGACTAACATGTCAGAAAATTCATCCCATGATTGGATGAAAGGGCGAATCCTATGTCAGACATTTCTCCACTCATTAAGCGATCCCTGGTCGATCAGGCCCTGGATCAATTGCGCCAGCGCATCACCGACGGCACGTGGCAGGTCGGTCAGCGATTGCCGACCGAGCCCGAGCTGTGCGCCGAACTCGGCATCAGCCGCAACACCGTTCGCGAGGCGATGCGGGTGCTGGCGTTCTCAGGGTTGATCGAGATCCGTCAGGGTGACGGCAGTTACCTGCGGGCAGTGGTCGATCCGATGGACACGCTCAAGGCGCTGTCCAAATGCTCGCTGGATCAGGCCCGGGAAACCCGGCACATCCTTGAAGTCGAGGCCATTGGCCTGGCGGCCTTGCGCCGGACCGACGAAGACCTCGTCGCGTTGCGCGAGGCACTGGGGCACGCCGGCAGTCACTACCATGGCGACCTCGACAGCTACATCGCCTGCGATCTGGTTTTCCACCGCCGTCTGGTGGACGCCGCGCACAACCCGACCCTCAGCGAGCTGTATCGCTATTTTTCCAGCATCGTCGGCGCGCAATTGCGCCAGACCCTGAACATCGTCCCCCGTCGACAGGAAGTCTTCGATTTGCACGTCGCCTTGCTTGAGGCCGTCGAGCAGCGCGATCCGGAGCGGGCCAAAGCCCTGTCGAGGCAGTTGATCAATGAACCTTGAAACCGAGAAAACCATGTCCCGCCCAGAAGTCTCCACAGCCCCCGTTCGCAAGGCCGAGCTCGAAGAGTTGTTGATCGACGCCGAAGCCGATGACGAGCAGGTGCAGCAAAGCCATCCGCTGGTGCGGCGCCCGTGGCTGTTGCTGCTGGGGCTGATCCTGGTGGCGTTGAACCTGCGTCCGGCGCTTTCGAGCATGGCGCCGTTGCTCGGTGAAGTGTCGAAAAGTCTCGGTTTGTCCGCTGCTCAAGCGGGATTGCTGACGACGCTGCCAGTGCTCTGCCTTGGGTTGTTCGCACCTCTGGCCCCATTGCTCGCACGGCGTTTCGGTGCCGAACGGGTGGTACTGGGGATTCTTCTGACACTGGCCGGCGGCATCATCCTGCGCAGCAATTTCGGTGAGATCGGTCTGTTCGCCGGCAGCGTGCTGGGTGGCGCGAGCATCGGCATCATCGGCGTGTTGCTGCCGGGCATCGTCAAACGCGACTTCGCCAAACATGCCGGCACCATGACCGGCGTCTACACCATGGCCCTGTGCCTGGGCGCGGCAATGGCGGCGGGATCGACCGTGCCATTGAGCGAACACTTTGACCACAGCTGGGCCATGGGCCTGGGTTTCTGGGTGATTCCGGCGCTGGTGGCGGCAGTGTTCTGGCTGCCGCAAATCGGCCAGAAGCATGGTGCACACAACGTTGCCTACCGGGTGCGCGGTCTGCTGCGGGATCCGCTGGCCTGGCAAGTGACCTTGTACATGGGCCTGCAATCGTCGCTGGCCTACATCGTGTTCGGCTGGCTGCCGTCGATCCTTATCGGTCGCGGGCTGACGCCGACCCAGGCCGGTCTGGTGCTGTCCGGATCGGTGATCATCCAGCTCGCCAGCTCCCTGGCGGCACCGTGGTTGGCCACACGTGGCAAAGATCAGCGGCTGGCGATCGTGGTGGTGATGGCGTTGACCCTGGGCGGCCTGTTCGGTTGCCTCTTCGCGCCGATCGAAGGCCTGTGGGGCTGGGCGATCCTGCTGGGCCTGGGGCAGGGCGGCACGTTCAGCCTGGCTCTGACCCTGATCGTGCTGCGCTCGCGGGATTCCCATGTCGCGGCCAACCTGTCGAGCATGTCCCAGGGCTTTGGCTACACCCTCGCGTCGATGGGGCCGTTCGCGGTCGGCGTGGTGCATGACTGGACCGGCGGCTGGAACGCCGTGGGCTGGATTTTCGGCATCATTGGTGCGGGTGCAATCCTCGCTGGCCTCGGTGCCGGACGTGCGCTGTACGTGCAGGTGGTCAGCGAAAAGGTCTGATGCGTACACACTGTCGGTATTCGAAATGCGAATGCCGATAGTGTTTCAGGCGTTTGCGGATTATCGTGCTGGCAATCTGTACCTTTCCTGGAGATTGCCCATGAGTGAAGAAGCCCACAGCGCCCTGATCACCCGTTTCTACCAGGCCTTCCAGCGCCTCGACGCCGAGGCCATGGCCGCCTGCTACACCGACGACGTGGTGTTCAGCGATCCGGCCTTCGGCGAGCTGCGCGGTCGTGATGCCGGCGACATGTGGCGCATGCTCACCACTCGCGCCAAGGACTTCTCCCTGACCTTCAACAACGTCCGCGCCGACGAGCGCAGCGGCGGCGCCCACTGGGTGGCGACCTACCTGTTCAGCCAGACCGGCAATGTCGTGATCAACGACATCCAGGCGCGCTTCGTTTTCCGTGACGGCAAGATCTGTGAACACCACGACCACTTCGACCTGTGGCGCTGGTCGCGTCAGGCGCTGGGTTTCAAGGGGTTGTTGTTGGGCTGGACGCCTCTGGTGCGCAATGCTGTCCGTGCTCAGGCGCTGAAAGGGCTGAAGGCATTTCAGGCGAGTCGCTGATAAGATCGCCACCTGTTTTCCTTACGCCTGAATTGTCCCGTGAACAGCCTCAGCGAAAATCCTCTCGATGCCGACGTTCCAGTGAGCAAATCCTGGTTCGTCTACCTCGTACGCGCCGCCAACGGTTCGCTGTACTGCGGGATCAGCGATGATCCCGTGCGCCGTTTCGCCAAGCATCAGAGCGGCAAGGGCGCACGGTTCTTTCTTTCAAGCCCGGCGATGGCGCTGGTCTACACCGAGCGTTGCCGCGACAAGGGTGATGCCTTGCGTCAGGAGCGGTTGATCAAGAAGCTCAGGAAGAGTGCGAAGGAGTGTCTGGTGGCGTCTTATCGGCCTGATTGAGCAGGTATTGTCAAACGGTAGAAGTCTCCGCGTCGACGCGGTGCCTCCGGCAAACGACAGGCGAAAAAAAACCGCCTTGCGGGGCGGTTTTTTCTGTAAACGCCGGTTTGCGGCCGGGTTTACTGATCTCACAGGAGACATTGACGTAGGCGGAGAGTATTCCTCTTTGCATGCCTTATCAACCTGACTGATCAGTTCCCATCAGCCGGATCCGTAGGCTGCGAACGAATTGCGCGCTAAGCTGCTGGTTCACTTTCTGTGCGGCGGAGCCGAGCATGTCCGAGTTGATTCTGCATCATTACCCGACCTCTCCATTCGCCGAAAAGGCCCGGCTGCTGTTGGGTTTCAAGGGCTTGTCCTGGCGCTCGGTGCACATCTCACCGGTGATGCCGAAACCGGATCTGACTGCGCTGACCGGTGGTTACCGCAAGACCCCGGTGTTGCAGATCGGTGCCGACATCTATTGCGACACCGCGCTGATCGCCCGTCGCCTCGAGCAGGAAAAGGCCCAGCCTTCGTTCTTCCCGGACGGTCAGGAAATGATCGCCGCCAGTTTCGCCGCCTGGGCCGATTCGGTAGTGTTCCAGCATGCGGTGAGCCTGGTGTTCCAGCCGGAATCGGTGGCGGTGCGTTTCGGCAAGTTGCCGCCGGAAGCGATCAAGGCGTTCCTCGCCGATCGGGCCGGACTGTTCAGCGGTGGCAGCGCAACCAGGCTGTCAGCGGAGCAGGCCAAGCACAATTGGCCGACTCTCATGGCGCGCCTGGAGCAGCAGTTGCAGCGCGAAGACGGTGACTTCCTGTTCGGCGAGCCGTCGGTTGCCGACTTCGCCATGGCCCATCCACTGTGGTTCCTCAAGGCTACGCACGTGACGGCGCCCTTGGTGGATGCTTATCCGGCGGTATCGGCGTGGCTGGGGCGTGTGCTCGGTTTTGGCCATGGCGCGGCCAGCGAGATGAGTTCGGAGGAAGCACTGGAGATCGCGCGCAGCTCTACGCCGGCGGCGTTGCCGGACGAGGAGTTCACTGATCCGAACGGGTTCGTGGGCGGTCAGCAGGTGCTGATCGCCGCGACAGACTACGGCGTTGATCCCGTCGCCGGCGAGCTGGTGTTTGCCGGTCGCGAGGAGTTGATCCTGCGCCGTGAGGACGAACGTGGCGGAGTGGTGCATGTGCACTTCCCGCGTTTCGGTTTCCGAATCGAGAAACGCTGAAACATCTGAGGGAGCCGATTGGCTCCCTCGTTTATTTCAGTGCAGCGAGAATCTCGTCCGGATCAAACCCGCGAATCAACGTGCCATTCACGTCGATCAGAGGAATTCCGCGTCCGCCCAGCGCTTCATACGCCTTGCGTGCTTCGGCATCCTTCTCGATATCGAATTCCTTGAACGCAATGCCTTTCTGATCGAGAAAGCGTTTGGTCTGCTTGCAGTAGCCGCACCAGTCCGTCGCGTACAGCACCACATTGGCGTTGGCGCGGATCTGCTCCGACGCCATCTGCGACGGGTTGAACACCCGCTCGATCTTGCCCCAGTTCTGATAGACCACAACCACCAGCAAAACCAGTGCGACTTTCTTCAGCACATTGCCGAGCATCAGTTGCGACGCTTCAGCTGATCGGTGAGCGAGGTCGGCAGGCCTTTGATGACCAAAGTCCCGGCTTCTTCGTCGTATTCGATCTTCGAGCCCAGCAGGTGCGCTTCGAAGCTGATCGACAGGCCTTCGGCGCGGCCGGTGAAGCGGCGGAACTGGTTGAGCGTGCGCTTATCCGCCGGGATCTCCGGCGACAGGCCGTAATCCTTGTTGCGGATGTGGTCGTAGAAGGCCTTCGGGCGTTCTTCGTCGATCAGCTCAGACAGTTCTTCCAGGCCCATCGGTTCGCCGAGCTTGGCCTGGCTGCTGGCGTAATCGACCAGGGTCTTGGTCTTTTCGCGCGCGGAGTCTTCCGGCAGGTCTTCGCTCTCGACGAAGTCGCTGAAGGCCTTGAGCAGGGTGCGGGTCTCGCCAGGGCCGTCGACGCCTTCCTGGCAGCCGATGAAGTCGCGGAAGTACTCCGAGACTTTCTTGCCGTTCTTGCCCTTGATGAACGAAATGTACTGCTTGGACTGCTTGTTGTTCTGCCACTCGGAAACGTTGATCCGCGCCGCCAGGTGCAGTTGGCCGAGGTCGAGGTGGCGCGACGGGGTCACGTCCAGCTCATCGGTCACCGCCACGCCTTCGCTGTGGTGCAGCAAGGCGATGGCCAGGTAGTCCGTCATGCCTTGCTGATAGTGGGCGAACAGCACGTGGCCGCCGACCGACAGGTTCGATTCTTCCATCAGCTTTTGCAGGTGCTCGACCGCGACTTTGCTGAACGCAGTGAAGTCCTTGCCGCCTTCCATGTATTCCTTCAGCCAGCCGCTGAACGGGAACGCGCCGGACTCCGGATGGAACAAGCCCCAGGCTTTGCCCTGTTTGGCGTTATAGCTCTCGTTGAGATCGGCGAGCATGTTCTCGATGGCTGCGGACTCAGCCAGTTCGGAGTCGCGGGCGTGCAGAACTGCGGGTGTGCCGTCGGGTTTTTTGTCGATCAAATGGACGATGCAATGACGGATCGGCATAGGCTTCTCGGCTGGTGGAAGGAAGGAGGGCGGGCTCCCCCGAAAAAGCGCCCAGTGTACCGCAACCACTGGATTTGGCGCGGGGTGAAGGGCAAATCCGGGTCACTCGACCGCCCTTATGCATTTATTTACCGATTTAGCGCAATAAACCTGACCATTTGGCTAGCTAGAGGCGGATATTTCCTTGTCTCTGTGCTAGTTTTGCCCGGTCTTGTGCGAAGTCACCGCGACAAGCATGCATTCAGCTTTTGTCAGGTCGAACCAAACCTTGATTTCGGCATCTATAACCCCGACTCGTCGTGGTTATCGCCGAGGGTGCCAGATCCAGAAGATCGGGCTCGATGGCTGACACTGCACTCTGCAATCCATATGAATTTGATAGGGAAGGAACACTACATGGCTCTTACTAAAGACCAACTGATCGCCGACATCGCTGAAGCTATCGACGCGCCGAAAACCACCGCGCGTGCCGCTCTGGACCAACTGGGTCAAATCGTTGCCGATCAGCTGGAAAATGGTGCCGAAATCACTTTGCCAGGTATCGGCAAGCTGAAAGTGACCGAGCGTCCTGCCCGCACTGGCCGTAACCCGTCGACTGGCGCTGCCATCGAAATCCCTGCCAAGAAAGTGATCAAGCTGGTTGTGGCCAAAAGCCTGACCGACGCTGTGAACAAGTAAGACGCAGCGATACAAAAAAACCGTGCACCGGAGCGATCCGGACACGGTTTTTTTATGTCTGCTGTTTGTGTTTCAGCAGTAGCGGCGGCTTTGCGATCAAGCGCCGCCCCGATTGAAGCGAATTACTTGCGAACCCAGCGTTCGCGCCGCCAGATCTGCTGCTCGGACTTGGTCTGGAAGGTCCATGCCACGAAGCGGCTCTGCTTCTGCCCCTGGGACATTTCCACTACCTGGCTTTCCAGCGCACCGGCCTTCTTCAGCGCAATTTCGATGGCCGGCAGGTTTGAAGCTTTCGAGACCAGGGTGCTGAACCACAACACCTTGTGCGCAAAGTTCGCACTTTCGGCGATCAGTTGCGTCACGAAGCGCGCTTCACCGCCTTCACACCAAAGTTCGGCCGATTGACCGCCAAAGTTCAGTACCGGCAGTTTGCGTTTCGGGTCGGCCTTGCCCAGTGCCCGCCACTTACGCTCGCTGCCCTTGGTAGCCTCTTCCATCGAGGCGTGGAACGGTGGGTTGCACATGGTCAGGTCAAAGCGCTCGCCAGGCTCCAGAAGGCCGATCAGGATGTGCTTGCGGTTCTCCTGCTGGCGCAGCTGGATGACCTTGTTCAAGTCGTTGGACTGGACAATGGCCCTGGCGGCGGCCACGGCGGTCGGATCGATCTCCGAGCCGAGGAAGTGCCAGCGATATTCGCTGTTACCGATCAGCGGGTACACGCAGTTGGCGCCCATGCCGATATCCAGCACATTGACGATGGCGCCACGCGGAACCACACCGTCGTTGTTGCTGGCCAAGAGGTCAGCCAGGAAGTGGATGTAGTCGGCACGGCCCGGCACCGGCGGGCACAGATAATCGGCCGGGATGTCCCAATGCTGGATGCCGTAGAACGACTTGAGCAGCGCCCGGTTGAACACACGCACTGCATCGGGACTGGCGAAGTCGATGCTTTCCTTGCCGTACGGGTTGGTGATCACGAACTTCGCCAGTTCCGGCGTGGTCTTGATCAGCGCCGGGAAGTCGTAGCGACCCTGATGGCGATTGCGCGGGTGAAGGCTGGCTTCTTTACGCGGCGCCACGGGCTTGGCCGGGGTGACGGAGTCAGGCTTCTTGCGCGCAGGTTTCGGTGTACGTGGGGCGTTCATGGGCGTGGTCGATTCGGGTAGGGCTGAAAGTGGCCGGTATTGTCCCACATCTCAACGTTACCCGAGCAAACGAGTGAAGAAGGTATAACCATCGCGACTGTCGATTCCAAATCGGTCTTTGATACCTGTCATATATGACAGTAGGCGAACTTTTTGAATATGGCTTTACTGGCAACGTCTACCCAACAGGAAATTTTTCAGGGAATTATTGAGATGATTGAACTAAGTAAAGCGACTTTTCCAAGTGCCAACCTGTCAGGATTTATCAGCTGTGTAAGCGATCCGAGCCCCGTTAAGGGCGTTCTTGTTGATGTCAAAATTTCTCCGGAAGTGATGGAGGGGGACATAATTGAGCTGACATCTCAAGCCTGTTCAAGTCTCAATGGCATGGTACCTATTGCAGGTACGGAAGCTACTTTCACCCAAGCCGTAACGCAGAGCACACCGAAACTGCAATTCAACGTTGAACCTTACAAGACACTCATCAAACCAATCCTTGAGCATTCCAACGGGAGTGGGTCGCTGCTTGTGAGATATGTCGTAACGCGAGGTTCCTCTATTATCGGTACCTCACCCGAATCAATCGTCAAAGTCGCACTCACGCAACCAAATGGCGAACCCTGCCCGGAGTAATACCCCGGGCACAAAAAAGGGAGGCCGTTGCGGGCCTCCCTTTTTCAGTGCGATTTGCCGTTACAGGCTGGCAATCCGCGCGTGCTGCTCGGCCAGCTTGGCCAGAGCCTGTTCGGCTTCGGCCAGTTTGGCGCGTTCCTTCTCGATGACTTCGGCCGGAGCCTTGTCAACGAAACCGGCGTTGGACAGCTTGCCGCCCACCCGCTGGACTTCGCCCTGCAGACGCAGGATTTCCTTGTCCAGGCGCGCCAGCTCGGCGCCCTTGTCGATCAGACCGGCCATCGGCACCAGCACTTCCATCTCGCCAACCAGCGCGGTCGCCGACAGCGGCGCTTCTTCGCCGGCGGCCAGTACGGTGATCGACTCCAGACGCGCCAGCTTCTTCAGCAGCGCTTCGTTCTCGGTCAGGCGGCGCTGGTCTTCAGCGGTGACGTTCTTCAGGTAGATCGGCAGCGGTTTGCCCGGGCCGATGTTCATTTCGCCACGGATGTTGCGCGTGCCGAGCATCAGGCCCTTGAGCCATTCGATGTCGTCTTCGGCCGCCGGATCGATGCGCTCTTCGTTGGCCACCGGCCATGGTTGCAGCATGATCGTCTTGCCCTGAATACCGGCCAGCGGCGCGATGCGCTGCCAGATTTCTTCAGTGATGAACGGCATGAACGGATGCGCCAGACGCAGCGCCACTTCCAGTACGCGAACCAGCGTGCGGCGAGTGCCGCGCTGACGCTCGACCGGCGCGTTTTCGTCCCACAGCACTGGCTTGGACAGTTCCAGGTACCAGTCGCAGTACTGGTTCCAGATGAACTCGTACAGCGCTTGCGCCGCCAGGTCGAAACGGAACTGATCCAGTTGACGGGTCACTTCGGCTTCGGTGCGTTGCAGCTGCGAGATGATCCAGCGATCCGCCAGCGACAGCTCGTAGGCTTCGCCGTTCTGGCCGCAGTCTTCGCCCTTGTCCAGAACATAACGCGCGGCGTTCCAGATCTTGTTGCAGAAGTTGCGATAGCCTTCGACGCGGCCCATGTCGAACTTGATGTCGCGACCGGTGGACGCCAGCGAGCAGAAGGTGAAGCGCAGGGCGTCGGTGCCGTAGCTGGCGATGCCGTCGGCGAATTCGTCGCGGGTCTGCTTCTCGATCTTCTTCGCCAGTTTTGGCTGCATCAGACCGGACGTGCGTTTCTGCACCAGTGTTTCGAGCTCGATGCCGTCGATGATGTCCAGCGGGTCCAGGACGTTGCCCTTGGACTTGGACATCTTCTGGCCCTGGCCATCACGCACCAGGCCGTGCACATAAACAGTCTTGAACGGAACCTGCGGCGTGCCATCCTCGTTCTTGATCAGGTGCATCGTCAGCATGATCATCCGGGCAACCCAGAAGAAAATGATGTCGAAACCGGTGACCAGCACGTCGGTGGAGTGGAATTTCTTCAGGAACTCGGTCTTTTCCGGCCAGCCCAGGGTGGAGAAGGTCCACAGGCCCGAACTGAACCAGGTGTCGAGAACGTCGTTGTCCTGTTGCAGCGCAACGTCCGGGCCGAGATTATGCTTGGCGCGCACTTCGGCTTCGTCGCGACCGACGTAGACCTTGCCCGACTCGTCGTACCAGGCCGGAATCCGGTGGCCCCACCACAGCTGACGGCTGATGCACCAGTCCTGGATGTCGCGCATCCACGAGAAGTACATGTTTTCGTACTGCTTCGGCACGAACTGGATGCGACCGTCTTCAACGGCGGCAATCGCAGGCTCGGCCAGCGGTTTGGTGGACACGTACCACTGGTCGGTCAGCCATGGCTCGATGACGGTGCCGGAGCGGTCGCCTTTCGGCACTTTCAGGTTGTGGTCGTCGACGCTGACCAGCAGGCCGGCGGCGTCGAACGCGGCAACGATCTGCTTGCGCGCTTCGAAACGCTCGAGGCCGGCGTACTCGGCCGGAATCTTGCCGTCGATGCTGTCGTTCAGCGTGCCGTCGAGGTTGAACACTTGCGCTGCCGGCAGCACGTTGGCGTTCTTGTCGAAGATGTTCAGCAGCGGCAGGTTGTGACGCTTGCCGACTTCGTAGTCGTTGAAATCGTGGGCCGGGGTGATCTTCACGCAGCCGGTGCCGAATTCAGGATCGCAGTAATCGTCGGCGATGATCGGGATGCGGCGGCCGACCAGCGGCAGCTCTACAAACTTGCCGATCAGGGCTTTGTAGCGCTCGTCGTTCGGGTTCACTGCGACGGCGGAGTCGCCGAGCATGGTTTCCGGACGGGTAGTCGCGACGATCAGGAAATCGTTGCCTTCAGCGGTTTTCGCGCCGTCGGCCAGCGGGTATTTCAGGTTCCACAGGAAACCTTTCTCGTCGTGGTTTTCCACTTCGAGGTCGGAAATCGCCGTGTGCAGCTTGGTGTCCCAGTTGACCAGTCGCTTGCCGCGATAGATCAGGCCGTCTTCGTGCAGGCGCACGAACGCTTCCTTAACGGCTTCCGAGAGGCCGTCATCCATGGTGAAGCGCTCGCGGCTCCAGTCCACGGACGAGCCGAGGCGACGGATCTGACGGCTGATGTTGCCGCCGGACTGATCCTTCCATTCCCAGACTTTCTCGAGGAATTTTTCCCGGCCCAGATCATGGCGGTTCTGGCCCTGGGCTTCGAGTTGACGCTCCACCAGCATTTGCGTGGCGATACCGGCGTGGTCGGTGCCCGGCTGCCACAGGGTGTTGCGACCCTGCATGCGGCGGAAACGGATCAGGGCGTCCATGATCGCGTTGTTGAAACCGTGACCCATGTGCAGGCTGCCGGTGACGTTCGGCGGCGGGATCATGATGGTGTAGGAGTCGCCCGCGCCTTGCGGGGCGAAGTAGTTCTCGGACTCCCAGGTGTTGTACCAGGAAGTTTCAATGGCGTGCGGCTGGTAGGTCTTATCCATGCGCGGCGGGACCCTATTGGCATTTATTCAGGAAAAGCCGGGAAGTATAGCGGGGCAAGGGGCGCAGGGCGAGCGGGGCGGGCCGGGTGGAGGCTTAAATGTGGGAGCTGGCTTGCCAGCGATGCAGGCGCCGCGGTTTTTCAGGAAAGGCGCGGTGATGTTATCGCTGGCAGGGCAGCTCCCACAGGAGATCAGGGAATTATTCGTACTGGCCGAGAAGCCGTTCCATCCGCGCCTCGAGGCGACGTTTGATTTCGGTTTCGATGTGCGGCGCGAAATCGTCGATCACGTCCTGCATGATCAGTTGCGCGGCGGCGCGCAGCTCGCTGTCCAGGTGCAGGAGGGCGTCGGGGCCTTTATCCACAGGCGCAGCGGCAGGTTGCGGAGCAGGCGTTGGCGCGGGTGCAGCGTCGACGGCTTGCGGTGTGTTGTCGACCGAATCGAACAACATCGGAATCTGTTCCTGTTCGCCATCATCGACCGTGTCGGTCAGCAGCGGCGGTTGCAGGTTGTCATCGCCGAGCAGCTGGCGGATCGACTCAAGGTCGTCCAGCAGGTGTGCGGGTTTTTGCAGCGGTTTTGGAGTGTCCATCGGCGTACTCAGAGTCGCTGTAAACGGTGGTCTTGCAGAGGATAGCCCTGTTCGCGGTAGAAACGGAAACTCTCCCGCGCCGCAGTGCGGATCGCCGGATCTTCCACCACCACCTCGGCAACGCGGGCGAATTTATTGGCGAAAACCGGGACTTTCAGGTCGAGGTTGACCAGCAAGTCCGCGTGCTGGCCGCAGTCGTCGCCCACTCCCAATACGATCAAACCTTCCGGTTCGCTTTCAGCCGGGCCGTGAGGCACGAAGGTTTCACCCTTGAACGCCCACAGTCGCGCATCGAGATCATCACGCTGGGCGGCATCGCTGCAATGCAGGTAGATGCGATGGCCCATGCGCCAGGCTTTATCGGTGAGCTTGCAGGCAAAATCCAGGCGAGCCGAAGGATCGGCGCTGGGCAGGATATAAAAGTCGACTTTGGTCATTGCGGTTCCTGAGCTGAAAGCGGCGCCCCTCGAAAGAGGCGCTGCTCGCAGTCATCGGTTTCAGGCTTTGGCGCGGTCCAGCAGGTATTGAGTCAGCAACGGAACCGGACGGCCAGTGGCGCCCTTGTCCTTGCCGCCGCTGGTCCAGGCGGTACCGGCGATGTCCAGGTGCGCCCAGTTCAGGTTCTTGGTGAAGCGCGACAGGAAGCAGGCGGCGGTGATGGTGCCGGCCTTCGGACCGCCAATGTTGGCGATGTCGGCGAACGGGCTGTCCAGTTGCTCCTGGTATTCGTCGAACAGCGGCAGTTGCCAGGCACGGTCGTCGGCAGCCTTGCCCGCGCTCAACAGTTGCTCGATCAGTTCGTCGTTGTTGCCCAGCAGGCCCGACGTGTGGGCGCCCAGCGCGACGACGCAGGCACCGGTCAGGGTGGCGATGTCGATCACCGCTTGCGGCTTGAAGCGCTCGGAGTAAGTCAGTGCATCGCACAGCACCAGACGGCCTTCGGCGTCGGTGTTGAGGATTTCCACGGTCTGGCCGCTCATGGTGGTGACGATGTCGCCCGGACGCGAAGCAGTGCCGCTCGGCATGTTCTCGGCGCAGGCCAGGATGCACACCAGGTTGATCGGCAGTTTCAGTTCCAGCACGGCGCGCAGGGTACCGAACACGCTGGCCGCGCCACCCATGTCGTATTTCATCTCGTCCATGCCGGCGCCCGGTTTCAGGCTGATGCCGCCGGTGTCGAAGGTGATGCCTTTACCGACCAGTGCGTACGGCTTCTCGGATTTCTTGCCGCCGTTGTATTGCATGACGATCAGGCGCGGCGGCTGGGCGCTGCCCTGGCCGACGGCGTAGAACGAACCCATGCCCAGCGACTTGATCTTCTTCTCGTCGAGGACTTCGACTTTCAGATCCTTGAACTCTTTGCCGAGGTTCTTGGCCTGTTCGCCGAGGAAAGTCGGGTGGCAGATGTTCGGCGGCAGGTTGCCCAGGTTGCGGGTGAACGCCATGCCGTTGGCGATTGCGGTGGCGTGGTTCACGGCGCGTTGCACTTCGGCCTGAGCGGCCTTGATGGTCAGCAGGGTGATTTTCTTCAGGGCGCGCGGTTCGGCTTTCTGGCTCTTGAACTGGTCGAAGGTGTATTCGCCGTCGACCAGGGTTTCGGCCAGCAGACGGGTCTTGCCGTAACTGTCGCGGTTCTTGACGATGATTTCATCGAGTGCCAGTACGGCGTCGCTGCCGCCCAGGCTTTTGAGGGTGTTGAGGATGCCAGCGACGATCTTGCGGAACGGACGGTCGCCCAGTTCTTCATCCTTGCCCACGCCCACCAGCAGCACACGTTCGGCTTTCAGGTTCGGCAGGCTGTGCAGCAACAGGCTCTGGCCGACCTTGCCGGCCAGGTCGCCACGCTTGAGCACGGCGCTGATGGCGCCGCCGCTCAGTTCGTCGACCTGCCTGGCGGCGGCACCGAGTTTGCGGCCTTCGCCGACGGCAACCACCAGGGTGGCGGTTTTCAACGTTTCTGGGCTAACGCTTTTTACAACCAGTTCCATGTCCGGATCCCTGAATGAATGGTCAACACACAGGCGTTCGACGTGTCCGCCGTCGCCTGCTTATAGAGAGAAGAGGCGCAGGCCAGTGCCTGCGACAGAGGCGGCAGTTTGAACCTCGCTCACCGCGCCTGACAACCCTCGGTTGTACGATCTTCAACCGATTGCACGCTTGCGTGTGTGCGCGCAGTGACAGGCGCCCTCAATCACAGGATAATGCCGCATCTTTTTTCGACGGCTCTGCCTTGCGGGCCCGTCGAGACGTTTGCTTGTTTGGCCGCCTTAGCCTGACAACCCTGGAGTGTCTGGTTTGATCGTCTTCCGTTATCTGTCCCGCGAAGTCCTGTTGACCCTGAGTGCGGTAAGCGCCGTGCTGCTGGTCATCATCATGAGCGGTCGCTTCATCAAATACCTTGCCCAGGCCGCCGCGGGCCAGCTCGATCCGGGATCGCTGTTCCTGATCATGGGCTATCGCCTGCCGGGCTTCATGCAGTTGATCCTGCCGCTGGGGCTGTTCCTCGGGATTCTGCTGGCGTACGGCCGGCTGTACCTCGAAAGCGAGATGACCGTGCTTTCGGCCACCGGCATGAGTCAGCAGCGGTTGTTCCGCATGACCCTGTTTCCGGCCACCCTGGTAGCTGTGGTGGTGGCCTGGCTGAGCTTGAGCCTGGCACCGCAAGGCGCCAACCAGTTCCAGCTGCTGCTGAACAAACAGGACGCCCTGACCGAATTCGACACCCTCGAGCCGGGCCGTTTCCAGGCCTTGCGCGACGGTACCCGGGTGACCTACACCGAAACCCTGAGCGACGATCGGGTCAACCTGGGCAGTGTGTTCATTTCGCAGAAGAACCTCGGCGCCAACCAGAAAGATCGCGGGATTTCCGTGCTGGTAGCTGAAAAGGGTCGCCAGGAAGTGCGTCCCGACGGCAATCGCTACCTGATTCTCGACAACGGCTACCGTTACGACGGCAGCCCGGGTCAGGCCAACTATCGCGCCATCCACTACGAAACCTACGGCGTGCTGCTGCCCAAGCCGGATGTCAGCGAGGAGGTCACCGACCGTGACGCCATGCCGACCTCGTCCCTGCTCGGCAGCGACGACATTCGCTCGAAAACCGAACTGCAATGGCGCCTGTCGCTGCCGTTGCTGGTGTTCATCGTGACCCTGATGGCGGTACCGCTGTCGCGGGTCAACCCGCGTCAGGGGCGTTTCCTCAAGCTGCTGCCGGCGATTCTTCTTTATATGGCTTACCTGACCATCCTGATTGCCGCCCGCGGCGCCCTCGAGAAAGGCAAGATTCCACCGGCGCTCGGCTTGTGGTGGGTGCATGCGATCTTCCTGACGATCGGTCTCGGTCTGTTGTACTGGGAGCCTTTGCGCCTGAAGCTGGCCAGCCGTCGCAGCGCAGCGCTGGAGGTGGCCCGTGGTTAAACTCGACCGCTACATCGGCAGCAGCGTGTTCATCGCGATCATCGCGGTGCTGGCGATCATTCTCGGCCTGGCCACCTTGTTTGCGTTCATCGACGAGATGGGCGATGTCAGTGACACCTACACCCTGGTCGATGTCCTGAGCTTCGTGCTCCTGACCGCGCCGCGCCGGCTCTACGACATGCTGCCGATGGCGGCGCTGATCGGTTGCCTGATCGGCCTTGGCAGTCTGGCGAGCAGCAGTGAGTTGACCGTAATGCGCGCTGCCGGTGTCTCCATCGGGCGTATCGTCTGGGCGGTGATGAAGCCGATGCTGGTACTGATGCTGGCCGGTGTGCTGATCGGCGAATACGTGGCCCCAGCCACCGAAAGCATGGCCCAGGCCAACCGTTCGCTGGCGCAAGGCAGCGGCGACGCGCAAAGCGCCAAGCACGGCATGTGGCACCGCCAGGGTGACGAGTTCATTCACATCAACTCCGTGCAACCCAACGGTCGTCTGTATGGTGTGACCCGCTATCACTTCGACAAAGAACGCCATCTGCTCAGTTCGAGCTTCGCCAAGCGCGCCGAGTTCGACACCGATCACTGGCAGCTGACCGACGTGACCACCACCAAATTTCACGAGCGCAGCACCGAAGTGGTCAATACGCCGGTCGAGCGCTGGGATGTCTCGCTGAGCCCGCAATTGCTGAGCACTGTAGTGATGGCGCCGGAATCGCTGTCGATCACCGGTCTGTGGGGTTACATCCACTATCTGGCCGATCAGGGTCTGAGCAACGGTCGTTACTGGCTGGCATTTTGGGTCAAGGTGTTGCAGCCGCTGGTGACCGCTGCGCTGGTACTGATGGCGATTTCCTTCATCTTCGGTCCGCTGCGTTCGGTGACCCTCGGTCAGCGGGTGTTCACCGGTGTGCTGGTGGGCTTCACCTTCCGCATCGTTCAGGATCTGCTGGGCCCATCCAGTCTGGTGTTCGGCTTCTCGCCGCTGTTCGCGGTGCTGGTGCCGGCTGGCGTGTGTGCGCTGGCGGGTGTCTGGCTGTTGCGTCGAGCCGGTTGATGAACCAGGTTGCACCCACGCTTTAGCCGTGAAAACGCCTCGGTCGCCAGACCGGGGCGTTTTTGCATGTAATCCGGGTGACAGGCGAACGTGACGCTTGCGCCGTGTATCAGGTACAATTCCCGGCTATTTTTCGGCGGGCCAAGCCTGCAGCCTTTTTGAGTGTTGATCCGTGAGTGATTTGAGTCATATCCGCAATTTCTCCATCATCGCCCACATTGACCATGGCAAGTCGACGCTGGCTGACCGTTTCATCCAGATGTGCGGCGGCCTGGCCGAGCGTGAAATGGAAGCCCAGGTACTGGATTCCATGGATCTGGAGCGCGAACGCGGGATCACCATCAAGGCCCACAGCGTCACCCTCTATTACAAGGCCAAAGACGGCGTCACCTACCAGCTGAACTTCATTGACACCCCGGGTCACGTCGACTTCACCTACGAAGTCAGCCGTTCCCTGGCGGCCTGTGAAGGTGCGTTGCTGGTGGTCGATGCGGGGCAGGGCGTTGAAGCCCAGTCCGTGGCCAACTGCTACACCGCCATCGAGCAGGGCCTTGAGGTCATGCCGGTGCTGAACAAGATCGACCTGCCACAGGCCGAGCCTGATCGCGTCAAGGACGAGATCGAGAAGATCATCGGCATCGACGCCACCGACGCCGTCACCTGCAGCGCCAAGACCGGCCTGGGTGTCGACGAAGTGCTCGAGCGTCTGGTTGCTACCATTCCTGCGCCAACCGGCAATATCGAAGATCCGCTGCAAGCGTTGATCATTGACTCCTGGTTCGACAATTACCTGGGCGTTGTCTCCCTGGTGCGCGTGCGTCACGGCCGCGTGAAGAAGGGCGACAAGATCCTGGTGAAGTCCACCGGCAAGGTGCATCTGGTCGACAGTGTTGGCGTATTCAACCCGAAACACACCGCCACCGCTGACCTGAAGGCCGGCGAAGTGGGCTTCATCATCGCCAGCATCAAGGACATTCACGGTGCGCCGGTCGGTGACACCCTGACCCTGAGCTCCACGCCGGACGTTCCGGTGCTGCCAGGTTTCAAACGCATCCAGCCGCAGGTTTACGCCGGTCTGTTCCCGGTCAGCTCCGACGACTTCGAGGACTTCCGCGAAGCGCTGCAGAAACTGACCCTGAACGACTCGTCGCTGCAATACACCCCGGAAAGCTCCGACGCACTGGGCTTCGGCTTCCGTTGCGGCTTCCTCGGCATGCTGCACATGGAGATCATCCAGGAGCGCCTGGAGCGCGAGTACGACCTGGACCTGATCACCACGGCGCCGACGGTAATCTTCGAACTGGTGCTGAAAACCGGTGAAACGATTTACGTCGACAACCCGTCGAAGCTGCCGGACGTCTCGTCGATCGAAGACATGCGCGAGCCAATCGTGCGCGCCAACATCCTGGTACCGCAGGAACACCTGGGCAACGTCATCACCCTGTGCATCGAGAAACGCGGTGTGCAGGTCGACATGCTGTTCCTCGGCAATCAGGTCCAGGTGACCTACGACCTGCCGATGAACGAAGTGGTCCTGGACTTCTTCGACCGTCTGAAATCCACCAGCCGCGGCTATGCTTCGCTGGACTACCATTTCGATCGTTACCAATCGGCTAATCTGGTGAAACTGGACGTGCTGATCAACGGCGACAAGGTCGACGCTCTGGCGCTGATCGTGCACCGTGACAATTCGCACTTCAAAGGTCGCCAGTTGACCGAGAAGATGAAAGAACTGATTCCTCGTCAGATGTTCGACGTGGCCATCCAGGCTGCCATTGGCGGTCAGATCGTCGCCCGGACAACCGTCAAGGCACTCAGAAAGAACGTATTGGCCAAGTGCTACGGCGGCGACGTCAGCCGTAAGAAAAAACTGCTTGAGAAGCAGAAGGCCGGTAAAAAACGCATGAAACAGGTCGGCAACGTGGAAATCCCGCAAGAAGCCTTCCTCGCCGTGCTCAGGTTGGAATAGTCAGGTCCTATGTCACTAAATTTCCCGCTGTTGCTGGTCATTGCCGTGTTCGTCTGCGGTCTGTTGGCGTTGCTCGATCTGTTGATCCTGGCACCGCGTCGGCGTGCCGCCATCGCTTCCTATCAGGGCAGCGTCAGCCAGCCTGACGTGGTGGTGGTCGAGAAGCTGAACAAGGAACCGCTGCTGGTCGAGTACGGCAAGTCGTTCTTCCCGGTGCTGTTTATCGTGCTGGTGCTGCGTTCGTTCCTGGTGGAACCGTTCCAGATTCCGTCCGGCTCGATGAAACCGACCCTGGACGTCGGCGACTTCATTCTGGTGAACAAGTTTTCCTACGGGATCCGTTTGCCGGTGATCGACAAGAAGATCATCGAAGTCGGTGACCCGCAGCGCGGCGATGTGATGGTGTTCCGTTACCCGAGCGACCCGAACGTCAACTACATCAAGCGTGTGGTCGGCCTGCCGGGCGATACGGTGAGGTACACCGCCGACAAGCGTCTGTTCGTCAACGGCGAGTCGATTGCCGAACAACTGGTCGGCTCCGAGCCTGGCACGCTGGGCAGTGCGGAACTCTACAAGGAAAAACTCGGCGCCGCCGAGCACCTGATCCGCAAGGAAATGAGCCGCTACCGCGCCACGCCGGACCATACCTGGACCGTGCCGGCCGGGCACTATTTCATGATGGGCGACAACCGCGACAACTCGAACGACAGTCGCTACTGGGATGATCCGAACATTCCCAAGGACCTGCTGGGCATGGTTCCCGACCAGAACATTGTCGGCAAGGCCTTCGCGGTCTGGATGAGCTGGCCGGAACCGAAACTCAGCCACCTGCCGAACTTCTCGCGGGTCGGCCTGATCAAGTAAACAAACACGGCGCTGTTGACCACAGCGCCGAATGCATTTCTGGCGTCGGCACAACCGGCTCCGGGGCATGAAGCCACGATATTCAGGACGTCATTTTTGAACACAGCGTTAATTGTCCCAGGCCTGCGCCGTATCCCGGCGATGGCAGTGGAATCCAGCCACGAACTCAGCGTGGGTAAACCGTGAGCGTTTCTCTAAGCCGTCTCGAGCGTCAGCTCGGTTACACCTTCAAGGACCAGGAACTGATGGTCCTGGCCCTTACGCACCGCAGCTTTGCCGGACGCAACAACGAGCGTCTGGAATTCCTCGGCGATGCGATCCTCAACTTTGTTGCCGGCGAAGCCTTGTTCGACCGTTTCCCGCTGGCGCGCGAAGGCCAGTTGTCGCGTTTGCGCGCACGGCTGGTAAAAGGTGAGACGCTGGCGGTGCTGGCCCGCGGTTTCGATCTGGGCGATTACCTGCGTCTGGGTTCCGGCGAATTGAAGAGCGGCGGTTTCCGTCGCGAGTCGATCCTGGCCGACGCCCTTGAAGCACTGATCGGTGCGATCTACCTCGATGCCGGTATGGAAGTCGCCCGCGAGCGCGTACTGGCCTGGCTGGCCGGCGAGTTCGAAGGCCTGACGCTGGTCGACACCAACAAGGATCCGAAGACCCGCCTGCAGGAATTCCTGCAATCGCGCGGCTGCGAACTGCCGCGTTATGAAGTGGTGGACATCCAGGGCGAGCCGCACTGCCGTACCTTCTTCGTCGAGTGCGAAGTTGTCCTATTGAATGAAAAAAGTCGGGGTCAGGGTGTGAGCCGTCGCATTGCCGAACAGGTAGCGGCCGCCGCAGCACTGATTGCCCTGGGTGTGGAGAATGGCAATGACTGATACAAACGCAACGCGCTGTGGCTATGTTGCCATCGTCGGCCGTCCCAACGTGGGCAAGTCCACGCTGTTGAACCACATCCTCGGCCAGAAGCTGGCGATCACTTCGCGCAAGCCGCAGACGACTCGCCACAACATGCTCGGGATCAAGACCGAGGGCGACGTGCAGGCGATCTACGTCGACACCCCCGGCATGCACAAGGGTGGCGAAAAGGCCCTGAACCGCTACATGAACAAGACCGCTTCGGCGGCGTTGAAAGACGTCGACGTGGTGATCTTCGTGGTCGATCGCACCAAGTGGACCGAAGAAGACCAGATGGTGCTGGAGCGCGTGCAGTACGTGACCGGCCCGCTGATCGTCGCGCTGAACAAGACCGACCGCATCGAAGACAAGGCCGAGCTGATGCCGCACCTGTCGTGGTTGCAGGAACAGCTGCCGAACGCGCAGATCATTCCAATCTCGGCGCAGCAGGGGCACAACCTCGACGCGCTGGAAAAGGTTATCGCCGATCATCTGCCGGAGAACGATCACTTCTTCCCGGAAGACCAGATCACCGACCGCAGCAGCCGCTTCCTCGCCGCCGAACTGGTGCGCGAGAAGATCATGCGCCAGCTCGGCGCCGAGCTGCCGTACCAGATCACCGTGGAAATCGAAGAGTTCAAGCAGCAGGGTGCGACGCTGCACATTCATGCGCTGATCCTCGTCGAGCGTGACGGCCAGAAGAAAATCATCATTGGCGACAAGGGCGAGCGCATCAAGCGCATCGGCACCGAGGCGCGCAAGGACATGGAGCTGCTGTTCGACTCCAAGATCATGCTCAACCTGTGGGTCAAGGTGAAGGGCGGCTGGTCCGACGACGAGCGTGCGCTGCGTTCGCTGGGTTACGGCGACCTGTAACACCGGTTTTCTGCTACACCAGAGAACCCCCTGTGGGAGCGGGCTTGCCCGCGATGAGGATGTAATGTTCGGCAGAGATGTTGAATGTGAATCCGCCATCGCGGGCAAGCCCGCTCCCACATTTGGTTTATGTTGATCTCAAGCCTGCATTCCTCCAGCGAGACACCATGTCCTCAACCCCGCCTCCCGCCCAACCCGCCTACGTCCTCCACTCACGCGCCTACCGCGAAACCAGCGCGCTGGTGGACTTCCTCACGCCGCAAGGTCGGCTGCGGGCGGTGTTGCGCAGTGCGCGGGGCAAGGCCGGGACGTTGGCGCGACCATTCGTGCCGCTGGAAGTGGAGTTTCGCGGCAAGGGTGAGTTGAAGAATGTCGGGCGCATGGAAAGCGTCGGCAACGCGACCTGGATGGTCGGCGAGGCGCTGTTCAGCGGCTTGTATCTCAATGAGCTGCTGATTCGCCTGTTGCCCGCCGAAGATCCGCATCCTGCGGTGTTCGATCATTACGCTGCCACGTTGCTGGCATTGGCCGAAGGGCGGCCACTGGAGCCGCTGCTGCGTTCCTTCGAATGGCGGCTGCTCGACGATCTCGGTTACGGTTTTTCCCTGAATACCGATATCAACGAGGATCCCATCGCTGCGGATGGCCTCTACCGCTTGCAGGTGGATGCCGGGCTCGAGCGGGTCTACCTGTTGCAACCCGGTCTGTTCAACGGCACCGAACTGCTGGCCATGGCCGAAGCCGACTGGTCGGCTCCCGGCGCGTTGTCCGCCGCCAAGCGACTGATGCGCCAAGCCTTGGCGGTGCATCTGGGCGGTCGTCCCCTCGTCAGTCGCGAGCTGTTTCGCAAGCCCTGATCTCGCCGTATGCTGTGCGCCGAATCTTTCCCTTCAGGAGCGCATCCGTGACCACCAGCAATCGCATTCTTCTTGGCGTGAACATCGACCACGTCGCCACCCTGCGTCAGGCCCGTGGCACGCGCTATCCGGATCCGGTCAAGGCAGCGCTGGACGCGGAAGAGGCGGGCGCCGACGGTATCACCGTGCACCTGCGCGAAGACCGTCGGCACATTCAGGAGCGCGACGTGCTGCTGCTCAAGGATGTGCTGCAGACCCGTATGAACTTCGAAATGGGCGTCACCGAAGAAATGATGGCGTTCGCCGAGCGCATTCGTCCGGCGCACATCTGCCTGGTGCCGGAAACCCGTCAGGAACTGACCACCGAAGGCGGTCTGGATGTGGCGGGGCAGGAAGAGCGGATCAGGGCGGCGGTCGAGCGTCTGTCGAAGATCGGCAGCGAGGTATCGCTGTTCATCGACGCCGACGAGCGGCAGATCGCTGCGTCGAAGCGCGTCGGTGCTCCGGCTATCGAACTGCACACCGGGCGTTACGCCGATGCCGAAACACCGACCGAAGTGGCTGAAGAGCTCAAGCGTGTGGCGGACGGCGTGGCCTTCGGTCTGGCCCAGGGCCTGATCGTCAATGCCGGCCATGGCCTGCACTATCACAACGTCGAGGCGGTTGCCGCGATCAAGGGCATCAACGAGCTGAACATCGGTCATGCGCTGGTGGCGCATGCGTTGTTCGTAGGTTTCAAGTCGGCGGTGTCTGAGATGAAGACGTTGATTCTGGCGGCTGCCAAACACTAAGTATCAACATCCTGTGGGAGCAAACTTGCTCCCACATTTGTTTTGGGGATGGGTTAAAGCGGGGCGGGCTCTTGAGCGGGTTTCGACTTGTCGATCCCCGGCACATGCAGATTGCCCTCGGCCACCTGATCGCCTTCAAGCTGCGGCTGGGTCACCCAGGTGAGGATGTCGTAGTAGCGACGGATGTTCGCCACGAAATGCACCGGTTCGCCGCCCCGGGCGTAGCCGTAGCGGGTCTTGCTGTACCACTGCTTCTGCGACAGGCGCGGCAGGATCTTTTTCACATCCAGCCACTTGTCCGGGTTCAACCCTTCCTTGGCCGCCAGTTTGCGCGCGTCATCCAGATGACCGCTGCCGACGTTGTAGGCCGCCAGGGCAAACCAGGTGCGATCCGGCTCCTGGATCGACTCGTCGAGCTGATCCTTCATGTAGGCCAGGTACTTGGCGCCACCCATGATGCTCTGCTTCGGATCGAGGCGGTTGGACACGCCCATGGCCTGAGCGGTGTTCTGGGTCAGCATCATCAGCCCGCGCACACCGGTCTTCGACGTGACCGCCGGTTGCCACAGCGACTCCTGATAGCCGATCGCCGCCAGCAGGCGCCAGTCGACTTTCTCTTTCTTGGCGTAGGTCTTGAAGTGTTGTTCATATTTGGGCAGCCGCTGCTGCAAGTGCTGGGCGAAGGTGGTGGCGCCCATGTAGCCAAGAACGTCGACGTGGCCGTAGTAGCGGTCCTTCAGGCGTTGCAGGGTGCCGTTCTTCTGCACCTTGTCCAGGTAACTGTTGATCTCGTTGAGCAGGCTGTTGTCTTCGCCGGCGGCCACGGCCCAGCTCTGGCTGCGGGCGTCGCCGAGGTCGAAGGCCACGCGGATGTTGGTGAAGTACACCTGGTTCATCGCCACTTCGTTGGAATCGACCAGGGTCAGATCGATCTGGCCTTCGTCGACCATGCGCAGCAGGTCGACCACTTCAACGGCGTCGGACTCTTCGTACTGGATGCCAGGGTATTTCTGTTTCAGCTCCGCCAGTTGTTCGGCGTGGGTGCTGCCCTTGAGCACCATGATCTTTTTGCCCACCAGATCGCCGGCGTCGGTGGGGCGCGACTGGCCGTTGCGATAGATGACCTGCGGCGTGACTTCGAGGTAGGAGCGGGAGAAGCGCACCTGCTTCTTGCGCTGTTCACTGCTGACCAGACCGGCAGCCGCCAGTACCGGGCCGTTCGGCTTGCCGACCTGGTTGAACAGGTCGTCGAGGTTGTCGGCGGTCTCGATCTTCAGCTCGACCCCCAAATCGTCGGCGAAGCGCTTCACCAGCTCGTATTCGAAGCCGGTTTCACCGCTGCGATCCTGAAAGTAGGTGGCGGGGCTGTTTCGGGTGACCACCCGCAGCACGCCATCCTCCTTTACGCGCTCGAGTGTGTTGGGTTTATCAACACAGCCACTGAGCATCAGGAAGAGTCCGGTAGCGATCAGCCATTTGGCGTATCGCGGACGCAAAGCCGTTGGGGAAAACATGTGCGCAGTATACGCAAAGGACAACGGGCGCCATATCTCGACAGTGGCGGGGTTGTCTGCTAGGCATCACAAAACCGCGCGAAACCCCGCAGAAACGGGCCCGAAAGGCATTTTGTGACAGAAAAAATAACCCGCCTTGCGACACCTCATAAATTTGACCCTCAAGGCAGGAACACCACTCGACATCCGGGTGCAACCGTGCGTAGCGTTTCGGGTGATGTTGAGGGCGGTTTAGGCTAGAATGCACGGCCTCAAAGCACACCCCTTCCCGAGGCTGTCCCGAAGATGTTGATCCTGCGCGGCGCTCCTGCCCTTTCTGCCTTTCGCCACAGCAAACTCCTTGAGCAACTGAGCCAGAAGGTTCCAGCTGTCAGTGGCCTGTATGCTGAATTCGCTCACTTCGCCGAAGTCACCGGCGTCCTGACCGGCGACGAACAGCAGGTGCTTGCGCGCCTTCTGAAGTACGGTCCAAGCGTTCCGGTTCAAGAGCCGACCGGTCGTCTGTTCCTGGTGTTGCCGCGTTTCGGCACCATCTCGCCATGGTCGAGCAAGGCCAGCGACATCGCCCGCAACTGTGGCCTGAGCAAGATCCAGCGTCTGGAGCGCGGCATCGCGTTCTACGTCGCCGGCCAGTTCAGTGAAACCGAAGCGCAGCAGATTGCAGACGTACTGCATGACCGCATGACGCAGATCGTTCTGGCCAACCTCGAGCAGGCCGCCGGTCTGTTCAGCCACGCCGAACCGAAGCCGCTGACCGCCATCGACATCCTCGGCGGCGGTCGCGCCGCGCTGGAAAAAGCCAACGTCGAACTGGGCCTGGCCCTGGCCGAAGACGAGATCGATTACCTGGTCAACGCCTTCAACGGTCTCAAGCGCAACCCCCACGACATCGAACTGATGATGTTCGCCCAGGCCAACTCCGAGCACTGCCGGCACAAGATCTTCAACGCCAGTTGGGATATTGACGGCGAGAGCCAGGAAAAAAGCCTGTTCGGCATGATCAAGAACACCTATCAGATGCACAGCGAAGGCGTGCTGTCCGCTTACAAGGACAACGCTTCGGTGATCGTCGGCAACGTCGCCGGCCGCTTCTTCCCGGATCCGGAAACCCGCCAGTACGGCGCGGTGCAGGAGCCGGTGCACATCCTGATGAAGGTTGAAACCCACAACCACCCGACCGCGATCGCACCGTTCCCGGGCGCGTCCACCGGTTCCGGTGGCGAGATCCGCGACGAAGGTGCAACCGGTCGTGGCGCCAAGCCGAAAGCCGGCCTGACCGGTTTCACCGTGTCGAACCTGCAGATCCCTGGCTTCGAACAGCCGTGGGAAGTGCCGTACGGCAAGCCTGAGCGCATCGTCAACGCGCTGGATATCATGATCGAAGGCCCGCTGGGCGGCGCTGCGTTCAACAACGAATTCGGTCGTCCGGCCCTGACCGGCTACTTCCGGACCTTCGAACAATCGATCACCACTCCGCACGGTGACGAAGTTCGCGGTTACCACAAGCCGATCATGCTGGCTGGCGGCATGGGCAACATCCGTGAAGAGCACGTCAAGAAAGGCGAGATCGTTGTCGGCTCCAAGCTGATCGTGCTCGGCGGCCCGGCGATGCTGATCGGTCTGGGCGGCGGCGCTGCTTCCTCCATGGCCACCGGCACCAGCTCGGCGGATCTGGACTTCGCTTCGGTTCAGCGTGAAAACCCTGAAATGGAACGTCGCTGCCAGGAAGTCATCGACCGTTGCTGGCAGCTGGGTGACAAGAACCCGATCAGCTTCATCCACGACGTGGGTGCGGGCGGTCTGTCCAACGCCTTCCCGGAACTGGTCAACGACGGTGACCGCGGTGGCCGTTTCGAACTGCGCAACATTCCAAACGACGAGCCGGGCATGGCCCCGCACGAAATCTGGTCCAACGAATCCCAGGAACGTTACGTTCTGGCAGTCGGCCCGGCCGACTTCGAGCGCTTCAAGGCGATCTGCGAACGTGAGCGTTGCCCGTTTGCCGTTGTCGGTGAAGCCACCGCCGAGCCGCAACTGACCGTGACCGACAGCCACTTCGGCAACAACCCGGTGGACATGCCACTGGAAGTGTTGCTGGGCAAGGCCCCGCGCATGCACCGTTCGGTGGTTCGCGAAGCCGAGCTGGGCGATGACTTCGATCCGTCGAGCCTCGACATCGGCGAAAGCATCGAACGCGTCCTGCACCACCCGGCCGTGGCGAGCAAAAGCTTCCTGATCACCATCGGCGACCGCACCATCACCGGCCTCGTGGCCCGTGACCAGATGGTCGGCCCCTGGCAGGTTCCGGTGGCCGACGTTGCCGTCACTGCCACCAGCTTCGATGTCTACACCGGTGAAGCGATGGCGATGGGCGAGCGCACTCCGCTGGCGCTGCTGGACGCTCCGGCGTCAGGCCGCATGGCCATCGGCGAAACCATCACCAACATTGCCGCCTCGCGCATCAACAAGCTCTCCGACATCAAACTGTCGGCGAACTGGATGTCCGCTGCCGGCCATCCGGGCGAAGACGCGCGTCTGTACGACACCGTGAAAGCGGTCGGCATGGAACTGTGCCCTGAGCTGGGCATCACCATCCCGGTCGGCAAGGACTCCATGTCCATGGCCACCCGCTGGAACGACAACGGCGAAGACAAGACCGTCACCTCGCCAATGTCCCTGATCGTGACCGGTTTCGCGCCAGTGGCTGACATCCGTCAGACTCTGACTCCGGAACTGCGCATGGACAAGGGCACCACCGACCTGATCCTGATCGACCTCGGTCGCGGTCAGAACCGCATGGGCGCCTCGATCCTCGCGCAGGTTCACGGCAAGCTCGGCAAGCAGGCGCCGGACGTCGACGACGCCGAAGACCTGAAAGCCTTCTTCGCGGTAATCCAGGGCCTCAACGCCGACGGTCACCTGCTGGCGTACCACGACCGTTCCGACGGTGGTCTGCTGACCTCCGTGGTGGAAATGGCCTTCGCCGGTCACTGCGGTCTGAGCCTGAACCTGGACAGCGTTGCCGAAAGCTCCGCTGAAATCGCCGCCATCCTGTTCAACGAAGAACTGGGTGCCGTGATCCAGGTTCGCCAGGACGCCACCCCGGACATCCTCGCCCAATTCAGCGCTGCCGGTCTGGGCGACTGCGTGTCGGTGATCGGTCAGCCGATCAACAACGGTCAGATCAACATCACCTTCAACGGTGACACCGTGTTCGAGGGCCAGCGTCGTCTGCTGCAACGTCAGTGGGCCGAGACCAGCTACCAGATCCAGCGTCTGCGCGACAACGCCGACTGCGCCGAGCAAGAGTTCGATGCGCTGTTGGAAGAAGACAACCCGGGCCTGAGCGTCAAGCTGAGCTACGACGTCAACCAGGACATCGCCGCGCCTTACATCAAGAAAGGCATCCGCCCACAGGTTGCCGTGCTGCGTGAGCAGGGCGTCAACGGTCAGGTGGAAATGGCGGCAGCGTTCGACCGCGCCGGTTTCAACGCGATCGACGTGCACATGAGCGACATTCTGGCCGGCCGTGTCGACCTGAACGAGTTCAAAGGTCTGGTGGCCTGCGGTGGTTTCTCCTACGGCGACGTTCTCGGCGCCGGTGAAGGCTGGGCCAAGTCCGCACTGTTCAACAGCCGTGCCCGCGATGCGTTCCAGGGCTTCTTCGAGCGTAACGACAGCTTCACGCTCGGCGTGTGCAACGGTTGCCAGATGATGTCCAACCTGCACGAGCTGATCCCGGGCAGCGAGTTCTGGCCGCACTTCGTACGCAACCGCTCCGAGCAGTTCGAAGCGCGCGTGGCGATGGTTCAGGTTCAGGAATCGAACTCGATCTTCCTGCAGGGCATGGCCGGTTCGCGCATGCCGATCGCCATCGCTCACGGTGAAGGCCATGCCGAATTCGAAAGCGAAGAGGCACTGCTCGAAGCCGATCTGTCCGGTTGCGTGGCGATGCGTTTCGTCGACAACCACGGCAAGGTCACCGAAGCCTACCCGGCCAACCCGAACGGTTCGCCGCGCGGGATCACCGGCCTCACCAGCCGCGACGGTCGCGTGACGATCATGATGCCGCACCCGGAGCGCGTGTTCCGCGCCGTGCAGAACTCGTGGCGTTCGGAAGACTGGAACGAAGACGCACCCTGGATGCGTATGTTCCGTAACGCTCGTGTGTGGGTGAACTAAGCGCTGTGTACAAGCTCGCGTTTTTTGTTCCCGACAGTCATGTCGAGGTGGTCAAGGAGGCTGTATTCGCTGCCGGTGGTGGGCGGATCGGTGACTATGACCACTGTGCCTGGCAGGTGCTTGGATCTGGTCAGTTTCGGCCTTTGGACGGGAGTCAGCCGTTCGTGGGTGAGACGGGGCGGGTTGAGCAGGTCGAGGAGTGGAAGGTTGAACTTGTTGTTGGTGATGAGTTGATTCGTGGGGTGGTGGCGGCATTGAAGGCTAGCCATCCTTACGAGACGCCGGCTTATGAGGTTTGGCGGTTGGAGGATTTTTGATCCGGCAGCCGCAAGAAAAAACCGCTGACCTTGACGGGGCAGCGGTTTTTTTTTGTTCAGTATCCGGACTACAGATCTTTGACATAGTCGGCAAGAAACTCCATCCAGCTGATTTTGCCATCGGCGTTGGGGTTCACTTCTTTCATCAGGGCCTTGAGGTCTTCTGGCGTCAGATAGGGCTCTAGGGCTTTTCGAAATTCGGTGGTACTCAATGTGCCGTCACCGTTGGTGTCGTAACGTTCGAAATCTTTCCTCGCGCGCTCCAGTTGTGCTGCAGTCAACTGCTCTTCAAGCGATTTGGTTTTGGCTGACTTTCCCATGGCTACCTCGTCCTGTTTCGTTTCAATGATGAATCGAGAAGGCGACGGCTACGTTCAAAGTACTGCCCTTCCGAGATGAAACTAAATGCAGGTGGATTGACCGTCAACTGTCAGACCTGACAGTTGACGGCACATGCATTTTAGGGAGCATGGGGGGGCGGCTATCGCTCAGACCTTTGCACTCACCTCACTCCGATTAACCAACCCCTCAAGCGCCGCACTCAAACTCTGCGCCCGATCCCCCACCAGCAAGTGCCACACGCCATCCTCCAGCGCGCTCACGCCCAAACATCCAAGCTCTTTCAATCGGCTTTCCGACAGCGCTTTGCCATCGGCCAGTTGCAGGCGAATCCGGCTCATAGCGATGCAGTCGAGTTGTAGCACGTTGTCGCTGCCGCCCAGGGCGGTCAGCCATTGTTGGGCCTGGGGCGCGGAGACGGCGACGAGCTCGCTGGTTTCGACGACGGCGACAGGAGCAGTCGTCGCTGCGGCTCGGCCCAATGCGGGCATCGCCAGGCGGATTTCGTCGGCAATGCTGTCGGCCATCGGCCCGACAACCACCTGCAGGCTCCCGCTCTTGCCCGGACGTACCACGGCCATTGCGCCCAGTGCTTTCAAGTCCGCATCGGAGGCTTTGTTGCGATCAACCATTTCCAGTCGCAGTCGCGTGGTGCAGGCGCCGACGGTGAGCAGATTCTCGGCACCTCCCAAGGCTTTTATGTACGCAGCGGCGCGCTCGTTTTCTGTCAGCACGGATTTCTCGGCAGTGGCGACGTCTTCACGTCCCGGGGTTTTCAGGTTGAAGCGGCGGATGCAGAAATCGAACACCGCGTAGTAGATGACCGCATACGCAAGGCCTACCGGTACCACCAGCCAGCCGTTGGTCGAGCGTCCCCAGCCCAGCACCATGTCGATGAAGCCGCCGGAGAAGGTGAAGCCCAAGTGGATGTTCAGTGCGTTGGTGATTGCCATCGACAGGCCGGTCAGCAGCGCGTGCAGCAAAAACAGCAGCGGTGCGAGGAACATGAAGGCGAATTCGATCGGTTCGGTGACGCCGGTGAGGAACGCGGTCAGGGCCATCGACAGGAAGATCCCGCCCATGACTTTGCGCCGCTCCGGCAGGGCGTTGCGGTACATCGCCAGGCAGGCGGCGGGGAGGCCGAAGATCATGACCGGGAACATGCCGGTCATGAACTGGCCGCCCTTCGGATCGCCGGCGAAGTAGCGGGACAGGTCGCCGGTGACCAGTGCGCCGGTGGTCGGGTCGGTGAAGTTGCCAAACACGAACCACGCCATGTTGTTGAGGATGTGGTGCAGGCCGGTGACGATCAGCAGGCGGTTGAACACGCCGAACACGAAGGCGCCGAAGCTGCCGCTTTCCATCAACAGGGTGCCGAAGCTGTTGATGCCGTGCTGGATCGGCGGCCAGATGTAGCCGAACAGCACGCCCAGGCCGACTGCGCTGAATCCGGTGACGATGGGCACGAAACGCCGGCCGCCGAAGAATGCCAGGTACTCCGGCAGCTTGATGTCCTTGAAGCGGTTGTACAGCGCGCCGGCCATCAGGCCGCTGACGATCCCGGCGAGCATGCCCATGTTGATGCTGGCGTCGAGCACCTTGAGGGTGGAAATCATCACCAGGTAACCGATCACCCCAGCGAGGCCGGCGGTCCCGTTGTTGTCACGGGCGAAACCGACCGCGATGCCGATGGCGAAGATCATCGCCAGGTTGGCGAAGATCACCTGGCCGGCGTCGTGGATGATCGCGATGTTCAGCAGGTCGGTGTCGCCCAGGCGCAGCAGCAGGCCGGCGATCGGCAGGATCGCGATCGGCAGCATCAGCGCGCGGCCGAGGCGTTGCAGGCCTTCGATGAAGAGTTGGTACATGGCGTTTGTCCTTGTTGTTTTTGTTAGCGCAGAGGCCAATGTTGATGACAGGCATGACGCACCGCAGCGGCGCTGCTCAGCTTGAGCAAGTCCCGGGCGAGGCGTTGGCATTCGGCTTCGTGCAACTGGCGCACGCGGTCCTTGATTTCGCCGATCTGTACCGGGCTCACCGACAGTTCGCTCACGCCCAGGCCGATCAACACCGGCGTCGCCAGCGGGTCCGAGGCGAGGGCGCCGCACACGCCGACCCAGCGTTTATGCACCGCCGCGCCTTCGCAGGTCATGGCGATCAGGCGCAGCAGCGCCGGGTGCAAGGCATCGACCCGCGCGGCGAGGCCGGCGTGATCGCGGTCCATGGCCAGGGTGTATTGCGACAGGTCGTTGGTGCCGATGGACAGGAAGTCGGCGTGCTCGGCCAGTTGTTCAGCCTGCAATGCAGCGGCCGGGACTTCGATCATCACGCCGATTTCCGGTCGTTGATTGATGCCCAGCTCCAGACACAGCGCATCGACCTGCTGGCGGATGTGCAGCAGTTCGTCGACTTCGGTGACCATCGGCAGCAGGATCCGGCAGCGCTGCAACGGGCTGACTTGCAGCAGTGCGCGCAGTTGCTGGTCGAGGATTTCCGGGCGGGCCTGGGCCAGGCGAATGCCGCGCAGGCCGAGTACCGGGTTGGCTTCCACGGGCAGCGGCAGGTAGTCGAGTTGTTTGTCGCCGCCGACGTCGATGGTGCGGATGATCACCGACTTGTCGCCCATGGCATCGATCACAGCTTGATAGGCGGCGCGTTGTTCTTCGACGTCCGGCGCAGTGTGGCGATCGACGAACAGGAACTCGGTGCGCAACAGGCCGACGCCGTCGGCGCCGTTGGCAAATGCATCCGCCGCTTCATGGCTGGAGGCGACGTTGGCGACCACTTCGATGGCCACGCCGTTGCGGGTTTCGGCTGGCAGATGGGCCTGAGCTTGCTGGGCGTCGCGCCGTTGTTGGCGGTCGATCTGCGCTTGTTGGACTTCGGCCAGACGCTCGGCATTCGGCGTCAGTTCGAGGCGACCGCCGTCGGCGTCGAGGACCACCGATTGGCCTTGCGCTTGATCGAGCAGCGCCGAGCCCAGTGCAACGATGCACGGCAGGCCTTTGCCCCGGGCCAGAATCGCCACGTGGGAAGTCGCGCCACCTTCGGCCATGCACAAACCGGCGACGCCTTGCGCGCTCAGTTGCAGCAAATCCGAAGGCGTCAGTTCGTGAGCGGCGACGATGGCGCCGGCCGGCACGTCGTAATGCCAGGCTTCGCCGAGCAGGGCGCGCAGCACCCGTTGCTTGAGGTCGCGCAGATCGTTGGCGCGCTCGGCCAGCAGCGGGCTGCCGGTGTTTTGCAGCACTTGGCATTGCGCATCGATGGACTGGCTCCAGGCGTGAGTCGCCGCCGTGCCGGTTTCAATCGATTGCCGGGCGGCGTCGAGCAGGGCCGGGTCTTCCAGCAAGGCCAGGTGCGCAGCGAAGATGGCTTCTTCGTCGGCATTGCGCTGTTTTTTCGCCTGGGCGAGGGTGCCGTCGATTTCGCTGCGAACCTGATTCAGCGCCGTGTCGAGAATCTGTAGTTGTTGCTCGGGCTGATGATTGCTGCTGTCGGCTGGCAGGCTGATCGCGTTCAGGCGAAACAGCGGCCCGCCGACCAGACCCGGTGCGGCGCACACGCCGTGCAACACGCCGGCCTCGGCCGGGCGATTGCGTGGAGTGGCGGCAAGCGGTGCAGCGGCGTGATGATCCTCCGGCAGGGCTGTTGCCAGCGCGGTGAGCAAGGCTTGCAACGCAGCCTGTGCGTCCGGACCCTGGCAACTGACCTGCACTTCGTCCTGTTCGCCAATCGCCAGGCCCATCAAACCGATGAGGCTGTTGCACGGTGCCGATTTGCCGGCGAAATGCAGCTGCGACTGGCTCTTGAACCCTTGCGCTGTCTGGCGGATCAACGCCGCCGGGCGCGCATGCAGACCGCCGCGATGGGCGACCTGCACGTGACCGTGAACTTGCGGGCCGCCGAGTTCTTCTGTGTTCGCCGCTGCGCTGTGACGAGCGACGATGTGCAGCAGCGGTTCGCCGACCTTCACCGTTTTCAGGGTGATGGGGCGCGCCTGGAAATCCTGGCTGTTGGTCAGGATCAGCAGGCTGACCAGGCTTTTGCACTGGCGGCCGACCTTGTCCAGGTCATAGCGCAGCAGCGGCTGGCCATTGCTGACCCGCGCGCCTTCCTTGACCAGCATCGAGAAGCCTTCACCCTGCAACTCCACTGTGTCCAGACCGAGGTGCAGCAACAGCTCGGCACCGTTGTCGGCGCGCACGGTCAGTGCATGGCCGGTGCGGGCGACGTGGATCACCACCCCGGCGCAGGGCGAATACAGGGTGTCGTTCAGCGGATCAATGGCAATGCCGTCGCCCATCGCGCCGCTGGCGAACACCGCGTCCGGGACTTTGGCGAGCGTGAGCACCGGGCCGCTGAGCGGGGCGCTTAAAGTCAGCTCTTTATTGTTGTTGTGCATGGCTCGGTCTCATCAGGAAAACGTTCGGTTCGGACTCAGTGCGTACGGGTGACTTTGCTCAGGTGTCGCGGCTGATCCGGGTCCATGCCACGGGCCACGGCCAAGGCGGCCGCCATCACGTAGAAACTCTGGATCGCCAGGATCGGATCGAGGGCCGGGTGCTCGGCACGGCTGAGGGTCAGGTCGCGTTCGCTGACGTCATCCGGCGCAGCCAACAACACGCGGGCGCCGCGCTGACGCATTTCGGCTGCCAGGCTCAGCAGGCCGGCCTGTTCGGCACCGCGTGGGGCGAACACCAGCAGCGGGTAATGTTCGTCGATCAGGGCCATCGGGCCATGGCGGACTTCGGCGCTGCTGAAGGCTTCGGCCTGGATCGCCGAGGTTTCCTTGAATTTCAGCGCGGCTTCCTGGGCGATGGCAAAACCGGCGCCACGGCCGATCACCATCAACCGCTCGCAATCGCGCAGGGCGTCGATGGCCGGGCTCCAGTCCTGTTGCGCAGCTTCGCGCAGGCCTTCGGGCAGGGCGTTGTGCGCCTCCAGCAATTCGGCGTCTTCTTTCCAGTGCGCGATCAGACGGGCGCTGGCGCTGAGGGTGGCGATGAAACTCTTGGTCGCGGCGACGCTGCTTTCGGTGCCGGCCAGCAATGGCAGGCTGAATTCGCACGCAGCCTCCAGCGGCGAATCGGCGGCGTTGACCATCGACACACTGAGCGCGCCACGCTTGCGCAACAGGCGCAGGCTGTTGACCAGATCCGGGCTCTGGCCCGACTGGGAAAACGCGAACGCAACCTGACCGCTGACCTTCAACGGCGCCTGTTGCATGGTCACCACCGACATCGGCAACGACGCCACCGGTACGCCGAGTTGCTGCATGGTCAGGTAGGCGAAGTAGCTCGCGGCATGGTCGGAGCTGCCACGGGCAACGGTCATCGCCACTTGCGGTGGCTGACGGCGCAGGCGTCCGGCAATCTCGATCATTGAGCCATCGAGCTGTTGCAGTTGGGCTTGCACGGCCTCGAACGAGGACAGCGCCTCCTCAAGCATTTTTGAAGTCAATGTCTTCTCCTTCGACCATGACGGCGGTCAGTGTGAGTGAGCGATCCAGCCGCACGCAGTCGGCCCAGGCGCCGGGTTGCAGGCGCCCGCGTTCGGTGATGCCGAGGTAGTCGGCGGGGAATTGCGAAAGACGTTGCGAAGCCTCGGCGATCGGCAGACCGATTTTCACCAGATTGCGCAGGGCCTGATCCATGGTCAGGGTGCTGCCGGCCAGGGTGCCGTCGGGCAGGCGCACGCCGCCCAGGCATTTGGTGACGGTGTGGCTGCCGAGCTTGTATTCACCGTCTGGCATGCCGGCGGCGGCGGTTGAATCGGTGACGCAATACAGGCACGGGATCGAGCGCAGAGCCACGCGGATCGCGCCGGGGTGTACGTGCAGCAAGTCCGGAATCAGTTCCGCGAATTTGGCGTGGGCGAGGGCCGCGCCGACGATGCCCGGTTCGCGGTGATGCAGCGGACTCATGGCGTTGTACAAGTGGGTGAAACTGGTGGCGCCGGCTTCGAGGGCGGCGACGCCTTCCTCGTAACTGCCGAGGGTATGACCGATCTGCATGCGGATGCCACGGCGGCTCAGTTCACGAATCAATCCGTCATGGCCGGCGATTTCCGGGGCGATGGTGATCACCCGGATTGGCGCGAGTGCCAGATAGTCTTCAACTTCGGCCATCAACGCGGTGTGGGCAAAGTTCGGCTGGGCGCCGAGTTTGCCGGGATTGATGTACGGGCCTTCGAGGTGAACGCCGAGGACTCGGGCGGCGCCTTTCGGACGCTGCTCGCAGAACTCGCCGACCTCCTTGAGCACGCTGGCAATCTCGGCACTCGGCGCGGTCATCGTGGTGGCGAGCAGCGAGGTGGTGCCGAAGCGCACATGGGTCTTGGTGATGGTCTCGAACGCGCTGGCGCCTTCCATGATGTCCTTGCCGCCACCGCCGTGGACGTGCAGGTCGATGAAACCCGGCAGCAGATACGGCAAGTCATTGGTCGCCGGATCGCAAGGCTCGCCTTCGATCGACACGACTCTGCCGTGTTCGTGGATCAGCCGGCCGCGAATCCAGCCGTCAGCGGTGAGGATGTTGTCTTCGGACATTTCGCTTCTCTCGTTTGGCCTGGCTGCTGATCAGCGGCGAAGCTCTGCAACAAAGTCGTAGTAGTCGTTGCGGCAATAGGTGTCGGTGACTTCGATCGGCGTGTTGTCTTCCAGGTAGCCGACCCGGGTCATCAGCAGCATCGCGGTGCCGGGGGCGATGCCGACGAGTGCGGCGAACTCGTCCGAGGCGTTGATCGCCTGGATGTGCTGCAAGGCGCGCACGATCGGTTTGCCGATGCTGTCGAGGTGTTCGTAGAGGGAGTCGCCCACCACCTGTGGCTTGGGCATGATCGAGGCGGGCAGGGTGCTCATCTCGATGGCCATCACCGTGTCGTCGGCTTTGCGCAGGCGTTTCATGCGCGCGACCTTGTCGTTCGGCGACAGGCCGAGGCGGATCAGTTCTTCGTGGGTCGGCAGGGTGATTTCCCGCTCCAGCCATTGCGAGCCGGGCACGAAGCCCTTGAGACGGAGCATTTCGCTGAAACCCGACAGACGCGACAGCGGTTGTTCGAGGCGTGGAGTGATGAAGGTGCCGGAGCCTTGCAGGCGGCGGATCAAACCTTGATCGAGCAGCACTTCCAGCGCTTTGCGCGCGGTGACCCGGGAAATCCCCAGCATCTCGCTGAGATTGCGCTCCGAGGGCATCGCCTGTTCGGCTTTCCACTGGCCGGCATGGATCGCCGCTTCCAGGTTGCGCGCCAGTTGCAGGTACAGCGGCGTCGGCTGGGAGTCGTCAGGGCGCAGGGCGTGGAGATCGTTCATGCAGGCACTTCCGGAGCTGATATTGGAATGTTGTCGCTCGCTGTTTCGGCGAAAACTAATACCACTTGCATACCATGTCAACGCGGCGGAAATGCCTGTAGGCCCATGGCTCAGAAGGTTTCAAGGTGGGTGGTTTCAAGTGGTATTAGAGGTGCGCTGTAAAACGCAAAAAATCGCGGTCTGCGGCAGTTCTGGCGAGTGAAAGTGGTATCACCGTTCAGACGTTGCCGCAGGCGGCGATCTTTTGAATTTATTTTTTACGGGCGACCAATGGTCAGGAGAAAGGGCCGTTTTAAGGCCCCTCGGGAGCGTGCTCCCTGGATGACAGAATCAGGGGCGGATTTCGATCATCGTGCCGTCCGGCACCAGGTTCCAGACTTCGCGCATGTCGACGTTGCGCATGGCGATGCAGCCGTCGGTCCAGTCCAGGGTGTGGAACAGTTGTTCGGGGTTGTCCTCGGAGTCCGGCGTGCCGTGGATCATGATCATTCCGCCAGGCTCGACGCCTTCGCGGCGGGCGCGGGCGGAGTCGCTGATGTTCGGGTAGGAGATGTGCATCGACAGGTTGAATTTTTCGCTGGTCTTGCGCCAGTCGATCCAATAGAAACCTTCCGGTGTGCGTTTGTCGCCTTCAATCAGCTTCGGGCCTTTTTTCGCGCCTTTGCCCAGGGAAATGCGATAGCTCTTGAGGGGCTTGCCGTCGGCGATCAACTGCAGTTGATGGGCCGATTTGAGCACCAGTACTTTTTCGATGAGCGGGGTGTTCGAAGGCGTCACGGTGGTCACGAATGACGCTTGGGAGACGGTGACGAACGACAGGCAGAACAGGGCAAGCAACCAGCGCATTGAAACGATTCCCCAGAAATGAAGCAGATACTTTATTTATAGATAGTGTGCAGGCGCTGTCGCGGTCTGCGTCAGCCGGTTATCGGCCGGCCGCCGTCGAAATCAAGTGATGGCCGGTTGAGCGAGTGGCGGGATCGATTCGGAGCGAACCGGATAAACCTCGACACGCCGGTCAGCGAAGAAGCATTCCAGGGTACGGCCCACCGTGCGGAAAGCCAGTTCGTCCCAAGGAATGTCTTCCTCGTCGAACAGTTGCACTTCCAGGCTTTCGGGGCCGGCGGCGAAGTCCAGATCCGCCAGCTCGGCGCGGAAAAACACATGCACCTGACTGATGTGCGGCACGTCGATCAAGGTATAGATGCTCAGGTTGCGCACCCGGGCGCAGGCTTCCTCGGCGGTTTCGCGGATGGCGGCCTGTTCGATGGTCTCGCCGTTCTCCATGAACCCGGCGGGCAGCGTCCAGTAACCGAGACGTGGCTCGATGGCGCGGCGGCACAGCAGGACTTTGCTGCCCCAGGTCGGTACGCAACCGGCCACGATATTGGGGTTCTGATAGTGAATCGTCTGACAGCTGTCGCAGACGAATCGCAGCCGCGAGTCGCCTTCGGGAATGCGCTGGGTCACCGGGTTGCCGCAGTGGCTGCAAAATTTCATGCTGGGGTTCCTGAATGCTGCGCCTATCTTGGCGTGCAGCGGTGTCAGTCGGCAAGTTGTCGTTTCGCGACATGACCGCCGTTCGGGGCTTGGGCGGTCGCAATGATTGGTGCATGATGCAGGGTAAGGCACCGATCGAGAACACTTATGCTGGACGAGCTACTGCACCGGGTAAGCAATCACACGCCGCGCACGCTGGAGACCGACACGCGTTTCCCCGAGGCCGCTGTCCTGGTGCCGATTACTCGCAGTGACGAACCCGAACTTGTCCTCACCCTGCGCGCCAGCGGGCTCTCGACCCACGGCGGCGAAGTCGCCTTCCCCGGTGGGCGACGCGATCCCGAGGACCCGGATCTGGTGTTCACCGCCCTGCGTGAAGCCGAAGAGGAAATCGGCCTGCCCCCGGGACTGGTCGAAGTGATCGGTCCGCTCAGCCCGCTGATTTCCCTGCATGGCATCAAGGTCACGCCGTATGTCGGGGTGATTCCGGATTTTGTCGAATACCAGGCCAATGATGCCGAGATTGCTGCGGTGTTCAGTGTGCCGCTGGAGTTCTTCCGCAAGGATCCGCGCGAACACACTCATCGCATCGACTACCAGGGTCGCAGTTGGTACGTGCCGAGCTACCGTTACGGCGAATACAAGATCTGGGGGCTGACGGCGATCATGATCGTCGAGTTGATCAACCTGCTCTATGACGCCAAAATCAGCCTGCATCAGCCGCCTAAAAGCTTTATCAACACCTGAAGCCATCGCTCGAATGGCCAGCCATCGTGAGCCCTGAGGAAAACAAGATGAAATACCGCTTGGGCGACGCCCGTGTCGAAACCCATCCGCAGAGCTGGGTCGCCCCCAACGCCGTGCTCGTGGGCAAGGTCAGACTGGAAGAGGGCGCCAACGTCTGGTTCAACGCCGTGCTGCGCGGCGACAATGAACTGATCCTGATCGGCAAGAACAGTAACGTCCAGGATGGCACTGTGATGCACACCGACATGGGCTATCCGCTGACCATCGGCACCGGCGTGACCATCGGCCACAACGCCATGCTCCACGGCTGCACGGTCGGCGACTACAGCCTGATCGGCATCAACGCGGTCATCCTCAACGGCGCGAAGATCGGCAAGAACTGCATCATCGGCGCCAATTCGCTGATCGGCGAAGGCAAGGAAATTCCTGACGGTTCACTGGTGATGGGCTCGCCGGGCAAGGTCGTGCGCGAACTGACCGAGCAACAGAAGAAGATGCTCGAAGCCAGTGCTGCGCACTATGTGCATAACTCTCAGCGCTATGCGCGCGATCTGGTCGAGCAGGAAGAATGACAACCCCGGAAAGACCTGTCGCCTCGCCGTGCGTGAGCATTTGCGCGCTGGACGAAGACGACATTTGCACCGGTTGCCAGCGCACGGTCGAGGAAATTATTCGCTGGAGCCGGATGACCAATGATGAGCGTCGGGTTGTACTTGGGCTGTGTCATGAGCGGGCAAAGGCCAGTGGCCTGGTCTGGATGATCGGCAAAACGCCGGGGCAATAGCCGATTTGATTGGCGTCATCGAAGGGCTGAAGTAACCTGTGCGCCAAATTGACAGGTCACGCCCATGATTTTCCTCATCGCTTACATCAGCAGCGTCGTGCTGATCAACTTCGCCTTCTCTACCGCGCCGCACCTGGACATCATCTGGTCGGCCTGGGGCGGGTTGGTGTTCGTGCTGCGCGACATGGTACAGACCCGTTTCGGTCATGGCGCGATCGTGGCGATGCTGGTGGCACTGGTGCTGTCCTATGTCACATCCGATCCGTCGATTGCGCTGGCCAGTGCCACGGCATTCGCAGTCTCCGAGTGCATCGACTGGCTGGTGTTCACCATCACCAGGCGCCCGTTGCGCGACCGGTTGTGGATCAGCTCGGCGCTGAGCATTCCCCTCGATACCTTCATCTTCTTTGGCATGATCGACCTGCTGACGCCGCCGGTGCTTATCACTGCTCTGGCCTCGAAGTTCGCCGGTGTTACCGCCGTCTGGCTGATCATGGCCTGGCGCGAACGCAAACAGGCTGTCGCCAGCTGAAGCCAAACCCTCAGGTTCATGTAAAATGCCGCGCTTTCTCCCCATGGAAAGCGCGTCTGGCGTTGCTTTCCTCGATGATCCGCTTCTTTGAGGACCTGAGATGACCCGTATCGGAACTCCATTGTCGCCGACCGCGACCCGCGTATTGCTGTGTGGCTGTGGTGAGTTGGGCAAGGAAGTGGTGATCGAGCTGCAACGCCTGGGCGTTGAAGTGATCGCCGTTGACCGTTACGCCAACGCGCCGGCCATGCAGGTTGCCCATCGCAGCCACGTGATCAACATGCTCGATGGTGCCGCCCTTCGTGCAGTGATCGAAGCCGAGAAGCCGCACTTCATCGTGCCGGAAATCGAAGCCATCGCCACTGCCACGCTGGTCGAACTGGAGGCCGAAGGCTTCACCGTGATCCCGACCGCTCGCGCCGCGCAACTGACCATGAACCGCGAAGGCATCCGTCGTCTGGCTGCCGAAGAGCTGGACCTGCCGACTTCGCCGTACCACTTCGCCGATACCTTCGAGGACTACAGCAAAGCCGTTGAAGACCTGGGTTTCCCGTGCGTCGTCAAACCGGTGATGAGTTCGTCGGGCAAGGGCCAGAGCCTGCTGCGCAGCGTCGATGACGTGCAGAAAGCCTGGGATTACGCCCAAGAGGGCGGTCGCGCCGGCAAAGGTCGCGTGATCATCGAAGGTTTCATCGATTTCGACTACGAAATCACTCTGTTGACCGTGCGTCACGTCGGCGGCACGACGTTCTGTGCGCCGGTCGGCCACCGTCAGGAGAAGGGCGACTATCAGGAATCCTGGCAGCCACAGGCCATGAGCCCGGTGGCGCTGGCTGAATCCGAGCGTGTAGCCAAAGCCGTGACCGAAGCATTGGGCGGTCGTGGTCTGTTCGGCGTCGAGCTGTTCATTAAAGGCGATCAGGTGTGGTTCAGTGAAGTGTCGCCACGTCCACACGACACCGGTCTGGTAACCCTGATTTCCCAGGACCTGTCGCAGTTCGCCCTGCACGCCCGAGCCATCCTCGGCCTGCCTGTGCCACTGATCCGTCAGTTCGGCCCATCGGCTTCGGCGGTGATTCTTGTGGAAGGTCAGTCGACCCAGACTGCATTCGCCAATCTTGGCGCTGCGCTGAGTGAACCGGATACCGCTCTGCGTCTGTTCGGCAAGCCTGAAGTCAACGGTCAGCGCCGCATGGGTGTGGCACTGGCCCGTGACGAATCGATCGAAGCCGCTCGCGCCAAGGCGACCCGTGCTTCCCAGGCGGTCGTTGTAGAGCTGTAATCTCGCAACCTGATCGCTCCCGCCTGTGCGGGAGCGATCATTGCGCTTACGACACCTGATTCAAATCGTTATTGCGCGTTTCCTTCAGGCACAGCACAGCGATCAAGCTGAGCACCGCGGCCGCAGACACATACCCGCCGACGTAACTCAAACCACCCATCGCCACCAGTTTCTGCGCGAAGAACGGCGCCGCCGAGGCCCCGACAATCCCGCCGAGGTTGTAGGCTGCCGATGCGCCGGTATACCGAACGTGTGTCGGAAACAGCTCCGGCAGCAGCGCGCCCATTGGGGCGAATGTCACCCCCATCAGAAACAGCTCGATGCACAGGAACAGGGCCACGCCCCAGGTCGAACCCTGAGTCAGCAGCGGCTCCATCAGAAACCCGGAAAGAATCGCCAGCACACCGCCGACGATCAGCACCGGCTTGCGCCCGTAACGATCGCTTGCCCACGCCGACAACGGTGTCGCGGCTGCCATGAACAGTACTGCGAAGCACAGCAGCCCGAGGAACGTCTCACGGCTGTAGCCCAATGTGGATACGCCGTAGCTCAGGGAAAACACCGTTGAGATGTAGAACAGTGCGTAGCACACCACCATGGCAGCGGCGCCAAGCAATGTCGGTGCCCAGTATTGGCTGAACAGCTCGACCAGCGGCACTTTCACACGCTCCTGACGGGCGATGGCGTTGGCGAACACCGGGGTCTCGTGCAGCTTGAGGCGCACGTACAGCCCGACCATCACCAGCACGGCGCTGAGCAGGAACGGAATGCGCCAGCCCCAACTGCGGAACTGATCGTCGCTCAGGCTCATGGCAAGGGTCAGGAATAGACCGTTGGCGGCCAGAAAACCAATCGAAGGCCCGAGTTGCGGGAACATGCCGAACCACGCCCGTTTGCCTTTCGGCGCGTTTTCGGTCGCCAGCAGCGCTGCACCGCCCCATTCGCCACCCAATCCCAGGCCCTGGCCGAAGCGCAGCACGCAAAGCAGGATCGGCGCCCACGCCCCGATGCTGTCGTAGCCCGGCAGCACGCCGATCAGCGTGGTGCAGACGCCCATCAGCAGCAGCGAAGCGACCAAAGTCGATTTGCGCCCGATCCGGTCGCCGAAATGGCCGAACAGCGCCGAGCCCAGCGGTCGGGCCAGGAAGGCGATGCCGAAGGTAAGAAATGCCGAAAGCATCTGCGCCGTGCCGGAAGTCTGCGGGAAGAACACCGGCCCGATCACCAGCGCAGCAGCGGTGGCGTAGACATAGAAATCGTAGAACTCGATGGCCGTGCCGATGAAGCTTGCCGTGGCCACGCGGGTGGCGGAGTTGGTCGGTTGGGCAGGCGTGGTGTCGCTGTAAGCGGTACTGGTCGTCATGCGGTGATCCCTGACAGTCATGAGCTCCGTTGGAGCGAATTATTATGGTCGAACACCCAGGGATGTGGGATGAGGCGCGATCGCTGCTTCAGGTAGGAACAGTCGTCGGTGTGATGCGGATATTGCCGATGAACCGGCCGGAACTTGTCGGGTGCGGGGTAAGCACACGGTTCGGCGGGGCTTGGGTAAGCACCGCGATTATAGGAAGGTGGCTAACGATTGAACAAGGGCCTGTCTAGCGGGCCGTGCCCAGCGTCGGGGTCGAAGTGGTGTGCCAGATCAGGACCTTGCTGACGCGGTTCTCTTCGGTTTCGAGAATCTCCAGCCGGTAGCGGCCGATCTTCAGGCAGACCGCGCTTTCCGGGATGGTTTCCAGCGCTTCGGTCACCAGGCCATTGAGGGTCCGGGGGCCGTCGCTGGGCAGGTGCCAGCCCAGGCATTTGTTCAGTTCGCGGATCGACGCCGCGCCATCGATCACCATGCGGCCATCGGCCTGCGGGTGGATGTGCGGATTGTCGAGGCTGTGCTCGCTTTCGAATTCGCCGACGATTTCTTCGAGAATGTCTTCCAGGGTGACGATGCCGAGCACTTCGCCGTATTCGTCCACCACCATGCCCAGACGCCGTTGCTGCTTGTGGAAGTTCAGCAGTTGCAGTTGCAGCGGGGTGCTTTCAGGGACGAAATACGGCTCGTAACTGGCCGCCAGCAAGGCTTCGCGGGTCAGGCTGCCGTTGTCGAGCAGGTGACGAATCTGCCTGGTATTGAGCACCGCTTCGACCTGATTGATATCGCTGTGGAAGACCGGCAGGCGAGTGCGTTGGTTCTTGCGTAATTGCTCGATGATTTCCTCGATCGGGTCGTCGAGGTTGATGCCGTCGACATCGCTGCGCGGCACCAGAATGTCGTTGACCGTGATGTTGTCCAGCGCATGGATGCCTGAAACCGGGTGCGGGCGCACCGGATGATCCGGGTCGTCATGACGCTCCGCCGGCACATCGTCTTCGCTCTGTTGCACCACCTGGGCCTTGCGGATGAACGGTTGCATCAGCAAACCACTGGTGCGGCTGAGTAGCCAGGCAAGCGGGTAAACGACCTTCAGCGGGACCGCCAGCAGCGTATTGCCGAACGACAACACCGCATCCGGATAACGCTGGGCGAGGGCGCGGGGGAAATAGTCGGCAAAAACCAGCAGCAGGGCGCCGGCGCCGAGGCAGGCGGCCCAGGGGCCATTTTCTTCACAGAGAAAGATTGCCAGCAGGGTGGCCAGAATGACGGCGAGGGCGCGGCACAGGGTATTGCAGAGGATCAGGCTGTCGAGCGGGAAGTTGAGCTTCGCCAGCGGCTTGTCGCTGGCGCGGGATGCGGTGCGTTGCGCGAGCAGGTACTGTTGCGCCGCTTCGACGGCGGTAAACAGCCCTGACCAGAGAATCAGCAGGACAAATACCGCGAGCATCGGCCCTATGGGCAAACCGTCCATTTATGCCGCCCGTCAGATATGCAGGATGTATTCACGAACCAGTTTGCTGCCGAAATACGCGAGCATCAGCAGGCAGAAACCGGCGAGAGTCCAGCGGATTGCCTTGTGGCCGCGCCAGCCGAGGCGGTTACGGCCCCACAGCAGGACGCTGAACACGATCCAGGCCAGGCAGGCCAGCAGGGTTTTATGCACCAGGTGCTGGGCAAACAGGTTCTCGACGAACAGCCAGCCGGAAATCAGCGACAGCGACAGCAAAGTCCAGCCGGCCCAAAGGAAGCCGAACAGCAGGCTTTCCATGGTTTGCAGTGGCGGGAAGTTCTTGATCAGCCCGGACGGGTGCTTGTGCTTGAGCTGATGATCCTGCACCAGCAGCAACAGGGCCTGGAACACCGCGATGGTGAACATGCCGTAGGCGAGGATCGACAACAGGATGTGTGCGAGGATGCCCGGTTCTTCATCGATGATCTGCACCGTGCCGGCCGGCGCGAATTGCGCCAGCAGTACGGTGATCGCACCCAGCGGGAACAGCAGCACCAGCAGGTTTTCCACCGGGATCCGCGAGCAGGCCAGCAGGGTCAGAGCGATGACGGCCGCAGCAATCAGGCTCGAGGCGCTGAAAAAATCCAGGCCCAGACCGATCGGCGTCAATAAATGAGTGAGCAGGCTGGCGCTGTGGGCCAGCACGGCGAGGACGCCGAGCGAGACCAGCAGGCGCTTGTTGGCCTTGGCGCCAGTGGCCAGGCGGGTGCCCTGATAGAGAGTCGCAGCGGCGTAAAGAAGGGCGGCGGCGAGGGTGGTCAGCAAACTCGGTGACAAGGGGAGCATAAATCCTGTTAGGCAAGCCCGAAAGGCGCTGAGTTTGGCATAGAACCGCCGTTGCACGAAAGACCGGCAAGCTGACAGCGAGGTGTCCGCCAGTCGCAGTCTTCGCTATAATCCGCGACCTGCCCACGCCGCAGGCTCGCCGAGCACATGTTGATTCCGGTCTGGGCCGCCATTATCCCGGTCTACACAGGGCCTGAAAGGATCGCGCAATGTTTGAAAACTTAACCGACCGTCTCTCGCAGACGCTGCGCCATGTCACCGGCAAGGCGAAACTGACCGAGGACAACATCAAAGACACCCTGCGCGAAGTGCGCATGGCGTTGCTCGAAGCCGACGTGGCCCTGCCTGTGGTCAAGGACTTCGTCAATTCGGTCAAGGAGCGTGCTGTCGGCACCGAGGTGTCGCGCAGCCTGACGCCGGGCCAGGCGTTCGTGAAGATCGTCCAGGCCGAACTCGAAAGCCTGATGGGCGCGGCCAACGAAGACTTGAACCTGAGCGCCGTGCCGCCTGCCGTCATTCTGATGGCCGGTCTGCAGGGTGCGGGTAAAACCACCACCGCCGGCAAACTGGCGCGCTTCCTTAAAGAGCGCAAGAAGAAGTCGGTCATGGTCGTGTCGGCGGACATCTACCGCCCTGCTGCTATTAAACAGCTGGAAACCCTGGCCAACGACATCGGTGTGACGTTCTTCCCGTCCGACCTGAGCCAGAAGCCGGTCGACATCGCCAGCGCGGCTATTAAAGAAGCAAAACTTAAATTCATCGACGTGGTCATCGTCGACACCGCCGGTCGTCTGCACATCGACGAAGAGATGATGGGCGAGATCAAGGCGCTGCACGCCGCGATCAACCCGGTCGAAACCCTGTTCGTGGTGGATGCCATGACCGGTCAGGACGCGGCCAACACGGCCAAGGCCTTCGGTGATGCGCTGCCGCTGACCGGTGTGATCCTGACCAAGGTCGACGGTGATGCCCGTGGCGGTGCCGCGCTGTCCGTTCGTGCGATTACCGGCAAGCCGATCAAGTTCATCGGTATGGGCGAGAAGAGCGAAGCGCTCGATCCGTTCCATCCTGAGCGTATCGCTTCGCGGATCCTCGGCATGGGCGACGTGCTCAGCCTGATCGAACAGGCTGAAGCGACTCTCGACAAGGACAAGGCCGACAAACTTGCCAAGAAGCTGAAGAAGGGCAAGGGCTTCGACCTCGAAGACTTCCGCGATCAGCTGCAACAGATGAAGAACATGGGCGGCCTCGGCGGGCTCATGGACAAACTGCCGAGCATCGGCGGCGTCAATCTCTCGCAAATGGGCAACGCTCAGAACGCTGCAGAGAAGCAATTCAAACAGATGGAAGCCATCATCAACTCCATGACCCCGGCCGAGCGCCGCGACCCTGAGCTGATCAGCGGTTCGCGCAAGCGCCGGATCGCCATGGGTTCCGGCACCCAGGTGCAGGACATCGGTCGCTTGATCAAGCAGCACAAGCAGATGCAGAAGATGATGAAGAAATTCTCCGCCAAGGGCGGAATGGCGAAAATGATGCGCGGCATGGGCGGAATGTTGCCCGGCGGCGGCATGCCAAAGATGTAAAAGAACTCGCCGGTCGTCGCACCGGCGCAGTCCCGCAAGGAAGCGGGATCCACAGCAAACCCGCACTCGGCGGGAGCTGACCGGCCGTGTTAAACGACGGCCCCATATGCAAATCTGCACGGCATGCCACAGGCGCCGGAAAAAGTCATTTGCAAAAGTCCGGATATTCCTTAGAATATGCGGCCTTTCGGGCACCCATGCCCGCTGTGCATTTAGATTTGCAGCACCGACTACAGGAACGATGTTCACATGCTAACAATCCGTCTTGCCCTTGGCGGCTCCAAAAAGCGCCCGTTTTACCACCTGACCGTAACCGACTCCCGCAACCCGCGTGACGGTTCCCACAAAGAACAGGTTGGTTTCTTCAACCCTGTTGCCCGTGGTCAGGAAATCCGTCTGTCCGTGAACCAAGAGCGCGTTGCCTACTGGCTGAGCGTTGGTGCACAGCCTTCTGAGCGTGTTGCTCAGTTGCTGAAGGAATCTGCCAAGGCTGCAGCCTGAGCAGTATGAGCGCGACGCCAGAAAAAGCTGATGACCTGATCGTTGTCGGCAAGATTTTTTCGGTTCACGGCGTTCGCGGCGAGGTGAAGGTCTTTTCCTTTACCGATCCGATTGAAAACCTGTTGGGCTATCGCAACTGGACGCTTCGGCGCGAAGGCGTGGTGAAACAGGTCGAGCTGGTCAGCGGCCGATCCACTCAAAAGGATCTGGTTGTAAAGCTCAAAGGCCTCGACGATCGCGATGAAGCCCGTCTTCTGAGCGGTTACGAGATTTGCATCCCGCGAAGCCTTTTGCCCGACCTGACTGCCGACGAGTACTACTGGTACCAGTTGGAGGGTCTGAGCGTCATCAACCAGGACGAACAATTGTTCGGCAAGGTTGATCACCTGTTGGAGACCGGCGCGAACGATGTATTGGTGGTCAAACCCTGCGTTGGCAGCCTGGATGATCGCGAGCGGTTGTTGCCCTATACGGAGCAATGCGTGCTGGCAATCGACCTGGAAGCAGGCGTGATGAGGGTGGAATGGGACGCGGACTTCTAAGCAATGGCCAGCCTGCGCGTAGACGTCATTACGCTGTTCCCCGAGATGTTCTCGGCCATCAGTGAGTACGGCATTACCAGTCGTGCGGTCAAACAGGGGCTCTTGCAGCTGACCTGTTGGAATCCGCGGGATTACACGACGGATCGACATCACACTGTGGACGATCGCCCGTTTGGCGGTGGTCCGGGCATGGTGATGAAGATCAAGCCCCTGGAAGATGCTCTGGTTCAGGCCAAGGCAGCAGCCGGGGAGGCGGCGAAGGTGATTTACCTGTCCCCCCAAGGCCGTCAACTGACTCAGTCGGCGGTACGCGAACTGGCGAAATCGGATGCATTGATCCTGATTGCCGGTCGCTATGAAGGCATTGACGAGCGCTTTATTGAGGCTCATGTCGATGAAGAGTGGTCGATTGGTGACTATGTGTTGTCTGGCGGCGAGCTGCCGGCCATGGTCATGATCGATGCGGTTACACGACTGCTGCCCGGAGCTTTAGGGCATGCGGATTCCGCTGAGGAAGATTCCTTTACGGATGGTCTGCTGGATTGCCCGCACTACACCCGACCTGAGGTGTATGCGGATCAGCGTGTTCCCGACGTGTTGCTGAGTGGCAATCACGCGCATATCCGGCGTTGGCGTTTACAGCAGTCCCTTGGTCGGACCTATGAACGACGCGCCGATCTTCTGGAAAGCCGCTCGCTTTCTGGAGAAGAGAAGAAGCTGCTCGAGGAATACATCCGCGAGCGGGACGATAGTTAACAACGTATCGATGGTAGATCAGACGATTTACCTTAGGAGCACAGCATGACCAACAAAATCATCCTTGCACTCGAAGCAGAGCAGATGACCAAAGAAATCCCTACCTTTGCCCCAGGCGACACCATCGTCGTTCAGGTGAAAGTGAAGGAAGGCGATCGTTCCCGTCTGCAAGCGTTCGAAGGCGTTGTAATCGCCAAGCGTAACCGCGGCGTGAACAGTGCGTTCACCGTTCGTAAAATCTCCAACGGTGTTGGCGTAGAACGTACTTTCCAGACCTACTCCCCGCAGATCGACAGCATGGCTGTCAAACGTCGCGGTGACGTACGTAAAGCCAAGCTGTACTACCTGCGCGACCTGTCGGGTAAAGCAGCTCGCATCAAGGAAAAACTGGCTTAAGTCCAGCTTCCGATGCAGAAAAAAGCAGCCTACGGGCTGCTTTTTTGTTGCCCGCAATTTATCCACCGTATTTCTGTTTCAGGCCTGACCCATGACCCCTCGCGAGCAAGAAATCGAACGCCGCACCGAGCTCTCGGTGACCCGCGTGACCAAGGCGGTTTTCCCGCCGACCACCAACCACCACAACACCCTGTTCGGCGGCACTGCGCTGGCCTGGATGGACGAAGTGTCGTTCATCACCGCCACACGGTTTTGCCGTTTGCCGCTGGTGACCGTGTCCACCGATCGCATCGACTTCAATCACGCGATTCCGGCAGGCTCCATCGTCGAACTGGTCGGGCGAGTGATCAAGGTCGGCAACACCAGCCTCAAGGTCGAGGTGGAAGTGTTCGTGGAAAGCATGAGCTGCGACGGGCGCGAGAAGGCCATTCATGGGCAGTTCAGCTTTGTAGCGATTGATGATGACAAGCGTCCGGTACCGGTGCTGCCGGGTTTCGCGGCCTGATCCAGCACCGAGTCGCGGCATTCGCGGGCTTGCCCGCTCCCACAGATTTTGTGTTGTCCGCTGATGTTGTGTTCGACATGGACACTGTGGGAGCGGGCTTGCCCGCGATTTGATCTGTCAGGCGCTGACGCTCTCAGGCTGAATCAGCGCCAGCAACGTCCATCCCGAGCCCGGTTTCAGCGTGGTCTCCGGCGTCACCACGTGCACCCAACCACTGTCATCGCGCATGAACAGCAGCGTCGCGCGGTTGCCATGCAGCGCCCGGTAATCGTCCCAGCCAAACCCGTCCGTCAGAGTCGTGCTGTACAGCTCGGCGCCCTGGCTCAGTTGGCTGGCCAGTCTGGCGTAAGTCAGCGCCTCGCTCCCCAGTTGATTGCCGCGATGTTCGAGGCTGGCGCGGTGCTTGTCGCTGCGCCGGCTTTCCTGACCACTGGCCAGGCCGAGCAGGCGTTGATGGCCGAAGTCATGACGAAAGCGCATGGCTGCCAGCGTATTGAGTTCGCCGGACGGTGACAGCGCCAGCAGATGCCCCAGCCCGACCAGGTCCAGATGCGCATCGGCGTGCTGCGAGGCCGGATTGCCAAAGTAGGTCGGCAAGCCTTCCATGCGCGCCGCGCGGATGTTTTCCCAGCTTGAATCCGTCAGCAGCACCCGGCTGCCCAGCTGTTGCAGCGACTTGCCGAGCAGGCGCGCAGGCCCGTTCGCACCGACGATCAGGAACCCGCTCGGCGCTGGTTCCGCAACCTTCAACAGACGCGCCAGAGGCCGGGCAGTCGCACTTTGCAGCACGACGGTGCCGATGATCACGGCGAAGGTCAGCGGCACCAGTAACAGCGCGCCTTCATGGCCCGCTTCATCCAGGCGAATCGCAAAGATCGCCGAGACCGCCGCCGCGACGATCCCGCGTGGGGCAATCCAGCACAACAGTGCACGCTCACGCCAACTCAGACTCGAACCGGCGGTACTCAGCACCACGTTCAGCGGCCGGGCGATCAACTGGATTACCAGCAATAGAACCAGCACCAGCGGTCCGAGGCCGATCAACGCCTTCAGATCCAGTCGCGCCGCCAGCAAAATGAACAACCCGGAAATCAGCAGCACGCTGAGGTTTTCCTTGAAGTGCAGGATGTGCCGCACATCCACGTTTTTCATGTTCGCCAGCCACATGCCCATCAGCGTCACCGCCAGCAGACCGGATTCGTGCATGACCTGGTTGGCGGCAATGAATATCCCCAGCACCGCGGCGAGCGATGCCAGGTTGTGTAGATACTCCGGCAACCATTGGCGCCGAATGATCGTACCGAGCAGCCAGCCGCCGGCAACGCCGAATGCACTGCCGCAGGCAATCACCCCGCCGAATGTCAGCAGGCTCTGTTCCAGGCCATTTCCTTCGGACCGAGCAATGATGAAGCTGTAGACCACCACCGCCAGCAGTGCGCCGATCGGGTCGATCACAATCCCTTCCCAGCGCAGGATGTTGGCGATCGAAGCCTTTGGCCGCACCACGCGCAGCATTGGCACGATCACGGTCGGGCCAGTCACCAGGGTCAGGCTGCCGAACAGGATGGCGAGCAGCCAGTCGAAGCCCAGCAGCCAGTGGGTCGCGACCGCAATCACTATCCAGGTCGAGAGCGCTCCGATGGTGACCAGCCGATGCACGACGCTGCCGATCTCGCGCCATTCCGACAAATGCAGGGTCAGGCTGCCTTCAAAAAGAATCAGCGCCACTGCCAGCGACACCAATGGCATCAGTAGCGGGCCGAACATTTCCTGCGGGTCGAGCCAGCCCAGCACGGGGCCCGCCAGAATACCGGTCAGCAGCAGAAACAGAATCGCCGGCAGCTTCAGGCGCCAGGCGAGCCATTGGCAGCCCAGCGCGGCGGCACCGATACCACCGAAAGCCAACAGAATTTGCTGCTCGTTCATTGAAGCTCCCTGTTCCTTGAAATAGCGGGCTATGAAAGACTAGCGGCCATTTCAACCGTTCACTCTTTATTTGCGCGCAGTTCCAAGCCTGCGTGTCTTGAGCGCCCATGCCTGCCATCGACCACCCACTGATCGACCAGTTTCTCGACGCCCTCTGGCTGGAAAAAGGTCTCTCCGACAACACTCGCGACGCTTATCGCAGTGACCTCGCGCTGTTCAACGGCTGGTTGCAGGACAAAGGTCTCGAACTGATCAATGCCGGTCGTGAACTGATCCTTGACCACCTGGCCTGGCGTCTGGAACAGAACTACAAACCCCGCTCCACCGCGCGATTTCTCTCCGGTGTACGTGGCTTTTATCGCTACCTGCTGCGGGAAAAACTGATTTCGGTCGATCCGACCTTACGCGTGGATATGCCGCAGCTCGGTCGGCCATTGCCCAAATCCCTGTCGGAAGCCGACGTCGAAGCGCTGCTGAAGGCGCCAGACCTGAGCGAAGCCATCGGCCAGCGTGACCGCGCCATGCTCGAAGTCTTGTATGCCTGCGGTCTTCGTGTCACCGAGCTGATCAGCCTGACGCTGGAACAGGTCAACCTGCGTCAGGGTGTGTTGCGGTTGATGGGCAAGGGCAGCAAGGAGCGGCTGGTGCCTATGGGCGAGGAGGCGATTGTCTGGGTCGAGCGCTACCTGCGCGACGGTCGCGGCGAGCTGCTGGGCGGGCGTCCCAGCGATGTGTTGTTTCCCAGTCAGCGCGGCGAGCAGATGACTCGGCAGACCTTCTGGCACCGCATCAAGCATCAGGCCAAGGTCGCCGGCATCAGTAAATCGCTGTCGCCGCACACCTTGCGTCACGCGTTTGCCACCCACTTGCTCAACCATGGCGCCGACTTGCGGGTGGTGCAGATGCTGTTGGGCCACAGCGACCTGTCGACCACGCAGATCTACACCCACGTCGCCCGGGCGCGTTTGCAGGATCTGCATGCCAAACATCACCCCCGTGGCTGAGCCCGTTTTGTCTTGCGACAGGCGCATTCGGCCACGCCAGCCTTATGTGGTAGGCTTTGCCGGTTTGCACGATGGGCGGTTATGACCCGGTGTTCCGGCACGGGCGTTCTGATCGTTCCATTTGTCCGCCTTCAGGAGTTCTCATGCGTCTGACCCAGATTTTCGCCGCCGCAGCCATTGCGTTGGTCAGCACCTTTGCCGCCGCCGATGAAGCGGCCGACAAAGCGATTCGCCAAAGCCTGGAAAATCTCCAGCTCGACGTGCCGGTCGATACCATCACCGCCAGCCCGCTGCCCGGTCTTTACGAAGTCAAGCTCAAGGGCAGCCGGGTGCTCTACGCCAGCGCCGACGGCCAGTACATCGTTCAGGGCTATATGTTCCAGCTCAAGGACGGCAAGCCGGTCAACCTGACCGAGAAGACCGAGCGCCTGGGCATTTCCAAACTGATCAATGCGATCCCGGTGGCCGAGACCGTGGTTTACCCGGCCGTGGGTGAAACCAAGTCGCACATCACCGTTTTCACCGATACCACGTGCCCGTACTGCCACAAGCTGCACGCTGAAGTGCCCGAGCTGAACAAGCGCGGCATCGAAGTGCGCTACGTGGCGTTCCCGCGTCAGGGCCTCGGCTCGCCGGGTGACGAGCAACTGCAAGCCGTGTGGTGCTCGAAAGACAAGAAAGCGGCCATGGACAAAATGGTCGACGGCAAGGAAATCAAGGCCGCCAAGTGCGAGAACCCGGTTTCCAAACAGTTCGCCCTCGGTCAGTCGATCGGCGTGAACGGTACACCGGCCATCGTTTTGGCTGACGGACAAGTCATTCCGGGCTACCAGCCTGCGCCACAAGTCGCCAAACTGGCGCTGGGCGCGAAGTAATTCGCATCGTCACGCTCAGGTGTTGACGAGCGTGGTCCGGCGGCAGGATTGCCGGGCCATCAACAGAGAGCCGCGAACCTGCGGTTGTTTTCACGGCCGGCCTCGCGTCGGCCGTTTTATGGGGAGTTCACAGTGAAACCGGTCAAAGTAGGCATCTGTGGGTTAGGGACCGTCGGTGGCGGAACCTTCAACGTACTTCAGCGCAACGCCGAGGAAATTGCTCGTCGTGCCGGGCGTGGAATCGAAGTGGCACAAATTGCCATGCGCACGCCAAAGCCTCAGTTCCAGACGACCGGTATTGCGATTACCAACGATGTCTTCGAAGTGGCCACGAACCCTGAGATCGACATCGTCATAGAGCTGATGGGCGGCTATACCGTTGCCCGCGAGCTGGTACTCAAGGCCATCGAGAATGGCAAGCATGTGGTCACCGCGAACAAGGCTCTGATTGCCGTTCACGGTAATGAAATTTTCGCCAAGGCACGCGAGAAAGGCGTGATCGTGGCGTTCGAAGCGGCGGTAGCCGGTGGCATTCCAGTGATCAAGGCGATCCGTGAAGGCCTGTCCGCCAACCGTATCAACTGGGTCGCCGGGATCATCAACGGCACCGGTAACTTCATCCTCACCGAAATGCGCGAGAAGGGTCGCACCTTCGAAGACGTGCTGGCCGAGGCGCAAGCGCTGGGCTACGCCGAAGCCGACCCGACCTTCGACGTCGAGGGCATCGACGCCGCGCACAAGCTGACGATCCTGGCCTCGATCGCATTCGGTGTTCCGCTGCAGTTCGACAAGGCTTACACCGAAGGCATCACCAAGCTGACCACCGCCGACGTGAACTACGCCGAAGCGCTGGGCTACCGCATCAAGCACCTGGGCGTGGCACGCAGCACCGCCGCCGGTATCGAGCTGCGCGTACACCCGACGCTGATCCCGGCCGATCGCCTGATCGCCAACGTCAACGGCGTGATGAACGCGGTGATGGTCAACGGTGACGCTGCCGGTTCAACCCTGTTCTACGGCGCTGGCGCCGGCATGGAGCCGACCGCTTCGTCGGTGATCGCGGATCTGGTGGACGTGGTTCGCGCCATGACCTCCGACCCGGAAAACCGCGTGCCGCACCTGGCCTTCCAGCCGGACTCGCTGTCGGCTCATCCGATCCTGCCGATCGAAGCCTGCGAAAGCGCCTACTACCTGCGCATTCAGGCCAAGGACCATCCGGGCGTATTGGCTCAGGTGGCAAGCATCCTCTCGGAGCGCGGCATCAACATCGAGTCGATCATGCAGAAGGAAGTCGAGGAACACGACGGCCTGGTGCCGATGATCCTGCTGACCCACCGCGTGCTGGAGCAGCACATCAACGACGCGATCGCCGCCCTCGAAGCGCTGGCGGGCGTGGTCGGTCCGGTTGTGCGGATCCGTGTCGAGCACTTGAACTAAACAGAAACAGCTGCAAGCTTCGAGCTGCAAGCGACAAGAGAAAAGCAGTCCGGCTTTTACTTGAAGCTTGTAACTCGTAGCTTGAAGCTCAAACCGAAGGTTTGCCCCTATGCGTTACATCAGTACCCGCGGCCAGGCACCGGCCCTGAATTTCGAAGACGTCCTGCTGGCCGGTCTCGCCACCGACGGCGGTCTGTACGTCCCGGAAAACCTGCCACGTTTCACCCAGGAAGAAATCGCTTCCTGGGCCGGCCTGCCGTATCACGAGCTGGCTTTCCGCGTGATGCGCCCGTTCGTCACCGGCAGCATTCCGGACGCCGATTTCAAAAAGATTCTTGAAGAAACCTACGGTGTGTTTGCCCACAACGCCGTTGCGCCGCTGCGTCAGCTGAACGGCAACGAATGGGTGCTGGAGCTGTTCCACGGCCCGACCCTGGCGTTCAAGGACTTCGCCCTGCAACTGCTCGGTCGCCTGCTCGACTACGTGCTGGAAAAGCGCGGCGAGCGCGTGGTGATCGTCGGCGCCACTTCCGGTGACACCGGTTCGGCCGCCATCGAAGGCTGCAAGCATTGCGAAAACGTCGACATCTTTATCCTGCACCCGCACAACCGTGTGTCCGAAGTGCAACGTCGGCAGATGACCACCATCCTCGGTGAGAACATCCACAACATCGCCATCGAAGGCAACTTCGATGACTGCCAGGAAATGGTCAAGGCCAGCTTCGCCGACCAGAGCTTCCTCAAGGGCACTCGCCTGGTTGCAGTGAACTCGATCAACTGGGCGCGGATCATGGCCCAGATCGTCTACTACTTCCACGCGGCCCTGCAATTGGGTGGCCCGGCGCGTTCGGTGTCGTTCTCGGTGCCGACCGGTAACTTCGGCGACATCTTCGCCGGTTACCTGGCGCGCAACATGGGCCTGCCGATCAACCAGTTGATCGTCGCCACCAACCGCAATGACATCCTGCACCGCTTCATGAGCGGCAACCAGTACGTCAAGGAAACCCTGCACGCCACGCTGTCGCCGTCGATGGACATCATGGTCTCGTCGAACTTCGAACGCCTGCTGTTCGACCTGCACGGTCGCAACGGCGCGGCGATTGCCGGCTTGATGGATTCGTTCAAGCAGGGCGGCGGTTTCAGCGTCGAACAGGAACGCTGGACCGAGGCTCGCAAGTTGTTCGATTCGCTGGCCGTGGACGATGCGCAAACCTGCGAAACCATCGCCGAAGTCTACGAACAGACCGGTGAAGTACTGGATCCGCACACCGCGATTGGCGTGAAAGCCGCTCGCGAATGCCGTCGCAGCCTGGACATTCCGATGGTGATTCTGGGCACGGCGCATCCGGTCAAGTTCCCGGACGCGGTGGAGAAAGCCGGTGTAGGAAAAGCTCTCGAACTACCTGCACATCTTTCTGATTTGTTTGAGAGAGAAGAGCGCTGCACTGTGCTGCCGAATGAGCTCAAAGCCGTGCAGGCCTTTGTCAGTCAGCATGGCAACCGCGGCAAGCCTCTTTAAGCGCGCAAAGCTGTCACATTTTGAAGCCCGTCTCCTGACGGGCTTTCTTGTTTTTGCATGCCACACTGCGCGCGTTTCGCCTACGAAGGACGGGCGAGTCGATGATGAAGGATGTGGCAATGCGGTTTTTTTCAGGATTGAAACCAGGGCTGTGCTGGTTGGTTTTATTGGGGGGCTTCGGGCTGTCGCAGTGGAGCGAATCAGCCCATCTGGCGAAGCATGCCGATGCGGTGGAGGCTGTTAAGCCCATCGAACTGGATGAGCATGAGCGTCAGTGGATTCGAGATAACCCCCGGGTGACTGTGGCGTCGGTGCAATACCCGCTGTATCTGTTTCAGGATGAACATGGCCAATGGAGCGGTTTGAACAACGATGTGCTCAAACACATCAGCGCCATGACCGGACTGCAGTTCGTCCATCAGGAGTCGTTCTCCACCGATCACATGCTCGAACGGCTTCAAAGTGGTGTCGCGGACATCAGCACGACACTGGCGATGAACGAAGAGCGCCGGGCATTTCTGGACTTCAGTCATGCGTTCGGTGGGGCGGGGTGGGTGTTTGTCGGGCATGCGGGCGAGCCTGCAATTCAGTCGCTTGAAACCCTGGCCAAGCGTGTTCTGGTGCTGCCGGCCAGGCATGCGCTGGAGGAAGGTATCCGGCGCGACTACCCGTCGATTGAAATCCGCTCCGTCAAGACCTATGCCGAAGCGCGCGCGCTGGTCGAGAGTGGAGAGGCCTACGCCACCATCGAAAACGAGATAGGTGCTCAGCTGTTTCCCTCCGGCCTGCTCAAGGTCGGTGGTCTGGTGGAGGGCAAGTGGGAGGCTGATCATCTGGCCGTGCGCAAGGGAATGCCAGAGCTTCTGAGCATCCTCAACAAGGCTTTGGGCGCTTTCTCGGTGGCTGAGCTGCGGTCCATGCGTCTTAAATGGCTGGCAGGCGTTTCCCCTTTGCCCGCCCCCTCGATCGGCGCACGAATGATCGAGTGGGGCTGCTGGGCAATGGGCGTTCTGGGCCTGTTTGGCCTGCTGTCGATAGTGTGGAACCGTCGACTGGCGGCCCAAGTGAAGCAGCGACGTGAGGCGGAAAAGGACCTGGGCGATCAACTGGCCTTTCAGCACGCATTGATCGATGCGATGCCCGACCCGGTGTTCGTTCGTGACCTGCAGGGCCGATTGCTCATGTGCAACCGAAGTTATGAGGATGCGCTTTCGGTCCGGCAGGAGCAGGTGCTGGGACGCATGCTGTTCGAGTTTGATGCACTGCCACAGGCTACCGCATTGATGCTGCACGACGAGTTCATGTTGCAAATGCATACGCGCAAGACGCGCTTCTGCAAGCGGCATTTATTGTTCAAGGGTGGCCTGCGGCAGATTTACCAATGGACGGTGCCCTTTTACAGTGCTGACGGAAAGCTGCGCGGTCTGCTGGGTGGCTGGACGGATATCACCCAGCGGCGGAAGGAAAACGGTTGTCGGTGTCCGCATTGAAGTTGGGAAAAGTCCTATAAAACCTGATTACTTTTCCGATGGGAGGCTTAGGACGACTGCCCTAGAGTGACAGGCCACTGCGGCGAGAATCCGCCCTTGTCGCTTCAGAGGTCGTCCCATGCGCTCGCTCAAAATACTGCTGCTTGAACCCGATCCGTTCCAGTTGATGGCGTTGCACCAGATGCTCAACGCCATCGGCATCTACGATGTATTGACCGCCCCTACGCTGGATTCGGCAAAGCGTTCACTTGAACGACGCGGCGCGGTCGATATCGCCATATGCAATCCCCAGCTCAAGGGCGGTGACGGACTGGCCCTGATCACCCATCTGGTCGTTCGACAAAGGGCACGAGCATTGATTTTGCTGGGGACGGTAGCCCCCAGCCTGCTGGCCGATCTGGAGAGCCTCGTGGAGGACGACGGGGTGAGGCTTCTGGGCAAGCTGCCTACGCCGGTTTCGGCGGTGCTGATGCGCAAGTTGCTGGACACCTACCTGTCGCCACCCCGACATCCGCTCAGTGCATGAGGCGGACGGTTATTTTTCTGTCATCTTCAGCCTGCATGCTTCGTCAGGCCGGGTGACGCTCCGGGAGAGGCCGGTGACCGGCAGAACTTTCCTCTCGGGCCGGTGGTCATTTACAGTGAACACGCCCCAGACACTGTGTTTTCGGACTATTGAGTGGAGATCGAGATGGAAAGTATCAGTCTATTGCTCGGTGAGGCTCTGAGCCCGTATCAGGTGACGTTGACCCCTCGGGGGCGCCACGGCGAATGCCTGGTGACCTTGAAGAATGGCAGCGGCGCGATCGTGGTGGAGCGAGAATTCAATCAGGCGCAACTGAGCGACAAGCGCCAGCTGACGGATGTGGTTGACGGCCTGCACCGTGACATCCTGATTGCCGAAGGCCGGCTGGAACCCTGTGTGATCGCCGCGTTGCGAAACGCAGCCCTCGACAAGCACCCGGCCCTCTGAAACTGATTATTCATTTGTGGGAACCTTCCTGCATCCAGATCAGTCAGACCCCGTAACAGCAGGAGCAAGCATTGTGCTCCGGTGTTTGTCGCTTGCTGCTACGGGTCTTTGATACAGACCACGTTTAACCCCGAGTCGTCTCCCCACTTCTCGGGGTTTCTTTTTGCCCGGATTTCACTGCGCGGCTTGTTGCTGAAAGAAAATCCGCGCCTGTTCCAGATAGTCCTGACGCCTCTCGGGGTCAAGCCAGTCGGCGTAGAGCCGGTCAAGATGCTCGTGGGGCAGGGTGCGCAACAGTTGATTGATCTCGGTAATCGCCTGTCGACCCGCCGTCGTGTCGGTACAGCCGACATGGCCGGACAGGTACTTGTCTGTGCCGCGAATTGCAAAGAACAGCAATTCGTCCTCGGCTATCTCGGCCTGCCGCGCCTGATAACGGATTTCCGGCCAGTAACCCAGGACCACCTGTAAACGCCCCAGGCGCTGCATCGACAACAGGCTGCTGAGTGCGTCGTTACCGTAATGGGGTGTCAACGCGCCATTCGGCGCCTGGCGCAGCAGTGCATCGATGTACTCGCCATAGCTGCGCTCGGCTACCACGCCGACTTTTCGCTCGCCGTTGGCCAGAAATGCCGACAGGTCGACTTCATCGTCGACCAGAAACGGCTCCAGCACTTCGCGATCTTTCCGACGCACCACAAGCCCATTGCTGACAGCGCGAAACGCGGGGATGGAGAAGGCGATCCATTGCGCCCGTTCCTTGTTCCAGATCAGCGACGGATCGCAGGCGAAGGGATGTTCATGCAGCATTTGAGTGCCACGGGCGCGATTGACCCGCATCAAGGTGTGTTCGTATTGCGGCATGCCGGCAATCAGCATCGGCATCAATTGATCGATAACGCCCTGGCCCTTTTTCGGACCCTCGAAGATCGTCAGCGGCGGCAGGTCGCGCAGCAGCCAGATCAGCGTTGGCTTGGCCTGCGCCCACGCCGGCAGCACCAGCAGGAATAGCAGGCCGAACAACCGCCAGGTCCACCAATGGTGGGCGCGGTTCGAGGCCGAGGGCATCAGGCGATTCAGCTCAGATGGCTCCGTCTTCGCGCAGCCGGGCGATCTGCTTCTCGTCGTAGCCAAGATCGTGGAGTACCTGCGCATTGTGTTCACCGAGCTGCGGTCCGACCCATTCGGACGAGCCGGGTGTCTCAGAGAGTTTCGGCACGATGCCTGGCATCTTGAAGGGTTTGCCGTCCGGTAGTTTGGCCTGCAGGAACATTTCCCGGGCCAGGTACTGCGGATCGTTGAACATGTCTTCGGCGCTGAAGATCCGGCTGGCGGGCACTTCCGCCTCGTTCAGCAGGTCCAGCACGGTTTGCAGCGGCAGCGAATTGACCCAGCGGTCGATCACGCCGTATAGCTCGTCGCGGCGAGTGTCGCGCCCGTCATTGCTGGCCAGCGCCGCGTCATTGGCCAGATCTTCACGGCCGATGATCAGCATGAAGCGCTTGAAGATTGCATCACCGTTGGCGCCGATCTGCACGTGTTTGCCGTCGGCGCTGGTGTGGATCGAGGAGGGTGTGATGCCCGGCATGATGTTGCCGGTACGCTCGCGAATGAATCCGAACACATCGAACTCCGGGACCATGCTTTCCATCATGGCGAAGATGGCTTCGTACAACGCCACATCGACCACCTGACCGAGACCGCCGTTGACCTCGCGATGACGCAAGGCCATCAACGCGCCGATCACGCCCCACAAAGCCGCAATCGAATCGCCGATGGAAATCCCGGTGCGTACCGGCGGGCGGTCTTCGAAACCGGTGATGTAGCGCAGGCCGCCCATGGATTCGCCGACCGCACCGAAACCTGGCTGATCTTTCATCGGCCCGGTCTGGCCGAAACCGGACAGGCGCACCATCACCAGTTTCGGGTTCAGCGCGTGCAGGGTTTCCCAGCTCAGGCCGAGTTTTTCCAGTACGCCGGGGCGGAAGTTCTCGATCAGAATGTCGGCTTCACCGAGCAGTTTTTTCAGAATCGCCAGGCCGTCAGGGTGTTTCAGGTTCAGCGTCAGGGACTTTTTGTTGCGCGCCTGGACGAACCACCACAGCGATGTGCCTTCGTACAATTTGCGCCATTTGCGCAATGGATCACCGCCATCCGGCGACTCGATCTTGATCACTTCGGCGCCGAACTCGCCGCAGATGCGCGAGGCAAACGGCCCGGCAATCAAAGTACCCAATTCAATGACTTTCAGACCGCTGAGCGGTTTGTTGGCGAACGGCATGCGAGATCCTGTAGGACAAGGCTGAGCAGATACAGCGTTTTAACATAGCCGGCTGTCAGTCGCGCAAGGTTGATCGCCATCAATTCGTGGATTGCCTACAGCATCGGTTAGACTTGCCGACTTTCCTCGTATCAAGAAGCCCGTTCATGGCCCAGCCGTCCACTACCTACAAATTCGAACTGAACCTCACCGACCTCGACCGTAGCGTCTACGAGAACGTGAAGCAGACTATCGCCCGCCATCCTTCGGAAACCGAAGAACGCATGACCGTGCGGCTGTTGGCCTACGCGCTCTGGTACAACGAGCAACTGTCGTTCGGTCGTGGTCTGTCGGACGTGGATGAACCTGCGCTGTGGGAAAAGAGCCTGGACGACCGTGTCCTGCACTGGATCGAAGTCGGCCAACCGGACGCCGATCGCTTGACCTGGTGCTCCCGTCGCACCGAGCGCACCAGTCTGCTGGCCTACGGCAGCCTGCGCGTCTGGGAAGGCAAAGTGATTCCGGCAATCAAGAACCTGAAGAACGTCAACATTGCCGCAGTCCCGCAGGAAGTGCTGGAAACCCTGGCCAAGGACATGCCCCGCGTCATCAAGTGGGACGTAATGATCAGCGAAGGCACGATCTTCGTCACCGATGACCGTGGCCAACACGAAGTCCAGCTCACCTGGCTGCAGGGTGAGCGCGGTTAAGTCCGCGCTACTCCGGAAAAATCCCACGTATTCAAGAGAAGCTCCTGTCACCCCATGCGTATCGATCCTCGCCCGTTGCCCGCCACTCTGCCGTTTCTCGGTGAACTGCCACCCCTGCTGACCCGCCTGTATGCGGCGCGGGGCGTGCAGTCCGAGGCGGAGCTGGACAAGAGCCTGGCGCGGCTGATTCCGTTCCAGCAGCTCAAAGGGATCGATGCGGCGGTTGACCTGCTGGTGACAGCGCTGGAGCAGCGGCAGCGGATCCTGATCGTCGGCGACTTCGACGCCGACGGCGCGACGGCCAGCACCGTGGGCGTGCTCGGTTTGCGCCTGCTGGGCGCGGCGCACGTCGATTATCTGGTGCCAAACCGCTTCGAATACGGGTACGGCCTGACCCCGGAAATCGTCGAAGTCGCGATGACCCGCGAGCCGCAGTTGCTGATCACCGTCGACAACGGTATTTCCAGCGTTGAAGGTGTCGCGGCCGCGAAGCGCCATGGCCTGAAGGTCTTGATTACTGACCACCACTTGCCCGGCGATGAACTGCCGCAGGCCGATGCACTGGTCAATCCGAACCAGCCCGGCTGCGAGTTCCCGAGCAAGGCGCTGGCCGGGGTCGGGGTGATTTTCTACGTGTTGATGGCTTTGCGTGCACGTCTGCGCAGCCTTGGCTGGTACGAGAACAAGCCGCAGCCAAACATCGGCGAACTGCTGGATCTGGTGGCGCTGGGCAGCGTTGCCGACGTGGTGCCGTTGGATGCCAACAACCGGATTCTGGTGCACCAGGGTCTGGAGCGAATTCGCGCCGGACGTGCGCGGCCGGGGATCAAGGCGATCCTGGAAGTGGCCAAGCGTGAGGCTTCGCGCATTACGTCTACCGACCTCGGATTTATCGTCGGCCCGCGCCTGAACGCGGCGGGACGTCTGGATGACATGAGCCTGGGCATCGAATGCCTGCTGACCCACGACCCTGCGCTGGCCCGGGAAATGGCCGCACAACTGGACGGCATGAATCAGGACCGCAAATCCATCGAGCAAGGCATGCAGCGTGAAGCGCTGGCCCAGCTCAAGGACTTGCCGGTCGAGTCGATGCCGTTCGGTTTGTGCCTGTTCGATCCGGAATGGCACCAGGGCGTCATCGGTATCCTGGCTTCGCGGATGAAGGAGCGGTATTTCCGCCCGACCATCGCCTTCGCCGATGCCGGCGACGGCCTGCTCAAGGGCTCGGGCCGTTCGGTGCAGGGTTTCCATATTCGTGATGCGCTGAGCGTGGTCGCGGCACAACATCCGGATCTGATCAGCAAGTACGGTGGCCATGCGATGGCGGCCGGTCTGACCTTGCCGCAGGAGAATTTTTCGTTGTTTGCCGAGGCCTTCGACGCCGAGGTGCGTAGGCAACTTCGCGAAGAGGACCTGACCGGGCGCCTGCTGTCGGACGGCACGCTGGCGGTCGAGGAGTTTCATCTGGAGCTGGCTCGTGCCCTGCGCCACGCCGGGCCATGGGGCCAGCATTTTCCAGAACCGCTGTTTCACGGGGTGTTCCAGTTGGTCGAGCAGCGGGTTGTGGGTGAGCGGCACCTGAAAGTGGTGCTGAAAACCGAATGCGGTTCGGTGAAGCTTGATGGCATCGCGTTCGGGATTGATCGCGATATCTGGCCGAACCCGACGATCAAATGGGTCGAACTGGCTTACAAGCTCGACCTCAACGAGTTTCGCGGCAATGAGACCGTGCAGTTGATGATTGCTCATATCGAGCCGCGCTAAAGATCATTGCGCCCTTTACTGAAGGGCGCAGGCATCTTCAATTGTGCTGTTTCATTTCGGAACCCTCCCTCATCCCCGGATGTCGACTAGGCTCTAAGCACTGCTTGATTGGCCTTGTGACGTCTTGTCGAATTTTTTGCCCGCGGGGGCGGGTGCTGCACCTTTTTCCTGTCACTCGTCGACTTTTCAAACAGAACCCTGGAGCCTGCCCACTGATTTGAGAGGTGCCCCATGAGTCTGCTGCTTGAACCCTTTACCCTTCGCCAACTGACCCTGTCCAACCGCATCGCCGTGTCGCCCATGTGCCAGTATTCCAGCGTCGATGGCCTGGCCAATGACTGGCATCTGGTGCACCTCGGCAGTCGTGCCGTGGGGGGCGCTGGCCTGGTGTTTACCGAAGCCACGGCAATCACGGCCGACGGGCGGATCACCGCCGAAGACCTGGGCCTGTGGAACGACGAACAGATCCTACCCCTGCAACGCATCACCCGTTTCATCAACGCACAGGGCGCAGTGGCCGGCATTCAATTGGCCCACGCCGGGCGCAAGGCCAGCACCCATCGGCCGTGGATCGGCAAACATGGCAGCGTCAAACCGGAGGACGGTGGCTGGATCCCGGTGGGGCCTTCGCCGATTGCCTTTGACCCGCAACACACCCAACCGAAACAGCTGGATGAAGGGCAGATCGCCCAGGTCATTCAGGATTTCGTGGCCGCAGCCAAACGTGCGCTGACCGCCGGTTTCAGTGTGGTCGAGGTGCATGCGGCGCACGGTTATCTGCTGCACCAGTTTCTATCACCGCTGAGTAATCAGCGCCGCGACCAGTATGGCGGTTCGTTCGAAAACCGTATTCGCCTGGTGCTGCAAGTGACCGAGGCGGTACGCGCGGTGTGGCCGGAAGAACTGCCGGTGTTCGTGCGCCTTTCGGCTACCGATTGGGTGGAAGACGGCTGGAATCCCGATGAAACCGTGGAGCTGGCGCGACGCCTGAAAGCCTTGGGGGCTGATCTGATCGATGTGTCATCGGGCGGCACGGCAGTCAACGCGGAAATCCCCGTGGGGCCGGGATATCAGACGCGCTTCGCCGAACGAGTGCGCAAGGAGTCAGGTATCGCCACCGGCACCGTGGGAATGATTACCGAGCCGGCCCAGGCCGAGCACATTCTGCGGACCTGTCAGGCCGACATCATCTTCCTCGCCCGTGAGCTGCTGCGTGATCCGTACTGGCCGCTGCACGCCGACGATGACCTGGGGGGACGCAAAGCGGTGTGGCCGGCGCAGTATCAGCGTGCGACCCATCGGGATCAGCCGATTCACGAGTCTGATCTGCGGGATTGATTCCGACCCGCCGCAAAGCCTATAAAACCCGCCATTGAACTGGCGGGTTTTTTTCTTGCCTGCCGTACGGAATTGCAAAGGAATGGAACGCGATGTTGATCGAACGTGAGCTGACTGAGTCTGACTTGCCGCTGCTGGCGCTGATCGACCGCAGCGAGTTGGTCGAAGAATGCTATCGCGTGGAAAACGGTGAGTTGATTCTGTATCCGGCGCGTTTCGACATGCGCGGCTGGCCCGAAGGGGAGGCGGAGGAAAATGCGCGGGTATTGGAAAAATGCTGGCGCAGCGGTGGGTGGCTACACGGGATTTTCGATGGCGAGACGCTGGTGGCGGCAGTGGTTGTGGATAACCGGGTTATTCACAATCAGGGTTTGAAGATGCGGCAGTTGAAGTTTCTGCACATCAGCCGCGGCTGGCGTGGACAGGGGCTGGGCGGGCGGTTGTTTGCCTTGGCCTGCGCCCATGGTCGGAGGATCGGCGCCGAGGCGCTGTACGTCTCGGCGACCGAGTCGCGCAATACCGTGGAGTTCTATCAGCGCCAGGGTTGCCGGTTGCTGGCGCAACCGGATCCCGAGCTGTTTGCACTCGAACCTCACGATATCCACTTTTACTGTCGCCTGGAGTGACGCCATCGCGAGCAAGCTCGCTCCCACAGGTTTTCGGTTGTACACAAACTCTGTGATCAATCGATATCCATGTGGGAGCTGGCTTGCCAGCGATGAGGCCCGATCCGACGTCAGAGAATCATCAAGGGTATTTGCGCTTGTCCGGCGCCGGTGGGAAGTACTGGTACAACCAGGTCTCGCTCAGCGTGCGGTCGTTGGTGCGGATGAACAGACGCAGTTCAACCGGCTCCACGCTGTCATTGGTCGGGTACCAGTCGAACAGGATCCGGTAGCCCTTGATGTCATCCAGCACCAGCACGCTGAAGTCCTGCACCTTGCCGTTGGAGCAAGTGACCACCGGTTCGATCCCGGTGCCCTGTGGCAGGCGATCAAGCCCACCACCGGTGAAGTCCACGGCAAAACGACGGGCCCAGACCGGCGGATAATGCTCGCCTGGAGCCCAGCCTTCGACGAAGCCCCCCATGCCGGAACGGGTCGCATGTACCCGCGCCAGTGGTGTGCCGACCGGTGGCAGGGCACTCCAGTAGAGCTTGTAGCCGTAGTTCAGCGAATCGCCGGCGGCTACCGGTTTCTTTGGCGTCCAGAACGCAACGATGTTATCGAGTGTCTCGCCGGTTGTAGGAATTTCCAGCAGATCGATAGAGCCTTCGCCCCACGCGGTTGTAGGTTCTACCCACAGGCTCGGGCGCTTGCTGTACCAGTCGACGGTGTCCTGATAGTTGGCGAATTCGTGGTCGGTCTGCACCAGACCGAAACCTTTCGGATCGGTGTCGGCGAAGGCGTTGAATTGCAGGGTTGCCGGGTTGTTCAGCGGGCGGCAGATCCACTCGCCGTTGCCGCGCCACATGGCCAGACGATCCGAGTCATGGATTTGCGGGTGGATGGTGTCGCACATCCGGCGCTCGTGGGTGCCGCAACTGAACATGCTGGTCATCGGCGCGATGCCCAGTTGTTCGATGGCGGTGCGGGCGTTGATGTGAGCATCGACTTCCATCACCACGCGCTCAGCCTGGCAATCGATGTCGAAGCGATAGGCGCCGGTCGCGCTCGGCGAGTCGAGCAGGGCGTAGACCACAAAGCGGGTCGCGTTCTGATCCGGCGTCTCGAACCAGAACTTGGTGAAGTCAGGGAATTCTTCGCGTTTCCTGGCGTAGGTGTCCACGGCCAGGCCACGGGCGGAGAGGCCATATTGGCCAGTGGCATCCACCGCGCGGAAGTAGCTGGCGCCGAGGAACGACACCACGTCATGCCGATCCAGTTCCGGCGCCTTGAACAGCTTGAAACCGGCAAACCCCAGATCGCCCTTGAGCTGCTGGGTGTCGACCGAGGTGTTCTCATAGTTGAACAGCTGAGGGCGGAAATGCACCTCGCGGGCCGTGCGGGTCTTTGGATCGACGCTGTACATGCGCACCGGCTGACGGAAACCCATGCCGACGTGGAAGAACTGCACATCGAGCTGACCCTTGTTCTCCTTCCACAGCGAATGCTCGCCGTCGTAGCGGATCGCATTGAAGTTCTGCGGGGTCATGGTCGCCAGGGTCGGCGGCAGCACCTGTTTGGTGTCCTGATAGGCGTTGCCGGCCAGTTGTTTGGCCTGACGCTTCAGCGTTTCGAAGTCGAAAGCCTGTGCTTCACCGTCGGCGGCACCGCCAGAGGCGGCCCAGGCGCGTGCGGCGAGCAGGCCGGAGGCGGAAAGGCCGGTGTAAGCCGCAATGGCCATGGACGCTTTGAGCAAATTCCTGCGGTGCATAAATACAACCTGTCGTGGACAATCCCGCGCCGTTCCTGGCACGTACTGGATCAGAAATTACGGTTCGGACAAGCCTTCGGCCAAACGCTACGGACTAGTAACAGATGCCCGCTAGCTTAATCGGTTCGCCGATTTTGCAAAATTCATTGATATCACGGCGACAGCGTCTCAATGAAACAAGACGTTACGGTTACTTATCCCACAGTCTTTTCTGATTTATAGGGCATATCTGCTTTTTTCGACTAATTACTCTAAAAACCACTTTTCAGCGCCGATTTAATTTCTATTCTATGGGCATCGCCGGTCACGACTCATCCGACCGGCAGGGCTCAAATCGCTGCTTAAAGGAGCAGGGCGATGCGGTTTTCGAAAATTTCTGACGTACTGGAAAAGGACATCGTCCATGACAAAAGGACAAGGCATCACCGAAATGTTGGGCATCTTTCCCTGCCTCACCAACGTCCGGCGAAGACGCCGGCTCAGTCCCGATGAACTGAAACTGGTGGAGCGTTATCGGGAGTTGTCGGAAAGCGACCGGATTGCGATGCGGTATCTGGTGGATGCGATGAGGAGTGTTTCGCGGTTTTGAAGTGAAAAACCAAAGGGGCGGACTGTGAAGTCCGTCCCTTTTTCATTCTTGAGGTTTACCGTGGACGCTGTGCCTGCATCAACTCAGGCATGTCCCGCCATTTCACCCAGGCCTGTTGTTGCCAGTGCAGCAGCGGCACAGTGACGCCCGCCCAATGCATCGAGCTCAGGCTCGGGCAGTTTTCCGCTATTGCTGAGCTGGTTTCCCGCAGGATGGGAATCACCTCATTGCTCAGCCATTGGCGCAGATTGCGGTTTTCCGGGATGAAATGATGAACCAGCAGCGCATACATGCCGGATTCGCTGACCATCGGTGTCTCGACAACTTTGCCGTACTTGCGCAGCCGAACGGTGCGGCGTTGGTCGGGGTCGAGTTTGAGCGTGACGCGTGGGTTCAAGGGATGGCCCATCATGCGGCCCAGATCTTGAGCGCAGAACCAGGCTTGATGATCAAGCAGGAGGGCGTGGAGGAAGCGGTTGTGGCGGGTGAAGACCGTAGGGATAAAGTGCGTCTGGGTCTCTGGTGAATTTGGCGCGTGCATAGTCAATTTCTACTCCATGTTGAAATGAGAGCCGCCACTAATCCTTCGACAGATTTGGGTGGCGAACCGTGCGGCGTTCGAAGTCGGAACATTCTCGATCAACATGGAAGCCGAGAGGCCCGCGCCACACGGTCCGCCATAACGCGAATCCGAAAGGCAAAAAAGCCTCGGTTTCTATGGAGGACGCAGTTGCGCCATGTTGATGATGTACCGGCTTCGACCCCGGGCCGCTGATTGGGCAGCGACGGGATAAAGCCTATCGGTCAGGCGCTAGCGGCTCCAAGTCTACGCTGTGGACGCGTAGCGTAGGAAATGTGGCTTCTTCTTGAAGCCTGCATCTGTAGGAAATGCCTGTTTTTGTATGGCCGCCAGCCAGACTGCACCTGAAGCGTGATTTTTCCTTTATGAATCTCCGGCATCCCCCGTGGGGGGCGGCAGCTCAAAGGATTCTTCCGAAGGTGGGGAAGATCTACGTAGCGGCGCTAACCTGGAAGTGAATTCAATGACGACTGTATTTATTGCTGGCTCTATCAATATCAAGAACCTTGATCCGAAGGTTAAGGAGCGTATCAGTAATATCGTTGCGTCTGAATTCGAGGTGGTCGTTGGTGATGCAGGTGGTGCCGATACCTCCATTCAGGAATATCTGCTGAGTCTTGAGCGATCCAAAACTACAGTGTTCTGTAGTGGTCCAGCACCGCGGAACAACCTCGGACAGTGGCCCGCCAGAACAGTGGACTCCAAACACTCCAAAGGATCGAGGGCCTTCTTCACCGAGAAAGACGTGGTGATGGCCGAAGCCGCTGACTACGGCTTGATGATATGGGATGCGAAGAGCACCGGTACGCTCAGCAACGTCATAGAACTGTTGTCGAGAAAGAAGAAGTCCCTTGTCTTCGTCAACAAGGAGAAGGAATTCAAAGTGGTGGGTGACGTCAATCAGCTCGAAGAGTTGATTGCATTCATGTCTGACCACGCCAAGCAAAAAGCCAACGAAAAAATCAAACTGTTCGATCGTATTTCTTCGCTGAAATACGATCAGTCCGAGCTTTTCTTTTGATGTTTTGCGTCGGCTTTCTTGAACCCCGGCACTCTATCGGTGCCGGGGCCAAAATCTTTTACCGACCCACCTTCCAAGCATCCCCAGCCGGCGCCTTCCCATGGTCATACGGCTTGCCAATCCACATATAAACCAGCCCCAGCCCAATCACGATCGCGGTGCTCAGCACCATCGCGTAGTTGATGTACCACGCCGCATCCGGGGTGCGGGGCCAGGCCATGTTGATGATTGCGCCGACGCCGTACACCAGCGCGCCGATGTTCACCGGCCAGCCCCAGGCGCCGAGGGTGAACTTGCCGCTGGGTTTCCAGCCTTTGCTGCGGGCGTACAGGGCGGCGAGGACGATCATCTGGAACGCGAGGTAGATGCCGATGGCGGCGAAGCTGACGATGGTGGCCACGGCGTCTTGCAGGAATAAGCCGAGGGCGATGATCAGGCCGGGCAGGACGCCGGACACGAACAGGGCGGCAACCGGCACCTGGGTCGTAGGAGAAATCTTTTTCAGCAGTCGGCTGCCGATGACCATTTCATCGCGAGCGTAGGAATACAGCAGACGACTTGCCGCCGCTTGCAGGCTGATGACGCAGGAGATGAAGGAAATCATCACCACGCCCATCACCACTTTCGAACCCACCGGGCCGAAGGCATTGTTGAGGATGGTGGTGACCGGGTCTTTGTCGGTGCCGTTGATCACCGCTTGCATGTCCGGCACGGCGAGGATCAGCGCCAGGCAAGCGAACATTGCCGCGATGCCGCCGATGTAGATGGTCATGCGCATGGCCACCGGGATTTTTGCGCTCGGGTTCGGGGTTTCTTCGGCGACGTCGCCGCAGGCTTCGAAGCCGTAGTAGAGGAACATCCCCGCCAATGAAGCGGTGAGGAATGCCGGCAGGTAGGAGCCGTCGACGCTGATATCGAAGGTGTTGAACAGCACGCTGATCGGTTGGTGACGCTCGAAAATCAGCAGGTACACGCCGACGATCACCGCGCCCACCAGTTCGCAGAGGAAGCCGAACATGGCGATCCGCGCCAGCACTTTGGTGCCGCTGAGATTCACCAGGGTGGCGAACAGCGTCAGCACCAGGGCGATGACGATGTTGGTGTTGTTGCTCGGCTCAAAACCCAGCATGGCGGCGAGGTACGGGCCGGCACCGACCGCAACGGCGGCGATGGTCACGCACAGGGCGATGGAGTAGATCCAGCCGACCATCCATGCCCATTTCTTGCCCACCAAGCGACGCGCCCAAGGATAGACACCGCCGGAAATCGGGAACTGCGACACCACTTCGCCGAAGATCAGGCACACCAGCAACTGACCGCAGCCGACCAGCAAATAAGCCCAGAACATCGGTGGCCCGCCAGCGGCCAGACACAGGCCGAACAGGGTATAAACCCCTACAACCGGTGACAGATAAGTGAAGCCCAGTGCGAAGTTTTCCCACAGGCTCATGCTGCGGTTGAAGTTGGAGGTGTAGCCCAGTTGACGCAGTTGTTCGGCATCGCTGTCGGCAACGGCGGCTGAGAGTTCGGGTGATGCACTCATGTGTGTTTGCTCCGTGAAATCGGCAGATTTCGGATGGCCGAAACCGTGGCGGGGCTTGGTGAGCGCCGCCCGGATCGGTAGTTATTGTTTTGAATGCCTGGTGGTGCGTAATGCCGGTTTTCTTCCTGAAACCGGAGTGACGCCATCGCTGGCAAGCCAGCTCCCACTAGAGCTGCACTGAACCCTGTGGGAGCTGGCTTGCCAGCGATGCTTTTAGTGCTTGAACATCACATGCCGAACCGTGGTGTAGTCCTCCAGCCCGTACATGGACATGTCCTTGCCGTAGCCGGACAGTTTCTGACCGCCATGAGGCATTTCGCTGACAAGCATGAAGTGGGTATTCACCCAGGTGCAGCCGTACTGCAACCGCGCGGACAGGCGATGGGCGCGTCCTACATCCGCCGTCCACACCGAAGACGCCAGGCCGTAGTCCGAATCGTTGACCCATTCCAGCGCCTGGGCTTCATCGGTGAATTTGGTCACCGACACCACCGGCCCGAACACTTCGCGGCGGACGATCTCATCGTCCTGCTGGGCGTCGGCCAGCACCGTTGGTTCGAAGAAGAAACCGTTGCCTTCGACAGCCTTGCCGCCAGTGATCAAGCGAATGTGCGGTTGCGCCACGGCGCGTTCGACAAACCCGGCCACGCGGTCGCGATGTTGGGCGGTGATCAGCGGCCCGAGTTCGGTCGACGGATCATCCTGTAAGCCGTACTTGATGCTGCTGACCGCCGCGCCGAGCTTCTCGACGAACTTGTCGTAGATGCCTTGCTGGGCGTAGATCCGGCACGCCGCGGTGCAGTCCTGGCCAGCGTTGTAGAAACCGAAGGTGCGAATGCCTTCGACCGCCGCATCAATGTCGGCGTCGTCGAAGATGATCACCGGCGCCTTGCCGCCCAATTCCATGTGCATGCGTTTGACGCTGTCGGCGGTGCTGGAAATGATGTTCGAACCGGTGGCGATGGAGCCGGTCAGCGACACCATGCGCACTTTCGGATGAGTTACCAACGGGCTGCCCACGCTCGGTCCACGCCCGAACACCAGATTGAGTACACCCGCCGGGAAAATGTCCGACGCCAGTTCGGCCAGACGCAACGCGGTCAGCGGGGTTTGTTCCGACGGCTTGAGTACCACGGTATTACCGGCGGCGAGGGCCGGGGCGATTTTCCAGGCGACCATCATCAGCGGGTAGTTCCACGGCGCGATGGAGGCGATCACGCCCACCGGGTCACGGCGGATCATCGAGGTGTGGCCGGGCAGGTATTCGCCACCGGCCGAACCACTCATGCAACGGCTGGCACCGGCGAAGAAACGGAACACGTCGGCAATTGCCGGGATCTCGTCGTTCAGCGCGGCACTGTAGGGTTTTCCGCAGTTGTCCGATTCCAGTTTCGCCAGTTCTTCGCCGTGGGCTTCGATGGCGTCGGCGAGTTTGAGCAGCAACAGCGAACGGTCTTTCGGCGTGGTCTGCGACCATTCGGCGAAGGCACTGTCGGCGGCGCGCACGGCGGCATCGACCTGGGCCTCGGTGGCCTCGTTGATTTCCAACAGCACGTCACCGCGCGCCGGGTTGAGCACCGGTTGCGCCGGGCCTTCGCCGTTGACCAGTTGGCCGTTGATCAAGAGTTTGGTTTGCATGTTGTTGTCCTCACTAGCACTTTTATTTTTCTGGCCGAATCGAGAATCCTGTGGGAGCGGGCTTGCCCGCGATGAGGCCATCCCGTTCAAAATTGATGGCGGCTGACACACCGTCATCGCTGGCAAGCCAGCTCCCACAGGGAGTTGTGGTGTTTGTTAGATATTCATTTGCCGCCGCTGCCGGCCACGCTCTCGCCACCCCGGGTCAGGTAGTAGGCGCCGAGGATCGGCAGCATGGTCACCAGCATCACGAGCATCGCCACGACGTTGGTCACCGGCACGTCCCGAGGGCGGCTCAACTGGTTGAGCAACCACAGCGGCAAGGTGCGTTCATGGCCGGCGGTGAAGGTGGTGACGATGATTTCATCGAACGACAGCGCAAACGCGAGCATGCCCCCGGCGAGCAGCGCCGAGCCGAGGTTCGGCAGGATGATGTAGCGAAAGGTCTGCCAGCCGTCGGCGCCGAGATCCATCGACGCCTCGATCAGACTGTGCGAGGTACGGCGCAGACGGGCGATGACGTTGTTGTAGACGATCACCACGCAGAAGGTCGCGTGGCCGACGATGATGGTGAACATTCCCGGCTCGATCCCCAACGTCTTGAAAGTCGCCAGCAACGCGATCCCGGTGATGATCCCCGGCAGTGCGATAGGCAGGATCAGCATCAGCGAAATGCCCTGCTTGCCGAAGAAATCCCGGCGATAAAGCGCAGCGGAAGCGAGGGTGCCGAGCACCATCGCGATCAGTGTGGCGATGGCCGCGATCTGCAACGACAGCTTGATCGCTTCCAGCACGTCAGGCCGCGAAAACGCCACACTGAACCAGTGCAGCGTGAAGCCTTTCGGTGGAAAGCTGAACGCCGCGTCTTCGGTGTTGAAGGCGTAGAGGAAGATGATCAGGATCGGGAAGTGCAGAAACACCAGCCCGCCCCAGGCTGCAATGCGCAAGCCTATTGAAGCCTTTTCAGAGTGCATCGAAGGCCCCCAGTCGTTTGACGATGGACAGGTAGATTGCGATCAGCACGATCGGCACCAGCGTGAACGCTGCGGCCATCGGCATGTTGCCGATTGCGCCCTGTTGCGCGTAGACCATGCTGCCGACGAAGTAGCCCGGCGGGCCCACCAGTTGCGGCACGATGAAGTCGCCCAAGGTCAGCGAAAACGTGAAGATCGAACCGGCAGCAATCCCCGGCACCGACAGCGGCAGAATCACCTGCATGAAAGTCTGGCGCGGCTTGGCCCCGAGATCGGCGGAGGCTTGCAGCAACGACGGCGGCAGGCGCTCCAGCGAGGCCTGGATCGGCAGGATCATGAACGGCAGCCAGATGTAGACGAACACCATGAACCGCCCCAGGTGCGAGGTCGACAAGGTGCTGCCGCCGACACCGGGAATCCCCAGAATGAACTGCAGAACCGGCTCCAGCCCCAGGTGCTGAACGAACCACTGCGCCACGCCGCCCTTGGCCAGCAGCAGCGTCCAGGCGTAGGCCTTGACGATGTAACTGGCCCACATCGGCATCATCACCGCGATGTAGAAAAATGCCTTGGTCTTGCCGCTGGTGTAGCGCGCCATGTAGTAGGCAATCGGGAATGCGACGATGGCGCTGGCGATCGACACCACGACGGCCATGCTCAGGGTGCGCAGGATGATGTCGAAGTTCGACGGCTGGAAAAGCGCCGCGAAGTTGGCCAGGGTCAGGTCGGGCGTGACCGCCATGGTGAAGTCGTCGAAGGTGTAGAAACCTTGCCACAACAGCACCAGCAGCGAGCCCAGATAGATCGCGCCGAACCACAACAGCGGCGGCACCAGCAGCATCGACAGATACAGATTCGGCTTGCGATAGAGCAGGTTGGAAAACCTGCGCAACGGCGCCGATTGAGGGAGGGCGAGGGCGGTCATGTCACACCCCGCTCGCAACGGTGTCGTGCAACGGAATCATCGCTTCCCGCGCCCAGCGAGCGCTGATGCGCTGACCGGTCTGGTGCTGCGCGCTGCTGTCGATCCACTGATTGTTGGCCTGGCTGATGCTCAGGGTCTGGCCGTTTTCCAGGGTCAGTTCATAGCGTGTGGCGCTGCCCTGATATTGAATGTCGTGGAGCAGACCACTGACTTCGATCTCGTGGCTGGCCAGCGGACCTTCGGCGAAACGCACGTGTTCCGGGCGGATCGAAAACGGCTGCGGATGACCGCTGAGCTGGCGCGCCAGATCGCCGCGAATCACGTTCGAGGTGCCGACGAATTCGGCGACGAAAGTCGTGGTGGGTTTCATGTACAGATTGCGCGGCGTATCGACCTGCTCGATGCGACCCTTGTTGAACACGGCCACGCGGTCGGACATCGACAACGCTTCGGTCTGATCGTGGGTGACGAAGATGAAGGTGATGCCGAGCTGACGTTGGAGCTTCTTCAGCTCGCTTTGCATCTGTTCGCGCAGCTTCAGGTCGAGAGCGCCCAACGGTTCGTCGAGCAGCAGCACTCGCGGGCGATTGACCAGCGCGCGGGCGAGGGCGACACGCTGGCGCTGACCGCCGGACAACTGCACCGGTTTACGGGCACCGTAGCCGCCGAGGGCGACCATGTCCAACGCTTCTTCGGCGCGTTTGTGGCGTTCGGTTTTGTTTACGCCTTTGACTTTCAATCCGTAGGCGACGTTGTCCAGCACGTTCATGTGCGGGAACAGCGCGTAATCCTGAAACACGGTGTTGACGTCGCGTTGATAGGGCGGCAGACCGGCGGCTTCGGCACCGTGAATGCGGATCGAGCCCGCGCTCGGTTGCTCAAACCCGGCGATCAGGCGCAGGCATGTGGTCTTGCCCGAACCGGAAGGGCCGAGCATGGAAAAGAACTCGCCGTCCTGGATGTCGATGGAAACCCGGTCAACGGCCTTCACCTCGCCGAACTGCCGGGAAACGTTGGTGAACTGGACTGCAAGCGTCATGATGCGGTGCTCCGAAAAGGCGAAGGCCGTCGCAGCGGCCCTGCCTGGACTTCTGAAAAACAGTATTCGAATTGATCGTTCCCACGCTCTGCGTGGGAATGCAGCCCGTGACGCTCTGCGTCAGCTCTTGCGAATGGACGCGGAGCGTCCGGTGATGCATTCCCACGCAGAGCGTGGGAACGATCGGGCTAGAGCGGCGTGTCAGCGACCGCCCATAATCGCAATGTAGTCCTGCGTCCACCGGCTATACGGCACAAACTTCCCACCCTCAGCCTGCGGTGTTTTCCAGAAAGCGATCTTGTCGAACTGATCAAACCCGTTGGTCTTGCACCCCTCGGCACCCAGCAGCTCGCTACCCTGGCAAGCCGCCGGAACCGCCGGCAACGAACCGAACCATGCCGCCACATCACCCTGGACTTTCGGCTGCAGCGACCAGTCCATCCACTTGTAGGCGCAGTTCGGGTGCTTGGCTTCGGCGTGCAGCATGGTGGTATCGGCCCAACCGGTGGCGCCTTCTTTCGGCACGGTCGACGCGATCGGCTGTTTCTCGTTGATCAAGCCGTTGACCTGGTACGGCCAGGCGCTGGACGCGACCACGCCTTCGTTCTTGAAGTCGCTCATCTGCACCGTGGTGTCGTGCCAGTAGCGGTGAATCAGTTTCTGCTGGGCGCGCAACAGTTCCAGCACAGCCTTGTACTGATCTTCGGTGAGCTGGTACGGATCCTTGATCCCCAGCTCAGGCTTGGTGGATTTCAGGTACAGCGCCGCATCGGCGATGTAGATCGGGCCGTCGTAGGCCTGCACGCGACCCTTGTTCGGCTTGCCGTCGGGCAGGTTCTGCGCGTCGAACACCACGTTCCAGCTGGTCGGCGCGGTCTTGAACACGTTGGTGTTGTACATCAGCACGTTCGGGCCCCACTGGTACGGGGTGCCGTAGGTCTGGTTGTTGACCACGTACCACGGCGCGTCTTTCAGGCGTGGGTCGAGGGATTTCCAGTTCGGGATCAACGCAGTGTTGATCGGCTGCACACGCTTGCCGACGATCAACCGCAACGAGGCATCGCCCGACGCCGTCACCAGGTCGTAACCGCCCTTGGCCATCAGGCTGACCATTTCGTCAGAGGTGGCGGCGGTTTTCACATTGACCTTGCAACCGGTTTCCTTCTCGAAACCGGTCACCCAGTCGTAGGCCTTGTCGCTTTCACCGCGTTCGATGTAGCCGGGCCAGGCGACGATATCCAGCTGGCCTTCGCCGGCGCCGACGGCTTTCAGCGGCTCGGCGGCCTGCAGGCTGGCGCTGGCCAGCAGGGCCGTGGTGATTGCACTGAGCAGTGCGGTCTTGTGCACGAACATGGTGAACCCTCTTCTTTAAATTATGGTCGGGGCAGTTGTGAACGCGGTGAAGCATGCCGTTAGCGGCTTGTTATTAACGTAGTCAGAGATGCTGGCCGTGGCGGGCCATGATGTGCCGCACCACGCTGTAGTCCTGTAGCGAATCGCTGGATAAGTCTTTGCCGTAGCCGGAGCGTTTCAGCCCGCCGTGGGGCATTTCGCTGACCAGCATGAAATGGCTGTTGATCCAGGTGCAGCCGTATTGCAGGCGTGCGGCGACCTGCATCGCCTTGTCCAGGTTCTGGGTCCACACCGACGAAGCGAGGCCGTATTCCGAGTCGTTGGCCCAGTCCACCGCCTGCGCGAGTTCATCGAAGCGGGTCACGGTGACCACCGGGCCGAACACTTCGCGCTGGACGATTTCATCGCTCTGTTTGCAACCGGCCAGCAGGGTTGGCTGATAGAAGAACCCTGCGCCGGAATGCACCGCTGCGCCGGTCACCCGTTCGATGTGCGGCTGACCGAGGGCGCGTTCGACGAAACTGGCCACGCGGTCGCGCTGGCGGGTGCTGATCAGCGGGCCGATTTCGTTATCTGCATCGCGTTTGCCGGCAAAGCGCAAGCTGCTGACCGCCGCACCGAGCTCGGCGACCAATTTGTCGTGAATCCCGGCTTGGGCGTAGATCCGGCAAGCCGCCGTGCAGTCCTGCCCGGCGTTGTAGTAGCCATAAGTACGCACGCCTTTGACCACGGCTTTCAGATCGGCGTCATTGCAGACGATCACTGGCGCCTTGCCACCGAGTTCGAGGTGGGTGCGTTTCAGGGTTTTGGCAGCGGCCTGGAGGATTTTCTGGCCGGTGACGATATCGCCGGTCAGCGACACCATGCGCACTTTCGGATGCCCGACCAAGTGACTGCCAACCCCTTCGCCGCCACCGCAAACGATGTTGATCACCCCGCGCGGCAGGATTTCGGCCAGCGCCGGAGCCAGCGCCAGAATCGACAGCGGCGTGTGCTCGGACGGTTTGAACACCAGCGTATTGCCGGCGGCGAGGGCCGGGGCGATCTTCCACGCGGCCATCATGATCGGGTAGTTCCACGGTGCAATCGAGGCGACGACGCCAATCGGATCGCGGCGCACCATGCTGGTGTAGCCCGGAACGTATTCACCGCTGAGCTGACCGGTCTGGCAGCGCACGGCGCCGGCGAAGAAGCGAAACACATCGACCGTGGCGGTCAAATCGTCCTGCCGCGCCAGATGCAGCGGCTTGCCGCAGTTCAGGGCTTCGAGACGGGCGAGGTGATCGGCGTGTTTTTCGACGGCGTTGGCGATTTCCAGCAGCAGGTTCGAACGTTGTTGCGGGGTGGTGCGCGACCACTCGGCAAAGGCGCTGTGGGCGGCAAGGATGGCGGCTTCGACTTGCTCGGTGCTGGCTTCGGCGATCTGAGTCAGGACTTCGCCGGTGGCCGGTTTGAGGATCGGTTCGACAAAACCCTGGCCAGCGACCAGTTCGCCGTCGATCAGCAACGCGGTGTGCATGTGGGTCTGCGCGCCAGCCATTTTCCGTGATCTCTTTTCTTGTATGGCCATGTTGCTCCCTGTTCCGGGAGCCGACCGTCTTATAGATGCAGCAAGACTAGTGCGCGGCTCCGGGGTCGACAAATTCTAAATACTGAAGGTGGCATTCGATTAAATAGATGGCTTGCGTCCGCCGTGCGGCTGCTCGCGGGCCACAGTCAGGAACGGATCGACCAGCGCGGGGCGGGCGGTGCCGCGACGCCAGGCCAGACCGACGTCGAGGGTCTGGTTGAGGTCGGCAATTGGTCGCGCCTCGATGATGTCGCCTTCCAGCGACCACGGTCGGTAGGTCATGTCCGGCTGGATCGACACGCCGAGCCCCGCTGCCACCAGACTTCGTACTGCTTCGGTGGACGCGGTTCTGAGGGTGATCTTCGGTTGTAGTCCGGCGCCGCGCCACAGGCGTTGGGCGTTGCGATCCATCTCGTCGACGTTCAGTTGAATCAACGGCTCCCGGGCGACATCGGCAAGGTTGATACTGTCGTGTTCCAGCAGCGGATGCTGGGCCGGCAGCCACAAACGATGTGGTGAGTGGGTCAGCACTTCGGTCTGCAACGCGTGGCGGTCTTCGAGGTTGGAGAGGATCAGCACCCCTACATCGATCTCGCCGCTGACCAGCAGATGCTCGATGTACGGCCGCTCGTCCTCCATCACCCGGATCTCGACATTGGGATAGGCGCGCTGAAAACGGGTGAGCAAATCCGCCAGGTAATAACCGGCCACCAGACTGGTCACCCCGACGATCAACTGCCCGGCGACCTGATCGGTACTCTGTTGCAGGCTGCGTTTGGCGTTGTCCACGGTCGCCAGAATCAGGTGCGCCTGGCGCAGGAACTGGTGGCCCTGATGGGTGAGCGTCATACCCTTGGCGTGGCGATTGAACAGGCTGACGCCGATCTCTTCCTCCAGTTGCTGGATGGCCAGGGTCAGGGTCGATTGGGAAATGAACGCGGTTTGCGCAGCGGCGGAGATCGAGCCGGTCTCGGCCACGGCGATGAAATGGCGGATCTGACGCAAGGTCATCATGGAAGGTTTACCCGGTGGGCGGTTTTTATAGATTGCCTCGAGTGTATATCTATTTTCGCGAAGGGCTGCGGTGGGCCAGGCAACATCTGGAAGCACACTCGCACCCAAGTGACGGGCACTTTCGAACTAGGCTGAGGGCCTTATTGATCCGGATAACCCCCTGCTTGGAGACGGAACATGAACACCCGTGGATTGCTCGATCAACTCCTCAAGTCCGGCCAGGATCTGCTGCAGAACAAGGCGGGCGGGGCGCAGAACAAACCGGCTGCCGGTGGTTTGGGCGGCTTGCTGGGCGGATCTTCCAGTAACGGCGCACTCGGCGGCTTGCTGTCAGGCGCAGGCGGCGGTGCCTTGGCGGCCGGGGCCATGGGCCTGCTGCTGGGCAGTAAAAAGGCCCGCAAGGTCGGCGGTAAAGTCGCCCTCTACGGCGGCCTCGCCGCACTGGGCGTGATCGCCTACAAAGCCTACGGCAACTGGAACGCCCAAAAAGGCACTGCCCCACAAAGCCAACCGCAAACCGTCGATCGCCTGCCACCGGCGCAAGTCGAACAACACAGCCAGGCGATCCTCAAAGCCCTGGTCGCCGCCGCCAAGGCCGACGGCCACATCGACGACCGCGAACGCCAACTGATCGAAGGCGAGTTCACCAAACTCGACAACGATCAGGAGCTCAAACACTGGCTCCACGCCGAACTCAACAAACCCCTCGACCCCACCGACGTCGCCCGCGCGGCAAGCACACCGGAAATGGCCGCCGAGATGTACGTGGCGAGCGTGATGATGGTGGATGAGGAGAACTTCATGGAGAAGAGCTATCTGGATGAACTGGCGCGGCAGTTGAAGCTGGAGCCGGGGTTGAAGGTGGAGCTGGAGAGGCAGGTGAGGGTGGCGGTTGCGTAATCAAAAGGTTTGACGAGTCCCCGGCGAGGATCGAGCATCGCTCGCCGGATGTTCATCAGTGCAACACTACGGTCTTGCGGGCCTCTATAAAGGTCGCGACTTTCTTGCCCCTGGCGCTTTGACCAACTTATTGGCTTTCACCAGTGCGGCACTGGGTTTCGCCCAGTGCTCCGTGGAGGGGCTGAGCAAATAAATCTGTAACCCATACTTCAGTAGCCGTAAGGTGGGAAAAAATAAGATAGAGCAGGATGCTCTGTTTCCCACTCTCTTGCGAAAGAAATTCCTTTGTTAATTTCTTCTGGAGTCATTTTTTCTGCTATTTCTGGGAGGCTTCTGCGAGCATCTTCCGGAGCGACTCCACCACCCTCTAGTTTCGAGATAAGGTAGGTTATTCCGTAAGCTTTCACTAAATCCAATGGAAAACCGTAGCTGTCAGGAAGATGGGCTACCGTCAAAGCATACCCACCCGCAGCATCGATATGGCCCATCTCAGCAGCCTTCTCAATCCAGTATCCAACTTCTTCTTTACTTGCGTTGTGTTCATACAAGAAGTTTGCATAAAGATACATGCCAGGCGCATAACCACTCTCGGCTGAGGCTTTAAACCATTTCTCAACAGCTTTCTCGCGACTACCTGGAGTCAGGAACCATCCGCCACCGTCTTGGTAAACCCCTGCAAGGACTTTCTGGGCAAACCCGTTACCAGCGTTTGCCGCTCTTTCCAGCCACTCCAAACCTTGCTTCGCTGTGAATAAAACAGTCATTGCTTCAGAATCACCTTTTTCGGCACGTTCTTTTGCAATCCTCAAAGCATGCTCTCGCCACTCTTCACCACTTTTCCCGGCACAGCTACCCATTTCTTTACATAGATCATCTGTATTGCTTAGACGTAGCATTGCGTAAAGGTCACCTTGGCTGGCTGCTGCCTCGTACCATTTCTTTGCGTCTTCTGTTATGTAGCGTTTACTAAGACGAATGGCTTCTCCTAGATAGTACTGTGCAACACTATCTCCACTCTCTGCCGCAATTTTGAGTAGCGGTTGGGAGTCGTACCAGTCACTTTGTTGGTGAAGTAAAATGCCTTTTTCTTTTGCGGCCTCTTGCTCAGTAGTTAGTTTGGCAAAAACTGAGTCGGGAAATAAAATTGAGCATGAAATTATGGCGAGAATTTTCTGAATCAAAGTTAAATCTGTCACCTCTTTTTCTGTTGGGAGTATATTGCTTTTTGAAAATGGCCAGCTTTAGGGGGGGCGCTGGCCTTTCTTGTGTTTGCTAGGTCTTAATAGCCGTATATAGGATCGAAATAGGAGAGTGGCGGGTGTGTTTTTTCCCATTCCTTTGCAAAGGAAATTCCAAGTTCAATTTCCTTGGGTTGCATTTTTTTTGCTATTTCTGGAAGGTTGAGTCTTGCCTCTTCAGGAGAAGTCGCCCCACCTTTAAGGTTTGATATTAAATATGTAAATCCGTAGGCTTTAACTAAGTCTAGAGGGAATCCATAACTATCTGGTAAGTGTGCGATGTTTAAGGCGTACCCTCCTAGTGCCTCAATATGACCGGATTCGGCCGTTTTTTTAAGCCAACGTCCTACTTCCTCTTTGCTTCCATTGTGTTCATACAGATAGTTTGCATAGAGGTACATGCCCGGAGGGTAGCCGCCTTCAGCCGATGCTTTAAACCACTTTTCTATTGCTTTCTCGCGACTGCCTGGAATCAGGAACCAGCCCTGTCCTCTTTTATAGGCACTGGCGAGTAATTGCTGAGCATAGCTATCACCAGATTCCGCAGCCCTTTCTAGCCATTCCAATCCTTGTTTGGCCGTAAACAGCACGATCATTGCCTCTGTGTCACCTTTGTCTGCACGCTCACGAGCGACTTTTATCGCATGCGCCCTCCATTCTTCACTATTTTTACCTGTGCACTCTTCCAATACCGTGCACAGATCATTTTTATTGCTGAGACGTAGCATGGCGTAAAGGTCGCCCTGCTCGGCGGCGGCCTCATACCATTTTTTGGCTTCGTCCGTCATGTAACGATTACTCAGTCGTATCGCCTCGCCTAAAAAATACTGAGCGTTACGGTCGCCAGCTTCAGCGGCGGTTTTTAAAAATGGTTGTGAGGAAGTCCATGCGCTTTGTTGGTAAAGAGCAATACCCTTATTTCTGGCTGCCGTCTGAGTTTCTGTCAACTGTCCGGCAGAAGCACAGGATAGGAACATTAAAATTAGACAGCCTAAAGTAGCTCGCTTAATCAATGTTTGGTCCTTTATAAGTGACGTTTATACCTTGGACTGGCGCGAAAGCAGGCCCTTTATATACGGTGCTATAGTCGCAATGTTTATTTAAACGAAGTCCGAGCTTCGATACCCGATCTTTGTATCTGGCTCGCATTACATTGTTGGTTTCGGTGAGTCCAAGTACTCGCTCGGCCATGAACAAATCAAGTTTTGCTTTGTTTTTACAGTATGCGAGCCCAGCTTGGCCAGGTCGTGCACCGTCTCGATTCATGCAGATAATTGCTTCTTCAAACTGTTGATTTGCATCAGGCTTACTAGATATCCACCCTAGGCATCGTTCAATTGCCTGTTGCTGCAACAGGTGTGCTTGGTCTTCATTGAAGCTCTGTTCTTCCTTTGAATCTTCTTCAACGGTAAATGGTTTTGGTGGGGCACTCAATGCCAGCAAAAGTGGCCCAAAAGCCTGTGGCTGCAGGTTGTAAACCCAATCCTGCATTTCTTGCCTATTTTCATTTCTACCGAGCGTATAAGCAATCTGCCCCCCACGATCCCCCGCAGTAAGAGCATCAAAAATCTCTTTAACAATTGCATACCCACGCACATACGCAAACGCCACATCAATTCCCGTGGCGCCGAGGAAGCTCAGTTTTTTCACGTAGGCCAAGGCTTCGGTTTCCACCCACTCCAGATCCTTGTATTGGTTCGCGGCCATTTCCTGTCGCACCAGTTCCGTCAGGGCTACGATGCTTTCGTATCCGACCTCAAAGGTCAAATAGCCTTTGACCCCAGCGCCCCAAACGAGCGCGCCTTTGATCGACAGCAAAAGACGTCCGTCGTGCACTCGCAGGTTCAGGTCTCCCGAAATACCGGCACCGACCGCCACCGCCATTTCGACTTCCAGTTTTGCCAACGGGCGCCATTGGTTGGCTGCCAGACGGTTCGGCACTGGCGCAGGCGGGAGAACGCCGGGAGGCGGGCACCAGAACAATTTGCCCGTCACCTTGCATCCAGCCTGAGCGCCAGCAAACACTTCGTACTTGCCCACCTCGCCGGTTTTCTCGGCAACGTCCACGCCAACAAGGCTGGTGTAACCGGTTTTTTGATCCAAAGACAGATCGCGTGACAGCATCAGGCTGGCGCCGGCGAAGCCCCAGGCCTTGGCTTCCAGATCCAAAGACAACTTGCCGAAATTGACGCTGCGGATACTGCCATCGTGAGCCTTGTATTTGGCGGTCCAGGGTTCAGCCTTGACCCGTTTTGGCAACTCGACCTTCAGCAGGGTCACTTCTCCGCGCCATGCGGTTACATCCAGAGCGACTTCAACGTTGGCAATTTGCGGGGCGCCATTTTTCCAGGTGGGGCCTTCCATTTTGACTTCTGTCAGCAGGTTGGCGCCTTCTGGGAGTAAGCATCTGACCAGTTGGGCCTGCGGGCTGTTGTCAAAAAGCATGAGATTACGAAGCTGTTTGTCTTCGAACACCATCGCTTTGAGGTTTTCACCCCAACGTTTGCGCTTGTCTTCAGCCTTGATGCTTTCAACTCTGTAGCCTTTGGCCTCCAGCGCAGCGAAGAATTTGTCGGGCACGAACAAGCCATGCTCGTCGAACCACGGACCTTTTTCATCGAATTGAAGTGCGCCCTCCTGATTGAGCCAGTCACTGAAAACACGATCGTCGTCGGCCTCTTTGGCGATTGACTTGGGCAAGCTGGTGGCAAGCTCTTTCAGTTGCCCCTTGAATGCATTGCCGCTGACCTGAGCCAAGTGCTTGAGGCTGATGTGGTTCAGGATCGTTGTCGACGACGCGCTGCTGAGTTCGCGCAAAGGAATGTTGGTCTTGGCAAGGCGCTCAATCGGTTTTGGCTTATAGGTTTCGGGTTCCCAGAGAAACATGCGAGGGGGCCGGATTTCCCGCACGCGGGCTTCGGCGGTCGTCTGAATCCGCTCTGCTTCGGTATTCAGCTCGTACCACTGATCTCTCAACTTGGCGAAGAGCACGCCGGGTGGCGCGGATTTGCCTCCAGTGGCCGAGACCCACTGGGAATAGCGGTCTTCAATTTTTTTTTCGAGTTCATCTCGCTTGGTGGTCAGCTCTACGAAGGCTTGGAAGTCTTCTGTACCCGCATACTGGTCGTCGGGGCTGAGGGCGAACTCGGGAACCGCGATCCCGCATTCAGCGAGTTCCACGATGGAGTTGATGTACTTGGACATCAAGTCTTTCAACGCAAGGATGTTGAGTTGTACACCCCTCAACGCCTTCCTATCGACTTCACCGGTTTCAATCAGTTTTTTGTATAGCGCCTTGTAGTCTTTCAAGTGCTCCCAGGCGGAAGCGATTTTCTTGGTGCCTGGGTCGAACATTTTGTAGCCATGGGCTTTGGCCTTGTCACGCTCTTCAATGTACTTGTCGATGGCGTCACGAGCCTTTAGCGCACGCGGGGTATAGAAGATCCCATTTTCTCGTTTGTACCCCAACGTTTTTGCTTTCGCGTCGGATACTTTTTCGAGGGTTTCCATGTTTTTCTGGTTTTTCTCGATGCGTTGTCCGGCGTGGAACATCTCGCGCTCGGCATGCATCGTAGCGTCGTTGTCACCTTTGGCTTTTGCCGCCTCCCAATCCTTACGGCATTGGGCTTTTTTGGTAGTGTCTTCGGGGATTGCCGACTTCGACTCCAGGTAACTGCTACGTTGCTCGCCTTCGAGAAAGGCTTCGGGCCCCGGTGTGAGGAAGTACTCCATCAATCCGGCATCGGCGATGTTGCTCATGCGAGTGGCTTTGTCTGCGTCGACGGTCTTCTGTTTGAGCAGGCTGACGCTTTCCTTCAGCTTTTCCGACGTGCGCTTGGGCAGCAGCCAGAATCGGCGCTGGCCGGTGACGTAGATGATGTCGTCGTAGCTACTGCTGCAACCTGGCTTCTTGTCCTTGCAGAACGTCTCGGCATCAACGGGCGCCTTTGGCGGATCCGCCGGTATAACGACTGGTGTGGGCTCTTGCGGGGTTGTTTGTTCGGACGTACCTGTCATCTCAGACTTCCAGTCGTTGTACTTTCTCGAATGCCGGCATCTCGCTGCTCAGCACGTTCATGGCGTCGGTGCGTTCTTGTAAAGGGCTCTGCCTCAGTTGCGGCAGCAAGCGCTCAAGATGCCGCCCCTCGTCAATGCCGTGATCTACCAGTAACTGCAAATTTTCCGACACCACAGGTAGTTCACTGTCGGGCAACCCATTGGCTGATTCAGCCTCCCGGGACCTGATCCAATACCACCAGCGGATTTCATCGAACGCGGCAAGCGTGTCGTCGTGCAATTGCAGGGGATACCTGAGCTCATCTTTCGCGCCGTTGGCGTCGTGTGGTCGTTCCCAGGTTCGCCATTTCTGATCTTCGACATGAGCCGGCGGCGTATGGACACTTTCCCATGGGCCGTAGAGAGCCTGTGCGGGGGCGGTCATTGCTAATGCGCTCCAGAAAGCCGGGTCGTAGAACCGCGCCAGAGAGTCTCCGTAGGATTGGGAGTTCATTCGCAACAGACGACGGGCATGCAGTAAGGAGTTTTCCGGTGTATCGCTGGAGGTCAGAAGCATGCCTGAACGATTCTCCCGGCACAGTTCAATGGCCTTGGTTGCTGCGGCGCTTCCCGGTTTCAATTGAAGCCAAAGCGGGCTGACATCATTCATTTCAGCAAAAGGCGTGTCCTGAAACAGTTTTTCCACTCCGTTCAGGTCGGATTGCTGATAGAGCTGCTCGAGGGCGTGGGGCTGGCGGACACTGTCGATAATGCAATACAGAGAACGGCTTCCACCGCTGCTCGAAGGCGCTGCGGCTACTGGTAGTTCAAGGAATTGACTCAGCCATGCAGACATGGGCAAACCTCTCGTGAGCAAGCGCCGTTGGATTGCTTTCCGCAGACAGGAACAAGGGGAAGGCCTTGCATGCTTTTTCGTACAAACGGATTGAGCATGGCCGGCACCAACAACTTCCCGGCCTTGTCCGTATCCGCCTGCTTCAACGGCCCCGGCATCAACGGGGCGGCGCCGGTGCCGCTGCCCGGTCCACCACCGGAGTTGATGTTGATCGCCGGCCCACTCATGGTCACGCCGCCGCCATCGATCTTGATGAAGCTGCCCCCACCGACCAGCGTCAGCTCAGCCCCAGCCTCCAGCACCACTTTCATGCCACTGCTCAGGTGAATTTCCTGCCCCGCGTCGATGAATTGCCCGGTGCCGATCTTGATGTGCTGGTTCACGCCCACGGTCAGGTGGTCGTTGGCGCGGGCTTCGACTTTGCGGTCTTCGTAGACG
>NZ_NEII01000006.1:0-390361 GCF_002112685.1 Pseudomonas sp. R15(2017)
GAGGGTGGGAGGCAGGGAAAATCATCGGGCTGGTTCTGCTTGGCTACGGTCTTCGCTTTTTGCGTTGGCAGGTTTATCTCAATGCCTTGCGCCATCCGATGCCATGGTGGCCAAGCCTGAAAATCTACCTGGCGGGGTTCGCCCTGACCACCACCCCTGGCAAGGCTGGCGAGGCGTTGCGCGGCGTCCTGCTCAAGCGTTGGGATGTGCCTTACGTGCACAGTTTTGCTGCGTTGTTCAGTGAACGACTTTCCGACTTGCTGGGGATAGTTGCGCTGGCTCTTTTGGGTTTGAGCGCTCATCCCGAATGGCTGTCGATGATTGTCGCCTGTCTGGTGCTGCTGGCCTGCTGCATGTTGCTCGTGTCCCGGTCGGGTCTTGTCAGCGCGATTGATCGGCGCATCGAGCACCGGCACGGCTGGTTTTCCCGGTTACTACGCCATTGCGTTCATGTGTTGCATCAGTCTCGCAGCTGCCACACCCCAGGCCGCCAGATTGGCGCGACGCTGTTGAGCGTCCTGGCATGGGGATTGGAAGGGTTGGCGTTTTACTGGATTTTGCTGGCGATGAAGGCAGACGTAACTCTGATATCCGCGATTTTTATTTATGCCGTTTCGATGCTGGCCGGCGCGCTGAGTTTCATGCCCGGTGGGTTGGGCAGTGCTGAAGCGGTGATGGTGGGGCTGCTGGTTTCGGATGGTGTCGGTTTACCGGATTCCATTGCGGCAACAGTCTTGTTGCGGCTCGTCACGCTGTGGCTGGCAGTCGGTTTGGGTGCAGTAATGTTTGTAGACATCAAACAATAAATACTCCAATCGCAGGTGCAGCGCCGGAACACAGGAGAGGTTCATGTTTTCAAAAGCAATCAGTGTGGTGCAGAGAGAACACGTCGCATTATTAATTTTTGTGATAATTGGAGGGGTCTTGAGAGGCCATGGCCTGTTTGAGCGGAGTCTTTGGTTTGATGAAGTCTTTAGCGTTAATGTCAGTAATCCGGCTAATAGTTTAAATACCGTTTTTCAGCTGACCGTCGAAGATGTTCATCCGCCGCTGTATCAGATCTTGCTTTGGCTCGTGCATCAGGTTTTTGGTTATGGGGAACGGGTGGGACGGATTTTTTCGCTTGTCTTGAGTGTTGCAGTAATTCCTTCAATGTATTGCTTGGGGGCGGCGTTGTTTAATCGTCGGGTTGGCGTGATTGCAGCCTTGTTGAGCACGGTCAGCTTTATTCTTGTCGTCGAAGCGCAAGAAACAAGATCTTACAGTCTTCTGGTCTTGTTGATGGTGTGGTCGCTCCTGATGTTTTTCAATTTGCTTGAGACACAAAATTTCAGAACTGTTTTGTTGTATTCAGTTGTTGGCTCAATGCTTGTGAACACCCATTACTTTGGTTTTCTTCCGATGGCGGCGCAGCTTTTTCTTTTAATTTATTTTTCTATTCGAGCTGGTTTTGAAAGGCGTTTGTTTAGTGCGAGTGCTATCGCTGGACTGCTGATCTGCAGCTCATTGATTCCACTGTTCCAGTACCTGTTGAAAAACTTTGGCAGGACCGGGACGTGGATAAAAAAACCGGCAGAAAGTTTTTTTATAGATATGTTTGTCGTGCAGTTCGGAAGTTTGCCGGTAGTGCTGCTGTGTCTGTTCTTGCTGGTTCTCGCGCTGGTGAAGTTGTTTCGGGTTCAGGATAAGAAGGATGTTTTGAAGGTTTTGTTGTTTTGCTGGTTCTTTGGTGTGACGGTGGCTTACCTAAGGTCATTGTTTTTTACGCCAATCCTGACTCTGAAAAATGCAATGGTTTTTCTTCCGATAACAATTGTTTTAGTGTCGTACGGTTTTGGTCTGGTACGTGATGGTTTTGTCAGGTGGACGATGTTGATATTCGTTTGTGGAGTTTCCGCTTCGTTTATTTTGAGTGACCCGGATCGCAGCCAGTTCAGAATTGAGAGCGATCTGCGATCACCCGTGAAAAAAGTAATGGAGGAGGGTAGAGATTTACCAGTCTATGCCAACTCGGTTTACTCCGATTATCTCCAGATACTGGGGTCGTCGGTTCGTACAAAATCCTTCGAGGAGTTGAAGAGGCAACTGAAAGCAGGGAGTACGGGGCCTTGTTTCTATGTAATCGATCCGGATGCTGATGAATTAAGCAGTTACTCAAAGCAGTTGGATACGATGGTGGTTGAAAAAAACGATTATCAGCAAAGCTCCATCGCACTGTTGAAGTCCAGGGATGGAGCTGATTGTATCTCCAGGCGTTGAGGCACTTAAAACGTGCGTATTACCCGCTTTTCAGGATGGCCTATATTAAGGGAGACCGGCGCAACATCTGTAAAGGGAGTGCGCCGGTTTGATTCTCAGGCAGCCGCAATTTCCTGCGGCTCAAAACTGTCCGCCCGCGCCATCTGCCACATCCGCGAATAGAACTCGCCGTTCACTTCCCCGGTGAGCAGTTCCCCCGGTTTCAGGAACACATGCAGCTGCGAGAACAGTTTGATTTCGGTGGCCGACATGCGCCGTACCAGATGCTTGGCCGACAGTTGCGACGGGTGATCGAGGCCGGCGGCGGCGAGCATTTCCGCCAGGGCCTTGAGCGTATTGCGGTGGAAGTTGTAGACCCGCTGGGCCTTGTCCGGCACCACCAGTGCGCGTTGGCGCAGGGTGTCCTGGGTGGCGACGCCGGTCGGGCATTTGTTGGTGTGGCAGCTTTGCGACTGGATGCAGCCGATGGCGAACATGAAGCCGCGCGCCGAGTTGGCCCAGTCGGCGCCGATGGCCAGCACGCTGGCGATGTCGAAGGCGCTGACGATCTTGCCGCTGGCGCCGAGCTTGATCTTGTCCCGCAGATTCAGACCGACCAGGGTGTTGTGTACGAACAGCAGGCCTTCGCGCATCGGCACGCCGATGTGGTCGGTGAACTCCACCGGCGCGGCGCCGGTGCCACCTTCCTTGCCGTCGACCACGATGAAGTCCGGCAGGATGCCGGTTTCCAGCATGGCCTTGGCGATGCCCATGAATTCCCATGGATGGCCGAGGCAGAACTTGAAGCCCACCGGTTTGCCGCCGGACAGTTCACGCAGTTGCTGGATGAAATGCATCATCTCGATCGGCGTGGAGAACGCGCTGTGTCGCGACGGTGAAATGCAGTCTTCGCCCATCAGGATGCCGCGGGTGTCGGCGATTTCCTGGGTCACCTTGTGCTTGGGCAGGATCCCGCCGTGGCCGGGTTTGGCACCCTGGCTCATTTTGATTTCAATCATCCGCACTTGCGGGGTCTGCGCCTGGGCGGCGAAGCGTTCCGGGTCGAAGCGGCCGTCGCTGGTGCGGCAGCCGAAATAGCCGCTGCCCAGTTCCCAGGTCAGGTCGCCGCCGTGTTCGCGGTGATAAGGGCTGATGCTGCCTTCGCCGGTGTCGTGGGCGAAATTGCCGAGTTTCGCGCCCTGGTTCAGCGCGCGGATCGCGTTGGCGCTGAGGGAGCCGAAACTCATGGCCGAGATATTGAACACCGACGCCGAATACGGCTGGGTGCACTGCGGGCCGCCGACGGTGACGCGGAAACTGCTCGGGTCGCTCAACGGCGCCGGGCGCATCGAGTGGCCGATGAATTCGAAGCCGGATTGGTAGACGTCGATCAGGGTGCCGAACGGCTTGTCGGCGGTTTCATTCTTCGCTCGCGAATACACCAGCGAACGCTGGGCGCGGGAGAAGGGCAGGGCGTCGCTGTCGGACTCCAGCAGGTACTGGCGGATTTCCGGGCGGATGCCTTCGACCAGATAACGGATGTTGCCCAGGATCGGATAGTTGCGGCGCACCGCGTGCGGGCTCTGCATCAGGTCGAACAGACCGATCAGGCTCAATACGCCGGTGACGGCGGTGATCGGCCACAGCCAGTCATGTTCGAGAAAGGGCAGGCTGGCGAGGGTGAAAATCACGCAGACGGCAAAGAAGGCGTAGCGGCTCAGGAGTGACAGGCTCATACGGTTTCCTTGGTTCGGACGGTTTTTTTGCGGCAGTCAGGCGTTCTGCGCCTGCAGAAAGATCGAAAACAGCTCCGACTGGGACTTGATCCCCAGCTTGCTGTACATGTGTTTCTTATGGACTTTCACGGTTTCAACAGAGATTTCCAGCTTACGGGCGATTTCTTTACTGGAGCAACCGCTGAGCATCAGGCGCCCGACGTCCAGTTCCCGGGCGGTCAGTTGCGCGCCCTTGAGTTGCTGCACCGACGCTTCGAGCTGCACCCGCCAGTCCGGTTGCGCAGGGGGCGGGGCCAGGGCCACGGTTTCGTTGATTTCATAGGGCAGGCGCTGGCGCAACAGGCCGAGCACCCACGGCTGGATCAGTGACAGCAGGGCAATCTGCTCGCCGGTGAAGCGCTGCTGACTGCCCAGCGACAGGCACAGCGTGCGGTCGCCTTCGAGTTGGCAATTGAACTGGATTTCGTCGGCCACCACATTCAGACGAAAGTATCGCTGGTAATACTCGGTCAGTTCGAAGTGCTCCGGCGCGACCTCCGACAGGCGATACAACCCGGTGCGCGATTGCTCGCGGCAGGCAATGTAGAAAGGGTCGAGCAGGTACAGACCGCGCAGGTAATCCTGAAACAACTGATCGGGACTGCCATCCGCGCCGGGGCATTCGGCGAACACCTGCGGGTGGCGGTCGGCGCTGAACAGCAGCGCCACCCAGCTATCGAACGGCACGTACTGGTCGAGCAGACGCACCAGTTGCGCCCAGAAATTCGGCTTGTCGAGGGCGTCGATCAACTGCCCGACGGCGCGGTGCCAGGTGATGTCGTCAAACGAAAGAGTCATGCCTCTACCCCTATCGGGTTACCCCGGCCGCGTAATTCCCTGGCCGGTCGAATGCGAAGCATACTGGCCCACAGACAGCCGCCGGGCAATCTTTCGGCGTCCGGCGCTCATAACAAGGACTACCCATGAAAGTCGAACTCGCCCAGTTGGCGGGCCGTGACAAAGACACGGCGTACAACCTCGAACGCGCCCTCGCGGCGATGGCGGCCTGCGCCGCCGACACGCAATTGATCGTGTTCCCCGAGACCCACCTGATGGGCTTTCCGACCGCCGACACCGTGGCGCAGATCGCCGAACCACTGGACGGCCCGACCGTCAGCGCCGTGCAGGCCGTCGCTCGCGAGCGCAACCTTGCCGTGGTGATCGGCATGGCCGAAAACGACAACGGCCGCTTCTACAACACCACGCTGCTGATTACCCCCGAAGGCATCGCCCTGAAATACCGCAAGACTCACCTCTGGGTCTCGGATCGCGGTGTGTTCGAGGCTGGTGACCGTTACGCCACCTGCCTGTGGAACGGCGTGCGCGTCGGTCTGCTGATCTGCTACGACATCGAGTTCCCCGAGTCGGCCCGGGCCCTGGCGCAACTGGGCGCCGAATTGCTGATCGTGACCAACGGCAACATGGACCCGTACGGCCCGACCCACCGCACCGCGATCATGGCCCGGGCTCAGGAAAACCAGGCGTTTGCGCTGATGGTCAATCGGGTCGACGCCGGGGATGACGGGTTGATGTTTGCCGGCGGCAGTGCGCTGGTGGATCCGCTGGGCACGGTGCTGTTCGAGGCCGGGCGTGAGGAAGGGCGGTTCAGTGTCGAGCTGGATTTCGGCCAGCTGGAGCTGGCGCGCAAGGATTATCGGTATCTGGATGATCAGCGGTTGAGGTTGCCGGGGGAGGTGGTTGAACACGCCTGCGGAGTACGTGAGCTGCTGATCCCTTGACCCGTTGTACCCGATCGTTCCCATGCTCTGCGTGGGAATGCAGCCAGGGACGCTCTGCGTCCCAAGAGCGGACGCAGAGCGTCCATTGAGGCATTCCCACGCAGACGGTTCGACGCCTCGACGTGGGAACGATCAGCAACACCCGAAACATTCGCCGAACTCGGCCTCTGCCATAAATCCAATAAAATCCGGAGTAAGTCGCCCATGGCTCGTTTGCAACGCACCCTTTCACTAGGGTCGGTGGTGCTGTTCGGCATCGCCTACATGACGCCGATCATTGTCCTCGGCACGTTCGGCATCCTCGCCCAGTCCACCGCCGGCATGGTGCCCGCCGCGTATCTGGCGGCGCTGGTGGCGATGTTCTTCACCGCCATGAGCTACGGGCGCATGGCCGCCGCGTTCCCGGTGGCCGGCTCGGCCTACAGCTATGTGCGCAAGGCCATCAGCCCGAAACTCGGCTTCATCGCCGGTTGGGCAGTGCTGCTCGATTATCTGTTTCTGCCGATGGCGATCTGGCTGATCGGCGCCGCGTACCTCGCGTCGGCCTTCCCGTCGATCCCGCAGTGGATCTGGGTGCTGGCGTTCATCGGCATCACCAGCACAATCAACATCATTGGCCTGAAGCTGGCCAACGGCATCAACGCCTTGCTGATGCTGGTGCAGTTTTTGGTGCTGATCGCCTTCGTCGCGCTGTGCGTGCATTACGTCGGCGGCGATGCCAGCACGCCGCTGTGGTCGATCAAACCGTTCCTCAATGGCGACATGCAGATGCCGCTGATCATGAGCGGCGCGGCCATCGCTTGCTATTCGTTCCTCGGTTTCGATGCGGTCAGCACCCTCACCGAAGAAACCCGCGATCCACGCCGGACCATCCCTCGAGCAATCATGCTGATCACCCTGATCGGCGGGCTGATTTTCGTTGGCGTCTCGTACTTCGTGCAGATCGCCCATCCTTCGTTCCAGTTCGACAGCGTCGACTCGGCGGCCTACGAGATTGCGCGCAACATTGGCGGTGATCTGTTCGTGTCGATCTTCCTGATCGGCCTGATCGTCGGGCAGTTCGCCTCGGGTCTGTCGGCGCAGGCCAGCGGTTCGCGTTTGTTGTTCGCGATGGGCCGTGACGGTGTGCTGCCCAAGTCATTCTTCGGCACCTTGCACGAGCGCTTCGGCACGCCGGTCAACAGCATCCTGCTGTGTGCGGTGGTGGCCTTGCTGGCGCTGAAACTCGATGTGACCACCTCGACCTCGTTCATCAACTTCGGGGCGTTCCTGGCGTTCAGTCTGGTCAACCTGTCGGTAATTTTTCACTACTGGATCGGCGGCGAGAAAAAGGGTCTGCGCGAGTTGATCCTGTTCCTGATCTTCCCGTTCATCGGCCTGGCGGCGGACTTGTGGCTGATGGTCAGCCTCGATCACCTGGCGGTGTATCTGGGCCTGAGCTGGCTGGCGATTGGCGTGGTGTACCTGGCGGTGCTCACGGGTGGTTTCCGCCGACAACCGCCGGAGATGGATTTCCAGGAAGCCGCCTGACCCGGCATCAGGCCGCCGGGCGGGTCTGGCGCAACGGCAACTGCACGCGGAACGTCGTGCCGGCGCCCAACGTGCTGCGCACGGAAATATCGCCGCCGTGTTTCTTCACGATGCCATACGACAGGGACAGGCCCAGGCCTGTCCCCTGGCCCACCGGTTTGGTGGTGAAGAACGGGTCGAAGATTTTCTGCAGGGTCTCGGGGGCGATGCCCGAACCGGTGTCGGCCACTTCGATGATTGCCGTTTCGCCCTGCACCCCGGTGCGCAGGGTGATGGTGCCGCGCTCCGGACCCATGGCCTGCGCCGCGTTGACCACCAGGTTCATGATCACCTGATTGATTTGCGAGGGCAGGCATTCGATGTCCGGCAGATCCTGATATTCCTTGATCACATCAGCCTTGTACTTGAGCTCGCCGGCGACGATGTTCAGGGTCGATTCGATGCCCTGTTGCAGATTGGCCCACTGCCATTCCTGTTGGCTGTCGACCCGGGAGAAATCCTTGAGATCCCGGACGATCTGTCCGACCCGACCAATGCCCTCCTTGGATTCGCGAATCAGCGTCGGGATGTCCTCCAGCAGATAGTCCACTTCAAGACGCTCGCGCAATTGCTGCAACTGCGCGGCGGCTTCGGCGGGCAAGTTCTGCCCGGCGGTGTGATAGGCGCCGAGCATGGCCAGCAGTTGCTGGAAGTAGCCGTCGAGCGTACCGAGGTTGGAGGAGATGAAGCCGATCGGGTTGTTGATTTCATGGGCGACCCCGGCGGCCAGTTGACCCAGCGAGGCGAGTTTTTCCGACTGCACCAGTTGGCCTTCCAGCTGTTTGCGTTCGTCGATTTCCCGCTGCAAGGCTTCGCTGGCCTGCCGGAACTGGGCGGTGCGCTGATCCACCAGATGTTCCAGGTGATGCATCTGCAAGGACGCGCGTTCGGTCATCTGCCATTTGGTCAGCAGGGTGTTGGCCATCTGCTGGACTTCGATGTTGTCGAAGGGCTTTTTCAGGATCAGCAGTCGGTCATGGGCGTGCAGACGATCCAGCAGTTCGTCCCAGGAGTAATCGGAATAGGCGGTGCAGACCACCACCTGCAACTGCGGATCCTGCTTCCAGAGTTCTTCGATGGTGCGCGCTCCGTCCCAACCGTCCGGCATGCGCATGTCGACGAAGGCCAGGGCATACGGGCATTGCTCCTGCAGGGCCAGGTTGAGTTTGGCCAGGCCTTCCTCTCCACCGTAGGCCGAATCCAGCTCGAAAGGTGCTTGCCGGGGTTTGGCGGGCACGCCGAACAGGGCGGCTTCCATCTCGTCCAGTTTTGCCGAGTGCGCCGGCGCCGGGGCGAGGATCTTGCGAAAGTCCTCGTGAATCGACGGCATGTCATCGATCAGCAGGATGCGGCGGTTAGACAGCTCGCTCATGCGTTCTCCGTAACGGTGATCAGCGGAATCTGCAGGGTGAACAAGGCGCCCAGTCCCGGTCCGTCGCTGTGGGCGGTGAGGTGGCCGTTCATCTCGATGGCCGCCAGCGCGCAGCTGTGCAGGCCGAAGCCGTGGCCTTCCTTGCGGGTGGTGAAACCGTGGGCAAAGATCCGCGTCATGTTTTCCGGTGCGATGCCTTCGCCGTCGTCCCTGACGCTGATTTCCAGAAAACTGTCGTCGACGATCTTTACCCCCAGGGTCATGGTGCGCGGGCGGTTGCTGAGATCGGACATCGCGTACTTGGCGTTGCTGATCAGGTTGATCAGGATCAGCAGCAAGCGGTGTTTGTCGCCCATCACCTGGGGGACTTCGGCGTATTCCTTGACCACCGTGACGTGGTGCCGGGTGAGGGCGCCGGCGTTCATGCGCAGCGCGTCTTCGAGCAGCTCGTTGATGTACAGCGGCTCGGTCATGCTGTTGGCCCCGGCATAGGATTGCTGGGTGGCGACGATGTCCTTGATGTGATCGACGCTTTTGTTCATCTGGTTCAGTTCGTCGACCATCTCCTGCTGTTCCTGGGCGATGGCGCCGACCAGTTGATTGAGGTAGCCGGGCAGCAGCTTGCCCTTGGGGTCTTCGCTGAGGAAATGGCCGAGGTCGTCCGGGTGTTCGTTGATCAGTTGCATGGCCTTGCCCAGCCCCTGCGCCTTGCTGCTGCGCAGTTTGCGCGAGATCAGGTCGGAGGAGATGTTCACGCTGTTGAGCACGTTGCCGACGTTGTGCAGCACGTTGGTCGCGATCTCGGCCATGCCGGCCTGGCGCGCGGCGTCGAGCAGTTCGCTCTGGGCGTTCTTGAGCTCCCGGGTGCGCTCGTCGACCCGTTGCTCCAGCACATCGTTGGCGGTTTGCAGGGCCGCGTTGACCCGGTTGATCTCGGCAAAGCTGCGGATCAGGCGGATGGCCAGCCACAACAGCGACAACATCAGCAGGACGGAAAACAGCAGCAGATAGAAGTGATATTTACGGTCGATTTTTTCGGCCTGTTGCTGATCCTGGTTGAGCATGGTGGTGATGTTGTCCAGACGCTCGGCCACGGGGATCGCCTCTATTTCTTCGAGCAACCGGTTGACGATTGGCTGCTCGCGCAGAATCAGGCTGATGTGATTGCTCAGGATCCGGATCGGGGCCTGGAAGTCCTGGGGCAGGCGTTGCGCATTCACCGCCAGTTTGTTCAAGCCCAGTACGATGTCGGCGGCCTTGTCGTCGGAGGTGACCTGGGAAAACTCCAGGGCGCTGAGCAGCAGGTCATAGGTGTCGGTGGCGATGTTCTGCACCTGGATCTTGTCGAGGTCGGACAGGTCGGCCAGTTGCGCCTGAATGTCATCTTCGGCGGTCGGCAGAAACGCCAGGGAATTGCGCAACAGGGCGTTGTGCGACTTGAACTGTTCCACCAGCCGGGTCTTTTCCTGCATGGCCGTGAGAAAACTGTCGTGAGCCTCGTTCCATTGTTGCGAGTCGCTGCGCCCGTGGCCGGACTCCATGGTGTCGAAGCGTTCCCACAAACGGTTCATTTCGTTCATGGGTGAAATCAACGGATCGTAATTGTGCGAAAGCGCCACCCGGGCCTTGAGGATTTCGTTTTCCCACAACGAATCCTGTTGCTTGATCTGGCGGATCAGATCCCGGGATTCGGTATAGGCCGTTGTCTGCTCGGAACTCGATTTCAGGTACAGAAACACCAGAATCGAGGCCAGCAACACGGTGACGAGACCGAGCAACAGCAGGCTGACACGGCGTGAGACCTTCATCATGGCTTGCCCTCCCACTGGCCGGTCAGGGTCTTGAGAAACAGGATGATCAGGGTCTTGTCTTCTTCGCTGGGCATGCGCCCCAACTGATACTGGAACATCACGTCAACCGCCCGTTCGAGGGTGGGCGCCGAACCGTCATGGAAGTACGGTGCGGTCAGGGCAACATTGCGCAGACTCGGCACCTTGAACACGGCGCGATCGGCTTCGTCGCCGGTCACGTTGAAACGGCCCTGGTCGGCCACTGTCGGGTTACCGCGATCGGCGATGTAGTCGCCGAACACGCCGAATTTCTGGAACATGTTGCCGCCGATGTTCACCCCTTGGTGGCAGGCGATGCAGCCATAGTCCTTGAAACGCTGATAGCCGTACTTTTCTTCGAGGGTCAGGATGTCGGTATTACCCAGCAGGTACTGATCGAAACGGGAGCCGGGGGTCAGCAGCGTGCGCTCATAGGTGGCCAGCGCATTCTGGATATTGGCCCGGTTCACGGCATCGAGGTAGGCGGCACGAAAGCTTTGACCATAGGCTGCGTCGTCAGCGATCCGTTGCACGACCGTGTTCCAGTCGCTGCCCATTTCGTGGGGGCTGGTGATCACGACGTTGCTCTGTTCTTCCAGGGTTTCGACGCGACCGTCCCAGAACTGGCGGAAATTGAGGCTGGCGTTGAACACGGTCGGCGTGTTGACCGCCACCGGTTGCCCATCGAAGCCGTTGGAGAAGGCGCGGGTGTCGGCGCCGCCTTTATCCAGTTGATGGCAACTGGCGCAAGACAGCGTGTTGTTGATCGACAGCCGTGGGTCATGGAACAGCTGACGTCCCAGTTCGACGCGTTTCGGGTCTTGTGGCGGGATGGCCGGCAAGGGCTTGAGCGGCTCGTCCAGTGGCGCGGCGAGGGTGTGTGCGCATAGCGCGAACAGTAGAAACAACGCCGGGCGATTCATGAAACACCCCACGGACCAGGCTGAGCGGACGCCAGCAATCGGGCAAAGGCGTCCACCGGCAAGGCTTTGCTGAAGTAGTAGCCCTGGCCTTCCTCACAGTGGTGATCCTTGAGGAACGCCAACTCTTGCGCGGTCTCCACCCCTTCGGCGATGACGTTCAGATTCAGGCTCTTGCCCAGGCTGATGATCGCGCCGACCAGCGCCGCATCGCTGCTGTCATGGCTCAGGCCGCGAATGAAGGATTGGTCGATTTTCAGCACATCGATGGGAAACCGGCGCAGATAGCTGAGGCTGGAATAGCCGGTGCCGAAGTCGTCGATGGCCAGTCGGACGCCCAGCGCCTTCAGCCGGTTCAGCGCGCTCATCGTCGCGTCAACGTTCTGCATCAGCACGCCTTCGGTGATCTCCAGTTCCAGCAGACGGGGATCCAGTCCGGTCTGTGCCAGCACCTGCTCGATGCCCTCGACGAAGTGGCGCTGACGAAAGTCGATGGCCGAGGTGTTGACCGACATGCGAATCGGCGGCAAGCCCGCCTGTTGCCATTCACGGGTCTGACGACAGGCCTCGGCCAGCACCCATTTGCTCAGCGGCACGATCAGGCCGCTGTCTTCGGCCACCGGGATGAACTCCGAGGGATAGACCCAGCCATGCCCCGGTTTCTGCCAGCGCACCAGTGCCTCGGCACCGACTACCCGGCCGCTGGCCAGCTCGATTTTCGGCTGATAGTGCAAGACGAATTCCTGGCGTTGCAGGGCCTGGCGAATGCCCGACTCGATGCTTTGCTGTTCCCGGGCGCGCTGGTTCATGGCTTCGATGAAAAAGCCGATTTCGTTCGGTCCGTTTTCCTTGGCGCTGCGCATGGCCGTTTCAGCTTTCTTGATCAGCTCGATGGCCTCGAGCCCGTCATCGGGGTAGAGGCTGATGCCCAGACTGGCCGTGACGCTCACGTCATGCCCGACGATTGTCTGTGGAGCGCGGATGGCGCTCAGTAGTTTCTCGGCGATGCTGCGCGACTGCTGCGGATGGTTGATGTCGCTGAGCATCACCACGAATTCGTCGGAGCCATAACGAAAGACCGAATCCGATTCGCGCACGCAGGCGAGCAATTGCTGGCCGACCCGTTTGAGCATCTCGTCGCCCGCCGGATGGCCCAGGGCATTGTTGATGCGCTTGAAGCGATCCAGCCCGAGAAACATCACCACCAGTTGTTTGTCATGGCGCCGGCAAGCGGCCAGCGATTGAGTCAGACGATCACCGAGCAAGGTGCTGTTGGGCAGACCCGTGAGGCTGTCGTACTGCAACAGGCGCGAGACCTTGAGTAATTCGTGCACGCGGGCCTCGATGGTCTGCTCGAGGTTGAGCATCTTCAGTGCAGCGTCCTGAGCGAGCTGCCATTTCCACGTCAGGGCATTGGCCATCTGGCGGATTTCCAGGGTGTCGAACGGCTTTTTCAGGATCAGCAACTGATCGCCGAACTCCAGGCGTTCGGCCATGGCCTCCCAGCTGTAGTCGGAATAGGCGGTGCACAGCGCAATTTGCAGATTGGGGTCGACTGCCCAGAGTTTTTCGATAGTTTCCAGGCCGTCCCAACCGGGCGGCATGCGCATGTCGGTGAAGGCGAGGGCATAGGGCCGGCCTTCGTCCAGTGCGTTTTGCACCAGTTTCAGTGCTTCCTGGCCCTGATAGGCGGAGTCGAGCTGGAACGTCAGGTGCGGCGATTGGCGGGTGCCGAACAGCGTTTGCTCAAGCGTGTTCAGATCCGCTTCACCGTGGGTGTCCGGGGTGAGGATCTTGCGAAAGTCGGCATGGATCGCCGGGGTGTCATCGACGATCAGAATGCGCCGGTTGGTCTGGGGAAAAGGTGTTTTCATCCCTCATCCTCCCTGGGCAGCGGGGCAGTCGCGTTCCCGCCCTTCAGCAGGCGGGCCGCCTGTTCGGGGCTGACCGCTTCCCTGAAGCAAACGCCTTGCACGTTTTTCAGCGGTGCCGACGAGGCCAGGGCGTCATCCCGATCTGCGGGCCGGACGCCTTCGGCGCTGATGTCGATCGCCAGATCCCGGGCGAAATTGACGATCGCGCGCAGGGTGTTGGCGCTGCCTTCATCCTGGGCCGCACTGTCGATCAGTGATTGGGAGAGTTTGAGGTGATTGACCCGGTAGGTTTTCAGGTAATCGAACGATGAGTATTCGGTGCCGAAATCGTCGATGGCGATCTTCACCCCAAGCTCACTCAGGCGCGGCAGCACATCGTTGTGAGTCCATTTGGTCTGGGCCAGGGTCGCTTCGGTGACATCGAAACGCAGATCCCACGGTGCCAGCTCCCAACGGGCGGTGGTGCGCAGCACGTCATAGATGAGCTCGGGCCCGCTCTTGAGTTGCGCCAGGGAAATCCTGATCGCCATCACCGGAGGCGCCACTCCCTCGTTTTGCCACTGGCGCATCTGCCAGCAGGCGTGATCCAGTATCCAGCGACCGAGCGGGATGATTGCACCGGTCTTTTCCGCTGCCGGTACAAAGGCCGACGCCGGCAGCAGACCCAGCCTGGGATGTTGCCATTTGACCTGCGCGGCCATGCCGAGAATCTTGCCGCTGTGCATGTCCACTTCCGGCGTGTAATCGAGCTTCAGTCCTCCCTGAATGAGCGCTGTCGTCAACTCTTCGGCAAGGGTAATGCGCTCGGCCACTTCCCGGGTGATTTGCTCGGAGTAGAACTGGTACTGATTGCGCCCGGTTTCCTTGGCGCGGTACAGCGCCATGTCGGCGCCGGCCAGCAGGCTGTCGGCATCCAGACTTGTGGCCCGGTAGAGGCAGATGCCGATGCTGACGGAGGTGTGCACGGCATTGCCCGTCAAGTGGTAAGGCTGCGACAGTGCATCGCGGATCTTGGCGGCGACGGTGGCGGACTGGGTCGGGTCGCTGACATCCAACTGCAGGATCGCGAATTCGTCACCGCCCAGCCGTGCGACTACGTCGTTTTCCCGCACATTCGATTTGATCCGCTGCGCCACTTCCTGCAAAAGCAAATCGCCGACCGGATGGCCGAGGGTGTCGTTGATCCGCTTGAAATGGTCCAGATCCAGATAAAACACCGCAAAAGGCGCCGCACCCCGACGCGCGGCGGCGAAGGCCTGATGCAGGCGCTCGATCAGGGTGGCGCGATTGGCCAGCCCGGTGAGGCCGTCGGTGCGGGCCAGCAGGTTCATCTTTTCTTCGGCCAGCCGGCGTTCAGTGATATCGAGAATGATCCCTTCGACTTCCAGCAGTCGGCCGTCGTGATCGCGCACCGGGATGTAGCGGTTTTCCACCCAGCGCCAGTCGCCCGCGCCCGTGCGCAGGCGAAACTCGATGGAGGCGCCCTCTGCATGGCGATCGAGCACCCGGCCCATGGCGGCATCGACACTGGGCTGATCGTCCGGGTGAATCAGCGTCTGCGCCCAAGTGGCCGACCCCACCAGATCAGCCGCGACATGCCCGTAGCGGGTGATGTTGTGGGAGATGTACATCAGCGGAAACGACGGTTCGCCGCGCAACCGGTAGAGGATGGTCGGACTGTTCTGCACGATGATGTTGGCGTCGGACAGCTCCCGGGTACGCGCCTGAACCGCCTGCTCCAGCAGGTTCATCTTCATGGCGGCGTCTTCGGTCATCTGCCACTTGACCGTCAGGGCACTGGCCAGCTGCCGGATCTCGATCGCATCGAAGGGTTTTTTCAGGATCAGCAGGCGATCGGTCAGGGCCAGCCGCTGGTCAATGTCCTCCCAGGAGTAATCGGAATAAGCGGTACACAGGGCCACTTGCAGCTTGGGGTCGACCTGCCACAGTCGCTCGATGGTTTCCAGGCCATCCCAGCCCGGCGGCATGCGCATGTCGATGAAGGCCATGGCGTAGGGACGCCCCGCGGCCAGTGCGGCTTCGACCTTGTCCAGCGCTTCGCGGCCCTGATAGGCCGAGTCCAGCTCGAAAGGGTCCCTGGGGGCGGCGGGAGCGGAGGTCGGATCGCCGAACAGCAGGTTTTCGGTTTCGTCCAGACTGTCGTCTGTAACCGTGGCCGACTTGAGGATTTTCGCGAAATCCTCATGGATCGACGCGGTATCGTCGACGATCAGTACACGACGGTTGATAGGGCCGGGTTGCGCACTCATGACGCAATACCCGCCTGTACACGCACATTCGTCATCGGGAGCATCCCTTTCCCCTCATCCCATGCCTGCGCGCAGGCCGATGGTGTCGTCCCGCCACTTGAGCATAGTTGCAGGGACGCAACTTCGCCTGTCGCGGTGTAACAGAGGATTTACACGGCCCCGGCGAAAATCATCTAGCCTTTGGTTCAGGCGCGGGCAAGCGGGGAGGTCTGTCGGCGCGTCAGTCATGTCCAACGTTTTTCACGAGGCTTCGCCATGGAAGAGCCGTCCGCCCCGATTTCGCCGCCCCGGCCCAAAGTGCTGCTGGTCGATGACGAGGAACCGATCCTCAACAGCCTGCGCCGTCTGCTGCGCGGCCAGCCTTATGACGTGTTGCTGGCCACCAGCGGTGCCCAGGCTCTGGAAATCCTCGAGCAGCAACCGGTGAATCTGGTGATGAGCGATGCGCGCATGCCCAACATGGATGGGGCTACGCTGCTGGCTCGCGTTCATGAGCTGTACCCGGCGACCGCGCGGATCATGCTCACCGGCTACGCCGAACCTTCTGCAATCATCAAGGCCATCAACGAAGGCCAGATCGAGCGCTACATCAGCAAACCCTGGAACGACGAAGAAATGCTCCTGACCTTGCGTCAGGCCTTGGCGCATCAGCACCTGGCGCGCGAGCGCGAGCGTCTGGAACAACTGACGCGAGCGCAAAACGATCAGCTGAAGTTGCTCAACAGCACTCTGGAAAAGCGCGTCGCCGCCCGCACCGCCGAGCTGCAGCAGACCGCCGACATGCTCGATCTGGCCTACGAGGAGCTCAAGCGCAGTTTCCTGACAGGCACCGAAATGTTCTCGTTGCTGGCCAACCTGCGCCTGCCGCCGACCAAGCAGACCAACCGGCAGATCATCGAACTGGTGCGCTGCTATTGCCGCGAACATCGGTTTGATGAAGCCGCCAGCCGCGACCTGACCATGGCCGCCGCGCTCTACAACATCGGCAAGCTGAGCTGGACCGACAGCATGATGACCACGCCGTCGGACCTGTTGCACAGCACTGAGCGCGATCGCTATCGGGCGTATCCGAAACAGAGCGAATCGCTGTTGATGACCCTTGACCCGATGAAGGATGCCGCGCGGCTGATCCTGCATCATCAGGAACACTGGGATGGCAGCGGGTTTCCCGACCGGCTCAAGGGCGAAGCCATTCCCTTGGGTTCGCGGCTGTTGAAACTGGCGGTGGATTTCGTCGAGTTGCAGCGCGGGCTGATTCTCGAGCGGCAAATGAACAGTGATGAAGCGTTGCTGTACCTGCGCCAGTACGCCGGCAAACTTTACGATCCCGAACTGATCGAGGATTTCATCAAGGTCTGTGCAATGGTCAGCGACATCACCCTGACCGATCCGAGCGTCAAGGTGCTGGGTACCCGGGAGCTGGCAGCGGGGATGATCCTGGCGCGCAATCTCAACGCCGACAACGGCATGTTGCTGCTCAATGCCGGCAAGGTGCTGAGTGCTTTGCTGGTGGACAAACTGATCAGTTTCGAAGCCATGGAGGGCGCTAAATACAAGGTGTTCGTGAAAGTACCGGAGGAGGGGGAAAGCGTGCTTCTGGCCCAGGGGTGATGACGCTGGCGCGGTCGGCATGGGATCCTTGCGGTTTTTCCCAAGGCCGATGGCTGACCCATGACCTCTGTATCCGCTGTTTCCCCCCGCATCATTCGTATTGCCGCCGCGTTGCTGCTCAACTCCGCCGGCCAGACCCTGCTGGTGCGCAAGCGCAACACCACGGCGTTCATGCAACCGGGCGGCAAGATCGAGGACCACGAGCTGCCGGTGCATGCGCTGGCCCGTGAGCTGGAAGAAGAACTGGGACTGGTGATCGATACGGCGCAGGCGAGCTTTCTCGGCCAGTTCTCGGCACCCGCCGCTAACGAGCCGGGATTCGTCGTGCAGGCCGAGATCTTTCAGCTGACCATCGACGCCGAAGTCTCCCCGGCCGCCGAGATCGAAGAGGTGATCTGGATTGATCCTGCCACCGACGGCGATGTGGTTCTCGCCCCATTGACACGCGACCTGATCCTGCCGTTTTATCGAGCCTCGCTGACCGCGATCGCCTGATCATTCGTGCAAAGGACTTCGTCATGATCCCGCTTCAAGACTTGCTGATTTTTGCCGCCGCCGCACTGCTGATGGTACTGACGCCGGGGCCGAACATGATCTACCTGATCTCGCGTTCGATCTGTCAGGGACGCCGTGCCGGGGTGACTTCGCTGCTCGGCGTGGTGGCGGGTTTCTTTGTGCATCTGTTCGCGGCGGCTGCCGGTTTGACTGCGGTGTTTCTCGCGGTGCCGATGGCCTATGAAGTGTTGAAATGGGCCGGTGCGCTGTACCTGTTGTGGCTGGCCTGGCAGGCGGTGAAGCCCGGCGCCCGTTCGCCATTCGAGGCGCAGCAACTGCCGGCGGATTCGTCGCGCAAACTGATCACCATGGGCTTTCTAACCAGCGCGCTGAACCCGAAAATCGCGGTGTTCTACCTCTCGGTATTTCCTCAGTTCATTACCCCGGAACACGGCTCGGTGTTCACTCAAAGCATCATTCTCGGCCTGACCCAGATCAGCGTCAGTTTCAGCGTCAATCTGTTGATCGCGCTCTTCGCGGCGGGAATTGCGTCGTGGTTCGTCAGCAATCCGACCTGGCTGGCGGCGCAGCGTTATTTCATGGGGTTTGTGCTCGGCGGTCTGGCCGTACGGCTGATGCTTGAACAACGCCGGTCGGCTTGAGCATGTGGATCGAGCGGCTGGACGCCAGTCATGCGCTGGCTTATCGCGAACTGATGCTGGAAGCCTATGACCGGCATCCGCAGGCGTTCACCTCCAGCGTGCGCGAGCGCGCAGTGATGCCGCTGAGCTGGTGGGAGTCACGCCTGACCAGCAAGCTCGACGCGGTGTTCGGCGCATTCGAAGGCGGCCGGCTGGCGGGTATCGTCGGCCTGGCGTTCGAGCCTCGGGAAAAGGCCCGGCACAAGGCAACGGTGTTCGGCATGTATGTGTCGGCCGAGTATCGCCAGCGCGGTCTGGGTTTGAAACTGATGGAGGCGGTGCTGGGTGAAGCGCAGCAGCATCCGGCGCTGAAAGTCGTTCAACTGACCGTCACCGCCGGCAATGACGCGGCGTTCAATCTGTACCAGCGCTGCGGCTTCATCCAGTTCGGCCTCGAACCGATGGCGGTGCGGGTCGGCGAGGACTACTTCGACAAGATCCACATGTGGTGCGCGCCTTTCGTGCCAACCGCCAGCCTCAACGAACCGCGCTGACCCCATCCAGGGTCGAGAACGAAGTGTCCTTGGCCGTCAGCAGGAAGTCGCGCATGTACGGCGCATCCAGCATGTCGGCGCGGATCGCTGCGTACAGCGTGGCAAACAGACCTTTCTCGCCCAGCCGCTTGCCCTTCACGTAACCCCGCGAGCTGTATTCATGCAGCGCCCAGTGCGGCATGCCGCACACGCCACGGCCGCTGGCCACCAGTTGCATCATCATCACCGTCAGCTCAGAGGTGCGTACCTGCGCCGGTTCGATGTCGGCCGGTTCGAGGAAACGGGTGAAGATGTCCAGCCGATCGCGTTCGACCGGGTAGGTGATCAGGGTTTCGGTCAGCAGGTCTTCGGGAACGATGTACGGTTTGCTTGCCAGCGCGTGCTGATTGGCGACCGCAAGCATGGCTTCGTAGGTGAACAGCGGCACGTAGGTGATACCGGCGATTTCCAGCGGGTCGGACGTCACCACCAGATCCAGGTCGCCCCGTGCCAGCGCCGGCAGCGGTGCAAACGAGAAACCCGAAGCGAGGTCGAGTTCGACTTCCGGCCACGCATCGCGGAACTGGTCGATGGTCGGCATCAGCCACTGGAAGCAGCTGTGGCATTCGATCGCCATGTGCAGACGTCCGGCAGTGCCACCGGCCAGACGCCCGATATCACGCTCGGCGGCGCGCAGCAGCGGCAGGGTCGCGTCGGCCAGTTGCAGCAGGCGCAGGCCGGCGCTGGTGAAGCGCACCGGTTTGGTCTTGCGCACGAACAACGGCATGCCCATGCGCTCTTCCAGCTCCTTGAACTGGTGGGACAGCGCCGACTGGGTCAGGTGCAGGCGGTCGGCTGCGTCCACCAGGCTGTCGGCTTCACGCAGGGCATGCAGGGTTTTCAAGTGACGGATCTCAAGCACCGCAGGCTCCATGAGGAAAATTTGTGATCAACACGAAAAGGTTGAGTTTGTCTCATGTTGCCCTGGCTGTCGACAATGGCGCCATCTTTTACGCAATGGAGAACACTCGACATGGCCGTGGCACACACCCTGGGTTTCCCGCGCATCGGCGCCGACCGCGAACTGAAAAAAGCCCTCGAAGCCTGTTGGAAAGGTGATCTTGATCAGGCCGCCCTGAATCAGGTCGGCCGCGAACTGCGCGCCAGACACTGGCAACTGCAGAAGGACGCCGGCATCGACCTGCTGCCGGTCGGCGACTTCGCCTGGTACGACCAGGTGCTGACCCACTCGCTGACCTTCGGTGTGATCCCTGAGCGCTTCGACACTGTGCGCGACGAGCGCGGCCTGCCGACCCTCGACACCTTATTTGCTATGGCCCGTGGCGCCACGTCTTCCTGCTGCGGCGGCGAGCACGGCAAGACTCAATACGCCCAAGAGCTGACCAAGTGGTTTGACACCAACTACCACTACCTGGTCCCGGAATTCAGCGCAGACCAGCAATTCAAGCTGAGCTGGGAACAGCTGTTCGATGAAGTCGAAGAAGCCAAAGCCCTCGGTCACAACGTCAAACCGGTGATCATCGGCCCGCTGACCTACCTGTGGCTGGGCAAGGCGAAAGGCAACGGCTTCGACAAGCTCGATCTGCTTGAGCGCCTGCTGCCGGTGTACAACCAAATCCTCGGTCGTCTCGCGGCACAGGGCGTGGAGTGGGTGCAGATCGATGAGCCGATCCTCACCCTCGACCTGCCGCAAGCCTGGAAAAGCGCTTTCGAACGCGCCTATCACATCCTTCAGTACTCGCCATTGAAGAAACTGGTGGCGACCTATTTCAGTGGCCTGCAAGACAACCTTGGTCTGGCCGTCGGCCTGCCGGTACAAGGCCTGCACATCGATGCGGTGCGTGCACCGGAGCAACTCGGTCAGGTGCTGGATCGCCTGCCGACCTACAAGATTCTGTCGGTCGGTCTGGTCAACGGACGCAACGTCTGGCGCTGCGAACTGGAGCAGGCGCTGGCACAACTGCAACCGGCGCAGGAGCGTTTTGGCGACAACCTGTGGGTCAGCAGTTCCTGCTCGTTGCTGCACAGCCCGGTGGATGTCGAGCGTGAAGACAAGCTCGATCCGGAACTGAAAAGCTGGCTGGCGTTCGCCGTGCAGAAGTGCAGCGAAATCTCGGTGTTGCGTGATGCGCTGAACGACCCGCAAGCGCCGAACGTGCAAAGCGCACTGGCCGCAAGCCGCGCCATTCAGCAAAGCCGCGCCCGTTCGCCGCGCATTCACAAGGCCGAAGTTCAAGCGCGGATCGAGGCGATCAACGCCAGCGACAGCCAGCGTCATTCGCCGTTCGCCAAACGCATCGCCGCGCAACAGGCGCGTCTGAAATTGCCGACGTTCCCGACCACCACCATCGGCTCGTTCCCGCAGACCGCCTCGATTCGTCTGGCTCGTCAGGCGTTCAAGCAGGGCAAGCTGTCGGCCAACGATTACCACGATGCCATGCGCAGCGAAATCCGCCATGCGGTGCAGGTGCAGGAACGCCTGGGCCTGGATGTGCTGGTGCACGGTGAAGCCGAGCGCAACGACATGGTCGAGTACTTCGCCGAACAGCTCGACGGTTACCTGCTCACCCGCTTCGGCTGGGTCCAGAGCTACGGTTCCCGCTGCGTGAAACCGGCGGTGATTTATGGCGATCTGAGTCGTCCGAACGCCATGACCGTAGACTGGATCACTTATGCCCAGGGCCTGACCGACAAGGTCATGAAAGGCATGCTGACCGGCCCGGTGACCATGCTGATGTGGTCGTTCCCGCGCGAAGACGTGTCGCGCAAAGTCCAGGCGCAACAACTGGCGCTGGCCTTGCGGGACGAAGTGGTGGACCTGGAAAACGCCGGGATCAAGATCGTGCAGATCGACGAAGCCGCGTTCCGCGAAGGCCTGCCGCTGCGCCGTGAACAATGGCAGGAATACCTCGACTGGGCGGTGCAAGCGTTCCGCCTGACAGCCTCGGGCGTGAAGGATGAAACCCAGATTCATACCCATATGTGCTACAGCGAATTCAACGATGTGATCAAGGCGATTGCCGACATGGATGCCGACGTGATCACCATCGAAACCTCGCGTTCGGACATGGAATTGCTCGAGGCCTTCGAAGCGTTTGACTACCCGAACGACATCGGCCCGGGTGTCTACGACATCCACTCGCCGCGGGTGCCGGACACTGCCGAGATGGTCAAGTTGATGAGCAAAGCGGTAAAACGGATTCCGGCCCAGCGCCTGTGGGTCAACCCCGACTGCGGGCTGAAAACCCGCGCCTGGCCGGAGACCGAAGCAGCGCTGGTCAACATGGTCGCGGCGGCGCGGCAGTTGCGCAGTCAGTTGGCGTAACACGCAAGAGACAGGGAGCGGCGAACCGCTCCCCGGGTCGTGTCAAAGCGCTTCGAACCAGGGCAGCACTGGCGAACGCTTGCCGATGTCGGCGTAGGGCAACGTTTGATCGTCAGCGTGGGTTTTGCCACGGTGTTCAGGCAGTTTCAAATGGGCTTTTTCGAAGTCGCCGAACGCTGGCCTGGCTTTGCTGTAGTGAAAATGTGCATACCACAACAGCCGGGGCGGCTGGAGGCTCAGATCGCGAATTTCGTATTCCTGCAGGTAATCTGGCCGGCCGTCGGTGCGATTGCGCAGTTGCTTCATCAGCGCGACCTTGCGGACCTCCACGGCATTTTGTTGCAGCAGATCTTCGAGCATGCCATCGGTGGGGCTTCGGCTGGCAAGGGTCTGCCGGGTGCGCATTTGCCGTCCTTGAATACGCATTCGGGCCGCCATGGCGTTCAGTTCTGCGACCACCGGATGTCCGGCGGACAGGGCTTCGATATCTCTGGCCCGGCGCGACAAGTCATTGGCTTCACTGACCATCATGTGTTCCAGATCCACCGGGAGCATGTCGTGTTCGGCATAGGTCTGCACCTTTGCCTGATAGGCCGGTTGTCCATCAAGCCGCTTGCGCGCATCGGCCAGCAGTGACGGCAGATGGCGGGGCGCCGGCGGCAGTGTTTGTGGCGGTGGCGTCACCTGGCGATACCGGCCGTTGGTTGCCTGTTCCCAGACTTGCTGCCCGGCTTTGCCGTGGTTCAGGACGAATTGCCGTTTGCGGGTTCTGAGTTCCCAGTTCTCCACCCCGATCAGCCACTGATCGTTTTCGGTCCGGAAGATTTTCTTGTCGCGCTGCCCGCCAGGGCGAGCGGGTACCGGAAGGTCGATGGCCTTTCTGGCACGCTCGGCCATGGCTTCCACGCCGGCCATCAACGGTTCGAACTCTTCCATATGAAAGTACTGGGGGTAACTGGCGGTCCACTGGTTCATTTCCCGGCGATATTTTGCATAGGTGTCGAGGCAGTCAGTCAGTATCTGCATGCGCTGCGCCCGCGTGGCGCTGACTTCCGACAGACTGAACTGAGTGAAGAGGGCTCGGTCCATGTCGGCCCGCAATTGCCAGGCACTTTGTTGCAGATAACGCCAGGAGATATCGCCGGTGTGTTCGAAGTTCTGCACCGTCTCCAGGCGTTGCGAAGTCTTGACGTACCCGAGATTGAAATCGGTCATGCGTCGGTTCATGTCATCGACCACCGCCCTCAGTCTGGCCCTGTCCGTTTGCACGGTGATGAGGCTGTACCAACGGTTGAGATCGCTCATGAATCCTTCGACGTCCTCGATAGCGCTGATGATCTCGAGACGGGTCCGGTGCATGTCCTGACGCTGTCTCCAGCGCGCGTCGATCGACTCCGCCGGCAGCGCATCGAGGGCCTCATGCTGTGCATCGAGGTCATCCAGTCTTTTCCTGATGCGCTGGTTGGTGATCAGCGCGCGGTGTTTGAGGCGGTCGGTGATCAGTTTGGCGTCGCGGCTCTGTATATCCAGCAAGGCACGCAGCTTGTTGCCGTGGGAAAGGGGACGCAGCTCGGCCACTGTCTGAAACTGACGCTTGGCCAAGGCGATGTCATCCCGGCAGCATTTTTCTGCTGCCAGTCTGAACAGCAGATTATCGGGGTGCTGGTAGTGGGTATTGATCACCACTTCGCTTCTTCGAACCTGGGCGTCGATGCGGTTGCTCAAACTGTCACATTCAAGGGTCAGCCGATGGTGCAACCGATAAGCGCGGTCGACCCACCGGCGCGGCAGGCGGTTGCGGATGGCTTGCGGCCAGACCGGATCGAGGGTGTCGGCGATGTACCCCAGCACATTGCCGCCACCGAGTCCCCCGCCCTCGAACGTGGTGCCGTAGACACCGAACCAGGTATCCCACTCACCTGCCTCGTTCAGGGCGATGGGTTGTTTATAGGTCTTGCGAGGGGTGCCGCTCAAACGCCAGTTGCGTGAATCACGACTCCATTCGACTTTGTAGACCCTGCCCTGGCGGACGATGAAATTCCCGTCGGCATGCCGGTAAATGTTTCGCCACACGCCACTGTCGACCGGTTGCACACCGGCCAGCGAGAGTGGGTTCTCATATTCGTATCCGGCGAATCGTTCGACGATGCGGCGCGTCTGGGTTTGATTGCGCAACGTCAGCGCTGCTGAGTCTGTCGCCAGGTTCCGAAGCAGGCGGGTGCGGGTCGCCGAACGGGCTTTGAGGCTCGCGCCGGCGCCGGGCAAAAGATCGATGGCGGCATCGATCAGGCACAGCAGCAGCGATTCGACCTCGGCCAGCCCATCGCCGACCTTGCCCCGCAAAAACGCCGCGACGGCCTGATTGCCGGCGATCCAGGCGTCATACAGCGCGATTGCCGTACCCACGAAGGGCACCAGCCCCAAGGCCATTTTCAAGTAGTTGAATACTCGGGGACCATTGAGGGCATAGCGCTCTTGGTACAGCGCTTCATTTGAGCGCGAGGTGCCGCGATGGGCCTCGATCAGGCGGCCCATGTGGGCATCGAGCAGATGCGCGGCGAGCGATGTGGTGGGTGGCCATTTCAGTCCGACGCCGATCATGCCGTCAAAGCGTTTATCCACTGCTTCAGCGATACGTTTTTCGTGGGCCCGGACGCTGCCCTGCAAGGCGCGGCCGGCGAGATAGCGGATCATCGTGTCCTGGCTGCAGCGATGGAACAGATCCTTGCGAGCCGCTTCGAGGCTGTCGTAACCACGCAGGAATCGACCGTCGGGCGCGTCCGGCAGGTACAACAAAGTCGTGCCGCCTGCCTGTTCTTCGATAAAGGTCACGCCGGACAGCGTAGCGGGCCCTTCGCCCGGTGTGTCCGGACCACCGGCGGACAGGAACGCCGGGCGCAGCACAATACGTCGATCACCATGGTTCCAGGCTTCGTCGGTGTCGGCATCGATGGCCGTATCGAAGATCTGCAACGCAGATTGGTCGATCTGATGTTGCAGCCATGCGCATCGACCTTGCAGCCTGAGCATCAGGCGCCAGGGTTCGAGCAGGCATTCGCGCCGATGATCCCGCCGGAACGGCGGCTCGTTGGTCGCGCCTTTGAAGGTGGAGTGGATCAGTTGCTCGTAGGCCTTGGGCAGATCCAGCTCCGGCAGCAGCTTGCGCAGATAGGGAAGGGTGATCCCCTCAAGCAGGACAGAGCGTTCGCGGTCGTCGCTGGCACTGACTTCGACCTGCATGAAGTCCAGGCGCATCAGCAAGGGTTCCAGATTCATCGACGGTGTATTGTCGATGTTGAGCTGCGCCAGGGTCTCCAGCGACAGGCTGCTGCGGGTGGCGCTGGGTATCGCCACCAGTTTCTGAGGTGTGCCGGGGGCGCCGGGCGCGTTGAATGTCTGCTTCTGCAGTGCCACCGAATCCGGCAGGTTCAGTTGCACCGAAAAATGCCCTTCAAGGGAGAAGTCCCGACGCAGCCGTTCCTGCAGACGCTGGCGGGTGAAATCCTCGCGAGGCGGCAACGTGACGGTCAGCAATGCGTGACTGCGGTTCATCGCAACGATCCACGCCTGGATCAGTTCCTTGAGGGGGCGGCGTTCGGTTTGCGGCAGATTACGCAGCCAGTCGGGCAACTGTGTGGCGAGGGTGGCGCTGCGTTGCTGATCCAGTCGAAAGTCCATGGCCAGCCGTCGAGCTGCGTGGATTGGCACTTGTAGAAGGGCAAGCGTCTGGCTGCGCAGGTGTTGCAGCTCATCTGCACGCTGCCGTGCCTGCGAGGGTTCGCTGTTGCGTTGGCGAATGGTGGCCGCCCGGGTTTCGAACTCGCCGGTCAGCTGATTCAACGCGTAGTGCAGCGGATCGCCTGAGAGTGGTGTCAACACCAGCGCCGGGCTGTCTGCATTTGCATGCACCTTGAACAACTGCTGTTCCAGGGCCTGGCGATCGGCGAACCGTTGCAGTCCGCCGCCGCTGCCGGGCCAGTAGAGCATCAGGCTTTGCGTGCGGTCTGGTGGACGCTGCCGGCGCATCAGCACGAAAGCGCCGTTGATCTCTTGATGGTTGATCGTGGTGCTGCTTTCTTCGGACTCGGTCAGCGACAGCGTGAGGCTGGCTGCTACAAAATCGCTGTCGGCGCTGTCGGCTGTGCCAAGCATTGCTGTCAGCAGCTGATGTTCTTCAACGCTGATCTGATTCAGGGCCCGTTGCATTTGCGCTTCGGCAATCAGCCCTTGTCTGTGGGCGTTGTACAGCGCGGTGAACTGCCGATTGAACGTGGGGATGTCCAACGTTCGCTCACGCTCGAGCAGCGCCCGCGCGGCGAGGTCGGCGGCTTGCTCGGCGTTTTCCTGCGTCGTTTGCAGCGCTCTGAACGAGCGCAGGGCTTCATCATCCGCCAATGACTCCAGTGCATCGAACGCTCGCTTGACGGCAACCTGTCGCAGGGACCAGGGCACATCGGCCTGCAGGTTGCCGAACAGTGACGGTTCGTCTTCGCTCTCCGGCGTCGGGGCCGGGCTGTCCAGGCCGGGAGGTGCGCTGAACGTGGCGAGGTTGCGCTGGCGGTCGATCCGCTCGGCGATGTCCAGCGAGCGAGGGCCGTGCTCGGCCAGATCGCGTTTGCCGTCCGATCCGTTGCGCAATGCGGCGACTTGGGTCATTTGCTGCTGCGACAGCCACTCAGTGAAGACCATCGTCAGTGAGCGGCCGACCGCGGCATATTCGACCTGGAGGTTCTCGACCGGCAGTCCGGCGGGCACGAATGGCGGCTGCGCCAGCCAGGTCTGCACATCACTGCGTCGGGCGAAGGCCTGGATCGCATCCGCCTGGTCGGGTACGTACAGCAAGTGGGCGGCGTCGTCTGCGCGACTGATGACCCAGGCGGCCGCCGGTCTGACCCGCACGCCGTTGTGCAGTCGCAGGGTCGGCAGTTCGATGCGCAGGGTATCGTCCGAAGCGCTGCGTGTTTGCGCCCCGTCCATCAGCGCCCACAGGGGTTCCAGCTGTTCAGCCGTTACCGTGCGCCGGGCAAAGGCCATTTGTGCGGCGGCCTCGACATGTCCCCGATACAGACGATCGGCCTGATCCCGGCGGGACAGCGGCGTGCCCGGCGCTCGGGAGCTCCAGTAAGCCTGCCAGCGCTCATCAAGCGCCAGTGCCGGTTCGAGAGCCTTGATCTGTTCAAGCAATTGCGACGGGGTGAGTGTCGACAGGGCATGGGCACTGTTCACACCGGTCAGCCGGCATCGGTTGTCGAGCCATTCTTCCAGTCGCGGATGCTGAACGACGAAGGCGCAGGCTGCCGTGAGACTGACAAAACGCTGCGCGTGCCTGTTGGTCGGGTGAAACAGCAACCCGCACTGCTGCCCGTCCAGCCCCAGTTTTTCGTGGAGCAAGCGGTCGAGGGTATCGCGAACCGAGGGCGCGCCAGCGCACAGTTGGCGCAGCCCTTCGCTGCATGTCCGCCGACGGATTGCCGCGCCCTGTAGCAGGCTTTCATCGACAGAGAGGGGCAGAGGGGGGAACTCGTGCTGCAGGTTCAGCGGGGCAGGGAGATTTTCTAAAAAGGATCGTTCGACCATGGCGACAAGCTCAGACAGAGAGCGGCGGATCCGCTCATTCAGGCGCCATTCAAGAGCAATGGTCAGGGAGCGGGTGGTGCATGGTTATCGGGTCCAGCCGACCGCTCGGCACTCTTCATCAAACTGTCATCGAACTGTGGCAGCGCGCTTGAACAAACTTCATCAGACTCGCGCTCTATTGGGGTTCTGCGTTTCGGTGTTTTTCATGTTCAAGGGATTTTTTGCAATCGCGGCGTTGTTGGCCGCGGTTTTTTTCGTTCCGGCGTCCTACGCGGCGTCGCGTTGCGACGTCAATGTACCGACCGAACGGGTCGATCTGCAGCAGGTGAGTCTGGCGTACCAGAGCATCGGTCGTGCGTCGGATCCGGCGTTGCTGCTGGTGATGGGACTGGGCGGGCAGTTGATCCACTGGCCGGATGAAGTGGTGGTTGCGCTGTGTCAGCAGGGGTTCCGGGTGATCCGCTATGACAACCGCGATGTCGGTCTTTCGACATGGCGCCAGGCGCCGGCCGACGCCAATCTGACCTTTGAAGTGCTGCGCTACAAACTCGGCCTGCCGGTGGCGGCGCCTTACAGCCTGACCGACATGGCCGACGATGCGCTGGGCCTGATGGACGCGCTGCACGTCGAGCAATTCCACGTGCTCGGCGCGAGCATGGGCGGGATGATCGCTCAGCACATGGCGGCGATGGCACCGCAACGGGTCGAGAGCCTGACGCTGATCATGACCAGCTCCGGTGCCGAAGGGTTGCCGGCGCCGAGCGCGGCGTTGGTGCAGTTGTTGTCACGGCGCGGTGCTCCCAATCGCCAGATCGCCTTGGAGCAACAGGCGGATCTGCTGGCGGCGCTGGGCAGTCCGACGGTCACTGATGATCGCCAGATGTTGCTGCATCAGGCGGCGCTGTCCTATGACCGGGCGTTCAATCCCGAAGGCGTGAAGCGCCAAATCATGGCAATCCTCGCCGAACCGAGCCGGGTGGCGTTGCTCAATCAACTGCGCGTCCCGACCCTGGTGGTGCATGGCACGGCCGATCCGTTGCTGCCGGTGATGCACGGCGTGCACCTGGCGGCGCACATTCGTGGCAGTCAGTTGCGACTGATTCCGGGGCTGGCGCACCGTTTTCAGGAAGCGTTCAAGGAGCCGTTGCTGGCGGCAGTGTTGCCGTATTTGCGCGAGCATCGCGAAGACACGTCGCACTGGGCGCAGATCGAACCGGTGGCAGAGCACAACCTGCTCTGACTCAGGCGTGCAGCCGCACCCACACCGACACCAGCACCGTCGCCGCCATCAGCCACGCCACCGCCGCCACCGCCAGCGACGCTTCGAGACGCATGCGGTCGACCATCACGTACAAGGTCGCCAGATACACGAAGTACGGAATGATCGACCACATGCCGAACACGATGGTGGTCTTCAGGTCGTCGATCGAACGGCCCTTGCCGACGATGTAATGGGCAATCAGGGCGAAGGTCGGGAACAGCGGCACCAGCCCTGCGATGTAGTAGTTCTTGGTCTTGGCCAGCATGGCGAGGATTACCACCACGGCCGCACCGAGCATTGCCTTGAAAATCAGATCCACATCGTTCTCGCTTAATGGCTCAAGCCGTATTTCTTCACTTTGTCGAACAGCGTGGTCTTGGCCATCCCCAGTTCCAGGCTGGCCTGGGTCAGGTTGCCGCCGCTGCGTTGCAGGGCGTCGCTGAGCAGGTTGCGCTCGAACGCTTCCACCGCTTCGGCGAAAGCCAGGCCCTGACCTGCGCTGCCCGCGCCGGTTTTCTTGAACGCCGGCAAGCCGAGGGCAAAACGCTCGGCGACGTTGCGCAGTTCGCGCACGTTGCCCGGCCAGTCGTGGCTCATCAGGCTCGACAACGTCTGGTTGTCCAGCTCCGGCAGCGCCCGGTCGAAGCGCAGGGCCGATTGCTGGGTGAAGTGTTCGAACAGCTGCAGGATGTCTTCGCGGCGCTCGCGCAGGGGTGGCAGTTCCAGCGTCACCACGTTGAGGCGGTAGTACAAGTCGCTGCGAAATGCCCCGGCCTTGCTCGATTCGTCGAGATCGGACTTGGTGGCTGCGATCACCCGGCAATCCACCGCCACGCTCTGGTTCGAGCCGAGGCGTTCGAGGGTGCGCTCCTGCAACACCCGCAGCAGTTTGATCTGCAACGGCAGCGGCATGCTTTCCACTTCGTCGAGGAACAGCGTGCCGCCGTCGGCGTGTTCGATCTTGCCGATCCGCCGTTTGCCGGCGCCGGTGAAGGCGTTGGCCTCGTGACCGAAGATTTCGCTTTCGAACAGGTTTTCCGGCAGGCCGCCGCAGTTCAGCGCGACAAATTGCTTGGTGTGGCGACGACTGAAGTCATGCAGGCAGCGGGCGACCAGTTCCTTGCCGGTGCCGGTTTCGCCTTCGATCAATACGTTGGCCGAGGTGTCGGCGACGTTGGCGATCAGTTCGCGCAGGTTCTGCATGGCCGGCGAACGCCCGATGATCCGCCCTTCAAGGGAATCGCGTTCGGCCAGTTGCCGGCGCAGGGACGAGACTTCGCGATTCAGGCTGCGCTGCTCCAGCGCACGGCGGGCCACATCGACCAGACGCTCGGGGGAGAACGGTTTTTCCATGAAGTCGTAGGCGCCTTTCTGCATCGCGCCGACGGCCATGGAGATGTCGCCGTGGCCGGTGATCAGCACTACCGGCAGGCTGCGGTCGCGTTGCTTGAGCCGGGTCAGCAGTTCCAGGCCGTCGATGCCCGGCAGGCGAATGTCGCTGATGACGATCCCGGCGAAGTTGTCGCCGACCTGCTCCAGCGCTTCTTCGGCACTGCCGACGCCGATGCAGGGGATGTCTTCGAGGGTCAGCGCCTGCTGGCAGCCGAGCAGGACATGGGGGTCGTCTTCGACGATCAATACACTGAGGTCGTTGTTCATATTGGCTCGGCAGGAGTAGGGCTTACCAACGGTAAACTGAGGACGAAAGTGGTACCACCGCTGGCCGGGTGCTCGACACCCAGATGCCCGCCGGTGGCGGCGGCGAGGCTGGCCGACAGGGTCAGGCCGAGGCCCAGGCCCTGTTCGCCGGGTTTGGTGGTGAAGAACGGTTCGAACAGGTGCTTGCGCGCTTCGGCGTCGATGCCGTGGCCGTTGTCGCGCACTCGCAGGCGATATTTGCCGTTGAATTCTTCACCTTCCAGCCACAGTTCCGGCAGCGGTTGCGCCTGCATGGCGTCGAGGGCGTTGCCGATCAGGTTGACCAGAATCTGTTCCAGGCGGGTCTGGTCGATCTGCACCTGCACATCGTCGAACTGGCGATGCAGTTGCAGGGATGCACTTTCGACGCGGGCGCCGAGCACTTGCAGTGCGGCATCCACCGCTTTGCCGAGGCTGGCGCGGCCCTTGTCGTCGCCGCGCCGGGCGAAGGAACGCAGGCTGGCGGTGATCCGACCCATGCGGTCGATCAGGTCGTTGATGGTTTTGAGGTTGGTGCTGGCGACATCGAGCTGGCCGCGCTCAAGGAAGCGAATGGTGTTGCCCGACAGCGTGCGCATCGCCGCCAGCGGCTGGTTCAGTTCGTGGGCGATGCTGGTGGACATCTGGCCGATGGCCGCGAGTTTGCCGGCCTGCACCAGTTCGTCCTGGGCGCGGCGCAAAGTCTCTTCGGCCTGACGCCGTTCGCGGATCTGGCTCTTGAGCCGTTCGTTGCTGGCGCGCAGGTCGGCGGTGCGTTCGGTAATCCGACGCTCCAGCTGATTGTTGGCTTCCTGCAAGGCTTCGCGGGCGGCGAGGCGGGTGGCGATGACCTTGCGCCGCTCGTTCCAGGCGATCAGCAGGAACGCCACCAGGGCAAACGCCACGGCCACCAGAATCCCCTGATTGATCGCCTCGCGCCGCAGGTCCTGTAACGGGGTGAGCAGGGTGAAATTCCACGGGGTATCGCTCAGCGGCCGGGTTTGTGCGAGGTAGCTGATGTTTTCTTCATCGCCATCCTGCTGGCTCGGCACCTCGCTGTTGGCCGGGAAAGTGAGTTTCTCCACGCCTTCGGACAGGGTTTCCCGGGCCAGCGGTTGCAGCTCGTTCAACGGGAACCAGTAGTACTGCAGGCTGCGGGCGAGTTTTTCCTTGGTCTCGTCGCTCAGCGGTATGACCGATTTCAGGCGCCGGGCCGGATCGCTGGACAGAATGATGATGCCGTTTTCGTCGCTGACGAACGCTTCAAGGCGCGCCCGCTGCCAGCGTTCCTCCAAGGCTTCCAGACGCACCTTGACCACCGCGACGCCGATGATCTTGCCGTGTTCTTCAAGGCCGTGGGCCAGGTAATAACCGGGCTCGCCGTTGGTGCTGCCGATCCCGTAAAAACGTCCGGGCTGGCCGCGTACTGCGTTCTGGAAGTAAGCGCGGAACGACAGGTCTTCACCGAGGTAGCTGTCGACGTCGCGCCAGTTGCTGGTGGCCATGACACGGCCGGTGGTGTCCATGACGTAGATGGCCCGACTGCGGCTGCGCCGGTTCAGGCCTTCAAGGTAATCGTTGACCGTTTGCCGGTGGTCCGGGGTCGGGTCGTCCAGCAACTGCGCAACGCTCGACTCGAGCTCCAGCAGGCTGGGCAGGTAGGTGTATTTGCTGATCTCGCTTTCGACCGCGCGAGCGTGCAGTTCCAGCTGGCGCTGGCCGTTTTCGCCGAGGCTGCGGATACCGAAATGTTCGCTGGTCCAGAAGCCGATGTAACCCAGTCCGATCATCAGGGCGATGACCAGCGGCGGCAGGAACAGGTGGCGGATCAGACGGGGTTTCACGGCAAGTGATGGCGGCGTGGCGCGATAGAGGGTGGGGTCGCATTTCATCACAGATGCCTTGGGTCAACCACAACACTTACCTGATAGCTGTCACTGCCCCTGTGGGAGCTGGCTTGCCAGCGATAGCGGTCTGTCAGTCGCCATCATCGACAACTGACGGGGCCCCATCGCGGGCAAGCCCGCTCCCACAGGAAACGCAGTGCTTTTAGTGCTGCAGGATTTTCTCGAGGAAATGCTGCGCGCGTTCGGAGCGTTGTTTGATGTCGCCGAAGAACTCTTCTTTCTTGCAGTCTTCGATGATCTTGCCGGCGTCCATGAAGATCACGCGGTCGGCCACTTTACGGGCGAAGCCCATTTCGTGGGTCACGCACATCATGGTCATGCCTTCGTGGGCCAGCTGCACCATCACGTCGAGCACTTCGTTGACCATTTCCGGGTCCAGCGCCGAAGTCGGTTCGTCGAACAGCATGACGATCGGGTCCATTGCCAGCGCACGGGCGATCGCCACACGCTGTTGCTGACCGCCGGACAATTGGCCGGGGTGCTTGTGGGCGTGAGCCGACAGGCCGACGCGCTCGAGCAGTTGCAGGCCTTTCTTGGTTGCTTCTTCCTTGCTGCGGCCCAGCACCTTGATCTGCGCGATGGTCAGGTTTTCGGTGATGGTCAGGTGCGGGAACAGTTCGAAATGCTGGAACACCATGCCCACGCGCGAGCGCAGTTTCGGCAGGTTGGTCTTCGGATCGGCAATCGATGTGCCGTCGACCACGATGTCGCCTTTCTGGAACGGCTCCAGTGCGTTGACGCACTTGATCAGGGTCGACTTGCCCGAACCGGACGGACCGCAGACCACGATCACTTCACCCTTTTTGACCTCGGTGCTGCAATCGGTCAGCACCTGGAAGTCCCCATACCACTTGTTGATGTTCTTGATAGAGATCATACGGCGAACCTTTTTTGCAGACGCTTGACCAGCTGCGAGGCGGCAAAGCTGATGATGAAGTACATGAGACCTGCGAAGATCAGGAACTCATTCGAACGGCCAATGATGTCGCCACTGGCGCGTGAAGCGTTGAGGAAGTCCACCAGGCCCACGGTGTAGACCAGCGAGGTGTCCTGAAACAGGATGATGCTCTGCTGCAGCAGCAGCGGGGTCATCTTGCGGAACGCCTGGGGCAGGATGATCAGGCGCATCATCTGGCCGTAGGTCATGCCCAGGGCCTGCGCCGCGCCCATCTGGCCTTTCGGGATCGACTGCACGCCGGCCCGGACGATTTCGCAGAAGTAGGCCGCTTCGAACATCATGAACGCCACGATGCACGAGGTGAACGCGCCGATCGGGGTGTCTTCGCCGGTGATCCAGCGCAGCACGAACGGCACCGCCAGGTAGAACCAGGTGATCACCAGCAGCAGCGGGATCGAACGGAAATAGTTGACGTACGCGCCGGCGATGCTCGACAGCAGTTTGCTGTGGGACAGGCGCATCAGCGCGAGGATGGTGCCGAGGATGATCCCGCCGACCACGCCCAGCGCCATCAGCTTGAGGGTCATCAGCATGCCGTTCCACAGGCCGGGAATGGCCGGAACGATGCCACTGAAATCGAATTCCATTATTTACCCCCCACGGAGATCAGGCCGGGCACGGCGACTTTCTTCTCGACCATGCGCATCAGCAGCATCAGGCTCATGTTGAGGGTGAAATAGATCAGGGTCGCCAGGGTGAAGGCTTCAAACAGGTTGGCCGAGAATTCGGCGGTCTGTTTGGTTTGCGCCAGCAGCTCCATCAGACCGATCAGGGACGCCACGGAGGAGTTCTTGAACACGTTCAGGAATTCCGAGGTAAGCGGCGGAATGATGATCCGGTAGGCCTGGGGCAGCAGCACGTTCCAGTAGATCTGCGGCAGTTTGAAACCCATGGCGCGGGCGGCGGATTCCTGGCCCCGTGGCAGCGCCTGGATGCCGGTGCGAACCTGTTCGCAGACCCGGGCGGCGGTGAACAGGCCCAGGCAGACGACAACGCTCAGGTAGGCCGAAGTGGTCGGGTTCAGATCCTGTTTGTACCAGTCCTGCAGGTTTTGCGGCAGCAGGTCGGGCACCAGGAAGTACCAGATAAACAGCTGAACCAGCAGCGGCACGTTGCGAAACAGTTCCACGTAGCAGGTCGCGATGCCCGATACGAGGCGGCTCGGCACGGTGCGCATGATGCCCAGCAGCGAGCCGAGCAGCAGGGCGATGATCCAGGCCACGACGGCGATGGCGATGGTCCAGCCCAGACCGGAAATGAACCAGTCGAGATAAGTCTCGCTGCCCACGCCGGTGGACTTGAAGAACACGCCCCAGTCCCAGTTGTAATTCATTAGGGTCTCCCCTCGAAATCGATCGATGTACAAGCACCCGCTTGGGGAAGATCCTTTCCCGTCCGACGTTGAACGCCGGGCACACGCGATCGGCTCGGAAACCGCCAGGTCGAGTGTTCCACAGTAAAGCCAGCAGGTAGTAACAGACGCCTGAGGGAGGGTGGCTCCCTCAGGCGATAAGGTTAGTCAGGAATCAGATTTTTACGTCAGGCGCCGGCTTGTCGCTCGGGTTCTCGATCAGTTTCTTGACCTGCTCGCTCATCTTGAAATTCAGGTTGAGGTTTTTTGGCGGGATCGGTTGGGTGAACCACTTGTCGTAGATCTTGTTGATCTCGCCAGACTTGTACAGGCCGACGATGGCGTCATCGACAGCCTTCTTGAAGGCCGGGTCGTCCTTGCGAACCATGCACGCGTAGGCTTCGAAGGACTGCGGCGTACCGGTGATGATCCAGTCGGCCGGCTTCTTGGCCTTGGCTTCTTCACCGGCCAGCAGGGCGTCGTCCATCATGAAGGCAACGGCGCGGCCGCTTTCCAGCATGTTGAAGGATTCGCCGTGGTCTTTGGCGGAGATGATGTTCATGCCCATCTGCTTGTCGGCGTTCATCGCTTTGATGATGCGTTCGGACGTGGTGCCGGCGGTGGTCACGACGTTTTTACCTTTCAGGTCAGCAAAGTCCTTGTAGGACGGGTTGCCATCCTTGTCTTTCTTGACCAGCAGGCGGGTGCCGATTTCGAAGATGTTGGTGGTGAAGGCGACTTGCTGGGCGCGTTCGGCATTGTTGGTGGTGGAGCCGCACTCGATGTCCACGGTGCCGTTCTGTACCAGCGGGATACGGGTTTGCGAGGTGACCAGGTTGTACTTGACGTTAAGGTCAGGCTTGTTCAGGTCTTTTTTCAGGGCTTCGACGATAGCGATTTGAATGTCGTGGGAGTAGCCCACGGGTTTGCCCGAAGCATCGGCGATGTAGGAGAACGGGATGGAGCTGTCACGGTGACCGAGCGTGATGGTGCCCGAGTCGTTGATCTTCTTAAGGGTGCCGGTGAGTTCGGCAGCGAAAACTGGTGTGCTGATCAGAGCGGCAGCAATGGCTGCGCCCAGGATATGGGGAACGATGCGCATCAAATTTTCCTCGACATTGTTTTTTTTATGGAGCCGTTTGAGCGGGCCCTTTTGTACTTCGAATGCCTGACGGCTCCGGTTGTGTTGGCGCAACAGGCATTCGTCGAAGGAGTGTAGAGCATGAGTCGTGCCAGACCAGTTGCAACAAGTTAACTGTTTGATTTTGTTGGTTATTAAAGTTTTGCGATGGTGTTTTTCAACGTTTCTGATCCGGTAATCCGAACCGACCGACGAGTCGCGTTCGGAAAACCGAATGCGGCGATTCAGCGCCAGACCGGCAGCAGGTCGAGGGTGAACAGCAGGTGCGAAACCGCGCAGATCACTCCGAAAAACAGTACCAGGCCGATCATTGGCGTCCCGCCCCAGACCCGATAGAGCGGGCTGCCAAAGCGTTTGCGCGAGGCCCTGGCCAGCAATGCCGGGGTGATGACGGCCCAGAGCGTGGCGGCCAGCCCGGCGAAACCGATGGCGTGAATGAAGCCTTCCGGCCAGAGAAACCCGCAGAGCATCGGTGGCAGGAAGGTCGCGGCAGCGGTTCGCAGGCGGCCCATGGGCCGATCATCGAAACCGAGCACGTCAGCCAGATAGTCGAACAGGCCCAGGGTTACGCCGAGAAACGAGCAGGCCACGGCGAAGTTGGAAAAGAAAGTCAGCAGCAGGTCGACATTGGCACTGTCCAGACGTGAGCCCAGAGCGCTGATCAGCACGTCGATGTTGCCGCCGCGCTGGGCGATGCCTTTGAAGGCTTCGCGCTCAATGTTGCCCATGCTGCACAGCATCCATATCAGATACAGGCCCAGAGCGATCAGCGTGCCGCCCAGCAGGCACGCACGGATTCGCTGCGGGTCCTTGCCGAAATGCTTCATCAGGCTCGGTACGTTGCCGTGAAATCCGAACGAAGTCAGGCAGAAGGGCAGAGTCACCAGCAAGTAGGGCCAGTAGTGGGTGGTGCCGCTGTTCAGGTCGAACAGCGTGGCCGGTTGTACATGGCCGAGCAGGCCGCCGAAGGTCAGAAAGAATGCAAGGATCTTCGCGCCGAATACCACGGTGGTCATCCGGCTCACCGCCGAGGTGCTGAGCCAGACGATGAACGCCACCAGCACGGTGAAGCCCAGCCCGCCGATGCGCGGTGGCAGCGAGATGCCCATGGACTGGACGGTGTGATGGATCACTGAACCGCTGGCGGAAATGTAGGCGTAGGTCAGCGTGTAGAGCACGAAAACAATGCTCAGGCCGTTGATCCGGTTCCACGTGCGCCCCAGCAGATCACGGGTGATGGTCGAGAAACTCGCGCCTTCGTGGTAGTTGAGGTTGGCCTCGAGAATCATCAGGCCCGAATGCAAAGTACAGAACCAGGCAAACACCAACACGGCGACTGAACCGTAAAACCATAGCCCGGACATGACCACCGGCAGGGAAAACATTCCGGCGCCGACGATGGTTCCGCCGATGATCATGGCGCCGCCGAGGACCGAGGGCGAGCGTTCGAGTACGGCGGTGGAAGTGGATGAAGCAAGTGGCGTGGCACGCATGGCAGGGCCTGCATTGATTTTGTCATGAAGGATTCGATCCAGCTCGCCCCTTGCCGGGGCGAGCCGTGCTCATCGGATGTTCAGCAGGGGGGACAACCGACTCACTGCCTGCAACAGAAATCCGTCCTGCCCCGGCAATGCATCGAACGACAGGCCTACCGGCAGCGAACCCTTCGCCGCCACCGGTACGGTCATGCTCGGCGCTGCCAGGTTGCTGGCCGGATCGGTGTTGCGCACGAACCGCTCGAAATGGCTTTCATCCGCGCAATCAGCCAGCAACGGCGCACTGCAACTGACCGTCGGGTAGGCCAACAGATCCAGCTGGTGGTGGCTGAACAGTTGCCGGTACTCCTGCTCCAGCCGGACCTTGCCCATCAAGGCCTGCACATAGTCGGTATAGGAAATTGCCGGGTTTTGCAGCTGTGCAGTGAGGATTTTCTTGATTCCGGGATCGCCGATCCGCGCCAGGATGTCGAGGAATTCTGCGCCGCGGCCTTCCTTCATCAGAAACCGTGGAAAGTCGATGAAGAATTCGTAGATCGGCAGCGGGAACTGGATGCACTCGTTGATCTCGCCGATCACCGTATCGTCGACCGCAACGATTTCCATGCCGGCGCTGGCGAGCGCATCGATGGCGGCACGGCAATCGCGGCTGACGTTGTTGTCCAGGTCGGCCCAGAGGAAACGCTCGGGAATTCCGATGCGCAGAGCGCGATCTTCGGGCAGTGCTGGCAGGTGTCGGCCGCTCAGTTGGCCGTGGACGAACCGGCAGTCTTCCACTGTACGCGTCAGCAGGCCTGGTGTGTCCTTGGTCTGCGAGACCGGGACGATGCCGTCGGCCGGGTATTCGCCGGTCGTCGGGCGCATCCCGACGACGCCGCAGAACGCCGCCGGTATACGCACCGAGCCGCCTGTATCAGTGCCTACCGCGCAGGGCACCAGCCCGGCGGCGACAGCGGCGGCACAGCCACCGCTGCTGCCACCGGCGCCATGCAGCTCGTTGGCCGGGTTGATGACCGCGCCGTAGGTGTGGTTGGCCGACGTCACGCCGAACGACAGTTCGTGCATGTTGTTCTTGCCCACCACCCGCGCGCCCAGTTGCTTGAAGCGCGCCACGATACCGGCATCGTGCTGCGGCCGGTAATCGGCCAGGCCAGGAGTGCCGGCGGTGGTCGGCATGCCGCTGACATTGATGTTGTCCTTGAAGGATACCGGCAGCCCGTACAGCGGCGCCTGGCGATCCGCGTCCGGCGTGTAGGCGAACAGCGCGGGGTCGAAGGTGATGAAACTGTGCAGATGCTGCGCCCGGTCATGGCGCTCGCGCAGGGCTTGCTGCCAAGTGTCGAGGCAGAGCTCGCCACGGCGAAATCCGTTGACGAGTTGTTCGATGGAAAACTGTCTGTACATGGAGAATCTCGGCGAAAAGAAAGGGACGCAATCAGCAGTAGCGGTACTGCGGAACCAGCCCGTCGAGCGGATTGCCGTCGATCAGATCGCCACCCAGGCTGCTGATGACCGAGCAGGCTGCGTTCAGGGCTGTCTGGATCGAACCTTCGGCCCAGCCGCCGGTGAACGAAGCGCCGCAGCCCGCCAGGTAAAGACCGGTGTCCTGACGCGGATCGAGAGCGGTGCGGAACTGATAGAACAGACGTTCGGAATAGATGTCGTCGCCGGGGAAATTCAGCTTGAAGGCGCCGAGGGCATGCTTGTCGGTCAGCCAGTCGTATTCGAGCACGTAGCGCTGGTAGTCGCCGTTGAGCGGGATCAGGTGGCGGGCGAATTCCGGCGCGCTCATCGCCAGCTCGTCCACCAGGCGCAGGCAGCGCTGCACTTTGTCGGTCATGGAGACCATCTTGTGCGAGTCGTCTTCCCAGGTGTAACTGATCAGCACCACGCCCCATGAATCCGGGTCCTGTGGCGCGTAATCCAGGCAGTACACGCCCTTGACGAGGGTGTCGGTCTGGATGTTCTGCGCCAGGCCGTGTTTGAGCCAGAACTTGTCCCTGGTCAGGATGAACAGCTTGGAGGACCCGACCATGTGGGTTTCGTTGATGGCCCGGGCCACGTCGCGATTGACGAACGCCTGGTTCTGGGTGAGTTTGAGATTGACCTGCAAGGCGCGGGTCGTGGTGGTGGTGATCACCCGGTCGCAGGCGTAGGTTTCACCGTTGCTGCCGGCCAGCAGGATTTGCCCGTCGGCCCCCCTGTTGATCGATTCGATGCGGGTACGGCAGATCATGTCGCGCAGTTGCATGCCATTGAACCGGGTGTCGGCAATCAACTCGGCCAGCGAGGAGATGCCGTTCGGCACCAGTCGCTGATTGACTTCCAGCGCGTTGACCACCAGCCGCAGAATCTCGGTGAACGAGGCGCGATAGACCGACTGGAAACCACCGGAACCGATGCCCAGCGAGCCGAACAGGTGGAAGTCTTCCGGTTTGCGCCAGACCTTGCCGCCCGGCGGGTTCTTGCCGGTGAAGATACGCACCATCGCTGAATAGAAAGAGCTGTCACCGAAGCAGTCCAGATAGCGTTGCCATTCCGGCTGCACTTCGCAGTAATTGTGCTGCTTGAGCATTTCGGTCAGCAGCAGCGGCGGGGCAAGGCGGGTGCCGTCGTCCAGTACCGCGCCTTCGCGCAGAAAGGCATTCCAGCCCTGATGCACGGTGCTGAACAGCGCCGGCGGCGGTTGCATCGCGGCCCAGTGATGGGCCTCGCCACGATAATGCAGTTCGGTATCGACCACCCCCGGATCGGGAAAGGCTTCGGTGGTCTGGATGCCGAACCTGTTCAGGTAATGGAACAGCCCGACCTCGCTCGGTGGAAAGCGCATGGCGCCCATTTCCGCGATGAACTGCGGCTGTTCTTCATCGAAGCATTGAGTCAAGAGGCGACCGCCGATGTGGCTTGCTTCGGCCTCGAACAGGGTCACGCGACGGGCACCGGCGCGCAGCAATTCATAGGCCGCCACCAGCCCGGTCAGGCCGGCGCCGACGATGCCGATGTGTTTTTCCGCCGTGAGTTCCGGCAGATTTCCGATGGCCTGGTCGGCGTTGCGCAGGAACTGACCGTAATCGTAGAGCAGGTCGACATAAGGGAAAGACAGGCACGCGGTATCCTGGCTGGCAGGATTGTTCATGGAGTTCACAGGGGGAATTCTCGGTCGGTCAGATAATGAGCTGCAGGCTTTCGAGGGCGCGATCGGGGTTGAGTAACAGGATCTTCTTGCCCTGGATTTTCCACTCGCCGTCGAGATTGATCAGGCGATGTTCGACGGTGGCGGGGTAATGCCATTCGCGCTCGCCGCGGGCTTCGCAATACAGCAGATTGCTGCTGGCAACGGCGCTGTACGACGGCTCTTCAATCGTGATCCGGGGGCGCTGGGCAATGTGCAGGCAACGGCTTTTCGGCTGTTGGGAAAAGTTGCGGGCATTGGCCAGGCGATTGATACGCAGGGTGGTCAGGAAGCGGTCTTCATACACCAGCGAGGATTCGTGCAGCGGGCTGCGCTGTTCGCGGGTCATCGGAATCCAGTAGGTGTAGTCATCGCTCAGCAATTGCTGCCAGGCGTCGAAGTCCTGTTGATCGAGCAGGTGCATTTCGGTCTCGAGCAAACGCTCGATGGCCCGTTCAGTTTGATCGTGGTGCATGGTCGTCCCGCATCAGGTTTTGCCAGTTGTCGTAGAAGTTGCGCATCGCCAGTTCACTGGTGCCGGACACTACGCGGGTCTGATCGTAGGTCTCGCCCGGTTCGAACAGGCGGGCAACGTTGACCCATTCGTTGGCGTCGCTGTGCAGGCCTTCCATGGCGCGCTCGTACATCTCCACGTCGTCATGGGCGACCATCGAGCATGGCGAGTTGATCAGGTTGTTGTACTGCACGGTGCGCTCCAGCAACTGCACCGGAGCGCCCTGCAGTTCGAAGATCCACGACTCGACGATGGTTTCCGTTGCGCTGACCGGGCGGATCACCCGCAGGGTCTGGATCGGGCCCTTGACCATCAGGTTGGGGAAATACACGGTGTTGTGCCGGGTATCGTCGAGGATGGCTCGGGCCTGGTCTTCGCCGTAGCTTTCCACCATCAGCTCCCAGTAGCCGGGAATGCTCGTGTAGGCTTTGTGGATCGAGTTGCTGACCCCGGTGTGTCCGTGGCCGTTGGGCCAGACGCGGATACCCATGCCGGCGAAGAATTCGTACGAAGCCATGAATGGCGAGAACAGTTCCACGGCCATCGGCGCTGGCTGGCTCTGGTCACCGGTTTCCTTCCACAGGCGAATGGCTTCGCCGGCCGAGGATTCGTGGGCGATCATCGGGTGGCAGGTATCGGTCTGGTTGTCGACGACCATCTTCCAGTTGCAGCGATGCTTGTGCAGCAGCGGCTGACCGACCACGCGCAGCTTGCCTTGCGGGGAGCGCATGACCATGTTGTCCAGCGTTGACAGCGAGTCGCCGAAAAACTCGTCGAAACCCATGCCGGTTTCACTCAGGCGCACGAACACGAAGCCGCGATAGTTGCGTACCGCCGCGACTGGCTGCATGCCCTTGTGGGCCGAGCAACTGCTCAGGTCGCAGTCGTCGTATTCCTTTTTCACCGGGATGCTCAACAGCTCGCCGTCGGTCTTGAACGTCCAGGCGTGATAGGGGCAACGCATGAAGCGGCCCACGTTGCCATGCGCTTGCGCCAGCACTTTCACACCTTTGTGCGGGCAACGGTTGTGCAGCACCACGATGTCACCGTTCTTCTGGCGCACCATGGCCAGCGGCTGGGCGGCGAGGGTGGCGGTGAAGTAATCGCCGGTTTCGGGGATCAGGCTGTCGTGGCCCAGGTAGCACCAGCTTGCGGCAAAGACGCGTTGCTGTTCCTGTTCGAACAGTTGTTGATCAAGGAACAGAGACTTGTGCACTTCTCTGCCATTGAAATAGTTGTCCAACGGGGTGTCCTCTTCAGATCGCCAGCTTCAGGCGTGGGCTTTTCGCCCGGGAAACGCAGGGATAGATCCGTGCGCTGCAGGCCGCTTCTTGTTCGCTCATGATGAAATCCCGGTGTTCGACGTCGCCTTCCAGCACGTCCAGCGCGCAGACGCCGCACTCGCCGCGACGGCAGTCAGAGATCGGATCCAGGCCCGCGGCCTCCAGGGCTTCGAGCAAGGTCTGGTCGGCACCGACCTCAATGCTCACAGCGGAATCCGCCGCCTCGACCGTGAAACCCCGGGAGCCTTCATCCGGGGCGATGTTGAACACCTCCAGATGAATGCGATCGCGGGGCAGCCCGGCGGATTCGGCGTGGCTCAGGATGTCGTTGAGCATCGCCGCCGGGCCGCAGACGTAGAGCCGGTCTTCGGCGCACAGGTCAGCGAGTACCTGGTGAATCGCCGGGCGCTGGCCGGACAGGTGCAGGTTCATGCGGTCTTGCAGCAGTGAACGCAGATCTTCGGCGTAGGCCGCATCGTCGACGCTGCGGGCGAAGTAATGCAGGTGCACCGAACGATCCAGGGCTGTCAGATGCCGCAGGATGCCGGTCAGCGGAGTGATGCCGATGCCGCCGGCAATCGCGATGTCGCGACCGGTCTGGGTGTCGAGCGGGTAGTTGAAAGTGTTGAACGGGCCCTCGAACTGCACCTGGTCGCCGGCCGCCAGCGAGCGCAGGTACTGGCTGCTGAGGGAATCGTCGCTAAGGCGAATGGCGAAGGTGAAATGACCTTCGGCGCTGTCGCCCAGCTCCACGGTGGAGTAATGACGCCATTCACCCGAGGGCGCTATCAGCCATTTGAAGTGCCCACCGGCATGGGTCGATAGCGTGGCGGCGGGAGCGCCGGTGACGGTGATTTCCTTGATCGATGCCGACAGCATCCGGCAATGGGTAACGGTGTAATTCATGCCGGGTTTTCCTGGGCCAGCGGTGTTTCGTGCAGGTACAGCCAGCGGGTGCTGTGCTGGTGCACGTGCAGGATCGCCAAGGAAATGCGCGACGTCTCGTACTGGTTCTGGCGATGGGTTTCTTTGTAGCGAAGGGCGACAGTCGGGCCTTCGTGCCAGATTGTGTGCAGGTCGCTGATGTCGATCTCCAGGCCTGGACGGGCACCGACCGCACCTTTGAACAGTTGCTCGACCTGAGCCCGTCCGACCACGGCGGCCGAGGTGGTGACCATGCTGAAGTCTTCGCTGAAGACATCCATCAGTGGCGCGATGGCGGCCTCGCCGGCGCCGTCGGCATTGGTGAAGACACGATGAATCAGTTCATGTACGTGGTGGATGCTGTGGCGGGCTAGTTCAACCGGGTTGTTGTTCATGGCATTCCTTTGGAGGGGTCAGTTGGCTCATTTGAAGCAGTGGGAACAGTCCGACCAGCGCAGCAATCGCGAACGTGGCGTGATAGGCAGGGGTTGAGTCGAACTGTTTGAGCAGCAGGTTGTAGATCATCAGGAACAAGGCCGCGCCGACGCTGAACGACATCTGCCGGTTGATGTTCCAGATCACACTGGCCTTGTGGGTTTCGCTGCCCTTGAAGTCCATCAGCGAGGTGGTTTGCGCGGTGTTGGCGCCGATCCCGCCGCCGATGCCCATCAGGCTGTAGGCGATGACGATCACCCCGATGTCGGTCGGCGCATCCACCAGCATCAGGGTGGCGATGCCGGCGCTGTGGATCAGCATGCCGAGGGTGAACAGGCGTCGGGCGCCGACCTTGTTGTAGAGCCGGCCGCAGGTGAGCATTGCGATGAAGGCACCGATGGCGTAGAGGATCATGAACATGCCGGTCAGGCGGGCGCTGAAGTGCAGGGTGTTCTGCAGAAAGAAGATGCTCATCAGGTTGACCCCGGTGAACACGCCGGGAATCGCGTAATAGATGAAGATCGAGGTGCTGAGCTTTTTGCTCTTGAGCAGGCTCAGGTCAATGATCGCGTCGCTCTTGCGACGGTAATGCAGCAGGTACAGCGCCACGAACATCAGGCCCGCCGCGACACAGGCAATGGCCTCGATGGCGGGATAGTCGCCGCCGTATAGCGACATGCCCATCAGCAGGCTACCCAGCGCGGCACTGACCAGCAGCAGGCCGAGGATATCCGGACGTGCCAGGCTGGCAGGTCGGCTCTCGCGAATCCAGAACCAGGATAATCCGGCAGCGATCAGCGAAAACGGAATGTTGCTGTAGAACACCCAGCGCCACGAACTGCTGTCGACGATGATGCCGCCGACGGTCGGCGAAATGGCCGGGGCGATCAGGGCCACGGCCATCACCAGGGTGGAGATTTTCGCCCGTTGCTCGCCTTGGAACAGGTTGAAGGTCAGCGCCTGACCCACGGGAATCAACAACCCGCCACCGATGCCCTGGACGAAGCGCCAGATCACCAGTTCATGGAAGCTGTCGGCCAGGCCGCACATCCATACGGAGCCGGTAAACACCAGCATCGAAGCGGTGAGAATCTCGCGGCTGCCGAAGCGCCCGGCGAGCCAGGTGCTGACCGGAATGATCAGGGTCAGGCCAAGGATGTAGGCATTCGCCACCCAGGCCACCGAAGAACTGCTTACTTGCAATGTCGCCGATATGCTCGGTAATGCCACGGCAGACATGAATATGTTTATGCAGTCAATAAAAAAGCCGATCAGAAAGATCAGCGCGATCTTGTAGCGATAGTTCATTGTTGTTTCCTCTTTGTCGCAAAGCATAGGGGCGATGGACTTGGAGTGTCGATACGACTATCCTTGAAACAATGTTTGAAAGGATTAAACAGTGAACTCTACCGCCATGCATTCTCATCTGAATCGGGTTCAGACATTTCTCGCCGTGGTCGACTTCGGCTCTTACACCAAGGCCGCGAACTACCTGAGTATCAGCAAAGCCATGGCCAGCCTGCATGTCAAGGCGCTGGAAGAAGTTCTTTCGGCGACGTTGCTGATCCGCAATACCCGGAATATATCGCTGACTGAAATTGGCCAGGACTTTTATGAAGAGTTCAAGGGGATTATCGCGGACATTGATAATGCCTTTGACAATGTGCTGAAGGGTAATAATCGGGTTTCTGGAAAGTTACGAATTAGTTCAACCAGTGAATACGGCGAGAAGTTCATACTTCCGTTGATTCCATTGTTCAGCGAGCGTTATCCGGAAATTCGCCTGTGCTACAACTTCAACTCGTCACTGAATGATTTGGTGGCGGAAAAGCTGGATCTCGTGGTGCGTCTGGGCAATCTGGCGGATTCGGCTTTCAAGAGCCGCAAGCTGGCGGATTATCAAATCGTGCTGGTGGCGACTCCGGCGTTTGTCGAGCGCCACCCGGTGGCGCACCCGCAAGACCTGAACGGTGTGCCATGGATTGCCAACAACAATTTGCAGGCACCCACGCAATGGGTACTGCGCGATGATCGGGGGAGTACGGTGGAGGTCAATGGCACCAGCCATTTCGAATCCAATTCCTCCACGGCGATTCGCTCGATGACCTTGTCGTCGCTCGGTGTCTCGGTGTTGCCGGGCTGGGTGGTCGAGGACGATATCGCCAGCGGACGCCTGGTTCGCCTGTTGCCGGCGTATACGTTGCCTTCTCAGTCGATCAACGTCGTATTCCCCAATACCGCGCATCTGCCGCACAAGTCGCGGGCGTTTATCGATTTCCTCCTGCTGCACCTGGCGCAGTAACGCAAAAAGCCCCTGAATCTCGCGATTCAGGGGCTTTCGTCAACGCGGCTTGAAGATCAGGCCGCTTCGATCTTGCGGTTCTGCTCGACCTTGTTCAGGTAGGTCGCCAGTTTTTCCTGTTCGGCCGGGGTGGTGAACAGGCCCAGTTTGCTGCGACGCCACAGAATGTCGTGTGCCGTGGTGGCCCACTCTTCGGTGCACAGGTAATCGACCTCGCGGGTGTAGAGCCCGCCACCGATGTGTTCGCCCATGTCGGCCAATGTGTCGACGCCTTCGAGCATGCGCCAGGTGCGGCTGCCGTAAGTGGTGGCCCAGCGGCGGGCGATTTCGGTCGGTACCCAGTCGAACTTGTCGCGGATCAGCGCGCTCAAGGCTTGTGGCGTGGTCATGTCTTCGCCGCCGGGCAGGGTGGCGGTGGCCGTCCAGCTCGGGCGCATCTGGGTGAAGAACGGCATCAGTTGCGCCATCGCTGATTCCGCGAGCTTGCGGTAGGTGGTCAGCTTGCCGCCGAACACCGACAGCAGCGGCGCTTCTTCGGTGCTGCCGGACAACGCCAGGGTGTAGTCGCGGGTCACGGCCGACGGATTGTCGGATTCGTCGTTGCACAGCGGACGTACGCCCGAATAAGTGTGCAGGATGTCGTCACGGCTGATCTGCTTCTTGAAGTGGGCGTTGACCACTTTGAGCAGGTAATCGGTTTCGCCGTCGGTGATCGCCACTTTGGCCGGGTCGCCGGTGTACTCGCGGTCGGTGGTGCCGATCAGAGTCAGGTTGTTCAGGTACGGAATGGTGAAAACGATGCGCTGATCCTCGTTCTGCAGGATATGCGCGTGATCGCCTTCGTACAGCTTCGGCACGATGATGTGGCTGCCCTGGATCAGACGGATGCCGTACGGCGATTCCATCTTCAGGTCGTCACGGATGAACTTGGCGACCCACGGGCCGGCGGCGTTCACCAGCGCTTTGGCAGTGATCGAAAACAGGCTGCCGTCGGCGCGTTCCAGGTTCAGGTGCCACAGGCCCTTGGCGCGACGGGCGCTGACGCAACGGGTCTGGGTGTGAATGTGCGCGCCTTTTTCACGGGCGGCCATGGCGTTCAACACCACGAGGCGGGCGTCGTCGACCCAGCAATCGGAGTATTCGAAGCCTTTGCTGATTTCGCTTTTCAGCGCGCTGTCGGCGCCGAACTTCAGGCTTTTCGAACCCGCCAGTTTTTCGCGCTTGCCGAGGTGGTCATACAGGAACAGGCCCGCGCGGATCATCCACGCCGGACGCAGGTGCGGGCGGTGCGGCAGCACGAAACGCATCGGCTTGACGATGTGCGGCGCCTTGGCCAGCAGCACTTCGCGCTCGGCCAAGGCTTCACGCACCAGACGGAATTCGTAATGTTCGAGATAGCGCAGGCCACCGTGGATCAGCTTGCTGCTGGCTGACGAGGTGTGGCTGGCCAGGTCGTCCTTTTCGCAAAGGAACACCGAAAGACCGCGACCGGCGGCATCCGCTGCGATCCCCACGCCATTGATCCCGCCGCCGATGACGGCGATATCGTAGATCTCGGAGATAGGGGGCGTACGCAAGGTAGAGGTGGACATCGGCTGGCCTCGGGCTCTTTTGATTTTCTGTCTTGGAAATCGAACATGAATGTTCATTTGCGAAAATGGTAGCCCATAAAGACGCGCGCAGCCAGCCGACTTCGATTGAAAAAACTCATCGAAGGGCGGCTAAAAGAAAATATTCGAACATCAGATGCGCGTCAGAGCACTGATCGTTGCACGCAGTGTGGCTGATCGTTCCCACGCTCTGCGTGGGAATACATACATTGACGCTCTGCGTCAGCGCTTGGGAGGGGACGCGGAGCGTCCCGGGCTGCATTCCCACGCGGAGCGTGGGAACGAGAAATAAAAAGGGGGGGGGGTTAAACGACTTCCAGGCGAATCTTGTGCTGGCTCAGCAGTTGCGCCAGGGCCGGCACCGGCTGCTGATCGGTGACCAGGCAATCGATCAGGCTGATCGGGCCGAGGCGGATCATCGCGTTACGGCCGAACTTGCTGGAGTCCGCCGCCAGGATGACCTGCCGGGCATTGGCGATGATCGCCTGAGATACGCGCACTTCCTGGTAATCGAAGTCGAGCAGGCTGCCGTCTTCGTCGATGCCACTGATGCCCACCAGTGCAAAGTCGACCTTGAACTGATTGATGAAGTCCACGCTCGCCTGACCCACCACGCCGCCGTCACGACGCACGTTGCCGCCGGTCAGCAACACATCGAAATCATCCTTGGCGCTGAGCATCGAAGCGACGTGCAGGTTGTTGGTGATGATCTTCAGATGGCTGTGATTGAGCAGGGCGCGGGCAATCGATTCGGTCGTTGTGCCGATGTTGATGAACAGTGAGGCGTGATCGGGGATCTGCGCGGCGATGGCTTCGCCGATGCGTTGCTTTTCATCGCGCATCTGATCGGCGCGCATCGCGTAGGCAGTGTTTTCGACGCTGGAATCATAGGCTGCGCCGCCGTGGTAGCGACGCAGCAGATTGGCTTCCGCCAGTTGATTGATATCGCGGCGGATGGTTTGCGGGGTAACAACGAACAGCGTGGCCATTTCCTCGATGCTCACATAGCCGCGTTCGCGGACCAGCTCGAGGATTTGCTGCTGACGGGGAGGCAGATTCATGGGGCTTCCTTTGGGCTGCCGTGCAAAATTTGCCCATGATGCCGCAGGAATCCGCTCCCTACCAGTTACATACGGATACGAGTACTCAGGTTGGCTTATTCAGCGTCTTCACGTGCCCAGTCACGGGTACGGCTGACAGCTTTTTTCCAGCCTTTATACAGCTTCTCTTTGGCCGCTTCGTCCAGGCTCGGTTCGAACTCGCGTTCGATCACGGCCTTGCCGCGCAGTTCTTCCAGGCTGCCCCAGAAACCGCACGCCAGGCCGGCCAGATAAGCTGCGCCCAGCGCCGTGGTTTCGCGCATTTTCGGACGCTCGACCTGAGTGCCGAGAATGTCGGCCTGGAACTGCATGAGGAAGTTGTTCGCCACCGCACCGCCGTCCACGCGCAGAGCCTTCAGGCGTTCGCCGGAGTCCTGTTGCATGGCGTCGAGGACGTCGCGAGTCTGGTAGGCAATCGATTCCAGAGCAGCGCGGATGATGTGATCCACGCGCACGCCACGGGTCAGGCCGAACAGGGCGCCACGGGCATACGGATCCCAGTAGGGCGCACCGAGGCCGGTGAAGGCTGGCACCAGATACACGCCGTTGCTGTCCTTCACTTTATTGGCGAAGTATTCGGTGTCGTGGGCGTCGTTGACGATTTTCAGTTCATCGCGCAGCCACTGTACGGTCGAACCGCCGTTGAACACCGCACCTTCCAGGGCGTAAGCCACTTCGCCGCGTGGGCCGCAGGCGATGGTGGTGAGCATGCCGTGCTGGGATTTCACTGCTTTGTCGCCGGTGTTCATCAGCAGGAAGCAACCGGTGCCGTAAGTGTTCTTTGCCTGGCCCGGCTCGACGCACATCTGGCCGAACAGTGCAGCTTGCTGGTCACCGGCGATACCGCCGATGGCGATGCCGCTCTTGGTGCGACCGTAGATTTCCGAAGAGGCTTTGACTTCCGGCAGCATCTCGCGCGGGATGTCGAGGATCTCCAGCATCTTCGCGTCCCACTCAAGCGTGTGGATGTTGAAGAGCATGGTGCGCGAGGCGTTGGTGTAGTCGGTGACGTGGACTTTGCCGCCAGTGAATTTCCAGATCAGCCAGCTGTCGACGGTGCCGAACAGCAGTTCGCCGTTGCGTGCGCGCTCACGGCTGCCTTCGACGTTGTCGAGGATCCACTTCAGTTTGGTGCCGGAGAAGTACGGGTCGGTGACCAGGCCCGTGGTGTCGCGGATGTAGTCTTCATGACCGTCGCGCTTGAGCTGCTGGCAGATCTCGGTGCTGCGCCGGCATTGCCAGACGATCGCGTTGTACACCGGGCGGCCGGTGGTCTTGTCCCAGACCACGGTGGTTTCACGCTGGTTGGTGATGCCGATGGCGGCGACCTGGTCATGGTGCAGACCGGCCTGGGCCAGCGCTTCGACCATCACCGCGCTCTGGGTGGCGAAGATTTCCATCGGGTCGTGTTCGACCCAACCGGCTTGCGGGTAATGCTGGGCGAATTCGCGTTGTGCGGTGCAGACCACGTTCGCGTCGCGGTCGAAAATGATCGCGCGGGAGCTGGTCGTACCCTGATCGAGGGCAATGATGTAGTTCTTATTCTCAATGTCGGTCATGTCGATTGCCTTGGACGAAATAAGGGAGAGTGGGCCGTGGCGCGGGCTCTAAAGGGCAGGAGCCCGCGCCGACTGTTTCAAGAAGTTCTTGGTTTGCCGTCAATGGCCGGTTCTGCATCCTTTGTAGCAGGTGTGGCGCCGGTCAGGTGACGGGCAATCAGCCCGCGATACCCGGCAGCGCCGAGGCAGGCACCGACAATCGGTGCAAAAATCGGAATCAGGAAGTACGGGATTTCACGTGCGCCGGTGAAGGAAATTTCACCCCAGCCGGCGAAGAAAGTCATCAGTTTCGGACCGAAGTCCCGGGCCGGGTTCATCGCGAAACCGGTCAGCGGGCCCATCGAGCTGCCAATCACGGCAATCAGCAGACCGATCAGCAGTGGCGCCAGCGGGCCTTTCGGCAGGCCGTTGTTGTCGTCGGTCAGGGACATGATCACGCCCATCAGAATCGCAGTGATGATCACCTCGACCAGGAACGCCTGGGCAGTCGACAGCGCAGGGTTCGGGAAGGTGGAGAACACCGATGCCAGTTCGAGGCTGGCTTCAGTGCCGCGAACCATATGGTGAGTTTGTTCGTAATCGAAGAACAGGTTGCTGTACAGCGTGTAGACCAACAGCGCGCCGCAGAAGGCGCCGGCGACCTGGGCCAGAATGTAGAACGGCAGTTTGCGCTTTTCGAAGTCGGCAAAAATGCTCAGGGCGATACTGACGGCAGGGTTCAGGTGCGCGCCGGAAACGCCGGCGGTGAGGTAGATCGCCATGCTGACGCCGACGCCCCAGATGATGCTGATTTCCCAGAGACCGAAGCTGGCGCCCGCGACCTTGAGCGCGGCGACACAACCCGTGCCGAAAAAGATCAGGAGTGCAGTACCCAGAAACTCGGCCAGGCACTGGCTCGAGAGCGAAGGTTGCTGTAACGCAGTTGTCATTGAAAACCTCGGTTTTTGTTGTTGTCTGGCGCGTTGCCGACAGGGCAAGGCGCGATTTTCGCCGAGGCAGGATCCCCATCCTGTTCCCGGTTTACTGCTGGGTGCTGCGATGACGATAATTCTTACATTATTCAGATTCGAAAAAATATAGACAAGAAACAAACCTGTCAAAGGTCGAAAGTGAACCGTCAGTCACAAATAAACTATCAGTCACGTGAATGATCCTGAGGGTCACCCGTTCTGCACGAACGTCATCGGCCTGAAAACCCCGTGAAACGTGGCGCGTGGTAGAGCCTTTTGCACTGCTATGGCCTAAAATCCGCCGCAGGTTTTTTTGCCACTGCCGAGCCCGGAGCTGCCATGACCCCTGCGTTGGACTTGTTGAAAAAAGTTCGTGCCGAACATCGCGTGCACAGTTACGAACATGACCCGAAGGCTGCGTCGTATGGCCTGGAGGCCGCGGAAAAACTGGGACTCGATCCGGCGCAGGTGTTCAAGACGCTGCTGGCGGCCAGCGAGAAGGGTGAGTTGCTGGTGGCAGTGGTGCCGGTCGTCGGAAGTCTCGACCTCAAGGGGCTCGCCCACGCCGCCGGCGTGAAAAAAGTCGAGATGGCCGACCCGGCCGCCGCGCAGCGCTCCACCGGTTATCTGTTGGGCGGCATCAGTCCGCTGGGGCAGAAAAAACGCCTGCGTACCTTCATCGATAATTCGGCCCAGCCTTTTTCGACCATTTATGTCAGTGCCGGCCGGCGAGGGCTGGAAGTGGAACTGGCGCCGGCAGTATTGGCAGAACACACTCAGGCGAAATTTGCCGACATCGGGCGCCCGTGACGTCTGTATGAAGAAAATTGGCCGGCACTGTCACTGGCGCTGATCCGGCCGGCGCTGCATGCTCGTTCGACTGACACAGGGAGAAGGTTATGCAGCTCGAGTTTCATCAGGTCGACGCGTTCAGTGATCGGCCATTCAGTGGCAATCCGGCGATGGTCTATCGGCTCGACGCGTGGCTCGCGGACGAACTGATGCAAAAGATCGCCGCCGAGCACAATCTGGCGGAAACCGCGTTTCTGGTGCGCGAAGGGCAGGCGTGGCACATCCGCTGGTTCACGCCGACCACCGAAGTGCCGCTGTGTGGTCACGCGACCCTGGCCAGCGCCTATGTGCTGTTCGAGATCTATAAGGAAAACGCCGAGCGTCTGGACTTCACCTGCAAGTCCGGGCCATTGAGCGTCAGCCGCGAAGGCGACAGGCTGTGGCTCGATTTCCCGGCCATCGAAGCGGTGGAGAAAGGCGTCACCCTGGAGATCGAGCGGGCGCTGAATGTTCAGGCGGTGGACGTCCTGAGTTCCAACGAGCTGTTTGTGGTGCTGGAGTCCGAGCAGGCGGTGCTCGATTGCACGCCGGACATGGTCGCGCTCGCCAAGCTGCCGTGGCTGGGCGCGATCGTCACCGCTCGGGGCAATCAGCATGATTTTGTCTCGCGCTATTTCGCCCCGGCGATCGGTATCAATGAAGACCCGGTGACCGGCTCGACCCATTGCAGCCTGATTCCGTACTGGTCGAAACGTCTGGGCAAATCCAGCCTGACCGCGTGCCAGCGTTCGGCGCGGGGCGGTGAGCTGTTCTGTCGGCTGGAAGGTGAGCGGGTGAAGATCGGCGGGAATGCGACGCTGGTGGCCAGCGGCACATTGATGCTGGGCTGAGAGCAAAAAATAAGGGAGCCATCAGGCTCCCTCATTGTTTGTGTGCAGATCAGTGCGCGGTGCTGTAACGGCGGACGCCGTTTTCCACCGCCGGAATCTGCGCCGCCGTGCTGCCGGACGCCTGGAACAGCACCAGATGTTCCGCTGCCACCCGAATCCCGACATCCGCACCCACCTGATGGTCGGCATGGCTTGGGAAGATCGATTCCAGCTGCGCACCGGTCGGCAGTTGCAGGCGATACAGGGTCGAGGCGCCGAGGAACGTCTTGCCGACGATCCGCGCTTTCAATCCACTGTCCGGCGCGTAAACGATGTCGTCCGGACGCAGCAGCACATCCACCGCGCCACCGACCGGCCAGGTGTAGGCGCGATTGCCGCGCAGTTCGCCGAGTTCGGTCTGCACCGATTCCGGGCTGCCGAGCTGGCCGCGAATGAAGTAACCCTGACCGATGAAGCTGGCCACAAACGGCGTCGCCGGTTCGTGATAGAGGTTATAGGGCGTGTCCCACTGCTCCAGTCGACCTTCCTTGAACACACCGACGTGATCGCTGACGGCGAAGGCTTCTTCCTGGTCGTGAGTCACCAGAATCGCGCTGGTGCCACGGGCCTTGAGGATATCGCGCACTTCATGGCTGAGCTTGCGGCGCAACTCGCCATCGAGGTTGGAGAACGGCTCGTCGAGCAGCAACAGCTGCGGCTCCGGTGCCAAGGCGCGGGCGAGAGCGACACGTTGTTGCTGGCCGCCGGACAGCTCATGGGGGAAGCGCTTGCCGAGATTCTTCAGGTTGACCAGTTCCAGCAGCTCTTCAGTCACGCGCTCCTTGTTCGGGTGCTTGCGGATGCCGAAGGCGATGTTGTCCGCGACACTCAGGTGCGGGAACAGCGCGTAGTCCTGGAACACCATGCCGATCCGGCGCTTTTCCGGAGCGAGGGTGAAACCGGCGCTGGAGATCACTTCACCGCCGAGAGAGATTTCCCCTTCGTGGACCGGTTCGAAACCGGCAATCGCGCGCAGGGTGGTGGTCTTGCCGCAGCCGGACGAGCCGAGCAGGCAGCCGATGTCACCGGCATTGAGGTGCAGATTGAGGTTCTGCACCACACGTTGATCTTGATAGCCGCAAGCGAGGTTGCGCAGGTTCAGCAGTAATTCATGACTCATGCGTGGTGATATGCCGGTTCGACGAGGAACTCGAGCAGGGCCTTCTGTGCGTGGAGACGGTTTTCTGCCTGATCCCAGGCGACGGAGCGCGGGTCATCGAGCAGGTCGAGGCTGATTTCCTCACCGCGGTGAGCGGGCAGGCAGTGCATGAATAGCACGTCATCGGCAGCCAGGTCGAGCAGGGCGCGGTTGACCTGAAACGGCGCGAACAGTTTGAGGCGCTTGGCGGTTTCCTCTTCCTGACCCATGGAGGTCCAGACGTCGGTGCTCACCAGATGCGCGCCGCGTACGGCGTCTTTCGGGTCGCGGACGATGGTCACGCGGTCACCGGCCTTGGCCACGAATTCAGGATTCGGCTCATAGCCTTCAGGGCAGGCCACGCGCAACTGGAAGTCGAACTGGATCGCCGCTTCTATATAGCTGTTGCACATGTTGTTGCCGTCGCCGATCCAGGCCACGGTCTTGCCCTGGATCGAGCCGCGGTGTTCGAGGAAGGTCTGCATGTCGGCCAGCAACTGACACGGATGCAGGTCATCGGACAGGCCGTTGATCACCGGCACGCGGGAGTTGGCAGCGAATTCGGTCAGGGTGCTGTGGGCAAAGGTACGGATCATCACCGCGTCGAGCATGCTCGACATGACGATGGCGCAGTCGCCGATCGGCTCGCCACGGCCCAACTGGGTGTCGCGCGGCGACAGGAAGATCGCCTGGCCGCCGAGCTGGATCATGCCGGCCTCGAAGGAGATCCGGGTACGGGTCGAGGATTTTTCGAAGATCATCCCCAGGACGCGGTTTTTCAGAGGCTCGAACAGTACGCCGCGGTTACGCAGGTCCTTGAGCTCAACGCCTCGACGGATCACGCTGACCAGCTCTTCGGGCGTGCAATCCATCAGGGAGAGAAAGTGCCTTGCGCTCATCATTGACTACCTTTTTGCTACAAACCGCAGATGCTCAAAGCCTTGTTTATCGGAACAACGGGCGAGACCTGCGGCGTAAGCCGCACGGGGGCGACGAAATAGGGGAAGGCGCGATATTGACACTAAATGTCGCGTTTTTCCAATAGGCTACGGTTTTTGCAGAAATGCGCCGGAGTTGGAACAGTGCGAACACTGTGATTTCCGGTCAGTTTTCGAGAGGGCAGCGAGGCATTTGTACACTGGCCCCACCGGGCTTGGCAATCAGGCGCGGCGGGGATGGCACAGCTCTGGTCGGTTTGCGACCGGTGAACCACCGATTCGCTTGGTCGGATGCGCAGGTTGAAACATTTGCTAAAGCAAAGTGCTGGGTTATAAATAAATCACGAGCGACGCAGGAAGCCTCCGCATGGAATCGAAAGAAAAACTGTTAATGGAACTGCTGGGCCACACGGCACGCTCATTGACCCACCTCACCGCCTCGATGACTTCGATGTCCTTCGAACTGCTGCGCAGCGAAGACGACGTGGTCAAGGCCGCCAGCCGGCAGATGATCGACCGCATGGCGACCATCAGCGCCGGGCTCGACGAGCATTGGCGACTGATCGGCGAGCTCACCGGCGTCCACGTCGCCCATGAGCAGATCGAGACCATCCAGGAAATCCAGCTGGCCGCACCGCCACAGCTTCCGGCGAACTGACGCGGGTCTATCGGCCGGCCTGATGGCCACCGATTCACAAGACGAACGTCGCTGGCGCTGCACCGGGTCGCGGGCCATAGTTTTGTTCCCGCAGGCGTCATTGCCTGCCCAGAACAAGACAGAGACTGGCCATGACCAAGACTCTCCATCACCGTGCCTGCCACCTGTGTGAAGCCATCTGCGGCTTGACCATCGAAACCACCGAAACCGACGGCCAGGTGCAGATCACCTCGATCAAGGGCGATGCCCAGGACACGTTCAGTCGCGGACACATCTGCCCCAAGGCCGTGGCACTGCAAGATATCCAGAACGATCCGGATCGCCTGCGCCAGCCGATGCGCCGGGTCGGCAGCGAATGGTTGCCCATCGAGTGGGACGAAGCGTTCGAGCTGGTCGCCGAAAAACTCTCGGCGATTCAGGAGCGTCATGGGCAGAACGCGGTCGCTGTGTATCAGGGCAACCCCAGCGTGCATAACTACGGGCTGATGACCCACAGCAATTACTTCCTCGGCCTGTTGAAAACCCGCAACCGCTACTCGGCGACGTCGGTCGATCAACTGCCCCATCACCTGACCAGTTACTTGATGTATGGCCACGGCTTGCTGCTGCCGATTCCGGACATCGATCACACCGATTTCATGTTGATCCTGGGCGGTAATCCGCTGGCGTCCAATGGCAGCATCATGACCGTGCCGGATGTCGAGAAGCGTCTGAAGGCGATTCAGGCCCGGGGCGGCAAAGTGGTGGTGGTCGATCCACGGCGCAGCGAGACGGCGGCGATGGCCGATCAGCATTTGTTCGTGCGCCCCGGCGGCGATGCGGCGTTGTTGTTTGGTGTGCTCAATACTCTTTTCGCCGAGGGCCTAACTTCGGACAGTCATCTGCCGGTGGATGGTCTGGACGAAGTCCGCACAGCGGTGGCGGGGTTCACCGCTGAAGCCATGAGCCCGTTGTGCGCCGTTCCCGCCGAACAGATCCGCCAGTTGGCCCGGGACTTCGCTGCTGCGCCAAGCGCCGTTTGCTACGGTCGGATGGGGGTTTCCACTCAGGCCTTCGGCACGCTGTGTCATTGGGTCGTGCAGTTGATCAATCTGGTGACCGGCAATCTCGATCGCGTCGGCGGTGCCCTGTGCACCGAGCCTGCGGTGGATCTGGTGGCCTCGACTTCGGGCGGGCATTTCAACAAATGGCAGAGCCGCGTGTCCGGGCGTCCTGAATACGGTGGCGAGTTGCCGGTCTCGGCGCTGGCTGAAGAAATGCTCACCGAGGGTGAAGGGCAGATTCGCGCGCTGATCACCGTGGCCGGCAATCCAGTGTTGTCCACGCCCAATGGCCGGCAACTGGAGCAGGCGCTGGACGGGCTGGAGTTCATGGTCAGTGTCGACCTGTATATCAACGAAACCACGCGCTATGCCGATCTGATCCTGCCATCGACTTCGGCGCTGGAGAACGATCACTACGACACCACCTTCAATCTGTTTGCGGTGCGCAACGTCACCCGATTCAACCGGGCAATCCTCGCCAAACCCGAAGGGGCGCTGCATGACTGGGAGATCTTCGTCGGGCTGGCCAAGGCTTTTGCCGCGAAGACCGGCAAGGAGCTGAAACCGACGATGCCGCCGGCGAAGATGATCGACATGGGATTACGCATGGGCACCTATGGCGATGCGTCCGAGCATAAATTGTCGCTTGCGACGCTGTTCGATCATCCGCACGGTGTTGACCTGGGAGCGCTGAAACCCAACTTGACACCGCGATTGAAGACCTTCAATCAACGAGTTCAGGCGGCGCCGCCGGAAATCCTCGCCGACCTGGCGCGCTTCGCCGCGTTGCAGGCGCCGGCGGCCGATGAGCTGTTGATGATTGGTCGCCGTCATGTACGCAGCAACAATTCGTGGATGCACAATTACCACCGGTTGGTGAAGGGCAAGCCGCGTCATCAGTTGTTGATGAATCCGGACGATCTCGCCAGTCGCGGGCTCAGTGATGGTCAGCTTGTGCGGGTCAGTTCACGGGTAGGGGAAATTGAGGTCGAAGTGCTGGGCAGTGCCGACATGATGAAGGGCGTGGTCAGCCTGCCGCACGGATGGGGCCACGCCCGGCCGGGTGTGCAGATGGCGATTGCCAGCAGCCAACCCGGCTCCAGCGCCAATGACCTGACCGATGAATGCCAGCTCGACGAGCTGTCAGGCAATGCGGCGCTCAATGGCGTGCCGGTGACGGTGGCGGCGGCGTGAGCAAGTCTGTCGGGGAGACCGAGCAGGGCGCTCGGGATTCCGTTACAATGCGCCACCGTGCCGACCCATGAGTCGGAAAGTTCAGCCGAGGTGCTCCATGGATATCATCGAAACGATTAAAGAGCAGATTGCCAACAACACCATTCTGCTTTACATGAAAGGCTCGCCGAATGCCCCCCAGTGTGGCTTCTCCGCGAAAGCTGCGCAGGCTGTGATGGGCTGCGGCGAGAAGTTCGCCTACGTCGACATCCTGCAGAACCCGGAAATCCGCGCCAACCTGCCGAAGTACGCCAACTGGCCGACTTTCCCGCAGCTGTGGGTAGCCGGTGAACTGGTCGGCGGCAGCGACATCATGGCTGAAATGTTTGCCAACGGTGAGCTGCAGACCCTGGTCAAGGAAGCATCCGCCAAGGCTGCTGCGGCCAAGTCCGAAGCCTGATTGGCTTCTGCCCGGATTTCGGCGAGCTGAAGTCCGGGCAATAAAAAGCCCCGCCTCTCGAAAGAGGGCGGGGCTTTTTAGTGTCTCGAGTTTAGCGCTGGCTAATTATTCGTCTTCGCCCATCTGCGATTGCAGATAGTTTTCAAGACCGACTTTATCGATCAGGCCGAGTTGGGTTTCCAGCCAGTCAATGTGTTCTTCTTCGGATTCCAGGATGTCTTCGAGCAGTTCGCGGCTGCCGAAGTCACCGACAGATTCGCAGTGGGCGATGGCGGCCTTCAGATCGGCGTGGCCGGTCTTCTCGATACGCAGGTCGCACTCCAGCATTTCCTTGGTGTGCTCGCCGATGTGCAGCTTGCCCAGGTCCTGCACGTTCGGCAGGCCTTCGAGGAACAGGATGCGCTTGATCAGCTTGTCCGCGTGCTTCATCTCGTCGATGGATTCGTGGTACTCGTGTTTGCCGAGCTTGTTCAGGCCCCAATCTTCGTACATGCGTGCATGCAGGAAGTACTGATTGATCGCGACCAGCTCATTGGCAAGGATCTTGTTGAGATGCTGGATGACTGTTACGTCGCCTTTCATGATGGGAGTCCTGCCCTAAGTAACGGTATATAGGGCAGAGTTTGAGCTTGGTATTTATAAGTGTCAAACCTAAGTTATTGAATAATAAATGAAAATTAATCGGAATAAGAATGTTTGTGTTCCGCGTCTGGGCGCTAAGCAATTGATTTTCAGGCATAAAAAAACCGGACATAAGTCCGGTTCTTCGAATTCGGGATAATTACGCGGCGGTAAATTCTGCCGGGTAGGGGATCGCGGCCTGGGCGGTTTGCAGCTTGGTCAGGGTTTCGCGAACCACTTCCTTCGCCAGGCACGCACATTTGCCGCATTGGCTGGCGACGCCGGTGGCCTGACGGACTTCTTTATAGCTGCAGCAACCTTCATAGATCGCTTCGCGGATTTGTCCGTCGGTGACGCCAGTGCAGAGGCAAACATACATAAGTGAGAACCGTCGCTGGTTGTGACTCAATTGCGATGGATCTTAATGTTAACGAGAATGATTGTCAAAGTGCTTTCCGAAGGGTTTTCATCGCCAACGGCTGTGACTGACGAACGGTGGTGCATGGCTGAATGCCAGCCGGGATTTCGCGAAAAACCTTTAAGGACAGTCGAAAAACGCAGTGTATGATGGTCGGCCCTTGCGAAGGGGGTTCGTGTCACAGGGCTGTCGCCTGAGGGTGGCAGGCTGGCCCGAACCCTGAACTTCAAGTTTCTACACCAGGAGATATCAATGAGCGTACTCGTAGGCAAACAAGCCCCTGACTTCACCGTCCCGGCCGTACTCGGCAATGGCGAGATCGTTGACAGCTTCACCCTGTCCTCGGCCATCAAAGGCAAATACGGCCTGGTGTTCTTCTACCCGCTGGACTTCACCTTTGTCTGCCCGTCCGAGCTGATCGCTCTGGACAACCGTATGGCCGACTTCAAGGCACGCAACGTTGAAGTAGTCGCCGTTTCGATCGACTCGCACTTCACCCACAACGCCTGGCGCAACACCCCGGTCAACAATGGCGGCATCGGCCAGGTGAAATACACCATGGCTGCCGACATGAAGCACGAAATCGCCAAGGCCTACGACGTTGAGTCCGAAGGCGGCGTGGCTTTCCGTGGCGCGTTCCTGATCGACGACAAAGGCGTTGTCCGCTCGCAGATCATCAACGACCTGCCGCTGGGCCGTAACATGGAAGAGTTGATCCGTCTGGTCGACGCTCTGCAATTCCACGAAGAGCACGGCGAAGTCTGCCCTGCCAACTGGAAAAAAGGCGACAAAGGCATGAACGCTTCGCCAGAAGGCGTTGCGGCTTACCTGACCGAGAACGCTGCTGCCCTGTAAGGCGCATCGTCGAGGTACAAAAAAACCGGCTCTTGAGCCGGTTTTTTCATGCGCGGGATTTAGCCCGACGACCCTCAGTCGTCGAAGTCTTCCCAGCCGCCCATCTGTTTCCAGCGGTTGACGATGCCGCAGAACAGCTCGGCGGTCTTTTCGGTGTCGTAACGCGCCGAATGCGCTTCACGGCCATCGAAATCGATGTCGGCTGCCTGGCAAGCCTTGGCCAGTACGGTCTGACCGTACGCCAGACCCGCGAGGGTTGCGGTGTCGAAGCTGGAGAACGGGTGGAACGGGTTGCGCTTCATGTCCAGCCGCGCGACGGCGGCGTTCAGGAAGCCGAGGTCGAAGCTGCTGTTGTGGCCGACCAGAATCGCCCGCTTGCAGCCGTTGGCCTTCAAGGCCTTTCGCACGCCACGGAAGATGTCGGTCAGCGCCGTTTCTTCGCTGACGGCCATGCGCAACGGGTGATCGAGCTTGATCCCGGTGAACTCCAGCGCGGCCGCTTCAACGTTGGCGCCTTCGAACGGCTCGACACGGAAGAAGTAAGTGTGGTCCGGATAGACGAAACCCTTTTCATCCATGGCGATGGTGGTCGCGGCAATCTCCAGCAGTGCGTCGGTGGCCGAGTTGAAACCACCGGTCTCTACGTCGACGACAACCGGCAGGTAGCCGCGAAAGCGTGCTGCCATTGGATGACGGGAACCGCCGCCACCTTGACCGTCCAGTTCGTCGTCGAAATGGTCTTCACTCACGCGTGTTCCTCCAGCAGGCGCCAGCGCAGTTTTTCACCGGCGCGCAGCGGGATAACGGTCAGCTCGCCGAAAGGCAGGCTGGTCGGGGCGGTCCATTCGTCACGAACCAGGGTGATGCGATCGGTGTTCGCCGGCAGGCCGTAGAAACGCGGGCCGTTGAGGCTGGCGAAGGCTTCGAGCTTGTCCAGCGCGTTGCGCTGTTCAAAGGCTTCGGCATACAGCTCGATGGCGGCGTACGCGGTGTAGCAGCCGGCGCAGCCGCAGGCAGCTTCCTTGGCGTGCTGGGCGTGCGGTGCCGAGTCGGTACCGAGGAAGAACTTCGCGCTGCCGCTGGTGGCGGCGTCGAGCAGGGCTTCCTGGTGCGTGTTGCGTTTGAGGATCGGCAGGCAATAGAAGTGCGGCCGAATCCCGCCCACCAGCATGTGGTTGCGGTTGTACAGCAGGTGATGCGCGGTGATGGTCGCGCCGATGTTGGCCGAAGCCTCGTTGACGAACTGCACGGCGTCGCCGGTGGTGATGTGTTCGAACACCACTTTCAGCGTCGGGAAACGCTCGACCACGCGACGCATGTGCTCATCGATGAAGATTTTCTCGCGGTCGAACACGTCGACGTCGCCACGGGTGACTTCGCCGTGGATCAACAGCGGCATGCCGACTTCGGCCATGGCTTCCAGCACCGGGAAAATCTTGTCGATGCTGGTGACCCCGGAATCGGAGTTGGTGGTGGCGCCGGCCGGATACAGCTTCGCGGCGTGCACGAAACCGCTGGCCTTGGCCTCACGGATTTCTTCGGGCTGGGTGCGGTCGGTGAGGTACAGCACCATCAGCGGCTCGAAACGACTGCCGGCCGGGCGGGCAGCGAGAATCCGCTGGCGATAGCCGTCGGCTTCAGCGGCGTTGCGCACCGGAGGTACCAGGTTGGGCATGATGATGGCGCGACCAAAGGTGCGCGCGACATCCGCAACGGTATTGGTCAACACGGCACCATCGCGAAGATGAATGTGCCAGTCGTCGGGACGCAGCAGGGTCAGGCGGTCGGACATGAGGGGATTCCAGGCGGGTCAAACTGAGGCGAATGCTACCGGAAAAGACTCTTGCAGGCACTCGCTATCAAGTTTTGCGACGAGCGTCCGATATCCCATAGGTATGCCGTAAAGATGTATGTCTCGGTCTTTTTTGTTGTAGAAGCCAATGGAGCCTCCCGTGCGCCAGCGATATTTAGCCTTGCTCAGTGTGTTTGCCAGCCTTCCCGCGATGGCACTGACCTACCAGACCCGTCTGGAGAACATTGAGTGGACGGTCGAGGGCGACAAGTTCGAGTGCCGTCTGACGCAGCCGATCACCGACTTCGGCTCGGGGCAATTCGTGCGCAAGGCCGGCGAGCAGGCGACCTTTCGCCTGAACGCCTACAACGCCATGCTTGGCGGCGGTTCGGCGACTTTGCTGGCGGCGGCTGCGCCGTGGCAGCCGGGGCGTGGCGACATCAATCTGGGCACGGTTCGACTGGGCAGCGGCAACGTGCTGTTCAACAGTTCGCAATCCCAGGCCGGGCAACTGATCAGCGGTTTGATGGACGGTCGCAGCCCCGTGGTGCGCCGGGCATCGGGCGATGGTCGGGTGTCTGAAGTGCGCCTGTTGCCGGTCAAGTTCAGCAAGGCGTTCAATGACTATCAGACCTGCGTGGCGAAACTGCTCCCGCAGAATTTCGATCAGGTCAAACAATCGCAGATCGGCTTCCCCGGCGAAGGCATCGAACTGGACGCCGCCGCCAAGGCCAAGTTGCAAGTGATGCTCGAGTACATGAAGGCCGATCCGACGGTCAATCACATTGAGCTCGATGGCCACTCCGACAACAGCGGCAATCGCCTGACCAATCGCGAGCTGTCGCGCCGCCGCGCGCTGGCCGTGGTCGACTTCTTCAAGGCCAACGGCATCCAGGAATCGCAGATCACCGTGCGTTTCCATGGTGAACGCTACCCGTTGGTGCCGAACACCAATGCCGCCAACCGAGCCAAGAACCGGCGGGTCAACGTGCACCTGGCGCGGGTGGCACCGACGACTGCTCCGGCACCTCAGGCCAGCACGCCTGCCAACACGGCGGCGACTTCCTGACCTGCCGGTCATCGTCGCCCTCTCGACAGATTCTGTCGCTTTGTCGTCTTAAGCTGTCGCGCCTCTGTAAATTATCGCGTTTGGGCGGTAGACTCCTCGGCTTTCCGTAGAACCCCGTGGAGTGATGGCATGGCGGACGTAAACAAGGTCGTTCTGGCGTATTCCGGCGGCCTGGACACTTCGGTGATCCTCAAGTGGCTGCAGGATACTTATAACTGTGAAGTCGTGACCTTCACCGCTGACCTGGGTCAGGGCGAAGAGGTCGAGCCGGCTCGCGCCAAGGCGCAGGCCATGGGCGTCAAAGAAATCTACATCGACGACCTGCGCGAAGAATTCGTGCGTGACTTCGTGTTCCCGATGTTCCGCGCCAACACCGTTTACGAAGGCGAGTACCTGCTGGGTACTTCCATCGCGCGTCCGCTGATCGCCAAGCGTCTGATCGAAATCGCCAACGAAACCGGCGCCGATGCCATTTCCCACGGCGCCACCGGCAAGGGCAACGACCAGGTGCGTTTCGAACTGGGTGCCTACGCACTCAAGCCAGGCGTGAAAGTGATCGCCCCTTGGCGCGAGTGGGACCTGCTGTCCCGCGAGAAGCTGATGGACTACGCCGAGAAGCACGCGATCCCGATCGAGCGTCACGGCAAGAAGAAATCCCCGTACTCGATGGACGCCAACCTGCTGCACATCTCCTATGAAGGCGGCGTGCTGGAAGACACCTGGACCGAGCACGAAGAAGACATGTGGCGCTGGACCGTCTCCCCGGAGAAGGCTCCCGACACCCCGCAGTACCTGGAACTGACCTACCGCAACGGCGACATCGTCGCGCTGGACGGCGTCGAAATGACCCCGGCCACCGTGCTGGCGACGCTGAACAAGATCGGTGGCGAGCACGGCATCGGCCGTCTGGACATCGTCGAGAACCGTTACGTCGGCATGAAGTCCCGTGGCTGCTACGAAACCCCAGGCGGCACCATCATGCTGCGCGCTCACCGCGCCATCGAATCGATCACCCTGGACCGTGAAGTCGCTCACCTCAAAGACGAGCTGATGCCGAAGTACGCCAGCCTGATCTACACCGGTTACTGGTGGAGCCCTGAGCGTCTGATGCTGCAACAGATGATCGACGCCTCCCAGGTCAACGTGAACGGCGTCGTGCGCCTGAAGCTGTACAAGGGCAACGTGATCGTGACCGGTCGCAAGTCCGACGATTCGCTGTTCGACGCCAACATCGCGACCTTCGAAGAAGACGGCGGCGCCTACAACCAGGCCGACGCGGCGGGCTTCATCAAGCTCAACGCGCTGCGCATGCGTATTGCTGCCAACAAGGGCCGCAAGCTGTTCTGAGTTTTTTGGTGTGATGAAAATGGCGGCCTTGTCTGTGTGACAAGGCCGCCACTGCGCAAATTCCCCTGCTTGACTTGATCAGCAATGGTCAGTATCTCCGCGATATTCCGCCTTCTCAAACTTTCCCCGCCTGGATCATGTTCATTGAGTCCGCGTCGTAGAAAATACAGTAAGTAGTTCCGACGGCTTTCTTTCCCTGTTTAAACGATTTGAAGATATTTTCCGTTGCTGAATCGTCTGATATCGAGCTGGTCAAAAACACAAATATTCTGAGTGAGTGCTTGGGCGAGTGTGGGATTTTTTCCAATAATACTTCTGTCTCCGATACGGAAATTCCTCCCCTGGTATCAATGATATATAGCGTGCTGAATGGTTTTGGCAGTTTTACCGTATGCAGTGCTGGATTGGGCTGCGGTTGTACCTCCATCAAGTTCGTTGCGGTATCTTCAAATGCCTTTAGAAAATTATTTTCGTTATTGAAGTCCGACGGTGCATAAAGTGAACGATAGTTAAAGTTGAGTGTGATGAAGAACAGGAATGACAAGAAAAACGGGAAGCTGATCAAAAGCCAGATATATGTTTTTCGTTCTTCGTTATCAAGAAAAGGCAGGGAGACCGCCGCCGAAGTTTCGGTTATCAACGCAAATATGGCGATGATGCTTATAGGGTTTGTGACTTTTTTGTATTTTTTCAACATGGTCTTTTCTCATGAAATTGACTGTTCTCGTTGTGATGTTTTTAGTGGTTTGTATAGGGGAGCGATGAGTGGTGTATTCAGTGCTCGTTAACGGGTGTTTATATTAAAAGTGGCCGGGTGAACATCAGTATGTTGTTTCAGGTTTTTTGTGATGGATGGGTTTGTCATTTCTGGAATGAGTGGTCGAATTGTTGTTGGTTATTGACCGGTCGGAAGTGAGGCTTTTGTTCTTTCTGCCCTCATGCTTTTGTTCTGGTGGGCCGTTTCTGTAGGACTAATCTTTATGGGTTGTAGGAAGTGTCTCTTGATGCCAGTGTGAATGAACTTATCCATGCCATGGATGAAATGACTGCGTTATTGTGCCGGTTCTAAAAATTCGAACAGCGAAACTGGACTTGCCCATGAATAAAGTGCTGATCGTGGATGATCACCCCGTCATTCGTCTTGCGGTACGTATGCTGATGGAGCGTCATGGCTACGAAGTCATTGCAGAAACCGATAATGGAGTGGATGCATTACAGCTTGCCCGCGACCAGATGCCCGATATTGTCATTCTTGATATCGGTATACCGAAACTGGATGGACTGGAAGTCATTGCGCGCCTTACAACAAGTGCAATGCCGTTGAAAGTGCTCGTGCTGACGTCACAGTCACCGGGGCACTTTTCCATGCGTTGCATGCAATCGGGGGCGGCGGGTTATGTTTGCAAGCAACAGGATCTCACTGAGTTGCTGAGTGCAATCAAGGCGGTACTGTCCGGATACAGCTATTTTCCGAATCAGGCGTTGCACACCGTGCGAACCAGTCTGGGAAACGCCAGCGAGGCGGACATGGTTGATCGCCTGTCAGGGCGTGAAATGATGGTGTTGCAGCAACTGGCGCGAGGCAAGACCAACAAGGAAATTGCCGACGGGATGTTCCTGAGCAACAAGACCGTGAGTACCTACAAAACCCGATTGCTTTTAAAACTCAACGCGCGGTCGCTGGTGGATCTGATTGAGTTGGCGCAGCGGAACGGCCTGGTCTGAGAGTTTCTGTGGCTGACGGATCATGGGCGGATCGGAATCAGCGTATGCCAGAAAGAGAAAAGCCTCCGTTTCGGGAGGCTTTCAAATGTCAGAGATCAAAATCGTAATCGGCCAATTGCTTCTGCAACCGGCGCTCCTCAAGCAGGTTGTCGATGGTTCGACGCTTGCTGAGATTGGTCTTGGCGACTTCAACCACCGGTTCGGCGTCGTCGGTTTCGGCAGCGATGAAATCGTCGTCTACATCCAGTTGTTCTTTGGTGTCAGTCATAAGGTCAACTCCAGGCTAAGACTGCCGTTGGCGCTCCTTATATCGATATTCCCGCCGATGGTAAAAAAGATTTTTTCAATCGATAAATCAATAATTCCAATAGCCGCTCAATCGTCTGAAGTCTTGTGCTTGTACTCACACAAATCTTCGATCCGACAGCTGCCACAACGGGGTTTGCGTGCCAGGCACACGTAGCGCCCGTGAAGAATGAGCCAGTGGTGCGAGTCGAGCAGGTATTCTTTTGGCACAAACTTCATCAGTTTTTTTTCCACCTCGACCACATTTTTACCCGGTGCAATGCCGGTGCGGTTGCTGACCCGGAAGATGTGGGTGTCCACTGCCATGGTCAACTGGCGGAACGCGGTGTTGAGCACCACGTTGGCGGTCTTGCGGCCAACACCGGGCAAGGCTTCCAGTTCTTCGCGCGTCTGTGGTACTTCACCATTGTGCAGCTCGACCAGCAGGCGGCAGGTCTCGATCACGTTTTTGGCTTTGCTGTTATAGAGTCCGATGGTCTTGATGTATTCGGACAGACCTTCAACGCCCAAGGCATGAATGGCTGCCGGCGTGTTCGCCACCGGGAACAGCTTGGCCGTCGCTTTGTTCACCCCGACATCCGTCGACTGCGCGGACAGAATCACCGCGATCAACAGTTCGAAAGGCGAGGAGTAGGCCAGTTCGGTCTTGGGCTCGGGGTTGTCCTCGTGCAGCCTGCGGAAGATCTCCAGACGTTTTGCGGCATTCATGGGTGATGCGTTTCCTCGGGTAGGGCGGCAGGGCGAGTCCAGGCCTGACGGGCGGCCAGTAACAGTCCAAGCAATATGAAGGCGCCGGGCGCCAGCGTCGCGAAATGCAGGCCTTCGCTGAACAGAATCAAGCCTTGCCAGTGTTCCGACAGGTGATGGCCGATGCTGCCCTGCCCGATCAGCTCACGCAATACCGCGAGCACAACCATCAGCGCGGCAAACAGGCCACACAGGTTCAGCGGTGCGCGGACAGGCTGGCGAAAGAATCCATTGTGCTCCAGCACGACGCATTGCAAGCCAATCAGCCCAACATAAAGGCTGATCAGTTGATGCCACTGCATTGCACTGCGTTGCAGGAAAATATCGGCGCAGCCCGTCAGCGTCGCGGCCAGCACCAGACTGACCGGCAACAGGCTCTGGCTGCTCAGACGCGAGCGTAGCGGTGCCATGCACAAACCGTAAACGCCCACGACAACCGCGAATATCAACAGCGTCGTCAGCGCACCCGCCACGGAGTCGCTGGCTCCGATCAATAGCACCAGCATCATTGAATTCGACAGTGTCGCTGACGTGTTCATGACGCGCTCCCTATCAGGGCCGTCCGGTGTTCATCGAAGTAGCGCAGGGCATCGTGGATGGCATTGATCGCCGCGCGAGATGTAATGGTTGCCCCGGCGATCTGGTCGAATTGCCCCTGATCCTTCTTCAAGGCCCATCCGGCATCTGGCGGTTGGCTGAGTGATTTTCCGCTGAAGGTCTGAAGCCAGCTATTTGGCCAGTCGCCGATATGCCCGCCCAGCGAAGGCGTTTCGTTTTGCTCAAGGGTTTTCACGCCGAGCAATCGGCCCTTGGCGTCGATGGCAATCAGCAACTCGATATTGCCAGCGTAACCTTGGGTCTGGCTGCGCAACAGGACTGCCACGGGTTGTCCGTTTTTGCTCGCCCGATAACCGCCCAGCAGCTGACTATGGCTCAGGTTGATGTCGGTCAGCGTCAGAGGTTGTTGAAGCGGCTGATTGTCGTAAGCGTCGACCGGCAGCACGTCCAGCAATTTACGACTCTCACGCAGACGCTGTTCGGCGGCGATCTGCGGCGCATTGCTGCGTTGCACCAGCCACGTCACGCCGATGCCCAGCGCGCTTATCAACAACAGTGTGATCAGGCTGTTCGTCCGGTTCATGTTGTTACCCGCGCCTGACGGGCCATCGCAAAGCGCTCCAGCGCCGGCACGCAAAGGTTCATCAACAGCACCGCAAACGCCACGCCGTCCGGATAACCACCCCAGGTGCGGATCACGTACGTCAGTAGCCCCACGCCCGCGCCGAACAGCAGACGGGCGAGTGGACTCCTGGCGCCCGATACCGGTTCAGTGACGATGAAAAATGCGCCAAGCATGGTCGCGCCGCTCAGCAGGTGAAACAGTGGCGAACCGTGGGAGTCGGATCCCGAACCGTTCCAGCACAACAGGCTGATCACAAACAGGCTGGCGAGCATGCCGACCGGCGCCTGCCAACCAAACACCCGACGCTGTAACAGGAACAGGCCGCCGGCGAGGAACGCCAGGTTCACCCACTCAACGCCGTGCCCGCCAACGCGACCGAATGCCGGATTGGCGGCAAACAGTTCGTCCATGGTCAGGCTTTTATTGATGCGCAAACTGTCCAGCGCGGTGGCTTGAACCCAGGCATCCGGCTGTGAGCCCGGATTGAACACCTGGCCAAAAGCCGCCGCCAGACCCATGCCATGGGCGGGCCAGTGGGTCATCGGTTGCGGGAACATGACCATCGCCAGGGCAAAGCCGAGCATGGCTGGATTGAACGGGTTTCGGCCCACGCCCCCGTACAGATGTTTGCCCAGCAGCAGGCCCGAGGCGATCGCCGTGACCGTCAGCCACCACGGGCAATAAGGCGGCAGGGCAATTGCCAGCAGCGTGGCGCTGACGACCGCGCTGCCATCGGTCAAGGTAGCTTGCAATGGCTGGCGGCGCAGATGTGTCACCGCAGCTTCCACAGCCAGCGCCGTGCCGACGGAGAGGATCAGGTTGATCGACACGCCCCAGCCGTAAAACCAGAACAACGCCAGCCATCCCGGCAATGTCGCCAGCAACACCAGCTTCATTGCCTGTTGCAGGCGCTCGTCTCTGGTTTCAATGGCTGACATGAGCTTGTACCAGCCGCTCTGCTTCTTGCAGGCGAGCACGGGCCTTTTCGAGGATGTCGGCGGATGTGCCTTCGCGCCGTTGCAGCTTGTTCAGATCGGCACGAGCGTAGGCCAGTTCGGTTTTCAGCTGACGCAGCTGGTCGTCGATCGGCCGTTTTTCGACACGCACAAGCTCGGGCGCCGGTTGATCGCTGGCGGCTTCGGCGTTGTGCAGGGCCTGTTCGGCGTCACGCAGCGCTTGCTCCAGCGCGGCGATCTCGGCTGGCGGAGCCTCCGCGGTTTGCGCTTTTTTCAGCTCGGCGCGGCGCATTGCCAACTGGATTTTTGCCCGCTTCAGATCGGCGTCCTTCGCCGGAGCGGCCACGACCGGCGCGGGTGCCGCGCTGCTTTCCAGCTTCGCCAGTGCCTGTTCGGCCGCTTCGAACTGTTGTTGCAGGACGATCAGTTGCGATTGCTGATCGAAGGTTGGCGGATGACCGAATGCCTTGAGCGACTTGTTCAATTGCGCCCGACTCATGGCCACGTCGATCTTGGCTTTTTTCAACGCTGCATCGGCGGTCGCGGCTTTTTGCGCACGCACCCGTTCCAGCGCCGCCTGCACTGGATCGAGTGTGGTGGCGGTGGCTTCGGCCTGGGCCGCGCGCTGCGCCCGGGCTTCGCGTTCGGCCTGCTTCTGCTGTTCTTCGCGTTGCAAGCGAGCGTTGCGCCGTTCGAAACGCTGGCGGGCGTGATCGCGTTTGGCCGCACGAGCCTGCTGTTCTTCAAGGCTGGCGGCCAGCCCACCGACCACCGGCAGCGTGCCCAGCGGCAGCGGGTGCATCTCAATGCAGTCGACCGGGCAGGGCGCTACGCACAGATCGCAACCGGTGCATTCGTCGATGATGACGGTGTGCATCAGTTTTGCCGCGCCGACGATCGCGTCGATCGGGCAGGCCTGGATGCATTTGGTGCAGCCGATGCATTCGGCCTCGCGAATGTAGGCCACTTGCGGCGGCGCCGAACCACGGCTGATGTCCAGTTCCAGCACCGGGATTTTCAGCAGTTCGGCCAGCGCCGCAATGGTTTCGTCGCCACCCGGTGGGCACTTGTTGATCGGCTCGCCGTCGGCGATGCCTTCAGCGTAGGGTTTGCATCCGGGATGGCCGCACTTGCCGCATTGGGTCTGCGGCAGCAAGGCATCGATGCGTTGAATCAGACTCATGTTTTGATCAGTCCACTGAATCCGAGAAAAGCCACGGCCATCAGTCCGGCGCCGATCAACAGGATCGGCAGGCCACGAAAGGGCAGGGGAATATCGTTGTCGGCCGTGCGTTCGCGCAAATCGCTGAACAGGCTCAACACCAGCCAGAAACCCAGACCGGCGCCAAGGCTCAGCGCTGTCGCACGTAACAGGCCTTGATCCGTTTGCGCGTTGATCAGCGTCAGCCCCAGCACACCGGCATTGCCCAGCAGCAGCGGCCACAAACCTTCGAATGGCAGCGTGGGTCGCCAATGTGCCAACAGCTTCAGCAACGGCGCGATAAGCAGGACGCTCAACGGCAGAAACACAAACTGCCGCAGGAATTCCAGTTGCATCGGCACCAGCAGCCAATGCCAGATCGCATAACCCGCCACGCCGACAATCAGCATCAGACACAACGTTGCCAGTCCCAGCGCATGCACCTGACGGCGTTCGCCCGCCAGCAGCGGATCGACGCCCAGCGGCCAGTGCAACACGAAGTTGTTGATCAGCGCAGCACTGAAGAGCGTAAGCACGAGTTCGGTCATGGTTCTGCCGGCAGGAACGGGCGTGTGTCACTTAAGGTTAGGCATTATCCGGCAGCCGGGGAGGGCGGGCCAGATATGAAAAATCCCACAGGCGCACGGAGCACGCCTGTGGGATCTGTCAGGGCAGAACCTTACTTGATGCGCTGACCCGGCTTGGCGCCGCTGTCCGGGCTCAGCAGGTAGATTTCTTCACCGCCAGGGCCGGCCGCCATCACCATGCCTTCGGAGATGCCGAACTTCATTTTCCGTGGCTTGAGGTTGGCGATCATCATGGTCAGGCGACCGTCGAGCTTCGACGGATCCGGATAAGCGCTCTTGATCCCCGAGAACACGTTGCGTTGCTCGTCACCGATGTCGAGGGTCAGACGCAGCAGCTTGTCCGCGCCTTCCACGTGCTCGGCCTTGACGATCAGCGCCACGCGCAGGTCGACGGCGGCGAAGGTGTCGAAGTCGATTTCCGGCGACAGCGGATCCTTGGCCAGTTCGCCATTGCCGGCAGGTGCGGCGGCGCCGGTGTCGGTCTGGCTGGCGGTCAGGTCTTCTTTCGAGGCGTCGGTCATGGCTTGCACTTTCACCGGGTCGATGCGGGTCATCAACGGTTTGAATTCGTTCAACTGGTGGTTGGCCAGCAGCGTGGTGTGGTCGTTCCAGGTCAGCGGAGCGACGTTGAGGAACGTCTCGGCATCGGCGGCCAGCACTGGCAGCACCGGTTTGAGGAAGATCACCAACTGGCGGAACAGGTTGATCGCCGTGGCGCAGACCGCCTGGACTTCATCCTGCTTGCCTTCCTGCTTGTTCAGCGACCATGGCGCCTTGTCGGCGATCCAGGCGTTGGCGCGGTCGGCCAACGCCATGGTTTCGCGCATGGCACGGGCGAAGTCGCGGGCTTCATAGGCGTCGGCGATGCTTGGCGCAGCAGCCAGGAATGCTTCGGTCAGTTCCGGTGCGGCGTTGGTGTCCACCAGCAGGCCGGCGTTGCCTTTCTGGATGAAACCGGCGCAACGGCTGGCGATGTTGACGACTTTGCCGACCAGGTCGGAGTTGACCTTCTGCACGAAGTCTTCGAGGTTCAGGTCGAGGTCGTCCACGCCACGGCCCAGCTTGGCGGCGTAGTAGTAGCGCAGGTATTCCGGCGACAGGTGATCCAGGTAGGTACGGGCCTTGATGAAGGTGCCGCGGGACTTGGACATCTTCTGACCGTTGACGGTCAGGTAGCCGTGCACGTTGATCCCGGTCGGCTTGCGGAAACCTGCGCCTTCAAGCATCGCCGGCCAGAACAGGGCATGGAAGTTGACGATGTCCTTGCCGATGAAGTGGTACAGCTCGGCGGTGGAGTCCTTGCCCCAGAACGCGTCGAAGTCCAGCTCCGGCGTGCGGTTGCACAGGTTCTTGAAGCTGGCCATGTAGCCGATCGGCGCGTCCAGCCACACGTAGAAGTACTTGCCCGGCTCGCCCGGGATCTCGAAACCGAAGTACGGCGCATCGCGGGAGATGTCCCACTGTTGCAGGCCGGCGTCCAGCCATTCGGCGATCTTGTTGGCCACGGCGTCCTGCAGGGTGCCGCTGCGGGTCCAGCCCTGCAGCATTTCCTGGAAGTCCGGCAGCTTGAAGAAGAAGTGCTGGGAATCCTTGAGCACCGGGGTGGCGCCGGAGATTGCCGATTTCGGATCCTTCAGATCGGTCGGCGCGTAGGTCGCACCGCATTTTTCGCAGTTGTCGCCGTACTGGTCTTCGGTGCCGCATTTCGGGCAGGTGCCCTTGATGAAGCGGTCGGCCAGGAACATTTTCTTTTCCGGGTCGAAATACTGGGTGATCGAACGTTGGGCGATGTGCCCGGCGTCACGCAGCTTCAGGTAGATCTGGCTCGACAGCTCACGGTTTTCTTCGGCGTGAGTGGAGTGGAAGTTGTCGAAGTCCACCAGGAACTCGGCAAAGTCGGCGCTGTGTTCGGCCTGGACGTTGGCGATCAGTTGTTCCGGGGTGATGCCTTCCTTTTCCGCGCGCAGCATGATCGCCGAACCGTGGGCGTCGTCGGCGCAGACATAAATGCACTGATTGCCGCGATGCTTCTGGAAGCGCACCCACATATCGGTCTGGATGTATTCCAGCATGTGGCCAAGGTGGATCGAACCGTTGGCGTAGGGCAGGGCGCTGGTGACGAGAATCTTGCGTGGTTCGGACATGTGGGGCTTCGCTACTTGATGAAACGGAGGTCGGCCACTATAAAGCGCCGGGAAAGATATTTCACCTCTGCAAATCGTTGCCGGACATGCCGTCCGGAGGACAGAAGGGGTAGGATACCCGCCATCTTTTCCCAGTCTTGTTATCGGAGTTGCCCATGAGTGCCGTCACTCGCGCAGCGGTGGAAGCCGTCCTCAGCCAATACACCGACCCTTACCTGAACCAGGATCCGGTCAGCGCCGGTTGCGTGCGCAACATCGAAATCACCGGTGATCGCGTCAGCGTGCAGCTGGAAATCGGTTATGCCGCCGGTCTGTTCAAGAGCGGCTGGGCGCAATTGCTGCAACTGGCCATCGAAAATCTCGACGGCGTGGTGACTGCGAAGGTCGAGGTCAACAGCGTGATCGCCGCGCACAAGGCCCAGGCGCAGATCCCGGGGCTGGCCAACGTCAAGAACGTGGTCGCCGTGGCCTCCGGCAAGGGCGGTGTGGGCAAGTCCACCACCGCTGCCAACCTGGCCCTGGCACTGGCCCGCGAAGGCGCGAAGGTCGGGATTCTCGATGCCGATATCTATGGCCCGAGCCAGGGCATCATGTTCGGCATTCCCGAGGGCACCCGTCCGCAGGTCAAGGATCAGAAATGGTTCGTGCCGCTGCAGGCCCATGGCGTGGAAGTGATGTCGATGGCGTTCCTGACCGACGACAACACACCGATGGTCTGGCGCGGGCCGATGGTTTCCGGCGCGCTGCTGCAACTGGTCACGCAAACCGCCTGGGGCGACCTGGATTATCTGGTCATCGACATGCCGCCAGGCACCGGCGACATCCAGCTGACCCTGGCGCAGAAAGTCCCGGTGGCTGGCGCGGTGATCGTCACCACACCGCAGGATCTGGCGCTGCTCGACGCACGTAAAGGCGTAGAGATGTTCCGCAAGGTCAACATTCCGGTGCTGGGCGTGGTGGAAAACATGGCCGTGCACATCTGCTCGAACTGCGGTCATGCCGAGCATCTGTTCGGTGAGGGCGGTGGCGAGAAGCTGGCGACCCAGTTCGGCGTCGAGCTGCTGGCTTCGTTGCCGCTGTCGATGCTGATCCGCGAACAGGCCGATGGCGGCAAGCCGACGGTGATTTCCGAGCCGGACAGCCAGATCGCCATGGTCTATCAGGAACTGGCCCGCCACGTCGGCGCGCGGATCGTGTTGCAGGAAGCAGCCTCGCCGGCGATGCCGAACATCACCATCAGCGACGATTGATGCCTGCGGTTTAAACAAAAACGCCCCGGTGCCTGTGCACCGGGGCGTTTTTCATTGCGCGGCAGGGGTCAGATACGCAACCCGCCGTCCATCTCCAGAATCCGGCCGGTGTAGTAGTCGTTCTCGAAGATGTACGCCGCCGAATGGGCGATCTCTTCCGGCTTGCCCATGCGCTTGAGCGGAATGCCCGAGGTCATTTTTTCCAGCGCTTCAGGCTTCATGCCCAGGGTCATCTCGGTTTCGATGAAGCCCGGAGCGATACCGGCCACGCGAATGCCGTAGCGCGCCAGTTCCTTCGCCCACGTCACGGTCGCCGCAGCGACGCCAGCCTTGGCGGCGGAGTAGTTGGTCTGGCCGACGTTGCCCGCGCGGGAGATCGACGAGATGTTGATGATCGCGCCGCTGTTCTTCAGCTCGACCATTTTCGCCGCCACTTCACGGGTGCAGAGGAACACGCCGGTCAGGTTGACGTCGATCACCGCCTGCCACTGGGCCAGGCTCATCCTGGTCATCTCGCCGTCCTTGACCTTGAGCAGCAGCCCGTCGCGCAGGATCCCGGCGTTGTTGATCAGGCCGTGGATCGCGCCGAAGTCTTCGGCGACCTGAGCGACCATGTGCGTCACCTGCTCTTCGTTGGCGACGTTGCACAGATAGCTGCGTGCCTCGACACCCTTGGCCTTGCAGGCTGCGACTGCGTCATCGAGTTTTTCCTGATTCAGGTCGACCAGCGCCAGCTTCGCGCCCTTGCCCGCGAAATACTCGGCCATCGAGCGGCCCAAGCCTTGGCAACCGCCAGTGATAATGATTACTTTGTCGTTGAGTTGCATTCGCATGCCCCCGAGAGCAGGTCAGAGTGGTCCTTACAGGTAGCCTCTCGATCTGCACCGGCCAGCAGCCTGTTGCACATGAGAACTGCCCGATGGCGAGTGGGACAAAACCCATGCGCCTGTCCGTTTTGTCGACGGATTCTATTTAAGGAGTCATAAATTGAGCGTTGAAGTGGCTAAGAATGCCCGAGAATTGCTTCTCAAGGAATACCGTGGCGTGCTGTCGACCCACTCCAGATCGATGCCCGGTTTTCCGTTCGGCTCCGTGGTTCCCTACTGCCTGGACGACCAGGGCCGGCCGCTGATCCTGATCAGCCGCATCGCCCAGCACACTCACAATCTGCAGAAAGATCCGAAATGCTCGCTGCTGGTGGGCGAGCGCGAGGCTGACGATGTGCAAGCCGTTGGTCGCCTGACCTACCTGGCCGAGGCGGAAAAACTCGAAGACGCTGCCGCCATCGAAGCTGCCGCCGATCGCTATTACCGTTATTTCCCCGATTCGCAGAATTACCACACGGCCCACGATTTCGATTTCTGGGTGCTCAAACCGGTGCGTCATCGCTACATCGGCGGCTTCGGCGCGATCCATTGGGTCGATCACCTGACCCTGGCCAACCCGTTCGCCGGCAAGGCCGAAGTCAGCATGGTCGAGCACATGAACAGCGACCACGCCAAGGCCATCGCCCATTACGTCGACCTCGCCGGTCTGCCGAAAACCGTACCGGCGCAACTGGCCGGGATCGACACCGAAGGCATGCACTTGCGCATCGGTCAGGCGCTGTACTGGCTGCCGTTTCAAGCGCCTTGTCATACGCCGATACAAGTGCGCGAGGCCTTGGTTTCTCTGGCTCACGCCGAGGTCTGGCCAAAAAATGCGGTGGCCGACGCTTGAATTCACGAAAGGGCGACGTCATCTAAGGCTTACTGCAAGGCATTTCTTGCGTTGAGGAAACTTTGATGCGCCCTTTTTTGTTGCTCTTTCTGCTGTTCCCGGTGTTGGAGCTGTTCGTATTCGTCAAAGTGGCAGGATCGATCGGATTTTTCCCGGCCCTGCTGCTGATCATTCTCGGCTCGATGTTCGGCGTGTTCGTGCTGCGCGTCGCCGGGCTGGCCACCGCACTGCGTGCCCGTGAAAGCCTTAACCGCGGCGAGCTGCCTGCGCAGACCATGCTCGAAGGCCTGATGCTGGCCCTGGCCGGTGGCCTGTTGATCCTGCCGGGCTTCATCAGCGACGTGGTCGGTCTGGTGCTGCTGTTGCCGTTCAGTCGCCGACTGGTCGCCAACAAAATGCGTCAGCGCGCCGAAGAACAGGCCATGCGCCAGCGAGCGTTCGCCGATGATCTTCAACCTCGCGGCGGTCCTGCACCGCGCCAGCCTCTTGGCCGCGAAGGTGATGTGATCGAAGGCGAATTCGAACACCGCGACAGCAAGTAACTTCTGCATCGACACGGCACCTTCGGGTGCCGTGTTCTTTTATGGGACGAATTCAGCCAGCCTGCATGAAATTTTTTTGTCCTCAACCCTTGTAATCAGCTTATGCGCCCTTATGTATCGGTCACCGCAAGGTTCCGGCATATGAGTCGGACAGACTTCCGCGGTTCGCTCGACGAGCCGCAACCGGCGCAGGCCGGATTCGTTAAACCCGCCGGGACTACACCGGCCGATGAAAACCACAATTAGGAGAGATCGACAATGAAGCTTCGTCCTCTGCATGACCGCGTCGTTATCCGTCGCAGCGAAGAAGAAAAGAAAACCGCTGGCGGTATCGTCCTGCCAGGTTCGGCTGCTGAAAAGGCCAACCACGGTGTGATCGTCGCTGCAGGTCCGGGCAAAACTCTGGAAAACGGTGAAGTGCGTCCGCTGGCCGTTAAAGTCGGCGACAAGGTTGTGTTCGGTCCTTACTCCGGCAGCAACACTGTGAAAGTCGACGGCGAAGACCTGCTGGTAATGGCTGAGAACGAGATTCTCGCTGTACTGGAAGGCTGATACCCCGCTCATTTTCCCGCTACTACAAAGTATTTAAGGAATATCGATCATGGCTGCTAAAGAAGTTAAATTCGGCGATGCCGCTCGCTCCAAGATGCTCAAAGGCGTCAACGTTCTGGCTGACGCGGTAAAAGCGACCCTGGGCCCGAAAGGCCGTAACGTGATCCTCGAGAAGAGCTTCGGCGCTCCGACCATCACCAAGGACGGCGTTTCCGTCGCCAAAGAAATCGAACTCGAAGATCGCTTCGAAAACATGGGCGCGCAGCTGGTCAAAGACGTTGCCTCCCGTGCCAACGATGACGCCGGTGACGGTACTACTACCGCTACCGTTCTGGCTCAGTCGATCGTCAACGAAGGCCTGAAAGCCGTCGCTGCCGGCATGAACCCGATGGACCTGAAGCGCGGTATCGACAAAGCGACCATCGCGATCGTCAAAGAACTGAAAGCCCTGTCCAAGCCATGCGCTGACACCAAGGCCATCGCTCAGGTCGGCACCATCTCCGCCAACTCCGACAACTCCATCGGCGACATCATTGCCGAAGCCATGGAAAAAGTCGGTAAAGAAGGCGTGATCACCGTTGAAGAAGGCTCGGGCCTGGAAAACGAACTGTCGGTTGTAGAAGGCATGCAGTTCGACCGTGGCTACCTGTCCCCGTACTTCGTCAACAAGCCGGACACCATGGTCGCCGAGCTCGACGGCCCGCTGATCCTGCTGGTCGACAAGAAGATCTCGAACATCCGCGAAATGCTGCCAGTGCTGGAAGCCGTAGCCAAAGCCGGCCGTCCACTGCTGATCGTGGCCGAAGACGTTGAAGGCGAAGCCCTGGCGACTCTGGTTGTGAACAACATGCGTGGCATCGTTAAAGTCGCAGCCGTCAAGGCTCCAGGCTTCGGCGACCGTCGCAAGGCCATGCTGCAGGACATCGCCGTTCTGACCGGCGGTACCGTGATCTCCGAAGAGATCGGCCTGAGCCTGGAAAGCACCACCCTGGAACACCTGGGCAGCGCCAAGCGCGTCACCCTGTCCAAGGAAAACACCATCATCGTCGACGGTGCTGGCGTTCAAGGCGACATCGAAGCCCGCATCGCTCAGATCCGTGCCCAGGTGGCCGAGACTTCCTCGGACTACGACCGTGAAAAACTGCAAGAGCGTCTGGCCAAGCTGTCCGGCGGCGTTGCAGTGATCAAGGTTGGCGCTGGTTCCGAAGTCGAAATGAAAGAGAAGAAAGCCCGCGTTGAAGACGCCCTGCACGCAACCCGTGCAGCCGTTGAAGAAGGCGTGGTACCTGGCGGTGGCGTTGCGCTGATCCGTGCTCTGGAAGCCCTGACCGAACTGACCGGCGACAATGCTGACCAGAACGTCGGTATCGCTGTGCTGCGTCGCGCTGTTGAAGCGCCGCTGCGTCAGATCGCTGCCAACTCCGGTGACGAGCCAAGCGTAGTCGTCAACGAAGTCAAGAACGGCAAAGGTAACTTCGGTTACAACGCTGCTTCCGGCGAATACGGCGACATGATCGAAATGGGCATCCTGGACCCAACCAAGGTCACCCGTTCGGCTCTGCAAGCTGCAGCCTCCATCGGCGGTCTGATCCTGACCACCGAAGCAGCTGTTGCTGACGCACCGAAGAAAGAAGGTGCAGCTGGCGGCGGTATGCCAGACATGGGCGGCATGGGTGGCATGGGCGGCATGATGTAAGCCAGCCTTACCCAGTAACGAAAAACCCCGTCTGCGTGAGCAGACGGGGTTTTTTATTGCCCGCGTTTCAGAGTTTCATGCGTTGACCGGACGGGCCTGTGTCGCTGTTTCACCCTTTACTGCCGGACGATACAGAATCCAGTAATACGACCCCAGACAGATCAGCCAGCAGAAGATCGCCGTCCACACGTTGTGGGAAAAGAAGTGCGCGCCCTGCATCATCCGGCTGATCGAGAACACCAACCCCAGCGCAAAGGCAAAGATGAACGCCTGACGGGCCAGCCGCGGGCGACGATCACGCAGCACGAAGAACAGCGCAAACAAGGTAAAACCTGTAGCCGCATGACCACCCGGCCAGCAACGACCGGGCTTGTCGGTCGGCGGGCGATGCTCCAGCAGTTTGCTGTAGGTTTCGTGACCGCCGAACTGTTCGAGGCTCCAGGGGCATTGCACCGCTGTCACCGCTTTCACCGGCGTGACAAAAGAAGTGGCCAGCCCCAGCGACAACACCAGGCAGCCCAGCTCACGCTTGAACGGTTTGAGCCGCTCGATGAAAAACGCGCCGATGAACCCGAGGATGGAGAACACCGAAAAGGCGATCACCACTTGTTTGGCGCGATCGTGGAGGATGTCTTCGAGAAAGTAACTGTGCCGGCCGATGAAGTCGCCCGCGACCGGATCGTAAAACAGCCGGGCCAGATCCATGTCCAGATCGGTCAGCTCCAGCAACACCAGAATGACCGCCGCGACGGCGGGAATGCCCAGGCAAAGCCATACATTCAAAGGCCTTGAAGCAGGGCGGGCAGAGATCGAAACCATGGCAATTCCTTCATCGGTAAGGTCTTCAAAGAAGCACAACCGCGTGAGTCTGCGCCCGGTTCTGTCGGCGATTTGTCGGCCGCTCGTGAAAAACTCGTCAAGTCCGGCGATCCGTGCAATTAAGTCAAATCAACCTGCCCAGCGCCTAGCCGTGAGCCACACTTGGCCGTAAGCTGCGCGGGCCAAGACGGCCGCTACCGTGTACGGAGGAGGTGCCCATGCGAATTCTATTGGTCGAAGACAACCGCGATATCCTGGCCAATCTGGCCGATTACCTGGGGCTCAAAGGCTATACCGTCGATTGCGCCCAGGACGGTCTGTCGGGCCTGCATCTGGCCGCCACCGAGCATTACGACCTGATCGTGCTCGACATCATGCTGCCGGGCATCGACGGCTACACCCTGTGCAAACGCCTGCGCGAAGACGCCCGTCGCGATACGCCGGTGATCATGCTCACCGCCCGCGACCAGCTCGATGACCGCTTGCAGGGCTTCAAGTCCGGGGCCGACGATTATCTGGTCAAGCCGTTCGCGCTGTCGGAGCTGGCGGCGCGGGTCGAAGCGGTGATGCGTCGCACCCAGGGCGGCGGTCGCCGGGCCCTGCAGGTCGGCGATCTGAGCTACGACCTTGATACCCTTGAAGTGACCCGCGAAGGCAAATTGCTCAAGCTCAACCCGGTCGGCCTGAAACTGCTGGCGGTGCTGATGCAAAAGAGCCCGCATGTCCTGCGTCGGGAAATTCTCGAAGAAGCGCTGTGGGGCGATGACTGCCCGGACAGCGACAGCCTGCGCAGCCATGTCCACCAATTGCGTCAGGTGATCGACAAACCATTCGCCAAACCGTTGCTGCACACCGTGCATGGCGTGGGCTATCGCTTGGCCGAGGGCCGCGATGGAGTTTAAGCAAAGTCTTGCCCAGCGGATCATCATCGCCTTTGCGTTGATGAGTGCGCTGGTGGCCGGGGCGTTTGCCATGGGCATCGTCGCGACCGTGCATCTGGTCGAGGAAAAACTGATTTCCGCCGGGCTGGGCGGCGACCTGCAACGACTGCTGTTGATGGACAATGTCTCGGACTGGAGCCACCGGCCGGAACCGGATCAACTCTTCTACTTCAGCGGCGGGCCGGGCGACTTCGAGCTGCCCAAGGACCTGCGACACCTGGATTCGGGTTTCCATGAAGTCTTTCGCGAGCAGCTGTCGTACCACGCGATGGTCGAGGTGGTCGACGGTCGCCGCTATGTGCTGCTGCAGGATCAAAGCGATTTCGAAGAGCGCGAGCGTGTGCTGTTCGCCGTGGTGCTGGTGGGCTTTGTGCTCAGTCTGGCGCTGGCGGTGTTCCTTGGCTGGGTGCTGGCGCGCAAGGTGATGGCCCCGGTGGTGCGGCTGGCCCGCCAGGTACGTCATCGCGATCAGTTGCTCGGACTGGCGCCTCCGCTGGCGCCGGATTATGCGGCAGACGAGGTGGGCGAGCTGGCAGTGGCGTTCGACGCCACTCTTGGACGCTTGCGTCAGGCACTGACGCGGGAGCGCTTGTTTACCAGCGACGTCAGTCACGAATTGCGTACGCCGTTGATGGTGCTGGCCAGCTCTTGTGAGCTGCTGCTGGAAAATCCGGGCATCGATCAGCGCGGCAAGGCTCAGGTTCAGCGCATTGCGCGGGCCAGTGAAGAGATGCGTGAGCTGGTACAGACTTTCCTGATGCTCGCTCGCGCCCAACGTGAAGACGCCGGCGCAGCGCCCCAGCAAAGCCTCTCGCAAGTGGCTGACAGTTTGCTGTGCCTGTGGCGAGAGCCCATCGAATCCAAGGGCTTGCAGCTGATTTTCGAACCGGGCAATCCGCCCGACACCCGTTACAACGCAACGCTGCTCAATGCCGTGATGGGGAACTTGCTGCGCAACGCCTTGCATTACACCGAGCAGGGGTTCATTCGCTTGACCCTCAATGCCAACGGTTTCGTTGTCGAGGATTCGGGCGTCGGCATTCCCGAGGAAAAGCGCGAGGCGATGTTCCAGCCGTTTGTCCGCGGCAACGAAAAGCGCGGAGAAGGGCTGGGATTGGGTCTGTCACTGGTTCAACGCATCTGCGAGAACCAGGGCTGGAGCGTCACGTTGAGCACGATGGAGCCCAATGGCTGCCGTTTCGAGGTGGATCTGGGCAAGCGTTGAGGGCGTTGCATCTGACACGAGAGTGCCTCCAACCTGTCTAAATCCTGTATAACCTTGAAATAGTTTGCCGATTTACATGACGTTTTTTTCACAAAGGGATGACCTGACGCTGACACGCCGCTGCTTAAGGTGGCGCTATCAGTAATTCAGGAGTTCTGGTGATGGCCGGCCCGATCAAGCTCGATTTTTCCGAAAAGTACGACGACAACCATGCGCAGAAATATTTGCGCAAGCATCAGGACGGTCTGGGGCGTCGTTTGTCCAACTGGCGGGATCAGCAGTTGGCCCGCAAGGCGTTGACCCTTGTCGGCGAGCCGGGGCTGGTTCTGGACCTGCCGTGCGGTGCAGGACGTTTCTGGCCATTGCTGGCGGAAAAACCCAACCGGGTGATCATTGGGGCGGACAACTCCGAGTCGATGATCAAGACCGCCATGCAGGCGCAACCGGCGGATGTGGTGAAACGGGTACAACCCTTGCACACCTCTGCGTTCGACATTGCCTTGCCTGATAACGCCGTCGACAGCATTTTCTGCATGCGACTGCTGCATCACATCGGTGAAGCCGAGCACCGCCGGGCGATTCTGCGCGAGTTCGAGCGCGTCACCCGCGACAGCGTGATCATTTCGCTCTGGGTCGATGGCAATTTCAAGGCCTGGAAACGCAAGCGCGCCGAGCGCAAGCGTGGGCAGGAGGGTTACCAGAACCGGTTTGTGTTACCGGCCGCAACAGTTGAAAAGGAATTCGAAGACGCGGGATTCCGCATCCAGGAACAACTGGACTTCATTCCGCTCTATGCCATGTGGCGAGTTTACGTATTACGCAAGAGGTAAGAGGATGGCAGTGCAATTTGCAGCAGAAACGGAAGCCGCTCCCCAGGACCGCTTCGACTACTACTGGAACCAGCGCGGTGAGTGGGTGGAAGAACCCAACGTGCGTCGTGGTGGCGAAAGTGGTGTGCAACGGGTGGTGGGACGCGATGGTCAACTGCTGTATGCCAAACGCCAGACAGGACATATTTATCGCAGCTGGTTGCATCCGTTCGGGCGACCGACCGTGTTGCGTGAACTGGATGCGCTGACCGGGGTTTCCCGTCTCGGGGTCCGGGTGCCAGAAATCGTCTTTTGCGGTGCTCAACCCGATCCTCAGCACAAGTGGCGGGCGCTGTTGGTGACCAAATCCCTCGATGGCTTTCAGGAGCTTGAGCAATGGGTGGCCGCCGGCGGTCGTGAGCAATATGGCGAAGCCGTCTATGAACGCGTGCTCAAGGACCTCGCCGAAAACCTGGCTCGCATGCACAAAGGTCGCTGGCAGCACAGTTGCATCTACATCAAGCACGTCTTTGTCAGCGTGACCGGCGAAGGTGAATCGGCCAAGGTCGAAGTCGCTTTGATCGATCTGGAAAAATGCCGTCAGCGTCTGACCGCTCATCGCGCGGCCGCCCATGACATGAAGCAATTGCGCCGCCACTCGTCGTTCAGCGCTACCGACTGGAAAAAACTCGTCTACTTTTATGAGACGGCGTTTGGCAGCGCTATCAAAGGTTTATAGCGATGAAACTAGAAATTGCACGAGGTTTGTTTCTGGTAGGAGCCTTGGCAGTTGCATCATTGGCGGTGGCGGCCTGGGAACAGCCACGCATGCAGGTCATTGGCGCATCAGCCAGCGACCCGCATTGCCCGATGCCACGGGTGGCGAAAGCCGCCGTGGCGACTCAGCCGGACCATGATCTGTTGCTGTTCATGTTCGGACTTTCTCAAGGGATGAGGCCGCAGAGTTGAATCGTTCGACAAGAGCCAAAGGCCTCGCCAATGCGAGGCCTTTTTTATTGCGTCATGGCTCGTGTTACTGCGTCATGCCTTGGGATCGGGTTTCGCCAGCACGGTATAAACGCACGGCAGGACAAACAGCGTAAACAGTGTCCCGATCGACATCCCCGTGGCAATCACCGTCCCGATGTCGAAGCGGCTGACCGCACCAGCGCCGGTAGCCACGATCAACGGCACCATGCCGAACACCATCGCCGCCGTGGTCATCAACACCGGGCGCAGACGAATCGCCGCCGCTTCCTCCACCGCCTCCCGAGGCGTGAGGCCCTTCTCCTTGCGCAACTGGTTGGCGAACTCGACGATCAGGATCCCGTGTTTGCTGATCAGCCCGATCAGTGTCACCAGCCCGACCTGGGTGTAGATGTTCATGCTCGACCAGCCGAGGAACAGCGGAATCAGCGCCCCGCAGATCGACAGCGGCACGGTCACCAGAATCACCAATGGATCGCGGAAACTTTCGAACTGCGCCGCCAGCACCAGGAAAATGATCGCCAGGGCCAGAGCGAAAGTCACCCACAGCGCGCTGCCCTCCTGGACGTACTGCCGGGAAGCGCCGCCGTAATCGAAGGCAAAGCCGGCCGGGGCTTCTTCCCGGGCGATCTGCAACACGCTGTCGATGGCTTCCCCCATGCTCACCAGCGGGAACCCGGACAGCTTGGCCGCGTTGAGTTGCTGGAACTGGTTGAGCTGTCGCGGTCGTGCGCGGTCGGTCACGGTGATCAGGGTCGACAGCGGCAGCAGTTCGCCCTGGGTGTTTTTCACGTAGTAATTGTTCAGCCAGTCCGGGTTATCGCGGTAGACCCGTTCGACCTGGGCGATGACCTTGTAGCTGCGGCCTTCGATGGTGAACCGGTTGATTTCCGCCTCGCCCAGCAAAGTCGCCAGCGTACCGCCCAGATCCTGCATCGATACGCCCATCTGCGCCGCCTTGGCGCGGTCGATGTCGACCACCACTTCGGGTTTGTCGAAGGCCAGGTCAAGGTCGACGAAGGCGAACTTGCCCGATTCCATGGCGCGCTTCTTGATCCGGTCGGCCACTTGCAGCAACAGCTCGTAGTCATTGGCGGTGTTGATCACGAACTCGAACGGCAGGCCTTCACCGGTGCCGGGCAGGGATGGCAGGTTGAAACCGAAGATCTGCAGGCCCGGAATGCCCTCGAGTTTGCCCTGCACCTCGGGGAGGATTTCCATTTGCGTGCGGCTGCGCTCGTTCCACGGCTTGAGCAGGAAACCGCCGATGCCGCTCTGGACGCCGTTGTAGCCGTTGATCTGGAACGATGAGTAGTACTCCGGGAACTCCTTGAAGATCTTGATGAACTCGTCGGTGTAGGTGTTCAGGTAATCGAGGTTGGTCGGTTGCGGCGCGTTGGCCATCATGAAGATGATGCCCTGATCCTCGTCCGGTGCCAGTTCCGACTTGGTGAACTTGAGCAGCACCGGAATCAGGCACAACACGATCACCGCAAACACCAGCACCACCGGCCGGGTATTGAGCGTGCCGTGCAGCATGGTTTGATAACGCCGCTTGAGACTGTCGAAAATCAGGTCGAGGCGGTGGGCCAGGCCCGTGGGGTTTTCGTCATGGCGCAGCAGCATGGCGCACATCATCGGCGACAGGGTCAGGGCGACGACGCCGGAGATCACCACCGCCCCGGCCAGGGTCAACGCAAACTCCTTGAACAGCGCCCCGGTCAGCCCGGTCAGGAAGCCGATCGGTGCGTACACCGCTGCCAGGGTGATGGTCATAGACACCACCGGCATGGCGATTTCCCGGGCGCCTTCGAGCGCGGCCTCCAGCGGTGTCTTGCCTTCCTCGATGTGCCGGTGGATGTTTTCCACCACCACAATCGCGTCGTCCACCACCAGCCCGATGGCCAGCACCATCGCCAACAGCGTCAGCAGGTTGATCGAGTAGCCCATCATCTGCATGAAGAACATCACGCCGATCATCGACAGCGGAATGGTCACCACCGGAATCACTACCGAACGCAGGGCACCGAGGAACAGGAACACCACCACGATCACGATCAGCACCGCCTCGAACAGGGTTTTCACCACTTCGTCGATGGAGGCCTGGATGAACAGCGTGGCGTCGTAGGCGATTTCGCTCTTGAGGTTGGGCGGCAGCTGGGCTTCCAGCTCCGGCATGATCTTGCGTACTTCCTTGATAACGTCCAGCGGGTTGGCACCGGGTGTGGCCTTGATCCCGATGTACACCGAGGGCGTACCGCCGAACGAACTGATCGAGTTGTAGTTTTCCGCGCCCATCTCGACCCGCGCCACATCGCTGAGCAGCACCCGGCTGTCACCGCTCACCTTGAGCGGGATCTTGCCGAAGGCTTCGGCGGACTTCAGTTCGGTGTTGGCGTTGATGCTGGTGACCACGTACTCACCTTTCACCTCACCGGCGGCGGAGAGGAAGTTGTACTGGCGCACCGCGTTGGTCACGTCACTGGCGCTGAGGCCGAACCCGGCGAGTTTCACCGGATCGATCCACAGGCGCATGGCGAACACCTGGTTGCCGAGAATCTCTGCCTCGGCCATACCCGGCAGGGTTGCCAGCTTCGGCTGTATCACTCGCGACAGGTAGTCGGTGATCTGCGGGTTGTTCAGCTCCTTGCTGAAGAAGCTGATGTACATCAGCGCCGAGGCGTCGGCGGCTTCTTTGCTCAGTACCGGGTCTTCGGCATCCTGAGGCAGTTTGTTCTTCACCTCGTTGGCCTTGGCCAGCAGTTCGGTGAACAAACGGTCGCTGTTGGAGCCGATGCGCGCGTAGATCGAAATCACCGAGAAGTTCTGGCGACTGACCGAGGTCATGTAGTCGATGCCCTCGGCGCTGGCCAGGCTTTGCTGCATCGGCTGGGTGATGTAGCCCTGAATGGTTTCGGCGTTGGCCCCGGGGTACGCGGTGGTCACCGTGATCAGGGCGTTTTCCATTTGCGGGTATTGGCGCAGCGGCAGCTTGCTCCAGGCCTGGAAGCCCAGCAGCACAATCAGCAGGCTGACCACGGTGGCGAGCACCGGGCGGCGGATGAACGGATCGGTAAAAGCCATGGGGTTTCCTTGATCAGTCGGCGCGGGGCGGACTGTTCTGCTCGCCGAGGGTCTTGTCGTCGCTGATGGCAATGTGGGCGCCGTTGTCCAGTTTGATCTGGCCGGCCGTCACCACCTGTTCGCCGCTCTGCACGCCCTTGTTGATCATCACCTGGCCATCGCGGCGTTCGCCGGTCTCGACGAACCGACGCTCGGCGATCAGCACCGGTTGGCCCTTGTCGTCTTTCTCGACGGTGCCGTCTTCGGCTTTCTTCTGGGTGACCACGTACGTCGAGTTGCCGTAGAGGGTGTAAGTGATCGCGCTTTCCGGGACCACGATGTGTTTCTGCGGATCCGGCAGCAGCACCTCGACGCTGGTGAACATGCCCGGCAGCAACTTGCCGTCGGGGTTGGCCAGGGTGGCGCGAACCAGAATGTTGCGGGTGGTGCTCTCGACGATCGGGTTGATCGCGCTGATGGCACCGGTGAAGTTCTGGCCGGGATACGCCGCGACCGTAATCTGTACCGGTTGCCCGATGGCCAGTTTCGGCACCGACTGTTCGGGCACGTAGAAGTCGGCGTAGAGGCTGCTCAGATCCTGCAGGGTGGCGATCTTGGTGCCGCTGGCGAGGTAGTCGCCGATGTCGACGAGGCGGATGCCGATGGTGCCGCTGAAGGGCGCGACGATGCGTTTTTTGGCCAGCGCCGCATTGAGTTGATTGACCGTGGCCTTGTTCTTTTGCAACTGCGCCGAGAGCCGGTCGAATTCGCCTTTGGAGATGGCGCTGCTGCCGACCAGTTGGCTGCCGCGACCGTAATCCAGCTGCGCGAGGCCGAGATCGGCCTTGGCGGTTTCGAGGAAGGCGGTTTCGACGGCGCTGTCCAGTTGCAGCAAGGGTTGGCCGGCCTTGACCTTCTGCCCCGATTCGAATTTCAGCTCGGTGACGGTGCCGGCGTTTTCCAGACTCAGGTCGACGCCTTGCAGCGCCTTCAGCGTGCCGACGGTGGGCAGACGCATCTGCCACGGGCGCTCGACGGCGGTGGCCACGGCGACGCTGATCGGCGGCTTCGGTTTGGAAAAGCCCTGGATCATCGTATAGATCGAAAAGGCCTTGTAACCGGCGAGAAGCAGAACGATCAGCAGTACAACACCCAACATGATCAGCATGCGGCGACGCAGCATATTTCCAGTTCCTTGGAGAAAATCAGGCGAGACAGGCGGGCACATTACCCTGAGTTCGGCAGGGATTCCAACTGCCAGTTTTTACAGGGTATGAAGGGCGGCGATAGAAAAAAGCTGGGCCGCCGACCGAGCGGTCGACGGCGAATTTCAGGCCATCAGATGAAGATGGTTGTCCCAGAGCCCTGCGGGCAAATCCAGCGGTTTGGCCAGCAGTTCATCCTGGCGGCAATCGTAGTAACGGCAGCGTCCCTGACCGGAGGTCACGACAAAGCCGTCCTTCACCGCACCGACGCCGGCGCAGTCAGGCAACGGGGCGTCGAGTCGGACTTCGCCGCTGTCCAGGTCCCAGATGAAGAAGCGGTTGCCGCGCGGTGCGGTCAGTGCCACCAGACGCAGGTCGCTGTGCACGGCGACGCTGGCGGTGTAATGACCCATCGACTGCAACTGATGCTCCGGCACCGGGAACGCCACGAACGGCTGGCCGGGACGTTTGATCGCCAGCAGCTCCGAGCGCTCGTGGGAAGGCCCCATGAATTGCTGGCCGGCGACGATGGTGCCGTCGCTGGCGATCCCCAGGTGGCGCACGCTGTTCATCTGCTGGGCGAGGGTTTCCTTGCTCAGCAGGGTGCCATCGCGCTGCATCAGCACCAGGCTTGGTTCCATGGCGTCGAGGTTCATGTCGACCCGGCTTTCGGCCTCGGTGCGGATCCCGCCATTGGCCACCACCAGGGTTTCACCGTCGGGCATCCACGACACCTGATGCGGGCCGAGACCGTGGGTGGAAATCTCGCCGCTGTGGACCAGCCGTTCGCCTTCGAACTTGTACACCCCGAGCAGACCACGGCCCGGATCGGTGGTGTCGTTTTCGGTGGCATACAGGTAGTCGCCGCTGTGGTGGATCACCGCGTGGCCGTAGAAATGCCGGTTCGGCTGCGAGGTCACGGTTTGCAGCAATGCACCGCTGCGCAGGTCGATCAGGTAGCTCTCGGTGCCCGGCCGGCGGGCGACGAACAGCGCGATCGGCAGCGTCGGGTGATTAATGATGTCGTGGCAGCGCTGGCCGACTTCAGTGGCGAACACCCGGGTGCCGTCCAGCCGATAACCGACGGCGTAGTGCTTGCCGTCGGTGTCGTCCCGCGCCGACAGCAGCAGCGGGCTTTGGTCCTTGCGTTTGGACAGCGTCCAGCCGCCCAGTGTCACTGCTCCCAGCAGCAAACTACCTAAAGTCAGAGCCTGGCGTCGCAGCATGGCACGTGCCCTCATCAGTCACCGTCGTTGGCGTTGAAGCCCAGTTGGATGCCCAGCGCCTTGGCCAGTTCGCCTTCATGCAGGCGATGGACGACGTTGAGGCTGTCGTAAATGTCGTTGAGTTGCTGGCGACCAGCGTCATCGTTGAGCATTTCGGTCAGCGAGCGCTGGGTGCTGTCGAACAGTTTGAGCGAGGCCGCGTAGGCGGCATCGATCTTGTCCGCCAGCGGCTTTTGCTCAGCCGGCAGCAGGCCACGCAGGCCTTTGTTGTCGACGCCTTCCCAGACAGTTTTCGCCGCCGCGAGGCTGGCTTCCAGCGCCTCCATGGACGACTGGCTACGCCATGCGTCGGCCTGGAACGGTTGAGGTACGCCCTTGCTCTGACGGCCCATCGGCGTGCCGAGTTTTTTCTTCAGGGTGTCGAGAGCGGTGACCTGTACCCGCAGCAGATCGGCGATCGCTTCGTGGGAGTCGGCGTAGCGCTGGTTCGGGAATTTGCTCATCTGCGCGAGCATGCCGTCGGTGTTGTTCCAACTGCTGAGGATCTCTTCGGCCAGTTGTTTCTGACGCTCGCCGATGGCCACCAGCAGTGGGCAGTATTTGGCTTTCTGCGCGTCGTTGGCGACGTCAGGCTTGGCGTCGAACAGGATGTACTCGTAGGCGGACAGGCCCTGAACCACGACGCTGGATTTGGCCAGGGCGGCGGCGTCGATCTGCGGCTGCGCGGTGACCAGTTGCTCGACCTGACGGCCGACCAGGTTTTTCTTGTCCGGCCAGAACTGCACCTGCCACGAACGGTTGCCCTCGGCCAGCGGGCCAATCAGCAACGGTTGCAACTCGGCCCAGGCTTTCTGCGCATGCAGGAAGTCAGCACGGGCGGTGTCCAGCGACTCTTTGCCCTGGCAGTAGGCGAGGGCACTGACGGCCAGTTGCCTGTCGGCTTCGACCCAGCGGGTGTAGGTCGGCAGGATCACCGATTTGGCGATGGCCGCCGAGGTGACGGCTTGCGGATCCTGCGGCGAGCACGCGCCGAGGGCCAGTGCGGCAAGGCTGGTGAACAACAGCTTGGGACGGAACATGTCGGGCTCCCGATTCGTTCAAGTGTTTAAAGTGAGTTCAAGAACGCCAGCAGCGCGGCACGCTGCTCGGCGTTGAAAGACAAAACCTGTTGCTGCGCCGCCTTCGCTTCGCCGCCGTGCCAGAGCACGGCTTCGAGCAGATTGCGGGCGCGGCCGTCATGCAGAAACTGGGTATGGCCGCTGACCGTCTGCGTCAGGCCGATGCCCCACAGCGGCGGGGTGCGCCAGTCGCGGCCGGAAGCCTGAAATTCAGTGCGGTTGTCCGCCAGGCCTTCGCCCATGTCATGGAGCAGCAGATCGCTGTATGGGCGAATCACTTGATTGGCCAGTTCAGGTTCGGCGGCATTGGCGGCGGTGGTGTATTTTGGGGTGTGACAGGACTGGCAGCCCGCCTGGAAAAACAGATTCTTGCCGGCCAGCACTTGCGCATCGTTGACCCCACGGCGGGCGGGAACGGCAAGGTTGCGGCTGTAGAACAGCACCAGGCGCAGGATGTTGTCGCTGACTTCAGGTTCGCCGTCCGGGCCGCTGCCGTTCGGCGCCTGTTTACAGGCGGTTTGCGCGTCGGTGCAGTCATCAAACGGTCTCAGGCTGGTGGTCAGGCCCATATCACCCGAAAACGCGTGTACATTTTGTTGATTGAGGTTCGGTTGGCCGGCTTTCCAGCCAAATCGCCCCATCACGGTCTTTTGCTGTGCGTCATCCCAGACCCGGTTTGGCCGGCCGTTGATGCCGTTGTTCTCTTTGGCCTGTGCGGCAGCGTTGGCGAGGATCGCTTCTTCGGGAATCGCTTCGAGCAGGCCCAGGCCGATCATCGGCGGCGCAACGCGGGCCGAGAAACGTGTGTCCGGGTGCATCGGGCCGTAGCCGAGCTGGGTGATCTGCAAGACTGGTTTGCGCAGCTCGACCTCGGTGCCGTCCTTGAAGCGGACCGGCACCGGCGTGTAATCGACCCGCACCTTGCCTTCCGGCGCGACGCCGGGAACGGCCATGTCCTGGAACTGGCCGCCGTACACCGGCTCGGGAACCACACCGACCTGCTCGATCAATTTGGCGTACTGCGGCGCATCGGGAATCGACAGACGCACCAGCATCGACACCGCGTTGGCCGCATCCGGCGTCGGCGGATGACCGCGACCGTCCTTGATGTGGCAGTTCTGGCAGGCGTTGGTGTTGAACAGCGGGCCGAGGCCATCGCGTGCCGTGGTGGTCGAAGGCGCGATCACCCACGGGCTGCGAAAGAAACTGTTGCCGACACTGAAGTCCACCCGCCGCGAAGGCGGCAGATTGGCCGACGGCAGGGAAAACGCGTTCTGATCGCTCTTGCGCACAGTCGCCGCGCCGCCGGAACGGGCCTCACCCGGCTCGGCCTTGGTGAAACGCGGGGCGTCATCGCAGGCACTCAGGCCCAGGGCCAGAAACAGTGCGGACAAGCGAAGAGGCAGCGAGGGCATCAGACATCCTGCAAGAGGGGCGAATTTAAAGGCGCAAAGTCTAACAGGGCGAGGGAGATTGAATAAGAGGAATTATCGTTTGCTTGATGCAGGGCAGGGGTTTCACAAACTTTGATCGTTCCCACGCTCTGCGTGGGAATGCCTCAACGGACGCTCTGCGTTCGGCTTTTGATTTGGGACGCAGAGCGTCCCGGGCTGCGTTCCCACGCAGAGCGTGGGAACGATCAGCGAAAAAAGGCGACCCGAAGGTCGCCTTTTTAACGCGGACGCTGTGATCAGAACTCGTGATCGGCGTTGTCCGGGTTCAGGTCGCTGATGCCGAGCTTGCCGGCTGCGGCTTCGATCGAACCGGTCTGCTTGACCAGCGAAGCGATGGCATCGCGCACGATCTGGTTGCCGGCGGTATTGCCCGCTGCGATCAACTGGTCGTAGTGCTCACCCTTGTTGGCGTGATCGACCATGACCTGGATCTTGGCTTCGGTGGCAGCCAGATCGGCTTTCAGCGCGGTGTCGGCAGCCGGGTCAACCTTGGCCACCAGCGATGACAGGCTGGCGCCGGTCAGTTTGGTGCCGTCGACGCGGGTGTACTCGCCCAGGTAAACGTTACGAATGCCCTTGGCATCGTAGAAGTGCGAGTTGTGGGTATTGTCGCTGAAGCAATCCTGTTCGTCTTCCGGGGAATTCGCTTCCAGGGACACCTTCATGCGCTCGCCGGCCAGTTCGCCCAGGGACAGGCTGCCCATGCCGAACAGCATTTTGCGCAGGCCGCTTTCAGCCGGTTCGGCTTCCAGGGTGGCGCGGTAGTTGTCAGCCACGTTCGGCTTCCAGTTGGCGACCATTTCTTCCAGATCGCTGACCAGCAGCTGGGTCACGGCTTTCAGGTAGGCACGACGACGATCGTTGTGACCGCCAGTGGCGCCTTTGCCTTCCAGATAGTCCGAAGCCGGACGGTTGCCGGCGCCCGGGCCGGTGCCGTTCAGATCCTGGCCCCAGAGCAGGAATTCGATGGCATGGTAGCCGGTGGCAACGTTGGCTTCGGAACCGCCCAGCTCGTTCAGGCTGGCGAGTTTTTCCGGGGTGATGTCCTTGACGTCGACCTTGTCTTCGCCGACCTGTACTTCGGTGTTGGCGATGATGTTGGCGGTGGCGCCTGGATTGCCCAGTGCGTGTTCGTAGGACTTGTCGACGTAGTCGATCAGGCCTTCGTCCAGAGGCCAGGCGTTCACCTGACCTTCCCAGTCGTCGATGATGGTGTTGCCGAAGCGGAACACTTCGCTCTGCAGGTAAGGAACGCGGGCGGCGACCCAGGCAGCCTTGGCGGCTTTCAGGGTGTCGGCGTTCGGCTTGGCGAGGAATGCGTCGATGGCGGTTTGCAGGGTTTTCGCGGTGGATTCGGCATCGCTGTAAACGGCGAAGACCATGTCGGCATAGTGCGAGACAACGGCTTTGCCGGCGGCCTCGTCGACTTTACCGGCGGCAGCAGGCGCAGCCGGTGCAGCGGTGCTGGCAGCCGGGGTCGGCGCAGCAGCGGCGGCCTTGTCTTTGTCTTTACCTTCGCCGCAACCGGCGAGGGAAATAGCGATGGCCAGCAGACTGGCGGTAGCCAGAGGCATACGAATCATGGCGAACATCCTGCTTCGGTAATTGAGTGGACAGGCGCGGGGGTGCGCAAAAGCTGCGACATAATGCAAATCTTTCGCATTATGTGTAAAGGGTTGTAGCTGGAAATATTTCTTATTTGCGCGGGGGTTGCGCTGGATCAACCGCGAGGTTCATGCCCGGCAGACCGCGGGTGGTATCGGGCATGGCAGGCCGGTTTCAGAGGATGGCAGCGTTGCTGCGCTGGGCCTGCTTGAGGTAAATGCTCAACTCGCGTGCCGGCAGCGGTTTGCTGTAGTGGTAGCCCTGACCTTCGTGGCAGCCTTCGGAAATGATGTAGGTTTCCTGTTCGGCGGTTTCCACCCCTTCGGCGATCACCTGCATGCCCAGGCTTTTGCCCAGTTGAATGATGGCGCGAACGATGGTCGCGTCATCGTCGTCATCCAGCAGATCCTGGACGAAGCTCTTGTCGATCTTGATCTTGTCCAGCGGCAGGCTCTTGAGATAACTCAGCGACGAATAGCCGGTGCCGAAGTCGTCGATAGCGATCAAGGCGCCGGAGCGGCGCAGGCTCAGCAGGTGCTGGGCGGCGGTGCTGATGTCTTCCATCAGGCCGGTTTCGGTGACTTCCAGCTCCAGGCTGCGCGGTGGCAGGCGGTACATCTGCAACAGGTTGTTGACCACGCGGGGCAGCTCGGCGTGGTGCAGTTGCACGGTGGACAGGTTGACCGCCATGCGCAGGTCGACAAAACCCTGATCGTGCCAGTCGCGCAGTTGCTTGCAGGCCTGATCCAGCACCCATTCGCCGATGGCGATGATGGTGCCGTTCTGCTCGGCCAGGGGTATGAACAGGTCTGGCGGCACCAGACCGTGTTCCGGATGCTGCCAGCGGATCAGGGCTTCGACCCCGACCACGCGATGATCGCGGTAGCTGATCTGCGGCTGATAGACGAGGTAGAACTGATCGCGCAACAGCGCATCGCGCAGGTCTTTTTCCAGTTCGCGACGGCGGCGCATCTCGCTGTCGACGCTGGCGATGTAGAACTGATAGCGGTTGCGCGAGCGGGTCTTGGCCAGGGTCATGGTCTGCTCGGCTTTCTGCAACAGCTTCTCGGTGCTGTCGCCGTCCTCCGGGAACAGGGTGATGCCGATGGTCGCGCGCAGGCGAATCTCTTGATGATCAAGGGCGAACGGCGCTTCCAGGTCATCAAGGATACTTTGCGCCAGTTCCGCCGCTTCGTAGGGTTGCTCGATATCGGCCTGCACCAGGGCGAACTGGTCGCCGCCGAGACGGGCGAGGGCGCCGAGGCGACCGCTGTGAGCGCGTAGCCGGTCAGCGAGGGCGAGCAATAACTGGTCGCCGGTCTGGTAGCTGAATTGTTCGTTGATGCCTTTGAAATCGTCCAGTCCTACGCAAAGCACGGCGACCCTGCGTTGCAGCTTGCCGGCATCCACCAGAATCTTGTCCAGTTGCTGCTGCAATTGCTGACGGTTCGGCAGGCCGGTGAGGAAATCGTACTGGGCCATGCGCAGCAGGCTGTTTTCCGCTTCGTGGCGCAGGTGGGTGTTGCGTTCGATGGATTCGAGCAACTGGTTGGCGGTGTTGATCCAGATCCCCAGTTCGTTTTTCTCGTGGCCCTTGAGTTGCGGAATCTTGTGTTCGCTGGGGCGGTCGGGGTTGATCTCGGTGAGGTGTTCGATGATCCGCGACAGCGGTTTGGTCAGCAGCCAGTGATAGACCAGATACAGCACCAGGCCCATGGCCAGGGCGCGCAACACGCCGGAAATGAAGATGATCACCGAACTGACGATGAAGCCCTGACCGTAGGTGGCCGTGTCGAGGGTGATGCTCAGATCGCCGTAATACTCGCTGTAGGGCCCGCGTCCCACCAGTTGGGTGGTGAACGTGCGCTCCTGGCCGAGGATCAGGTCGGTCAGCCAGCGGCTGTTGGATTGCTGCAGCTCACGGGATTTTTGCGCGAGCATGGCTTCGTTGGGATGACCGATGGAGGCCTGGCGCACGGCGTCATCCTGGAACAGGCCTTCGATCACCTGCATGCCCATCTCCCGGTCCAGGCTGTAGACGGCCTGGGTGGAGGGATCGCGGAACATGTCGAGGATGCGTTCGGCATCACCGGCGACGGCCTGGCGTGTTTTATAGGCATCGAACACGATCTGCGCGCAGCTCAAGACCACGCCGACGATCAATGCCGACAGGAGCACGACCCGGAGCAACTTCACCGACAAGCTGTTCTTGAGTTCCAGCTTCAAAGGGTTATTCCTTGTTCCGTGCGGGTAGCGTCAAGTTGCCATGAGTATTGGCAATCCCGTGTTGGCAGTCAAAGGGACAATCGAGCCGCAGAATAATTGTCCGTGGCCTTGGCCGAAATGCTGCTGTCTGGAGTCTTTGCCTTGGTTGTACTGTGTCGGTAGTTTCGGTCTCCAACTTGAGGGGTGTCGGACATTTTTTCCTTTTTTTGATGTTAGTCCGCCGTGGCTTGGGAGCAAGGGGAGAAGGGCGGTATCAGATGTGGGAAAAGGCCCTGTTTGCGATGCAACGCACCCACGATGATTTTTGCAGGTATAAAAAAACCCGGCAAAGCCGGGTTTTTGTCTGGCGTGCAGCTTAAGCGGTGAAGGTCTTGCCTTCGAACTGCTCGGCCACGAACTTCCAGTTGACCAGGTTCCAGAACGCCTCGACGTACTTCGGACGCAGGTTACGGTAGTCGATGTAGTAAGCGTGTTCCCAGACGTCGCAGGTCAGCAGCGGGGTGTCGCCGCTGGTCAGCGGGTTGCCGGCGCCGATGGTGCTGGCCAGCGCCAGGGAGCCGTCAGCTTTTTTCACCAGCCAGCCCCAGCCGGAACCGAAGGTGCCGATCGAGGTTTTGCTGAATTCTTCCTTGAACTTGTCGAACGAACCGAAAGCCGCGTTGATGGCTTCAGCCAGTGCGCCGGTTGGTTGACCGCCGGCGTTTGGCGCCAGGCAGTTCCAGTAGAAGGTGTGGTTCCAGACCTGAGCGGCGTTGTTGAAGATGCCGCCCGAGGAAGTCTTGACGATTTCTTCCAGGGTCTTGCCTTCGAACTCGGTGCCTGGCACCAGGTTGTTCAGGTTCACGACATAGGTGTTGTGGTGCTTGTCGTGGTGGAATTCCAGGGTTTCCTTGGAAATGTGCGGCTGCAGGGCATCGTGTGCGTAAGGCAGCGGCGGCAATTCGAAAGCCATGATGATTCTCCTAATCAGGTCTGTTGCGGTGAGCGCAAGGCCGATCACGGGCGGCCAGAAATGCACCGGCGAGTTTTTACTCTTTGCGGCGCAGGGTTCGGATCATAGCACCGGGGGTGCGGCTTAACCACGCAACAACTGTGTGGGATAGAGGTTCCAGAGCTGTTTGGAATAAATCATGAAGCCAATATCAATTGCCCCGCCACCGTGAACATCATCACCGCCACCAACAGATCCAGAATCCGCCAGGTACTCGGCCGTGCCAGCCACGGCGCGAGCCATGCCGCGCCGAACGCCAGGGTGAAGAACCACAGCAGCGAAGCGCTCGCCGCGCCCACCACATAAGCGCCGGGTACCGACTGTTGCGCACCGAGGGAGCCGATCAGCAAAACGGTGTCGAGATAGACGTGCGGGTTGAGCAGCGTCACCGCCAGAGCGCTGAGCATCACCGCCCGCAGCGAACGTACGGTCTGGTTTTCACCCTGTTGCAGGCTCTGTTTCGAACAGGCCCGGCGCAGCGCCTGGCTGCCGTACCAGATCAGGAACACCGCGCCGCCCCAGCGGGCAACCGCCAGCAAGGTCGGGTTCTGCGCCAGCACCGTGGCCAGACCGAACACACCGGCCGCCACCAGCAGCGCATCGCAGGCGACGCACAGCGCCGCGACCGGCAGGTGATGTTCACGCCGCAGGCTCTGGGCCAGGACAAAAGCGTTCTGCGTACCGATCGCCATGATCAGCCCGAACGCCACCAGCAAACCGTTGGTATAGCTTTGCCACATGACGGTTACTCCGCGTTGGCTGCGAGGTCGCGCAGCACTTGCATGGCGCGTTCGGCGTCCGCCTGACCGACGAACAAATGATCGTGGTAGTAGCCGGCAATCACATTGCAGCTGATGCCGGCCTTGCCAAGTGCACTGGCGAAAGCGGCGGTCAGGCCGACCGCTTCCAGCGCCGAATGCACGTTCAAGGTGATCCAGGCTGCGACATAGTCGAAGCTGAAGCCGGCGCGCTCGGCGTGGGAACGTTCCAGGATCACCGTCAGGCCTTCCTGCTCACGGAAACTGCCTACAACTTCCAGGCCGCTCGGCAACTCGCCGTCGGACAAGGTGCAGAAGACGTATTCGCCGGCATTGAGCTGCGGGCTCATGCTGCGCAGCAGGGTGGTCAACGAGGTTTCGCCAGCCATTGTGGGAGTCCTTGATAAAGAGTGCTTGCTGGCTATTCTCCCGGTAGACGCTGTATAAGAAAAACCAATAGTGCTGATCGCTCATTAGGAAAACTGATGTTCGACTACAAATTGCTTTCCGCTCTGGCCGCCGTGGTCGAGCAGGCCGGATTCGAACGGGCGGCGCAGGTGCTGGGCCTTTCGCAATCGGCGATTTCCCAGCGGATCAAACTGCTGGAAGCGCGGGTCGGCCAGCCGGTTTTGGTGCGCGGCACACCGCCGTCGCCGACCGAAATCGGCCGGCGCCTGCTCAACCATGTGCAGCAGGTGCGTCTGCTTGAGCGAGATTTGCAGACGCTGGTGCCGGCGCTGGACGAAGAAGGTCTGCCGGAGCGTCTGCGCATCGCGCTGAATGCCGACAGCCTCGCCACCTGGTGGGCCGAGGCGGTGGGCGACTTCTGCGCCGAACAACATCTATTGCTCGATCTGATCGTCGAAGACCAGACCGTCGGCCTCAAACGCATGCGCGCCGGTGAAGTGGCCGGTTGCCTGTGCGCCAGTGAGCGTCCGGTTGCAGGCGCGCGCAGTGTGCTGCTCGGAGCGATGCGCTATCGGGCGCTGGCCAGTCCGGCGTTCATCGAGCGGCACTTTCCCGACGGCGTGCGGGCCGAACAATTGCCGCGCACCCCCGCATTGGTCTTCGGCCCGGACGATTTTCTCCAGCATCGATACCTCGCGTCCCTCGGCGTCGATGGCGGTTTCGAACATCACCTTTGCCCGTCGTCCGAAGGTTTTATTCGCCTGACCGAAGCCGGGCTCGGCTGGGGACTGGTGCCGGAATTACAGGTGCGCGAGCAACTGGAGCGCGGCGTGTTGCGCGAACTGTTGCCAGATAAACCGATCGACGTGCCCTTGTACTGGCATCATTGGCGCAATGGCGGTCAGTTGCTCGGGCTGTTGACCGAACAATTGGTGCGCTCGTCGGCGCAATGGCTGGTGCCGTTGGACTGACGGCCAGCGTCAAGACTCACGAATCAGGCAAAACGAAAGACAGCGGAGCTCTACATGAAAATTCTGGTCACCGGCGCAAGCGGCTTCATTGGCGGACGCTTTGCGCGTTTCGCCCTGGAGCAGGGCCTGGACGTGCGGGTCAACGGTCGCCGGGCCGAGGGTGTCGAGCATCTGGTGCGTCGTGGTGCCGAGTTCGTTCAGGGCGATTTGAGCGACCCGGATCTGGTGCGTGCGCTGTGCAGCGATGTCGAAGCCGTGGTGCATTGCGCCGGCGCGGTCGGCTTGTGGGGCCGTTATCAGGACTTCCATCAGGGCAATGTGCAAGTCACCGAAAACGTGGTCGAGGCCTGCCTGAAACAACGGGTTCGGCGACTGGTGCATCTGTCGTCGCCCTCGATCTACTTTGACGGTCGCGACCACCTCGGCCTGACCGAAGAGCAAGTGCCCAAGCGCTTCAAACATCACTACGCCGCGACCAAATACCTGGCTGAGCAAAAGGTCTTCGGCGCCCAGGAATTCGGCCTCGAAACCCTGGCCCTGCGCCCGCGCTTCGTCACCGGCGCCGGCGACATGAGCATCTTTCCGCGCCTGCTGAAGATGCAGCGCAAGGGCCGTCTGGCGATCATCGGCAACGGTCTGAACAAGGTCGATTTCACCAGCGTGCACAACCTCAACGAAGCGTTGCTCAGCAGTCTGCTGGCCGACGCTTCGGCGCTGGGCAAGGCCTACAACATCAGCAACGGCGCCCCGGTGCCGCTGTGGGATGTGGTCAATTACGTGATGCGCAAGATGGAAGTCCCACAGGTCACCAAGTACCGTTCCTACGGTCTGGCTTACAGCGTGGCGGCGCTCAACGAAGGCGTGTGCAAGCTCTGGCCCGGGCGTCCCGAGCCGACCCTGTCGCGCCTGGGCATGCAGGTGATGAACAAAAATTTCACCCTCGACATCAGTCGCGCACGGCATTATCTGGACTACGATCCGAAAGTCAGTCTGTGGACGGCCCTCGATGAGTTCTGTGGCTGGTGGAAGGCTCAGGACATTCGTTGATACGAATCTGCCGGCCGGCACTGAACCGCGCCACGGGTTGAGGGTCAACCCCAGCGGCCGCGGGGTTTATACTTCGCGCCAATCTGCCATCACCGCGTTTCACAAAGGTTGCCTCAATGTCCATGCGTAACGATGCCCACGACGATTTCGACGATGTACCGAGCCTGCGCGCCGATACCCTCGATGACGACGATTTTCCGGTCACCGCCCGCACCTCCGTGCATTCACGCACGCCGCCGGTGGTCAAGGTCAAGGCCGCCAGCACCGGCCCGTTGTGGGCACTGGTCGGCGCATTGTTCTTCGCTTTCATCGGTCTGGCCTGGTGGAGCTTCCAGCAGATTTCACTGATGGAGCAGCAACTGGTGGCGACCCAGGAAAGTTTCGCGCGCATCAGTGAGGAAGCGGCGGGGCGTTTGCAGGACATTTCCGGCAAGGTCGTGGCCAGCCAGACCAATGTCACCACCGACAGCGAAGCGTTGAAGTTGCAGATCAAACAGCTGCAAAGCGCGCTTCAGGATCAGAGCAAACAGCAGCAGGGCGTGGCCGGGCAGGCGACGGATCTGGACAAGCGCCTGGCGCAGATGACCGCCCAGACCACTGAACTCCAGACTGCCAATACCCAGTTGCAGGCTCAGGTCAAAACCCTGAGCGCTGAACTGGCGACCCTGAAGAGCACGCCGGCCGACACCAGCAAGCTCGACGCCCAGCTCAAGGGCTTGGATGCACAGGTCAAAGGCTTCGATGCCCAGTTCAAGAGCCTCGGTGCCGACATCACGGCCCTGAAGAAACAAGGTGGGTCGAACCCTGCGATCGATCGTCTGGAGCAGGAAATCGTCATCCTCAAGAGCGAGCAGGACAACCGTCCGGCTGCTGCCCAGGGTGGCACCAACACCGCCGAATTCGACGCGTTTCGTGGGCAGATGACCCGCAACATCAACACCCTGCAAGCGCAGATCCAGAACCTGCAACAGCAACTCAACGCCCGTCCGTAAGCCTCTTGCGTGGCGAGGGCGCGAACACCCTCGCCACAGCAACATTCAGAAGCCATCTGAATATCCATACATGCCTTCAGGCCGTCTACGCTCTTGAAACACCAACAAGAACGAGGGATGCGTCATGGGGTTTGTGCACAAGCTGGCCTGGCTCGGCGCGGTGCTGCTGTTGAGTTTCGGTCAGGCCAACGCGGCCACCACGGAAAAAGACGACAGCAAGGCCGCCATCGCCTTGCTGGAAAAGGCTCTTGCCTATTACCACGACAACGGCGACAAGGCGTTTGCGGCGTTCAGCCGCCAGGGCGAATTCGTCGACAAGGACCGTTACGTGTTCGTGGTCGACACCAAGGGCGTGATGCTCGCCAGTGGTGGGCCGTCATCGGCGTTGATCGGTCGCGACGTCAGCGAAGTGCTCGGGCCGGACTTGCAGAAGTCCTTCAAGGACGCCTTGAAAGTGCCGGAAGGCAACGGCATTCAGCAGGCCGAATACCGCTGGCAGAACTGGTCCGACGGCAAGGTCGAGCGCAAGCACGTTTACTATCAACGCATCGGTCAGCGGATTCTGGCGGTGGGTTATTACTTGCCGCGTGCATCGGCGGAGCAGGCGAAAGCGTTGCTCGACAAAGCGGCCACCGACCTGGCCAAAGACGAGAAGGGCACGCTGTCCGCGATCAACTCGCTCAAGGGCGGATACTTGCAGGACGACCTGTATGTGTTCGTGGTCAATCTCGACAACCACCGCTATGTCGCCCACGGCACCAATTTGCGGTTGATCAACACCGATTTCGCCAAGGTCGATGACCCGGAAGGCAAACCGGTGGGCGAACCGATTCTGGCGCTGATCGGCAAACAGGATGAGGGCGAGTACGAGTACCGCTGGAAAAACCCGGTGACCGGCAAGGTCGAGAACAAACATGCCTACCTGAAGAAGGTCGGGAACATGCTGGTGGCGGTCGGTTATTACAGTGCTTGAATGCACTTCTCCTGTGGGAGCGAGCTTGCTCGCGATAGCAATGTAGCAGTGACGCAAATGTCGACTGATCAACCGCAATCGCGAGCAAGTCGAGTCGTCGCACCGTCGCTCCCACAGGTCATACGGTGTTCTACAGTCAGCGGGCGCCGTGTTCACGGCCCCGCAACAACCGGTTGGGCATGGCGATCGCCGCCGCCAGCCCGAGCAGCGACACCGCCGCGCTGACCATCAGCAAATGCCGGAATGTCACCAGCAATTCGGCACGCAAAGCGTTCTGCGCATCGCCGGGCGCCGCGTTCAGACCGTCGAGCAGCACGTTGCCGGAATGCCCTTCACTCATCAGCGAGCTGCCGGTCAGGTGGGCGAAACTGGAGTCCTGCAACAACGCCAGCAACAGCGCCGACATCAATGCCACACCCACCGCACCGCCCAAAGAGCGGAACAGGTTGGTGGTGCTGGTGGCGACGCCAATATCCTTCTGCTCCACCGAGTTCTGCGTACCGACCAGCGAGGTCGGGAACTGCATGCCGCCGGCGATCCCGCTGAGCAACATGAACAGGCTGCTGAGCAGCGTCGCATCGGGCGGGCTGAAGGCCATGCCGAGGATCGAGATCGGCATCAGCAGCGCGCCGGTCAGAATCTGCGGTTTGTAGCGCCCGGTGATCGAGGTGCGACGTCCGGCGAAATACGCGCCGATCGGCAAACCCATCGCCAGCGGCAGCAGGTGCAACGCAGCGCTGTCGGCCCCCGCGCCGGTCACGCTCTGAAAGCGCAGCGGCATCAGCACGATCAGGGAAATCGCCTGGAAGCTGCAAAAGAAAATCGTGCACCAGCACAGCAGCGCACTGCGGTTGGTGAACAGGTGCATCGGCAGCAACGGCTCCCGGGCGCGTCGCTCGTGCCAGACGAACACTGCCAGTACCGCCACCGCGCAAGCGAACAGGCCGAGCACTTCGCTGCTGCGCCACGCATGGCCCTGGCCGACCTGAGTGATCGCCAGCAACAGCGCCGTCAGGCCGATGATCATCAGCAGCGTGCCGAGATAATCGATGATTGGTTTGCGTTGCGGAATCGGCAGGCCGATCAGGTTACGTCGCGCAACCCAGAAGGCGCCAAGACCCAGCGGCAGGTTGATCAGGAACACCCAGCGCCACGACAGGTATTCGGTCATGTAACCGCCGAGCACCGGGCCGGCAACGCTGGCCACCGCATACATGCTGGAAAAATAGCCCTGATAACGCCCGCGTTCGCGAGGCGGCACGATGTCGCCGATGATCGCCTGACTTACCGAAATCATCCCGCCGGCACCGATGCCCTGGAAAATCCGCGCCAGCACCAGTTGCTCCATGCTCTGGGCCATGCCGCAGAACAGCGAGGCGAGGGTGAACAGGCCCATGCCGAACAGCATCAGTTTGCGCCGCCCGTACAGATCGCCGAGCTTGCCGTAGATCGGCACCGCCACGGTCATCGCCACCATGTAGCCGGAAATCACCCAGGCCAACAGGCTGACGTCCTTGAACTGGGCGGAGATGGCCGGCATGGAAACGGCGACGATGGTTTGATCCAGCGCGCCGAGAAAGATCGCCATCATCAGTGCGACCAGCACGCTGCGAATGGCCGGTTTGGGCGTTTCGGGATGGTTGAGATTGGTCACGGGCAAAACCTGCGGGCAGTGAGGGTCCCGCAGATCGCCAGGCGAGCGGGGATGCTCGCCAGTGTAAGTCGGTAGCAGGCTATTCGATAGCCTCATAAGGAAGCCCGACGTAATTTTCTGCAATGGTTTTTTGACCGGCCTCCGAGCTGACAAAGTAGTCCAGTTCCGAAGCACAGATCCGCTGGCTGAAATCGTCATGCTCGTCGAAGCGGTGCAACATCGAAGTCATCCACCAGGAAAACCGCTCGGCTTTCCACACCCGGCGCAGGCAGATCTGCGAGTATTTCTCCAGCAACTCGGTGCGGCCTTCGCGATAAACCTTCAGCAGAATCCTGAACAGCGTGCTGACGTCGCTGGCCGCCAGATTCAGCCCCTTGGCACCGGTCGGCGGAACGATGTGCGCCGCGTCCCCCACCAGAAACATCCGCCCGTACTGCATCGGCTCGACCACAAAGCTGCGCAGCGGCGCGATGCTTTTTTCAATCGACGGACCGGTCACCAGTTTCTGCGCCAGATCCTCCGGCAGACGATTGCGCAGCTCATCCCAGAAGCGCTGATCCGACCAGTCGTCGACGTTTTCCTCGGCGGGCACTTGCAGGTAATAACGGGTGCGAGTCGCCGAGCGCATGCTGCACAGGGCGAAGCCGCGCTCGTGGCGGGCGTAGACCAGTTCATCGTGGATCGGTGGCGTGTCGGCGAGAATCCCCAGCCAGCCAAACGGATAAACCCGTTCGAAGACTTTCAGGCAATCCTCGGGAATCGACTGCCGGGCCACGCCGTGGAAACCGTCGCAACCGGCGATGTAGTCGCAATCGACGCGCCAGGTTTCGCCGTCCTTTTCGAAGGTCACATAAGCTTCGTCGCTTTTCACGTCACAGGGAACGACATGGCTGGCTTCGTAAATTGTCTGCGCACCGGTCTCCCGACGAGCGGCCATCAGGTCGCGGGTGACTTCGGTCTGGCCGTAGACCATCACGGTTTTTCCACCGGTCAGGGCTTGCAGATCGATGTGGATCCGGCGCCCGTCGAGGGCCAGTTCGAATCCACCGTGCACCAAACCTTCGGCGTCCATCCGCTGACCCACGCCAGCTTCGCGCAACAGCTCTACCATGCCCTGTTCAAGCACGCCGGCGCGGATTCGGCCGAGCACATAGTCAGGTGTCTGGCGTTCCAGAATCAGGGTGTCGATGCCGGCGTTGTGCAGCAGTTGACCGAGCAATAATCCGGACGGACCGGCGCCGATGATGGCGACTTGGGTTTTCAGCGTTTTCATTGTTTTTATGACTCGCAAGCTTCACGCGACAAACGCCGGTGAATGATTTTCAGGATTCGAGTGCTTGCATTTTTCCCTTGCGGGTCTGTCAATTGAAGGTGAAAACTGAGCCGATACCTGTACATTCTGCCAATCGGTGCGATTATCGCCCGCAAACCTCGAGGCCTGGATTGAAGTGATGAACAAGCCTGACCTGCCTTCGATTCCGGTGTTCAAGCTCTACGGTGAAAGCCTGGACTGGCCGACCCCTGACTTGCTGCACTGTGAAACCATTTCCAAACGCAGCCGCGAACACCAATGGGAAATCAAACCCCACCGCCACGCCGATTTGTGCCAGTTGCTCTTCGTATTCAAAGGTCAGGCAGAGCTTGAAATCGAAGGCCAACGCACGCAACTGAACGAAGCCGCGATCCAGATCCTGCCGCCGTTATCGGTGCATGGATTCCGTTTTTCCGAGGACGTCGAAGGATTTGTCGTCACCCTCGCCACACCGTTGATCAACCATTTGCAGGCGCAACTGGGCAGCGCGGTGCAGGCCCTGGCCCAGGCCGAGAGTTATCCGGCGGGCAAGGACGCGGAGTACCTCAACAGTCTGTTTGCCGCGTTGCAGGCCGAGTACAACGGCCATCAACCGGCGCGGGAAATGCTCATGCATTCGCTGGTCAGCGTGATCATGGTCTGGGTCAGCCGTCAGGCGATCCGCCGTCACAACGCCACGCAACGGCCGCAACGCCAGCGCGAATACCTCAACGGATTCATTCAACTGGTGGAAGAGACCTACCGCCAGCACGTCAAGGTCGAAGACCTGGCCCATCGCCTGGGGATTTCCGTCTCGCACCTCAACGGCACTTGCCGTGAACTGGCGGGGCAGCCGGCGTTGCAGATCATGCACGAGCGTCAATTGCTGGAAGCCAAGCGTCTGCTGACGTACACCAGCATGACCATTTACGAGATGTCCGAGGTGTTGGGATTTTCCGATCCGACCAACTTCACGCGCCTGTTCCGGCGTCGGGTGGGGATCTCGCCAAAGGCGTTCCGCGACCGCTTGAAGGCCGAGCAGAACGACGACGCCTGACGTCCTGTGTTACCGCAGGGCGTTGAGGGTGGCGTTGTGAGGGATGCAGCGCTCGAAGTTGCAGCTCGCGTACTCACGGGGCAGTTGCCGCAACTGCTCCACGCGCCACGCCGCGGTGCCGTACAGCGCCAGCGTGGCCGCGCAGGTGATGAAAATCGCGAGGTATCTTCTTGTTCTGGTGTTCATGGCGTTGACCTCTGAACGAATACCCTTGGGTACTACTTTCAGCATAGGCCAGAGGGGAGCAGCTGCAAGCTTCGAGCTTCAAGATTGAAGCTTCAAGATTGACGCAGGCTCTCCGCTTGCAGCTTAAAGCTGATCCCATTGCGGGTTTTCGGGAAAACGCTGCACCAGAAAGTCCAGCATGCAGCGCAACGCCGCCGGCATGTGCTTGCGCGAGGCGTACACGGCGTAGATGTTCATCTGCCGGGGTTCGGCGTGGGGCAGCAGACGAACCAGTTCGCCGCTGTGAATATGTGCCCCGGCCAGATAGGTCGGCAGCATCGCCACCCCGGCGCCGGCCAGGGTCGCGCGCAGCAGGGTGCTGGCTTCGTTGGCGCTGATATTGCCCTGCACCGGCACCGAGACCGGTTCGCCATCCTCCTCGAAATGCCACAGGCTCTTGCCGAAATAGGAATGGGTCAGGCAGTTGTGCCGGCTCAGATCTTCTACGCGCTGCGGCTGTGGATGTGCCTGCAGATAGGCGGGTGCGGCGCAGACCACCGAGCGGCAGACCGTCAGATGCCGGGCGATCAGGTTGGGGTCGAGGTCGTTGCTGGTGCGGATCGCCAGGTCGATGCGCTCGTCCACCAGGTTCACGGTGCGATCAAGCATTTGCAGATCGATGTTCACCCCCGGATACGCTTTGACGAACGCCGCCATGGCATCGGCCAGTTGCGCTTGGCCGAACGAGGTGCTGACGCTGATCCGCAGCAAACCTCGCGGGGCATCGGCGGGTTCGCTGACGGCGGCCTGCATGTCGCCGGACAGCTCCAGCATCTGCCGGCAGCGCGGCAGGATTTCGTTGCCGGCGGCGGTCAGGCTCAACTTGCGCGTGGTGCGGTGCATCAGGCGCGCGCCGACCCAGTCTTCCAGTTCCGCCAGATAGCGCGACACCACCGGCCGTGACAGGTCCAGGTGATCGGCCGCCGCCGACTGGCTGCCCAGATCCACTACCGTGACGAATACCCGCATTGCTTGGAGACGATCCATGATTTGCCCGCTTTCAGAAACAAACTATGTTCAAGCATCGCATTTTTTGTAACGAGTCTGGCAACTAAGCTCTGTCCCCATCGCCAAGCACGGCATTCGAACAGCGGAGCAACCCATGATCGGCTTCACCACCCTCAAGCGCGTTTTACTGGCCACCGCCACCCTCGGCTTTGCTGCCCACGCAGCGGCTGCGAATCTGAGCCTCGACGTCTACAACCCAGGCACCAACGCTATCTTCCCGGTGACCTCGGTGCTGGTCAGCGGTGAGAAGGACGCGATTCTGGTCGACGCCCAGTTCGGCAAGTCCCAGGCCGAGCAAGTGGTGGAAAAGATCCGCGCCAGCGGCAAGCAACTGACCACCATCTACATCAGCCACGGTGATCCGGATTACTACTTCGGTCTCGACACCCTGACCAAGGCCTTCCCGAATGCCAAGGTACTGGCCTCGCAACCGACCGTTGATCACATCAAGCAAACCGTCGACGGCAAACTCGCTTTCTGGGGTCCGAAAATGGGCGCCGACGTGCCGGCCAAAACCATCGTGCCGGGCGTACTCAAGGGCGACAGCCTGATGCTCGAAGGGCAGAAATTGCAGGTGGTCGGTCTGGACGGCAAACAACCGGATCGTAGCTTCGTGTGGATCCCGTCGTTGAAGGCTGTGGTGGGTGGTGTGGTTGTCGCCGAGAACATTCACGTGTGGATGGCCGACACCCAGACCGCGCAATCCCACGCCGACTGGCTGCAAACCCTGCACTCGATCGAAACCCTGAAACCGAAAACCGTGGTGCCGGGTCACTACCTGGGTGACAGCGCCCGTTCGCTGGCAGCGGTGAAATTCACTGCCGACTACATCAAGGCATTCGATGCCGAAACGGCCAAGGCCAAGGACTCTGCCGCGCTGATCACCGCGATGAAAAAACGCTACCCGACACTGGGCGAAGAAAGCTCGCTGGAGCTGAGCGCCAAAGTCGCCAAGGGCGAGATGAAGTGGTAACCCGATTCTGAAAAACGCAGCACTCTCAAGCCAACTGGAGAATGTCATGAGCAAGATCGCAATCATTGGTGCCACCGGCCGTGCCGGCAGCCAATTGCTGGAAGAAGCCCTGCGTCGCGGCCACAGCGTCACCGCCATCGCCCGGGATACCTCGAAGATCGGCGCCCGCGCCGGTGTGGTCAACAAGAATGTCGACGTGCTGAATGCAGCCGCGCTGCAAGACGCCGTCGCCGGTCACGATGTGGTCATCAGCGCTGCGCATTTCGCCACGGTGCCTGCCAGCGCGCTGATCGGTCCGGTGAAACAGGCCGGGGTGAAACGTCTGCTGGTGGTCGGCGGTGCCGGCTCGCTGTTGCTCCCGGACGGCACCCGCGTGATCGACAGCGCTGGCTTCCCGGCCGAGTACAAGGCAGAGGCCAGCGCTGGCGCGGCGTTTCTCGAGGCCTTGCGTCAGGAGAAGGAGCTGGACTGGACGTTCCTGTCGCCGTCGGCGCTGTTCTTCGAAGGCGAGCGCACCGGCAAGTTCCGCGTCGGCAAGGATGACTTGCTGGTGAGTGCTGAAGGCCAGAGCTCGATTACGTTTGCCGACTATGCGATTGCGCTGATCGACGAAGTGGAAACGCCGAAGCATTCGCGTCAGCGGTTTACCGTCGGTTACTGACCGTATTGATCGTTCCCACGCTCTGCGTGGGAATGCCTCACTGGACGCTCCGCGTCCGCTTCGGCATGGGACGCGGAGCGTCCCGGGCTGCATTCCCACGCGGAGCGTGGGAACGATCAAAGAAGGGGTGCGTGGGAACGATCATCAAGTGAGGCCGGGCTCACCGCGTATGAGCCTGCTCCACCAACCACCCCATCAATTCCTGCAACTTCGCCGAAGGCTCCGATGCCGGCGCCACGATGTAGTAGCCCAATCCCGTCTTCACCTTCAGATCGAACGGCATCACCAGTCGCCCGGCGTTCAAGTCGTCGCCGATCAGTGACCAGTCGCCGATCGCCACCCCCGTCCCGTGGGACGCCATCGACATCGCCTGATCCAGGGTCTCGAAATGCTGACCGCTGGCGATATTGCTCAAGTGCAGTTCGGCGGCTTTGAGCCAGAGCGTCCAGTCGTCATCCGTGTGAGTCGGGTGCAGCAGCAGATGCTGTTGCAGATCTTCCGGTGTATGCAGGGCCGGCCCGCCGTTGAGCAGCGTCGGCGAGCAGACCGGCGTCAGTTGTTCATCGAACAGATGCAGGGTCGCAGGCGAATCGTGGGGCGCGCTGCCGTAGATCACAGCCGCGTCGAACTGCTCGCGATGAAAATCCACCCCGTGTTGCAACGACGCCGTGAGTTTCACCGGCACGTCCGGGCGCTCGCGCTGCCATTGCAGCAGGCGTGGCAACAACCAGCGCATCACGCAGCTCGGCGCCTTGAGTTGCAGGGTTTCGCGTTTGGCGCCGATCTGCTCCACCGAGTCGCCGATCAGGCTGAACACCTGCTGTACCCGTGGCAGCCATTCGCGACCTTCGGCCGTCAGCTCCAGGCCCCGGGCCAGGCGAATGAACAGCTCATAACCCAGATGTTCCTCAAGCCCCGCGATCTGCCGGCTCACCGCACCCTGGGTGATGTGCAACTGCTCGGCGGCCCGGGTGAAGTTGCAGCACTGCGCGGTGATCAGAAACGTGTGCAGGGCGGGCAGGGGAGGCAGTCGTTTCATGTGGATCCAAGGTATGACGTGAGGACATGGCTAGTATGAGCTTTTATCGATTGTTGCGGCTACGGGTCGCCCGTTTCAATGAGGCCAATCACCGGTTCCTTTAAAGCCCGGTGCCTCAATGAACAAGAAGGGCAAAGACATGGCGACGTGTGGCGAAGTACTGGTCAAGTTACTCGAAGATTATGGGGTCGAGCAGGTGTTCGGCATTCCCGGGGTGCATACCGTGGAGCTGTATCGCGGGCTGGCCCGTTCGAGCATCAACCACGTCACGCCGCGCCACGAGCAGGGTGCCGGCTTCATGGCCGACGGCTACGCCCGTACCAGCGGCAAACCGGGTGTGTGCTTCATCATCACCGGCCCGGGCATGACCAACATCACCACCGCCATGGGCCAGGCGTACGCCGATTCGATCCCGATGCTGGTGATCTCCAGCGTGCAGTCGCGCAGCCAATTGGGCGGCGGTCGCGGCAAGCTGCATGAACTGCCGAACCAGAGCGCACTGGTCGGTGGCGTGGCGGCGTTCTCCCACACCCTGATGTCGGCGTCCGAATTGCCGGGTGTGCTGGCCCGTGCGTTTGCGCTGTTCCAGGCCGGGCGTCCGCGTCCGGTGCACATCGAGATTCCGCTGGACGTGCTGGTCGAAGAAGCCGACGAACTGCTGACCAGCGTGCCGGTCAACATCGACCGCGCCGGAGCTGCGCCGGCCGCCGTGAGCCGCATGACTGAACTGCTGGCCGGCGCCCGGCGTCCGCTGATCCTCGCCGGTGGCGGTGCCATCGATGCCGCTGCCGAACTCACCGAACTGGCTGAGCTGCTTGATGCACCAATGGCTCTGACCATCAACGCCAAAGGCATGCTGCCGTCCAGCCATCCGCTGTTGATCGGTTCGACCCAGAGCCTGGTGGCGACCCGCGCCCTGGTGGCCGATGCCGACGTGATCCTGGCGATCGGCACCGAGCTGGCGGAAACCGACTACGACGTGACCTTCGCCGGCGGTTTCGAAATCCCCGGCAAGCTGCTGCGTGTGGACATCGATCCCGACCAGACCGTGCGCAACTACCCGCCTCACGTGGCGCTGGTGGCCGACTCGCGCAATGCCGCACAAGCGTTGCTCAGCGCGCTGTCGCACAAACCGCTGGCCGAGCGCCGCAACGATTGGGGCCAGGTACGCGCCGCCCGTCTGCGTGAAGACCTGGCCGCGACCTGGGATGCCCCGACCCTGGCCCAGACCCGTTTCCTCGAAACCGTGCTGCACGAATTGCCGAACGCGGTGTTCGTCGGCGACTCCACGCAACCGGTGTACACCGGCAACCTGACGTTCAATCCGGAGCGTCCGCGCCGCTGGTTCAACTCGTCCACCGGTTACGGCACCCTCGGTTACGCCTTGCCGGCGGCGATTGGCGCATGGCTCGGCGGTAACCTCGAACACGGCGCGCGTCCGCCGGTGGTGTGCCTGATCGGCGACGGTGGTCTGCAATTCACCCTGCCGGAACTGGCCAGCGCCGTGGAAGCGCGCACCCCGGTGATCATCCTGCTGTGGAATAACCAGGGTTACGAAGAGATCAAGAAATACATGGTCAACCGTGCCATCGAGCCAGTGGGCGTCGACATTTACACCCCGGACTTCATCGGCGTGGCCAAGGCCCTGGGTTGCGCGGCGGAAGCGATCAGCTCCGCTGAACATCTGCGCGGTGCACTGCGCGCCGCCACCGATCGTCAGGGCCCGACCCTGATCGAGATCGACCAGACCCAATGGATGAAGGCGGTGGCCCAATGATGAATTTCCCGACCACACTCGACGGCCTGTACATCAACGGCCAATGGTCCGCCGGGCGCGAACACCTGCGCGTGATCAACCCGGCCACCGAAGCGCTGCTGACCACGGTCAACGGCGGTGACGAAAGCGCCGTCAACCAAGCGGTGACGGCAGCGACCGAAGCTTTCAAAGACTGGTCGAAAACCACCGGTGCCGAGCGCGCCGCGATACTGCGCAATATCGCCAATGGCGTGCGCAACGGCCGCGAACATCTGATGAAGTTGCAGTCGAGCAACAACGGCAAACCGCAGTTCGAGGCGGGCATCGATGTCGACGACGTGATCGCCACGTTCGAGTACTACGCCGAACTCGCCGAAGGCCTCGATGCGAAACAGGACAGCAACGTGCCGCTGCCCAGCGACGATTTCAGCGCACGTCTGCGCCGCGAACCGTGCGGTGTTGTCGGGCTTATCGTGCCGTGGAATTTCCCGATGGTCACCACCGTGTGGAAGCTCGCGCCTGCTCTCGCCGCCGGTTGCTGCGTGGTGCTCAAACCGTCGGAAGTCACACCGCTGCCGGAGCTGGAACTGGCGACCATCATCGCCGAATCCGGTCTGCCAAAAGGCGTGTTCAACCTGGTGTGCGGCACCGGTCTGGCAGTCGGCGCGCCGCTGTCGGCGGACCCGCGCATCGCCAAGATTTCCTTCACCGGCAGTAACGCCGTGGGTGTGCAGGTGATGCAGCGCGCCGCTGAAACCGTGAAGGGCGTGAGCCTGGAACTGGGCGGCAAATCCTCGCTGCTGATTCTGGAAGATGCCGACCTTGATCTGGCGGTGGAACTGGCCTGCGGTGGCGGTTTCTTCAACGCCGGGCAGATGTGTTCGGCCACCAGCCGAGTGCTGGTGGCCGATGAAATTGCCGATGAATTCCTGATTCGTCTGAAGGCCCGCGCGGAAAAAATCCGTGTCGCCGATCCGTTCGATCCTGAGGTCGAGATGGGCGCGCTGGTCAATCAGGCGCAGTACCAGCGTGTGCTCGGTCACATCGACCGTGGTCTGAGTGCCGGTGCCAAGCTGATTTGTGGCGGCAATCGTCCCGCCGATCTGCCGCGCGGATATTTCTTGCAGCCGACGATCTTCACCGAAGTGCCCCTCGACAGTGCGCTGTGGTGTGAAGAGATCTTCGGCCCGGTGATCTGCGTACGCAGTTTTGCTTCGGAAGCCGAGGCAATTGCGCTCGCTAACGACAGTCAGTTCGGCCTGGTCGCCAGCGTCGTCACGCGCAATGCCGAGACCGCGGATCGGGTCGCCAACGCCTTGCAGGCGGGGCTGGTGTGGCTCAACGCGCCGCAGGTGATCTTCCCGCAGACGGCGTGGGGCGGCTACAAACAGAGCAGCATCGGCCGCGAATTGGGCCCGTGGGGTCTGGCGGCATTTCAGGAAACCAAGCACGTGATCCGCGCGCTCTGAATGCCCGAAAAAGGTCAGCGCATGCCTCGCAACGAGGCATGCGCCGACGTCATGGCTTCAATGAGTTTTTATCGATAGTCAGGTGTTTTGCACGACCTCAGGATGAACCCGCAGACCACGCTCAAGCCCTTTGAAACCGGGCGCTTGAGCCATATCGGTCAGGCAGATGCAAGGGTTGCGATCAGTCTCATACTTACAAAAAAAATGGGAGTCCTAAATGGGCGAGCACGATCTGAACAGGCGTCAATTCATCAAAACCGTCGGCGTGGCCTCGGTGGCTGCGGCGGCCATGAGCATGCCCTTCATCCGGGCCAGTGCCAGCGACACCCGCTTTGCCGGCAAGACCCTGCGCCTGCTGACCTGGTCCGATGACACCGGCCTCGCTGCACTGCGCAACATCGCGGCAACGTTCGAAGCCAAGACCGGCGCCAAAGTGATTGCCGACCGCACTGGCAGCACCTCGGAAATGGTCGCCAAACTCAAGGCCGGCGGTGATCGTCCGCAGTACGACATCATCACCCTGGCTGGCGTCGGCGCCGAAGGTCTGGCTGCTGCCGGACTGTTGGAAAAACCCGATCTCAACCGCATTCCCAACCTGGTGGACGTACCGGAAAAATACCGCACCGGGGCCAACGGTCACGGCATCGGTTACCTGTTGTGGTGCAACAGTCTGGTCTACAGCACTCGCACCCAGAGCACCGCGCCGGACAGTTACGCGGCACTGTGGGACGCCGATCTGGCACCGAACATTTTCCTGCCGCCGCCGAACTGGACCGAAGCGATGGACCTGATCATCATCGCCGCCAAACTGGCCGGTGGTGACGAGCACAACATCGAGCCGGGCTTCAAGAAACTCGCGGAGCTGAAAGACCGCGTGGTGACCCTGGGCGAAAACCCCAACCAGATTGCCGAGCTGTTCCGCACCGGTTCCCTGGACATGGGCGGCCTCTACGCCCCGGCGTTTTTCCCCAAGCAGATCCGCGACCCGAACTATGGCCTCGGTGCCACGTTCGGCATGAAGGAAGGTTTCTACACCGACCTGATGCTCTCGGTGATGCCGAAGAACCGTCCGGGCGACACCGACCTGGCCTACGCCTTCATCGACCACTCCCTCGACCCGCTGGTGCAGGGCAAGATGGCCGAAGACATCTTCAACGGCCCGGTCAACGCCAAGGCGATCATCTCCGCCGAAGCACGCAAGAGCCCGTTCATCCTCACGCCGGAGCAGATCGCGGAGAAGGCGATCATGCACGACAACGCCTTCCTGGCGACCGTGCATGACCAGTGGATTCGTCGCTACACGGAAATCTTTTCTTCCTGATCGAGTGATGGACGCAGGTTCTTCAAACGCCGAAGTACCTGTGGGAGCTGGCTTGCCAGCGATAGCAATTTGTCAGTGACATGATGGTCGACAGGTAGGCCGTCATCGCTGGCAAGCCAGCTCCCACAAGGCTCGCGGTGGTTTGGAGATCTGTGTCTGTCAGTTGTTTTTCCATTGACGAGATCATTGCTATGGAACATCAATCCCTGACCCAACCGGTCGGCGCGGGTGACGCGTGCCCGGCGCGCGGTGTTTCGCCGACGGCGCGGGCGTGGTTTTTCCTCACGCCGTCGATGCTGTTTCTCGGCGTGCTGATTGCCGCCAGCCTGCTGGTGCTGCGCATGAGCGTCGGCACCAAGGGTGCGGAGTGGTCCGGTTTCAGCCTGGCCAGTTACGCCCAGCTACTCGAACCCTACTACCTCAAATCGCTGCTGCTGACCTTGCGCCTGGCGCTGATCAGCGCGGTGATCGCGGTGGTCCTGGCGATCCCGGTGGCGTACACCATGTCGCGCCTGACCTCGCCATTCGTGCGGCGGATTTTTCTGGCGGCGGTGCTGTTGCCGTTGCTGGTCAACCTGCTGCTGCAAAGCTACGGCTGGCTGGTGATCCTCGGCCCCGGCGGCATGCTCAACCAGACCCTGATGGGCCTCGGCCTGATCAAGCGTCCGATCATGCTGCTGTACAACCAGAACGGTGTGCTGATGGGGCTGGTGCAGACCGCGTTTCCGCTCGCTGTGCTGCCGATTGCCAGCGCCATGCGCGGTGTCGCCCGCAGCTACGAAGAAGCTGCCGCGACCCTCGGCGCCAGTCGTTTTCAGGTGTTCCGCCAAGTGGTGTTGCCGATGAGTCTGCCGGGAATCATCACCGGCGCGACCCTGGTGTTCGCCTACAACGCCAGCAGCTTCGTGGTGCCGTTGCTGCTCGGCGGTCGGCGCGTGCCGATGCTCGCGGTGATGGTGCATGACCAGATCGCCCCGCTGATGAACTGGCCCGCCGCGTCCGCCGCCGGGGTGGTGCTGATCGTCACCACGCTCGCCATCATGACCTTGTCCGAATACATCACCGGCCGCCGTCGCCGTCTGCTGGAGGCTTCGCAATGAGTGCCCTGATCAAGAAGCGTCAGTCGCTGTTGCCGGGCGACACCGGCAAGTTCGCCGGCATCCTCTCCGGGATCATTTTGTTCCTGGCCGTGTTGCCGATCCTGACCATGATCGTGATGTCGTTCAGCGGCGCGTCGAACCTCGACTTCCCGCCGAGCAGCTACAGCCTGCAGTGGTACAAGGCGGCGTGGCACACCTTCGTCTCGCCGGATGCCAGCGATGTGCTGAGCCTCGGCCAGGCCATGGGCACCAGTTTGCTGGTGTCGTGCCTGACGATGATTTTCGCCACGCTGATCGCGGTGCCGGCGGCCTACGCGCTGACCCGCTGCGAGTTCCGTGGCAAGGGCGTGGCGCTGCAATTGATGTCGCTGCCGCTGGTGTTCCCGATGGTGGTGCTGGGGCTGGCCTTGCTGCTGGTGTTCGACAGCCTGCCGTTCCACATGACCACCTCGCGGCTGGTGATTGCCCACGTGATTCTGGCGCTGCCGTTCGTGGTGAAGAACTGCACGGCGGCCATGCTTTCCATCGGCAGCGAAGTCGAAGAGGCCGCGCAGATGCTCGGCGCCTCGCCGTTGCGGGCCATTGTCGACGTGGTGGTGCCGTTGATGAAGTCGGGGATTCTGGCGGGGATGCTGCTGGCGTTCATCGTCTCGTTCAACGAATTCACCGTGACCTATTTCCTCTACACCATCGATGTCATGACCGTGCCGATCTGGATGTACAGCCGCACCGTGTCATCGCTCGACCCTACCGTGTTCTCGTTTGCCGTGCTGATCGTGCTGATCGACTTCGTCCTGATCTGGGCGCTGGAGAAGCTGGTCGGTGAGGGCGGCGTTTCCTTTTGATTGTGAGGTGCAATATGACTGGACTGATTCTGGAAAACGTCGAGAAACACTACGGCTCGGCCTGTGCGGTAAAAGACGTCAACCTGCATTTGCCCGAGGGCAAACTGGTGTGCTTCCTCGGCCCGTCGGGCTGCGGCAAGACCACGTTACTGCGCATGATCGCCGGGCTGGAAACCCTCACCGGCGGCGAGATCCGCCTGGACGGCGAGGACATCGGCCACACCCCGGCGCACCTGCGCAACTTCGGCATGGTGTTCCAGTCGCTGGCGCTGTTTCCGCACATGACCGTGGGCGAGAACATCGCCTATCCGCTGAAACTGCGCGGTGTGAGCAAGCCCGATCAACAGGCGCGAGTCGTTGAGTTGCTGGAGTTGATCCAGCTGCAACCGATGATCGATCGCCCGGTGGCCAAGCTGTCCGGCGGCCAGCGTCAGCGGGTGGCGATTGCCCGGGCGATTGCCTCGCATCCGAAAATCCTTTTGCTCGACGAACCGCTGTCGGCGCTGGACGCCAAGTTGCGCGAGTCGATGCAGGTGGAAATCCGTCAGCTGCAACAACGCCTGAACATCACCACCATCATGGTGACCCACGATCAGCGCGAGGCCATGACCATGGCCGATATCGTGGTGGTGTTGGGCGAGCATCGGGTGCAGCAGGTGGGTACGCCGATTGAAATCTACCGGCACCCGGCCAACGAATTCGTCGCGGACTTTATCGGCTCCGGCAATATCTTCCCGGCCACCGCGCTTGGCGATGGCAAGGTCGTGCTGCCGGGCGGCGATGCCCTGCAAGTGCCGATCTGCAACAGCATCGTGGTCGGGCAGAAAGTGAAAATGCTGATCCGCCCCGAAGACCTGCAACTGTCGGCGCCGCAGGCCACGGCGGGGAATCGGCTGCTGGGCAAGGTGACGTTCGTGCGGGATATTGGCGCGACGATCGAGACTACGGTGGAATGTTCCGGGGTGACGTTTACGGCGCTGAGTACGCCGTGTCAGGGGATTGGGTTGGGGATCGGGCATCCGGTGTCGGTGACGTTGCCGAGTGAGGCGTGTCGGGTGTTGGGCGCCTGATCCAGATTTGATGCTGGCTCTGCCGACCTCTTCGCGGGCAAGCCCGCTCCCACAGGTTATTCGTCGTACACAAGCTTTGTAGTAGACACCAGTCACTGTGGGAGCGGGCTTGGTCCGGGCGGCGATCCGACGAAGAGGCCAGTAGCCGCGACGCAATAATCCAGATCAGACGGTCAGGCGCAACCGCGCCAGATCCCTCAACGGCGGCGCGCCAAACAACCGGCTGTACTCGCGGCTGAACTGCGACGGACTTTCATACCCCACCCGATACCCGGCCGCCGACGCCTCCAACCCCTCAGCCAACATCAAACGCCGCGCCTCTTGCAGGCGCAGCTGCTTCTGATACTGCAACGGGCTCATCGCCGTCATCGCCTTGAAACGGTGATGCAGGGTCGAGACGCTGAGGTTCACTTCCTTCGCCAGATCATCAATGCGCAGCGGCTGTTCGAAGTTGCCGTTGAGCCATTTGATCGCCTGGCTGATGCGGTGGCTCTGGCTGTTGGCGATGGCGATTTCGTACAACCGATGGCCCTGAGGACTGCGCAGCAGACGATAGAGAATCTCCCGACGGATCAGCGGCGCGAGCATGGCGATGTCTTTCGGCGCGTCGAGCAGGCGTGCCAGACGCAGCACCGCATCGAGCATGGCGCTGTCGATCTTCTCCACATACAGACCACGTCCGGTCGGCCGGGTCGGTACGCCCATCGGGCCGGCGTCGGCGATCAGCGCGGTGATTTCCGCAGGATCGATATCCAGGCGCACGGCGAGGATCGGCTCTTCGGGCGAGACATTCACCACCCGACCGCTCAACGGCATCGAAACCGACACCACCAGGTAATTCAGCGGATCGTAATTGAAGAATTCGTCCGCCAGCCGTACCTCTTTGCGACCCTGGGCCATGATGCACAGCGCCGGTTGCGCGAGCACCGGGGCGAAGTCATGGGACTGGGTGTGGCGTGACATGAACAGCGAACCGACGGCAGTGGCATAACTGCCATCTTCGGACGTGTTGCGGCGAATGATGGCCGCCAGTTCCGCGCGCTGCTTTTCCATGTCGGCATCGGGCGGCGCCTGAAAACGATCGAATGACGTCATGCACAGCCTCCTCGGCAAGGGATGGAATGGGAGCAGAGCATAAGTTTGTGCAAGCGCGAGCGGTAGACACATCCTGTCAAATGCTTGCCTGATCCTGCATGGGTTTGTGGACTCGTCCAGCCATAGCAGGACGCGGGTCGGCAGAATTGCCCGAAACCGGTGTGACAGGACGGTGACAGGAATTCACGACTTGTTACAGGTCTGCACGACAGTCTCGCAGGATTGTGCAACGCGACGGCAGGAATCGACTAACGGCGAGCCGTGCCCGGCCCTTAACCTTGGATCCTGTCGCAGCACGTCCCCGGCTGCCACGCAACTTCCTGGGAGGGTTGAACATGTCCAAGCAGATTCCCGTCAGTCATATGGCCTTCGTTCGAGCGCGTGCCGGACGCTCGGCGGAACTCGGCATGCGCTTGAGCGCCCTGATCGAGCCGTCCCGCGCCGCCCCCGGTTGCCTGAGCTTCGCCTTGCAGCATTCGCAGTGTGATCCGGATTTGTGGCTGGTTTCCGGTTTCTGGAGCAACCAGCAATCGATGACCGCTTACTTCAGCAGCCCGTCGATGGAAATCTTTGCCGAGCTGGTGCAGGACCTGGTGGTCAACAGCCTGGATTTCCACACGTTCAAGGAAGTCTCGGCTGCACAGGCCGTAGGGCAATGCACTGCGCCGATACACAAACTCGCCGGTTGAATGTTTAATGTCCGGCTTATCTGACTGAGCCAGGACCTGCGATATGGCACGTAAAGAGTTCGAACACTTCGAAGCGGTTTCCGCTGTAGTCCCCGTCGAGTTGGGCGGCAACAAGGGTTATCACGCGGCGATTGCCGTCAAGGCCCTGGTCGACGGCGGCGCACCGCGCTTTCACAAACTGCTGAACGATCAGGTTTTTCCCGGCGCCATCGCCGCCGATGAAGCCGCGATCAACGAACTGGACAAGCTCAAGGGCGTCACCGACGACGCCGAGCTGATCTGGTAAGCGCTTACTTCGTCGCCCCCGGGCGCCACATCTTGAACAACGCCTCCGGCCCCAGCTGGAAATAGTCCGCCGGCCCGCCGCCCCGCAGTATCGGTTCGGCGGCGGCGGTGTCGTAGATCCCGTCCTTCAACAGCCATTTGGCAATGTGCACGGCAACCACTTCGCCGAGCACCAGCCAGCTCGGCACGGTCTCGCCGTCGGCGCGCTGCAACTGAATGATCTGGGTGACCTTGCACTCGAAGGACACCGGGCTTTCGGCCACGCGCGGTACGGCGATCACGTTCGAAGCCACTGGCGTCAGCCCCGCCAGTTCGAACTCGTTGACTTCCGGTCCGACCATCGCGCAGCTCTGGTTCATCTGCTCGGCCAGCGGGCGGGTGGCGAGGTTCCAGACGAATTCACCGGTCTGCTCGATGTTGTTCAGGCTGTCTTTGCGACCGACGCTGGAGAACCCGATGATCGGCGGAATGTAGTTGAACGCGTTGAAAAAACTGTAGGGCGCCAGGTTCAGCCGTCCCTCGGCATCCTGCGACGAAATCCAGCCGATGGGACGCGGGCCGACGATGGCGTTGAACGGATCGTGCGGCAGGCCGTGGCCGTTGGCCGGTTCGTAGAAATGAATGTCATCGGGCATGGCGGGTGGTCCTGAAGAGGGCGGGATCAAGTGGCCAATAGTGCAAGCACACGACGCATATTTCCAGCCAGACACCGATATTCCACCCAGTGAGAACCTTGTGGGAGCTGGCTTGCCAGCGATGGCGGCCTGTCAGTCGACAATGACTTTGAATGAAAAAATGTCATCGCTGGCAAGCCAGCTCCCACAGGGTTTGGTGTGAACTCAAGTAATTGTCATCTCCCAGAAATGACTAAGCCCGGCCGAGGCCGGGCTGTGAAGGCGGTGCGGATATTCAACTGATGGCTGCGGCAGTGCCGGTTTTATCGAAACCGTCGGCAGCGATGGCATTGGCGGTGCCGGTTTTATCGAAACCGTCGGCAGCGATGGCATTGGCGGTGCCGGTTTTATCGAAACCGTCGGCGGCGATAGCGTTGGCAGTGCCGGTCTTGTCGAAACCATCAGCAGCAACGGCTTTGCCGACGTTGGTCTTGTCGAAGCCGTCGGCAGCGTAGGTGCCGGTGTGGCTGGTTTCGATGGCAGCGCTGGCGCCGGAAATGAAGTCGGCGGATTTGGTTTTGTCCGAGCCATCGGCGGCGAAGGTGTTGGCGGCCAGGACGGACAGGGTCAGGGCGAGGATCAGTTTGGTTTTCATGGTCGTTCTCCAGATTCGAAATTCGTTGGCGATGTGTTTCGCATGGGATTCATGCTACGCCAAATAAGTTGATTAAAAAGTGCAAAATAATGCTAAAAACAATCGATTAAATTGATATTAAGGGCGGCGCATTCAATTCGCTTCCGTCGTCGGAGCGAGCGTCGCGCAGGTCATCGATCAGGTAGGTGCAGGATGCGGCAGGGGCATTAACCGGTGATTAATCGCCGTTTTTGGCTTGTGTGACAGATTTTTCATACATTCCCGACCGGTTTTTCACCCGCTCAACGCCAGTCTGCCCACGGCCATAAAGCCAAAAACCGGCCGTCACACACTGGAGCGTTGCCCGCGATGAACAAACTGCCTCAAATCACCCTGGCCTTCTGGGTCATGAAAATCTGCGCGACGACCCTGGGGGAAACCGCGGGGGATTTGTTGTCGATGACCCTTAACGTCGGCTATGCCATCAGCTCGCTGATTCTGATCAGCGTGTTTGTCCTGACGCTGATCGCGCAGCTGATGTCCAAGACCTACAAGCCGCTGCTGTACTGGATCGTGATCCTGTCGACCAGCACCGCCGGCACCACCATGTCGGACTTCATGGACCGCACGCTGGAACTGGGTTACGCCACCGGTTCCATGATCCTGATCGCGATCCTGCTGGCGATCTTCGCGGCATGGCGCCTGAGCGGCGACTCGCTCAACGTCACCAAGGTGCAGAGTTTTCGCGGCGAGATGTTCTACTGGATGGCGATTTTGTTCTCCAACACCCTGGGCACCGCGCTCGGCGATTACCTGGCGGACGACTCGGGCCTGGGCTTTGCCGGTGGCGCGTTGTTGATCGGTTCGGCGATTGGCGTGGTCGTGCTGCTCAAGTACTTCACGAAGATTTCGCCGGTGGCGCTGTTCTGGGTGGCGTTCGTGCTGACCCGGCCGTTTGGCGCAACCCTGGGTGACTTGATGACCAAGTCCCATGAGAAGGGCGGTCTGGACTTCGGCACCATCGGTTCGTCGGCGGTGCTGGCGGGGATTCTGCTGGTGATGATCGTCGGGGCGTCGTATGCGCAGAAGCGTTATGGCAGCAAACAGGGCGTTGCCGAGTTGTCCTGATCGGGAAATCGGACAGGAAAGAAAACGCGCGAAGGTCTTGCACCTTCGCGCGTTTTTTTGCGGTCAGTCAGTGACGATGCGCGAATGTTTCTGCGTGTCTTTCATGGTGATGTACACCAGCAGGGACACCGCGATGCACGCGGTCACGTACCAGTAGTAACCGGTTTCCATGCCGATGCTCTTGAACCACAGCGCGATGTATTCGGCGGTGCCGCCGAAGATCGACACGGTCAGTGCGTATGGCAGGCCGACACCCAGCGCACGGATTTCGGTCGGGAACAGCTCGGCCTTTACCACGGCGTTGATCGAGGTGTAGCCGCTGACGATGATCAGCGCCGCCATGATCAGGAAGAACGCACCCCACCAGGTCTGGATGGTGTGCAGGGTCATCAGGATCGGCACGGTGAAGATCGTCCCGAGCACGCCGAAGGCGATCAGGATCGGGCGACGACCGATTTTATCGGACAGGCCGCCGATGATCGGTTGCAGGCACATGAACAGGAACAGCGTGGCGGCGGAAATGGTGGTGGAGTCGGAGATGCTCATGCCGACGGTGTTCACCAGGTATTTCTGCATGTAGGTGGTGTAGGTGTAGAACGCCAGCGTACCGCCCATGGTCAGGCCGACCACGGTGAGCAGTTCCTTCGGATGACGAAGCAAGGTGCGCATGGCGCTTTCCTTGGACTTTTCCTTCTTGGTGAACGACTCGGTTTCTTCCATGCCACGACGCAGGTACAGCGCCACGATTGCGCACAGCGCGCCGATGGCGAACGGAATACGCCAGCCCCACGCGTACAGCTGTTCGGTGGTCAGCATGTTCTGCAGCACGATCAACACGCCCAACGCGATGAGCTGGCCGGAGATCAGGGTCACGTACTGGAAGCTGGAGAAGAAGCCGCGACGTTCCTTGGTCGCCATCTCCGACAGGTAAGTGGCGGAGGTACCGTACTCGCCACCGACCGACAGGCCTTGCAGCAAGCGGGCGAAGACCAGCAGGATCGGCGCGCCGATGCCGATGGTCTCGTAGTTCGGACTCAGGGCAATCAGCAGCGAGCCGAAGCACATCAGGTACACCGAGGCCATCAGCGCCTTTTTACGGCCGACTTTGTCGGCGTACAGGCCCATTAGCCAGCCACCGATCGGACGCATCAGAAAGCCCACGGCGAAAATCGCGGCGGTGTTCATCAACTGGGCGGTAGTGGAACCGGCGGGGAAGAAGGTCTTGGCGAAGTACAGCGAGAAGGCGGCGTAGACGTACCAGTCGTACCACTCGACCATGTTGCCGACGGAACCGCTGAAGATCGATTTGATGCGACTGGCGGTGGTTCGTGCTTTGGCCGGCACGGCAGCCGACCCAAGAGGCAGGGCGTTGGAGTTATCCATTGAAGGATCCTTCATTTAATTGTTTTTGTGGAGCGCGTTGGAACGCAGCCTGCGAGGGCTATAGCAGGAGCTGTGCCAACGGGGGGAGGGCCGGTTTAGAGGGGTTGGTGAGATGGGTTGAGCGGGATTTTGCCGATGATCCGGAATGAATGAGCGGATTTCCGCTCATTCAGCGTGATCGTTCCCACGCTCTGCGTGGGAATGCAGCCGGGGACGCTCTGCGTCCCAAAGCGGACGCAGAGCGTCCATTTAGGCATTCCCACGCGGAGCGTGGGAACGATCAATCATCAAACGATCAGTCGGGTACGAACATCTCTCGGGTCAAACCATGCCGCTGCATCTTTTCATTAAACGTACGACGCGGCAGTTGCAGCTCCTCAAGCACGGCTTTCACATCGCCCTTGTGCCGGGTCAAAGCAGCCCGCAAACACTGCGCCTCAAACGCCTCTTGCTGCGCCGCCAGCGACTGCCCCGGATCGATACCCTGCACCGGTTCATCCAGCCCCAATACCTGACGTTCGGCCACGTTCGCCAACTCGCGAACATTGCCCGGCCAGTCGTGACTGAGCAGGTGGCTCAACTGCGCGCCACTGAGCGGTGGGAAGATCCGGCCCAAACGCTGGGCGGCGCTCTGGGCGAAGGATTCGAACAACAGCGGAATGTCTTCGCGACGATCACGCAGCGGTGGCAATCGCAGCTCTGCGACGTTCAGGCGATACGCCAGGTCTTCGCGAAAACGCCCGGCCCGCGCTTCATCCAGCAAGTCGGGTTTGGTCGCCGCGACAATCCGCAAGTCCACGCGAATGCTCTGGTTCGACCCCAGCCGCTCCAGCTTCTGCTCCTGCAACACCCGCAGCAGTTTCACCTGCTGGGCCAGCGGCATGCTTTCGATTTCGTCGAGAAACAGCGTGCCGCCATCGGCGTATTCCAGCTTGCCGATGCGCTTGCCCGAGGCGCCGGTGAACGCGCCGCTCTCATGTCCGAATAACTCGGCTTCGAACAACTGCTCGGGGATCGCCGCGCAGTTCAGCGCCACGAACGGCTTGTCGGCGCGCGGGCCGAAGTCGTGCAGGCAGCGGGCGACCAGCTCCTTGCCGCTGCCGGTTTCTCCACGGATCAGCACGTTGACCGGCAGCGTCGCCAGGTCAAGCACCTGCCGGCGCAAGGTCTGCAAGCCACGGGACACACCGAGCAACGTCGCATCGAGTCTGGCGCGGTTGTCGGCCTGCTCGTGCAGGGCACGGTTTTCCAGCACCAGCCGACGCTTGTCCAGCGCCCGGCGCAGGCTGCCGAGCAGGGTCTCGGGACTGAACGGTTTTTCCAGAAAATCGTAGGCGCCGTCGCGCATCGCTTCGACCGCCATCGGCACATCGCCGTGGCCGGTCAGCAGAATCACCGGCAGGTCGGCATCCCGGCGCTGCACTTCGGCCAGCAGCTCAAGACCGCTGAGCCCGGGCATGCGCACATCGCTGACAATCACCCCGGCAAAGTGTTTCGGCAGCACCGCCAGGCATTCCTCGGCGCGGCTGAACAGCTGCACCTCGAACCCGGACAGGCTCAGCCATTGTTCGACGGCATTGCGAATACTGCTTTCGTCATCGACCACCATCACCGAGTTGAGCATCAGATGTGCGCCTCCAGATCGATCGGCAAGGTCAGGCTGAACACCGCGCCATTGTCACCATTTTCGACGCACAGGCGCCCGCCGGATTCATGGACGATGGCGAAGGATACCGCCAGTCCCAGGCCCAGTCCGTCACCCACCGGTTTGGTGGTGAAGAACGGATCGAACACCTGACCCAGATGTTCTTCGGCGATGCCGCCGCCGTTGTCGATGACGCTCAGGCGCCACAGTTGCTCGTCGGCTTCCAGGCGGATTTCCAGACGCTTGCAGGGCTTGCCCTGCATGGCATCGAGGGCGTTGCGCAGCAGATTGATCAACACCTGCTCCAGGCGGATCGCATCGCCGCGCACCCACGCCGGGCGGGTCAGGTGCAGCACCAGACTGACCTGTTCATCGCGCAGACGCGCATCGAGCAATTGCAGGGCCTGATCGACCACCGTCGCCAGATCCAGCCGTTCGCGCAGGCCGCTGGGGCTCTTGCGGGCAAAGGTTTTCAGGTGGCCGGTGAGGGCGGCCATGCGCGTGAGCATGTCATCCACCGGTTTGAGTGCCTTGCAGGCGTCATCGACCCGGCCATGATCGAGCAGCAGGCGCAGGGTCGCCAGTTGCATGCGCTGGGCGGTCAACGGCTGATTGATTTCGTGGGCCAGCGCGGCGGACATCTGCCCCAGTGCCGCCAGTTTCGCTGATTGCACCAGACCGTCCTGGGCGGTGCGCAAGTCGCGGGTGCGTTCCTCGACCAGTTGCTCAAGCTCTTCGCGGCTGCGCTGGCGCATCTTCGCCAGACGCCAGCGCTGGTTGAGGAACAGCAACAGGAACACCAGCGCCAGCCATACCCCGGCAGCGGCGAGCCCGGCATTACGCTGGTCTTCAAAGGACAATTGCGGGCGGCGCAGCAGATGCAAGGTCCAGCCTTCGGCGGTCAGCGGCAGCGATTCCCACAGGTAATCCGCCGTGCCTTGCGGGCCTTCGACGCGGCGCAGATCACTGTTGTCATCGAAGCTGCGCAGCGCCAGATGCGTCAGCGGCACCAGTGATTGCTTGTCGTATTGGCGGGTGGCCTTGATCTCGCGGTAATCGGCCGGGCTCAGCGGGTGCAGCAGGCGATAGCGCCAGCCGGGCTGGTTGGCGATGAAGATGATCCCGCGCGCATCGCTGACCAGCAGGGTGTCACTGCCCTGGCTCCATTCGCGTTCGAGTTCGGGGAATTCGAGCTTGACCACCATCGCCCCGAGGAACTCGCCGTTGTCGCCGAGCACCGCGCTGGACAGGAAGTAACCGGGAATGCCGCTGGTCACGCCGACCGCGTAAAAGCGTCCGGTGCCCTGGGTGCGGGTCTGACTGAAATAGGGGCGAAAGCCATAGTTGTGGCCGACGTAACTGCTGGGCAGACGCCAGTTGCTGGCCGCCACCGCAAGGCCGGTGCGGTCGAGCAGTTCAAGGGTCGAGGATTGGGCGGCGCCGTTGATTTTTTCCAGCTTCAGATTGAGCGCCGTTTGCTGTTCGGCGCTCACGGGACCGGCGAGTGCCGCCCGTAATTGCGGGTCCAGTGCGAGCACGGCGGGCAAGGCGCGATAGCGGTCGATCAGGGTATGCAGCGAGTTGGCGTACAGCGCCAACTGTTGATTGGCCCGCGCGGCGTCTTCTTCCAGCGCCTGGCGCTCGGCGTGGCGGATCGCAAGCGTCGCGGCGAGGGCGGCGCCAGCGAGGATCAGCAGGGTGTACAACGACAGACGCAGGGTACGGGAAGTCGGCAGCATGCTGGGTCAAACGGATGGCAGGTCGGGCGGGCACGATAGCACGCCATCGTGCGGCTACAGTGCTATGGCTGCATAAAAGCCGATTGGTCACACGACCGCTTTTGAGTCTGGCATCCAGGGCGCGACGAGTCCTTGTACGGAATCATCGGCGACGGTTTGGCAGGCCTCAACTGACATCAGCGGTCAGGGACCATGTGTGCCGTTGGATTTGGTCCACCAGTTGTAAAGCCTGGAGTGTTTTACCGGGGTATGACGTAGTTGCTGCTGTAAAAACTGGTTATCGGTGGACCGCGACTCCCTGTAAGCGGCAACAGAAGCTTTCGCTCGACCGATGTTGGCTAGCGCCTCGTGGGTTTGCTGCTGCAGGTCTGAGCGGCTGATCGGAGCAATTCCGTCTGGGTCCAGAACATCGATGCCTAATGCATCGAACGCTCCTTCTGCAGCGGCGGAATAACTTTCGACGGCCGCCTGCCAGTCAGAGAGCATTGTCTCGATCTTTATAATCTTCACCGGGTCGAGCCCGTTTTTTATGTCTTCGGCTTCGATTGCTCGAGCAATGATGGCGATAGCGGCGGGGATAATCGATAGCCACGACGCCATCACTCGGTTCATGAGAAATGCAGGCGTCTGACGGACCAGATCATCCGAGGCCTCTCGCCACGTTCTGTTTTGCCTCACGGGATCCGTGATCCCTAATCCTTTATTGATTTCACTGACTGACATTTTCGACGTTTGCGGGATCAGCGGGCCGAGCATGATCCCGGTTCTGGAGGCGACTTCGTTTGTGAACGGGTCAATCATCGCACCGACGATGTCACCGCCGATGTTTCCACCAATCAGCCCGCCAGTTGTCAGGTAGGGGATAAAGGACTGGGGGCTTGGAAGCACCAACTCAACAAGCCCTGCGCCGAAAACGCCTGCTTCGTAGCCAGCAACACCTTTGCCCACCTCGACTGCGACGTTCGCCATCAAATTTCTTTTGATGTTTTTCTTATGAAAGATGTTGTGAAGCTGCTGGAGCAAATGTTCGGAGTGTCCGAAGACGACGGAAATGAAGTCCGAATAATGTCTGATAGTGCTTTCCGTTTTGTATGCTCCGACAGAGTCGACGTAACGCAGCGGGTTGTTGCCGACAAACGCATATCGATTCGGCCCGTCCGCATCTCCGGCCGGGTCGGCATTGATCCAGCGACTCAACCAAGGGACGTAATACCGGGCGCCATAGTAATAAAGCCCGGTGCGATCCATTTCCTTGCCCGAATAGCGGATGAACTTGTAGTCCGCTTCGATCTGCGAACGCGCGGCCATCCAGGCGGTGCCGCCAAAGGCAAAATAGCCCTCGGCACTGATCAATAGCGCCCTTGCATCGAGTGTTTTTGTGATTGAGCCCAGGTGGTCACTCAGCGAGTACTGCAATTGATCAGCGTCGATGCCTGACGGTTTGCCGGCCACCCAGTGCAGGCAGGACACTTCGCCGACGCCGATTGCGACGGTGATCCGATGCAGTTCTTCGCCCGAGCTTTTGCTGCGGATTTCCAGGGACCCCGCGTAATGCACTTCATCGACATGGCTGACTTTGCGGGTGTGGGTTTCGTGACGTTTGTAGACCCGTGTGCCCCGGCTGTATTGGTACAACTCCTGATCCGGTGGCCCGCCGACATGTTCGACGAGGGTCAGCGATTGCAGTTGGTTGCGGCTGTTCCAGTGCAGCGGCTGGCCAGCCTGCAGGTGCCTGAGATTGCCGGTCGGGTCGAACCGGGCGCCGAAGTCAGGCACCGGATCCCCCTGTTTCCAGCGCACCCCGCGATTGCTGGCAGTGTCGATGAACACCTCGCGGGTGTAGGTGTTGCCGTCGCGTACGTGGGTCAGTTTTTTCAGGTTGTTGCCGTCGTCGTATTCGAAAGACTCGACATAGTTGCGTCGGTCATCGGGATCGGTGGGTTGCGGCCGACCGGAGTTATCCGCGGGCGGGGCGTCGCTGTAACCGGTAGCGCGGGTCAGGCGGTACACCGAGTCATAGCCAAATGTGCGTTCACCGTCGACCCGCTGGTTGCGGAAAAACGTCGGTGTGTAGGTGTGGTCAACAATGCGCGTAACGTTACCTTCCAAATCGTATTCATACCCGAAATCCAGAATCGCCGGCTCTGAAGCCTTTTGCGCGTACTGTCGCAGCAGGCGTCCGTCGGTGTCCCGGTAGCACCAGCGGTTGGTCACATCGTTGCCGAGCCGTTGTTCGGTGATCTGGCCGGCGGCGTTGTAATCCGCACCTTTCAAAACCGGCTGGAAGGCTTGTCCGTTGAGTTGCAGTTGTACCTGGACGAGCTGCCCGGCGATGTCGTAGGTCGACTGTTGCAGGTGCCCGCCGGCGTCAGTGGTTTGCAACACTGCGCCGACGGCGCTGTAGACCCGACGGCTGGTGCAGGTTTTGCCGTCCTTGAAGGTGCGGGTTTCTTCCAGCGTCTGTCCGTGCATGCCGAAGCTGTCGAGGGCAAGCGTGCCTGATGGATCGCTCAGCGCCGTCATCTGTCCGCGCAGATTGTGCGTCGGGTCGGCCGAAGCGTCGAGGTAGCGGAAGGTTTCGAAGTTCGCTGCACCGTTTTCCGTGACGGCCCGCAGACGCAGTTGCGGGTCGTAGGTCATTTCCCGGTGATTGCGGTTAGCATCCCAATTCTGAAGAACCTCGCCACCGACACCCTGCAGTACTGTGTTTTCGCCACCGTCAACGTTGATCGTCCTGATCGCCACGCCGTCCAGCCTGTGCACCGTTGTGGTATTGGGCGTGGGCAGACGCGGATCGCGCAGCGCGACCCGTCGGCCGGCAACGTCATATTGCTGTCGGGTAATGAGCGCCTGCACATCCTCCCCTGCCACCCTGCGCAGGTAGTCGACCTGTCTGATGACGTTGCCACGCGGATCCGTGACAACGGCTGTCGGCGTGCGCCAATGCAGGCTGGTGTTCATGCCTTGACCTTTTTCGCCGGCCTGGCGGGTTGTTTCGCAGATGAGGGCGCGGGTGTGTTGTCGGTGTCATTGAAGTCATAGCGGAGCGTGAACCACGCATGCAGGATGTCGAACGCCAGATGGCCCAGCGCATTGATCGTCTGTATCGGCCGCCCCAAGGCGTCGTAGAACATCCGGTCGTGATAGCCGTGCTCGCGCATTGCGCTGTCGTTGATACAGCGGTGGGTATTGAGGAAGTAGGCGCGGTACACCCGGATGGTTTCGCCCTTGTGGTTGTATTCCACACGCCCGCTGACTCGCCAGCGCGGATCTGCCGGTGCCGTGCGCAACTGGCCACGGTCCAGCGCAAGGTTCTGTCGGGGGGTGGCCATAAAGGCTTCACCCTGCGGGACGAGCTGTTTGCTTTGCAGTGCGCGGCCGAAGCCGTCGAAGTAGCGGATCGTCATTTGAATCTGTTGCAGCGGGTCGGTGGGGTAGCGGTCGGCAACCAGGTTGAGGCTGTGTACCGGCTGCTTGAGGGTGGTTCGGATGAACTTGAGCAGGGCCTGTTCGCTGGTGCTGCGTTTTTTCAGCTGGTTCAGCCAGCGCAGGGCCGAGGCGCGGATGTGGCCGTCGGGCAGAATCAGCCCCTTGGCGATCCATTCCTTTCTTTTGATGGGCAGCGTTTTGAGCGGGAGTACCGGCATCCAGCTTTGCAGGTCGGTGCGCACCACGCTGGCAGCGGATGCCAGGGCGGTTTTCGGATTGGCGAGGGCGTATTCGACACTCAGGTCAGGCTGTGGCGGGTAAGCGGACAGGGGAGCGAAACCGGCCTGAGCGCCGTTTTCGGTGCCATAAGAACTGAGGGCGGTGGGTTGCCTGTCTGCGTCGTACAGCACTTCCTGAATGTTCTCGTTGGCATCCTTGACACTGCACGGCAGAAGGGTGTGCCAGTCGTATGTCATGGTTGTGACGCAGCCGTCCGGCAGGGTGAGGGTCTCGGTCACCAGATGGTTCGGGTCCCAGGCGATGTGCGTCACGCCATGGCTGGCGGTCTGCTGCACATCGGTGACGTGGAAAAATTGGCTGGCATCGGCGTAGGTGTAAAAACCGCTCAGGGCTGACCACAGGTTTTCCAGTTTGTCCTCTTCCGAATCTTCGGGGAGAAACAGATTCATCGGCTCATAGCCGATCTTGATCAGCTCGTCCCGAATGACAATCGGGACGTCGTCGTAGGCAGCCAGTGCAGTCTTGTCGAACACGGCCTGTTTCGTCGGGCCTGCCAACGGTGGGTAAAGCATTTTGCCGGCGGCCTCCAGATAGGTCTGCTGCGAAAGCGAGGTCAGTTCGCGCGCGGCTTTCCATGCGGCGCTGTCTTTATGCCGATCGAAATTTTCGAAACTGATGTCCGCTGCGCGCAAACCGTCCGGCAGAGAGCCTTTGGGCAGCCTCATCGCATTACCGCGCTGGCGGCAGGGCAAACCGAGCAGCCAGTGACTGTCACTGGTCAAGTGAATGAATTCGGCGAGAGCTTCCGTCAGATAAAAGCATTGCTGTTGCTCATCGTGGCTGTCCAGCCAGGCGCGTCGTTGATCTTCCCGATCGAAGGGCGGTTCGTCATTCTCGGTGCGGCGACGAGCACAAGCGACGGTAAAACCTTGTGTCAGATGACCGTATTCGTCCCACGCCAGATTGACCCTATGCTCAACGCGTGGATCGTCCATGAAGCGTTCGTATTGATGGCTGCGGTTTTCCAGTTCCAGCACCAGCAGACTGGAGGGATTTATGTTCACCTCTCGCACCAGATAGCGCGTTTCGCTCAGAGAGAACAGGCGCGCGGGGGCGGGGTCGTCTGCCTGGCAGACTTCGGTGCGAAGCAGGTGACCGGCAAGGGCGTAGGCGGTTTCGCGATCATCCTCGGCTTTGCGCCGCTTGCGAATGCGCTCTTTACGGCGTTTGGCATCGAACGCTGAAAAGACCGTGGGGCCCAGCGATGTGATTTCAGGGTCGAGTTCGCAGATACCTTTCAAAACGGGGTCAGTGCATTGACCGGTATAAAACCAGTGCGTCACCTTCATCGGCGCCGTATGGCCGTCTTCGGCTTTTCCCGGTTCCAGTTCACTGTCGATCTGACAGACCCGGCCGAAGCCACGGAACTCGCGATCTTTCCCGTCGTAGTAGCCGTCCAGATAGTCGAATGACTGCTTCAGGCAGTTGCCGGTGATTTCATCGAGTTGTTCCAGCCAGTGGAGCACCATCTGAGGAAACGGCAACCGGCTGACCGGATGCCTGCGAGCCATCAGTTCCCGGCGTTTTTCGTCCAGCCAGAATTGTGCACTGCTGCGATGTTGCAGCGTGGCGCTGTAGCCCATGTTGTTGTTGCAGCCGGTGAGCAGGTAGGGCCGTTTACTGACGAAGTGATACACCCAGTGCTGCGGTTTCATGTGGGGTTTGGTCAGCAGCAGGCTGGCGCAGCCAATGCCTTGCAGATCGGCGAAGGTCACCTGGCAGAGGTTGTCGTAGCGAATGCCGGCAGGCCACGTGACACGCACGGGTGTCGGGGCCAGGCCGTTGCCACCCTGGTTGAACCAGATCTCGAAGTAATCCGAAGACAGGTAAATGAAGGCCGGGGCGCCGGAGCCGTCGAGATCGGCGATGCGTACCCGGTCGGCATCGAATTTGCCATAGTCGAACAGCAAGTCGCTCAATTTGAAACCCTCTCCAAACCGGCCATGACCCAGGCTGATCCAGCAACGGATTTCATCATGGCGGATCCGGCACAGCTCCATGCCGCTGGCGCCCATGCCACTGAATGACACCAGTTCGCTGCGGGCATTGCCGAACAGCGGCAATCTGTCCGGGGTATGGGGCACATCCTGGCCGGGAGCAAATCCTTTTTCCCGCAGGTTGGCATACACCCGCACGCTTTTCGGGCCGATCAACGCCATGGAGTCCAGGCCATCGCCGCGCAGATCGCCCAGTTGTACCAGTTGATGGAAAAACTCCACGGGAAACTGATCGAACGATTTGAAAGGCGACCAGGTGCCATCCGGCTTGAGCGTGTAATACCCGCTGCCACCGGGCTGCGCGACGACCCAGTCCAGACAGCCGTCACCGGTGAGGTCGGTAAGAATCTGCACCACCGGTTTGCTGCTGTCGGCGTTCGGAATCAGCGGCAGCAGGGTCCAAGGGCCGTAGACGATTTCGTCTGTGCCGGGCGTGCCGCGCAACGGTTCGCGGAAATACCAGGCCCCGTCGCGCTGGCAGAGAAAACCGGGCAGGGCTTCACCGTAAAGATCGACGCAATGGTAGGGCTGGCCGTCGTTGAGACCGGGCATGTGATCAAGTTGCAGAAAGGGTTTGGGGGTGGTGTCGAGTATCAGCGCCTCATAAAAATATTCGAGGGGTGGCATGTGTTTGACGTGACCTGTAGCGTCGTAACTCATGTAGTGCGCTGCTTTCAGATGATTGTATCGATGCGATGTGGATTCGTGCTCCAGCAACAGGCGATTGACCAGCACCGGAGCGGGGCCGATGGCATTGAACAGCAGGAACTGTCGGCACAGGCGCCGAGTGCCGACTTCAAAGCCATGGCGATGCATACGAAACGGATCGGAACGCACCGCCCAGGCATCCTCGTTGGCGGGGTACGGTGGAACATCGTCATGCCCGGAGACGCGTTCGCCGTAGTCAATGATCATTCGGAACAGCCAGTCGAGTAATTCGGGTTGAGGGTGATCAAGACAGTACAGATCGGCACTGGCGGTCTTGTTGCAGTAGCAGACCTGGCGCAGGTAGCGTTGAGCACTGTAGTCAAAACGGGCGTCAGTGGTTTTGTCGTCGGTCTTGTACTGGTAAAAGATGTTTTCGCCCACGGGGTTCCTGACTTCCGTCAGCAACCACACAGCGATATGCGCCGGGGCTGCCGGGTCATGGATGCAGGAATCCAGGGTGTTGCCATAGCAATATCGAGTGCCATCGGCTCCAGAGACCACCCAGAACGGATGACCGCCATCGGTGGGAGTCCAGAGTTCGTAGCGGGTGAATGTCGTTTCCAGACGTGGAATGTAGAGCACCACTGAATAGGTTCTGGCGCTCCTGCCTTTACCGCGCGTACGCTTTTTTGCCTTGATCCTGCCGCGCGTTGTCCGTTCGGGCCGCAGGTCGGTTCCGTCAGCCTGCATGACATCGTCGGCTGCATATTTCGGCACGCCCTTGCTGGTCTTGCGCGAAATGGAAGCCACCGACAGATCCCAGCCAAGTCCGCATTTGCCGTTGCCCGCATTGCCGTCATAAAACAGCTGCAACTCAGGATTGAGCGTACGGGCGTTCAGGATCGGCAGTGGCAAGGTGTAAGACCGCTGCCCGGTCGCACCGATCTCTCCCCAACTGCGCCCGTTCGTAGCAATGGACGCTGTCTTGGCAATAGAGGGAGGAGTGACGAGCGCATCTGCATCAAGGGCCATGGCAACGCAACCTGTGAACGCCGAGATTCCACGCTAACAGAGGGCGTCGGGGGTCGGCACCTGTCAGATCTGACAGGTGCCGACTGACGGCAGGCGAAAAAAAAACCGGGCGGTCATCGCTGACCCCCCGGTTTTTTTCAAACAGCAGAAGCGCTTACTGCACTTCCACCGCCAGGCTTTCGCTGATCTTCTGCTGCCAGATCGCAGGACCGGTGATGTGTACCGATTCACCTTTGCTGTCCACCGCTACGGTGACCGGCATGTCCTTGACCTCGAACTCGTAGATCGCTTCCATGCCCAGCTCTGCAAACGCCAGAACCTTGGACTTCTTGATCGCTTGCGCCACCAGGTAAGCGGCGCCGCCAACAGCCATCAGGTACACGGCTTTGTTGTCCTTGATCGCGTCGATGGCGGTCGGGCCGCGCTCGGACTTGCCGATCATGCCCAACAGGCCGGTCTGCTCGAGGATCTGACGGGTGAACTTGTCCATCCGCGTGGCGGTGGTGGGGCCCGCCGGGCCAACCACTTCATCACCGACCGGATCAACCGGGCCGACGTAGTAGATGAAGCGGCCTTTCAGATCAACCGGCAGGGTTTCGCCCTTGTTCAGCATCTCGACCATGCGTTTGTGCGCCGCGTCGCGACCGGTGAGCATCTTGCCATTGAGCAGGACGGTTTCGCCCGGCTTCCAGCTCTGCACGTCTTCCGGGGTCAGGGTGTCAAGGTTGACGCGACGGGCCGACGGGCCGGCTTCCCAGACGATTTCCGGGTAGGCGTCCAGCGGTGGCGCTTCCAGCGAGGCCGGGCCGGAACCGTCGAGCACGAAGTGCGCGTGGCGGGTGGCGGCGCAGTTCGGGATCATGCACACCGGCAAGGAAGCGGCGTGGGTCGGGTAATCCATGATCTTCACGTCGAGCACGGTGGTCAGGCCACCGAGGCCCTGGGCGCCGATGCCCAGCTGGTTGACCTTCTCGAACAGCTCCAGACGCATTTCTTCGATGCGGTTCTGCGGGCCACGGGCTTTGAGCTCGTGAATGTCGATGGATTCCATCAACACTTCTTTCGCCATCACAGCGGCTTTCTCGGCGGTGCCGCCGATGCCGATGCCCAGCATGCCCGGCGGGCACCAGCCGGCGCCCATGGTCGGAACGGTCTTGAGTACCCAGTCGACGATCGAGTCGGACGGGTTGAGCATGGCCATTTTCGACTTGTTCTCGGAACCGCCGCCCTTGGCCGCCACGTCCACTTCCACGGTGTTACCCGGAACGATGGAGTAGTGGATGACCGCCGGAGTGTTGTCCTTGGTGTTCTTGCGCGCACCGGCCGGGTCGGCCAGGATCGAAGCACGCAGGACGTTTTCCGGCAGGTTGTAGGCGCGACGCACGCCTTCGTTGATCATGTCGTCCAGGCTCATGGTCGCGCCATCCCAACGCACGTCCATGCCCACACGCACGAACACGGTCACGATGCCGGTGTCCTGGCAGATCGGCCGATGGCCGGTGGCGCACATGCGCGAGTTGATCAGGATCTGCGCCATCGAGTCACGGGCCGCTGGCGATTCTTCGCGCAGGTAGGCTTCGTGCATCGCCTGGATGAAGTCCACGGGGTGGTAGTAGGAAATGAACTGCAGGGCGTCGGCAACGCTCTGAATCAGGTCGTCTTGCTTGATCACGGTCATGAGTCGCGCTCCTCTAAAAGACGGGAACATTCAATAAGGTGCCTGCGGCTTGGGTGCATCGGTCGGTCGCAGACACCTTTCAAGGCACGCCGGGGCTGCTGGCGCGACGCTAAAAAGGCGCGGCAGTATACCGCGCCTCGGTGGCGGGCACATCTGCCGGGAGTCATTCGTTGGTCGCATGGCTGCAGGTTTTTGACGCCAAATACCCGGCCCGAAAATCAATGGTCATTTATCGCCTGCGCCACTAAAGTGGCAGCCGGTCTGTAGAGTAGGACACTCGGTCAGCCTCTTATCGCACGGTGAGTCAACGATTGACCCATAACGCCATTCAACGTCTTTTGCTCAAACGCTTCGCCCTCGCTGCAGCCACCTATGGATTGGCTTTGCTGCTGCTGTGGCTGGCGTATTTCACCGGACATTACGAAGATTCGCTGGCTGGCGTCGCCGTCGGCAGCGCCCTGGTGGTCATCAGCCAGGCAATCCTGTTCGCGGTGTTTTTCTCCGGCTGCAATCTGCGCTTTTCCGACCCGAGCCTGACCGAAGCACAAGTGCTGCTTGGCCTCGGCTGGCAGACGTGGCTGATCGCGCATCTGGAAGAAGCCCGGGGCGAGTTCCTGGTCTTCTATGTGCTGATCCTGCTGTTCGGCCTGTTCCATCTGTCACAGCGGGCGTTCGTACGCTGCGCGATGCTGGTGTTCTTCAGCTTTTGCGCCATCACGCTGTGGGACGGTTACCACTTGCATCTGCACGATCCGGCGCTTTCCGCGTTGCAGGCTTGCATCCTGTTGATCGTGCTGGCGTGGCTGGTGATTTATGCGCGCTTCGTCCAGACCTCGCGCCAACGCATGCGTCAGCGCCGGTTCGCCTTGCAGGCGCATCAGGACACCCTGCGCGGGATGATGCGCCAGCTCGAAGACCTGGTGGCCACCGACGAACTGACCGGGCTGTTCAACCGTCGGCACTTCCTGCGCCTTGCCACCCGCGAGCTGAATGCGATGGAGGCCGACGTGGTGCATGGTCTGGCGCTGATCGACCTCGACCACTTCAAACGCATCAACGACATTCACGGCCACGCCGCTGGCGATCAGGTGTTGCAGGCTTTCGCCGGGGTGGCCGGGGCCTGTCTGCGCGACGGCGATGTCCTGGCGCGATATGGTGGTGAGGAATTCGTGGTGCTGCTGCCCGATTGCAACGCCGAGCGCCTGACCGCCTGTTGCGAACGCCTGCGCATCGCCTTCACCGACGTTGAACTGGTAGGCCTGAATGTGAAAAACCTCAGCCTGTCCGCCGGCATGACCCTGCTGGAACTGGGCGATGATCTGGACGACGCCTTGCAGCGTGCCGATCAGGCGCTGTACCGGGCCAAGCGCGACGGCCGCAATCGTTGCGCAGCGGCATGGGAGAACGTCGATGCCTGAACTGCGGGTCGGTGAACGACAGTGGTTGGTGGCGGCGGGCAGCAACCTGCTCGATGCCCTCAATCAGAACGGTGTGGCAGTGCCTTACAGCTGTCGCGCCGGCAGTTGCCACGCGTGTCTGGTGCAATGCGTGCAGGGCTTGCCTGCCGACAGTCGCCCGGATGCCTTGAGCGCCGAGCAACGTGATCAGGGCTGGCGGCTGGCCTGTCAGTGCCAGGTGATTGAGGATTTGCAGGTGCACACCTTCGATCCCGTCACCGATGGTCGCCCGGCCACGGTCGAAGCGCTGGACTGGCTCGGCGACAGCGTGTTGCGCCTGCGCCTGATACCCCAGCGGCCGCTGCGCTACAGTGCCGGCCAGCATCTGGTGCTGTGGGCCGGCCACGTTGCGCGGCCGTATTCGCTGGCCAGCCTGCCGGAAGAAGACCGCTTTCTTGAATTTCACCTCGATTGCCGCCAGCCCGGCGAATTCAGCGATGCCGCGCGCCGCTTGCAGATCGGTGATCCGATCCGTCTCGGTGAACTGCGCGGCGGCGCGCTGCATTACGACCCGGACTGGCACGACCGGCCGTTGTGGCTGCTGGCCGCCGGTACCGGACTCGGCCCGTTGTTCGGCGTGTTGCGCGAGGCCTTGCGTCATGATCATCGGGGCGCCATTCGCGTCATTCACCTGGCTCATGACGCCGACGGGCATTACCTGGCCAAACCCCTTGAAGCGCTGGCCGCGCAGCGGCAAAACCTCAGCGTCGAACGGTGGACCGCGGCCGAGTTGCCGGGCGCTTTGGCGCAACTGCGCCTTGTCTCCCGACAAACCCTGGCCTTAGTCTGCGGATCGACGGCCAGCGTCGACGCGTTTGCCAAGCGTCTGTTCCTGGCCGGACTGCCGCGCAATCAACTGCTGGCCGATGTCTTCCTGAGCCGTGGTTGAGCGCTGAATTCTCAGACGCGAGACACGCCATGCCCGACGCCATCCTGCTGCACCGCGAACGCGGTTTGCTGACCCTGCGCCTCAACCGCCCGGACAAGAAAAACGCCCTGACCCGCGCCATGTACAGCCAATTGGCCGACGCGCTGAAACAGGCCGACCGCGACCCCGAAATCAACGCGGTACTGATCACCGGCAGCGCCGAGTGCTTCACCGCCGGCAACGACATCGCCGACTTCATCCAGCAACCGCCGAGCGACCTCGACAGCCCGGTGTTTCACTTCATGCTCAATTTGCTGGAGTGCCGCAAACCGGTGATCGCCGCGGTGGCCGGGGCGGCGGTGGGGATCGGCACGACGCTGTTGCTGCATTGCGATCTGGTGTACGTGGCGCGGGATGCGCGGCTGCGCATGCCGTTCGTCAATCTCGGTTTGTGCCCGGAGTTCGGTTCCAGCCTGATCCTGCCGCGCTTGCTCGGGCAGGCCAAGGCATCGGAGCTGTTGTTGCTGGGTGAAGGCTTCACCGGTGAGCAGGCGGCGCAATGGAGCATCGCAACCGAGGCGCTGGGCAGTGGCGAAGCCGCGTTGGCCAAGGCGCGGGAGATGGCGTTGCGGTTTGACGAGCTGCCGGCCGAGGCGGTGCGGATCAGCAAGCAGTTGATGCGCGCACCGGATCGCGAGTTGATTCGCAAGGTGATCAAGGAGGAGGGCGCGCTGTTCACCCAGCGGTTGCGCTCGCCGGAGGCGTTGGCGGCGTTGACGGGGTTCATCAAACGGCATTGAAACGCTTACCCTCATCGGAACGCCGCCCGCCCAACTCTCCCGAAACGTCGGATGCCCGGAGGGAAAGGGGCGGGGCTTCTATGCATTCTTCAACCCCGGAAATTTGACTTGTAAGGTCGACGCTTAACCAACCATTAACCGTGAAATAAATGCTCCCCATCCTTCTTCGCCGGCAACCAGCAATTTACCGTCCGCTTGTGGGATAAGGGCATTGGGCATATTGAAATCACTTCCGATTGGCAATAGCGCCCAGCCCTTATTGTCCAGCGTTTTATCCAGTGTGCCATCTGGATTGAACCGCGCTAAAACTGTGTCTGGCTGTTCATTCGAATCGAGCACGACACCGGCAATCATCAACTTTTCATCATCATCAATAAAACCGTCAGTAAACAGCGTCATCTGATCGTTCAGAGAAGTGAGCAAGGGTTTGCCGCCATTGAACTCGGGATCATGAGAACCGTCGGAACGCCAAGCTTCCAGATATCCAGTAAATGGCGCCTGTAAGGTGGTTCCGATAGCTACAACTCCGTCATCCGAGCGTTGAAGTCGCCGATAGAAGAGGTAATTCGGCGCAGGAACCAGTTTGTAACCATCGTTACCAAACGAGATATCACGGGAGCCATCGCTGAGATAACGGACGAACACGGTGCAACGAGGATTCGGGCCGCCGGTGACAATGCCCGCGGCAAGCAGCTTGCCATCCTTCTGGGGCACCACGAGACCAATGTTCGTTGTTTGCTGCTCATAGTCGGGATGCTGTACGGCGACATGGCCTGTGCCAGCGAATGTTGGATCCGGGCTGCCATTAGGATTGAGGCGGTAGATCATGCTGGCTGAATGTGAAGGGAAACTGAAAATGTAAAGGCTTGTTATGACAATCTTTCCATCCGCCATCTCCACGCAATGAGGAGCGTTGCGATCCGCCCTTGACTGCACTGTGGCAAAACGGCGCGGGGTGTCAGGCTGGTCGGGCCTGGTGTCAAGGATGACCTTGCCGTTGTTACCGAAAGACAGGTTGGGACTACCGGATTCCAGGTACCGTGCCAAAGCGGTGTGCTTTAAGCCGGTGGTGCCAATGAGCACTATATCGCCATTGCTCAAGATGCTAAGGCTGTTGGGATATGACACCTCATTCGGGCCGAAAATATCAATAACGAAGCCATTTTTGCCAAAACGTTGGTCGATAGTACCCTCAGCGTTGAGACGTGTGATCCAGAATTTATCGAAGTCTTGATCGTAGACACCCCCTGCCACATAGATGGCACCACTCGGTGCGATGGCCACCGCAGTAGCAGTTGCATGAGTAGCGTTGGGAATGTTGAAGCGTAGAACGCCTTTATTGGCAAAAGTCGGATCGAAAGATACGGTACTGGCGATTGCGTTCATGGCGCTTCTCCTGTTTGATCAGTTCGACGTTTGTACGTGGGCTTTCCGAGACCCATTGGATGTCACTTGATGGGGAGCGCCTACTGTCAGAAATGACAGGTATAAAGAAGTTTTTGGAATAAAAAAGCCCTGCCGTTATAAGCGGCAGGGCTTTTCGTTTTCAGCAACCGGTCACTCAGACCTGCGGGTCGCCCACGTGCAGGATTTTCATGCCGTTGGTGCCGCCGGTGGTGTGGTAGCTGTCGCCCTTGGTCAGGATGACCCAGTCGCCTTTCTCAACCACGCCGCGCTTGACCAGCTCGTCGATGGCTTTCTGGCTGACTTCGTTCGGGGCCAGCGAAGCCGGGTCGAACGGCACGGTGTACACGCCACGGAACATCGCTGCGCGGGCCTGGGCTTCGCGGTGCGGGGTAAAGCAGTAGATCGGCACCGACGAACGGATACGCGACATGATCAGTGGGGTGTAGCCGCTTTCGGTCAGCGCGATGATCGCTTTCACGCCCGGGAAGTGGTTGGCGGTGTACATGGTCGCCAGTGCGATGCTTTCGTCGCAGCGCTCGAATTCCTTGCCGATGCGGTGGCTGGAGGTCTTGCTGGTCGGGTGCTTTTCAGCGCCGACGCAGATGCGCGCCATCGCCTGCACGGCTTCCAGCGGATAAGCGCCGGCAGCGGACTCGGCCGACAGCATCACGGCGTCGGTGTAGTCGAGCACGGCGTTGGCCACGTCGGACACTTCGGCGCGGGTCGGCATCGGGTTCTGGATCATCGACTCCATCATCTGGGTCGCCACGATCACCGCCTTGTTGTGGCGGCGTGCGTGCAGAATGATTTTCTTCTGGATACCCACCAGTTCGGCATCGCCGATTTCCACACCCAGGTCACCACGGGCAACCATCACCGCGTCGGAAGCCTTGATCAGACCGTCGAGGGTTTCGTCGTCGGCCACGGCCTCGGCGCGTTCGATCTTCGCCACCAGCCAGGCGGTGCCGCCGGCTTCGTCGCGCAGTTGACGGGCGTAGTTCATGTCGGCAGCGTCTCGCGGGAAGGACACGGCGAGATAGTCGACTTCCATTTCGGCGGCGAGCTTGATGTCGGCCTTGTCTTTTTCAGTCAGGGCCGGCGCGGTCAGGCCGCCACCGCGACGGTTGATGCCTTTATGGTCGGACAGCGGGCCGCCGATGGTCACGACACAGTGCAGTTCGGTGGCGGTGGCGGTTTCAACGCGCATCACCACACGGCCGTCGTCGAGCAGCAGCTCGTCGCCCACGCCGCAGTCCTTGACCAGGTCCGGGTAGTCGATGCCGACCACCTGCTGGTTGCCTTCGGTCAGCGGATGGCTGGTGGAGAAGGTGAACTTGTCACCGATCTTCAGCTCGATGCGCTTGTTGGCGAATTTGGCGATTCGGATTTTCGGGCCTTGCAGGTCACCCAGCAGGGCGACGAAGCGGCCGTGCTTGGCAGCGAGGTCACGCACCAGCTTCGCGCGAGCCTTGTGCTCGTCGGGGGTGCCGTGGGAGAAGTTCAGACGGGCGACGTCCAGGCCAGCCAGAATCAGCTGTTCGAGAACTTCCGGCGAGTTACTGGCCGGGCCAAGGGTAGCGACGATTTTGGTACGACGGACGGACATGCAAAGACTCCTCAGGTTCAAGCGCCAGCGAAGGCTACTATGCTCGAAGGGTGTAGTCATTGTTCGTTTGCACTACTTATTGGTTTCTTTATTGAAACGAACATTTTTGAACATTCGGCCGGCGTAGGCCTACCGCTCGTCGAGACTGTTATTTCTATCAGGTGGCGTGGTTTTTACGGCGCGATATAAAAAGCTGAACCTCGCCAATGGTTGGCGAGCCTCCGAGGCAAATGATATGACCAGTGAAAACGATACTCAGATTCAAAATGAGCCTCCCCGTGTTCTGGAGCCATTGGACGGGTCTGCTCCCGGAGTGTTTTTTATCGTGCGAGGAACTGGTACACCAGGGAATACGGCGGTTTGCTACAGCACGAAAGACCCAATGAATCCGATTTTTGGGCAGTCAATTAGCGACACTGGCCAGTGGCAAAACCACATTGACCTTCATAAATTTGGTTTCTATATGGTCGAAAAGACCAAGGATGGCACTGTTGTTTCCCCACGCTCGGAGGTTGTGAACATCAATTTGGAATGAGACGGCCGCTCGATTGGGATGAAAAGGGGCCTCGACACAACAGCGTGCATTGAAGATTTTCGGCGTTAGGTCGATACAATGCACAAGACAGGAGAACCCCCCATGCGATTCGTGCCCATTGCCGCCCTTGCCCTCAGCGTCCTCGCCGTCACGGGCTGCACCCGTTGGTCGATGAACCATCATTTGAACAACGCCTACAGCGCCTACGACCGGGGCAATTGCGAGCAGGTGATGCTCGAACTGTCCAAGGTCGAACGCGCCAGTCGTGCCCGCCCGTATGTGTGGCCGGAAGTGTCGATGATGCGCGGTCAGTGCCTGGAGCGGCAGAAGATGTTCGTCGATGCGGCGCAGACCTATCAGTTCATCATCGCCTCGTACCCCAACAGCGAATACGCCTACCGCGCCCGCGCGCGTCTGGAAACCCTGCAGAGCCTGGGCCATTACCCGACCCGCAGCGCGGCGGCAGTGGTGCGTCCGACCCGCTTCTGATGGCGGTTGTCATACAAAATCTGGCTGGCTGTACAAGCTGAGCTATAGTCCAGAGACACCGGTTTGAAGCCTGCTTTCTGAACCGGCGCAACACCTGCGACTGGCTTGAGATTGACGTGGCGAGCGCCGCCACACCGGAAGCGGGGAGAGCGGACCTGTCGGGCAGGTTCGTTCCGAATCACAGTGCGGCCCCAGGCACCGGGCCCTGCATGGCGATACGCTCATGTTTACCGACCGTCGAATCGAACGGCACCAGCTGCCGTATTTTCTGCGAGTGTTCAACCGCGTCACCGACAAACCCATCGGCTTTCTGGGCAATGTGTCCGAAGACGGTTTGATGCTCATCAGCCAGTTGCCGATGATGCTCGGTGCCGAATTCAACCTGCGCCTTAAAATCCCCATGGGCGATGGCTGTCAGCAGGTCATCGACCTGACGGCGTGCTGCCTGTGGTGCCACGAAGACGCGACCCCCCATCATTACGACGCCGGCTTCAGCCTGTACCGCACGCCGCCCGAATACGGGCAACTGGTCGAGGCGCTGAAGCAGTACTTCAGTTTTCAGCCGTTGCCGGCCTCGGCCTGACTCAAAACCTTCAAAAGCATCACGGGCAAGCCCGCTCCCGCAAGGACAGCGCTGATCCCTGTGGGAGCGGGCTTGCCCGCGATGGCGTCATTTCAGACAACCCATAACCAAAGGTTAGGCAACAGCAATCGCCCGCTCGTTATCCAGCGTCCTCTCTGCCAGCAGCAACCCCATCTCGCTCAATTGATAGATCGCCATCGCCAGATGCCGCGGCTTGTCGTCCAGGCTATCGGCCAGGTCGAGCAGCAGGATGCTGACCGAGGAAAAGGTCTCGTAGGTCTGGATGGCGATCGCCTCGGGGTTGATGTCCGGGTCGACCTTGAACATCTGCATGCCGCGATCCACCGAGTTGCGCGGTTTTTCGGCCTTGGGATTGAGGTAGAAATCGAGGGCCCGGTGGGCCGCGTCGTGGAGTTTTTTTGAATCGACGGAGGCGTAGGGAGAGACCGGATCGGGTTGGTCGGTCGGGTCCGTTGGATCGATGTCCGCAGGGGGATTTGGAACTGGTTTTTTCATGTATTAGCACTCTTCTCGTTGGGGCCACCACCTGGCTCGCGACTAAACGAGAAGGGTGGCGGCTGTAAGCAGGTTAGTCGACCGGGAGTGCATAAACCGGCGCGCCCTGGGGCGCCCTGCGAACAGCCACCATCGAGTGCGGGGATAGGGAATACCCGACTGGATGACGCTTATACGCAATGCACTTTGCTCCCGGGCGACTAAACCCGGCCGCTGATTGGCAGCGACGGGAATCAAGTTACGGGGCAACGCCAAAGCGCACAAGCCGGCGGATTCTGAGGGATTTGTAGGCAATGGCACAAGGCGTCGTAGCCCGCTGTTACGACTTGCAGGACGCTGCCGGACCGGGTTGTGGGAAGAGTTACCGTTTGTCGGGACTGTCAGAACTGTCAGGTGTTGGATTGCATTTTGAATGGCTCAATTTTCCATACCCGCCGGTGAATGCCCTGGCGTGCTCGGAGAACGTTATGGCAATCGATGATAAGGGCATCAGCAATTCCGTTGAGGATGCACCCAATACTGAAAGGCCTTCGACGGCTCTGAATACCACGGCAGATGCTGACGTGCTTGTCATTCAGGAGCAAGGCCAAACTAATTTGACTGAAACGATGACAATCAGGGCAGAACATTCAGATAAGTTGCGTTGGGCCGAAATCAAGGTGCGTACAGAATGGAGCGAGGACGGCTCTACGTTCACTTGGACGGCCGAGGAATGCAGGGCGTCCGCTGACAGTAATTGGAGCGGTCGCGCCAATCTTTCTTGTACTTCGAAGAACTATTCCGACTACGAGTTTGTGGCAGCAATTCCCCAGGATCGTGAGTGGCGGTCGGTAAATCGCAGCCGTTCAGTACCAGGCAACGCTGACTTTGCGATAGTCGGATTCAAGTTTGACTGCCGCGTGGCAATCGATGGCTGGGTATATATCAAGTCCGAGGCTCAGGTGAAATATAAGCCTGTTCCGCTCGTTATCACTTCAAAAAATGAGACATATGAGAGCGAGTTTGATATTCACGGAACGAGGGCGGCACGTGGGGCTTTGCTGTTCATTTACAAAGGCCCCAATGATGTCATCTCTAATGGAACGAACAACGGTGATGGTACCTGGAGGGCACGGGTTCAAATACCGCGCGGGTCGGATCGCATAACGCTGACCGCAAAGCAGAGCGTAAATGGCAAAATTTCCGATATTTCAAATTCAGTCACTGTGGTACTGAAGGTAAACCCCGTTGTCATCGACATTCCTCAACCCAATGACATCATCACCACACCTACACCGACAGTATCCGGAAAAGGCCATGACGGGGCGGAAATCAAAATCTATGAGTCCGGTAACAGTGCCCTTGTCTATGGTTCGGGAGTTGTTCGAAACGGTACTTGGGCCATACCACTGGTCAAGTCACTACCGATTGGCGGTTTTATATTTCATGCCAGTCAGACTTATCACGAACTGGTGAAGTGGTCCAACACGGTGCCCGTTACTGTGATACCTGCCACTCCCATCATTCTCCGTCCTGATCCGAATTCGACACAGCCGGAATCTTTTGTGCTGTCAGGCTCTGAGGGTGTTGTGGGTTCAACCATGCAAGTGTTCATTGACCAAACTCAGGACAAGGTCGGTGAATCGACGGTTACGGGAAGCCTCTGGGAGGTAAGGGTCACAGTGCCAGCCGGTCGCCGCTCGCTGGTGGCTCAACAGACAATCAACGGCCACTCCTCGGGACGCAGCATTGCGCGTGTTTACAACATCACCCCAGCCGCCGTCTCCGACCTGACGGTAAGTGTCGAGAGGGCTACCGTCACAATTTCCGGAAAGGGGACCATCGCCGCCCGACTCGATTGCCACATGAGTGGCGAGCCTGAGCCGTTTGCGTCTTTTCCGTTGACGGCTGTGCAGTGGTCGAAAGATTTCGGCAACTGGTTGCCCGGCAGTGACCTCACCATCTCTGTACGACAGAGTATCAGCGACAATTTCGGAGGCAGGATCTATTCGGCCTGGACGAGCAAAACGTTCGACGTGCCGGTTCCGCCGCCTACGTTAGAGGCTGAAGTCGGTCCGAACGACATTCCGCGGTTTTTTGGAACCGGCGAATATTGGTCTGGACAGCCTGCTTCGCAGGTCGAGGTATGGGTGAGTGGGGGTACTGAGCCGATAGTGCCGCCTGCTGCGGTGAACTCGAGTGGGGACTGGTCGATCACTGCGCTACAACCCTGGCCGCCGGGCATTTATCAGGTGTGTGCCCGGCTGGGGTTTAGCGGTGGGTTCTCGGCATGGACAGCGCAGAAACAGGTGATAGTCCGGCTCCCGGCACCTACCATTGATCCAATCGACGAACGCAGCCTTTCTCCGCGCTTTACCGGTACTTGCGTGAGCGGTGCCCCCGTCATCCTTACCTTCAGCGGTGATCCGACACCGTACGCCGCTACGGTCAGCGGACTGACCTGGGACTTTCAACGGCCGCTGCCGTTCGTGGAAGGCGTGCCTTACACCCTTGAAGCTGTCCAGACGGTTGGCGGGCAACCCTCCGCACCTGCGATCAAACCGTTTACGGTGTATCAGGAACGGCTGAAACCCACGATCAACCAACCTGTACATCGTGATGAAGTCGACAGTGCCCTGACAGTGGTCGGCGGCAACGGTATGGCGGGTGCTTCGATGCAACTCTGGGATGCCCGGGACAAAAAGCCATTGGGTGATCCCGTCGAGCTGGAGGCAGACGGAAATTGGGCGATCAAGCTCAAAGAGTTGGCGATTGATCAATGGTTCATCACCGCCCAGCAGACGCTCAGAGGTCGGCCGTCGGAGCACAGTGATATCCGCGAATTCGCAGTCGTCGTGTTGCCACCGACGTTCCTGGTTCCGCAGTCGAATGACAATTTGCCGCGTACTTCAACTCTTTCTGGCAAGGGCCGGCCGGGTGGGCGGGTCACTGTCTGGTGCAAGAGTTTCGAGGAACCTGTATTGCGCAATGTCCTGATCAGTCCGAATGGCGATTGGGAAGGCGAAGTGACGCTGGATGTGGGGAATCGGGCCTTTTGGGCTACCCAGACTTTCCAGGAACAAACCTCAAAACCAAGCCCTGAGGTTCTCTGCAGTTTCGTGCCCCACGCGGTATTTCCGGAGTCCCCCACTGCTGAAGAACACCTTGGTGCAAGGGTAACCGTGTCCGGGTTCGCTGTTCCTGGCGATCTGATTACGGTGAGCCGGGGGGATACCGTATTGGGGCAAACCCCGGTACTTCCCGACCGGACGTGGTCAATCAGCGCAACACTGGGTCCACCCGAAGGACCCGTCACGCTCAGTCTCGTGGCCTCGAAAGGTGATTTTCATTCAGCACCGAGCGAGTGGGTCGGTCAATTGGGCCTTTATCTGCCGACAATCCTCAAACCATCAGCGGGCGATTGGGTCACTGCGATCCCGACATTTGCAGGGGAGGGCAGACCGGGCTTGGGGACGCTGGTGAGTTGGTTCGATCCGAATGCTGTAGTGGCTGGCAACATCCCGGTTTCAGCAGAGGGGTGGACGGCCATCTCGAAGGTGCCGCTCGCGCCAGGGGCACAGTGGTGCCGGTTCCAGCAAGTGCTTGAAGCAGGTACGCCAATATCCGATTGGTCCGAAAGCCAACGTTTCGATGTGCGGGGCGAGCAGCCAGGTAGTAACTGATCGAGCATTTGCTGTGTGAGCGCTTGCAGTCAGAGCGCAGCATGGTCATTGACGGGCAAATAACAGTTGCCGTTTGTCGAAACTGTCAGATTTTACAGGTAGGCGCACTTTGTTCATTGAGCGTAAAACACATCACAAAGAGGTCGCTTGTAAAGAGAGGAGCCGCTATGACAAATGATGAACAGCTTCAATCGGTGCTTGATGCAGAATTGTCTTTTCGGATTACTAAACCTAAGTCTGGTGAAGTAAGCGACTCTGACTTGAACAATGTCGGAGGGGTTATCAGTGCCCTCCTGTCTTTGGCGATCGTGTTTGTTTTCAGGCGTGAGGACAATGGTGAGAACACATTATTGGGGACGGCAACGACCACACTGATCCCATTTCCTGACCCCTTGGATCCCGAGGGGGGGAAGATTGTGGCCTGGACCACTCCAAATCTTTTCTGGCGTGAGGGATCACACCAAATATTTGCGCAATATGTGGTGGGTGGTATTGGCTACAACACGTCTCTTCAGACGTTTACAGTCAGTCAGCCGCTTGGCCTTCCTGTTATTGCGAATCCAGGACCGAAGCAAATTGTTCATAACCGCTCCGTGCTTGTATCGGGCCGATTACCTGAGAATTCAACATTCATCGGGGTAACGGTGAAAGTGTTTCTGGATCAGGGGCAGCAACCGATCGGCGAAGACACACCCTCCACCCGATCCTGGAAAACGTCCGTCGATCTGGCTCCGGGTGCTCATAGCATTGTGGCGCAATCATTCAAGGGAGGGGCATCCACAGGGCGAACGGCGCCGGTTTTGTTTTATGTCGCGCCATCTGCGCTGACAAAGGTAGCCGTTGATTTGGCTGACGATAAATCGGTGCGTTTCTCTGGGGATGGAGACGATGGGTCTACCGTCCGGTTGAGTATCGTCAGCGGTCCCGGCGGAGTGGCTCCGCCTGATGTGCAAGTAAACAATGGCAGGTGGGAGACGACGGCGAAGAACTGGCCCCTTGGTTCATACCAGATGAAAGCTGTTCAAATGATCTCCGATAGCGCTGGCGGCTGGATCGATTCAATGCCGCACAACTTTGAGGTCGACCTCTGACTGACCTGCCGATCTTGACGTTGGCAGGGAAGGGCAGCCGGGCCTGGGAGCCTTGGTCAGTTGGTTTAATCCGGACGCCGTAGTGGCTGAAATCCCGGTTCCTGCAACTGGAAGGCCACTCGCGCGAGAGGCTCACGAGTGCCGGTTCCAGCAAGCGCTTGAGGCTGAAACGCCAAAATCCGGCGGGTCAGAAAAGCGGACTTCTCTACGTGCGGGTCGAGTCACCAGGCAAACCGTGATCGGAAATCTCCGACGAATGGTCATCAAGCCTGTCATTTATGACAGTAGACGCTTGACGCGCCGGAGCGCTGAATAACCTGAATGAACGAAATGCCTGCAAGTGCCCCGTCGCAGGATTTCACTCTATCAAGGACTGCCAGCATGGCCAGGAAAAAAAACTCGAAACGCCCCCCCTTGGAGTTGTTTGAGCAGGTATTCGGCAAAGAGCAGCGTTTCAAGAGACTCTCTGGCCTGAGAACCTGGCTGGCAGATGGAAAGTCGATTTTTCCATTGGTGGAAAAGGGCCCCAGAGGGCTGGTCAAGGACTTCGGAATCAGCCTGGAGGACGCGCAACGTTTTTTGCACCGGGCCAATGCTCTGGCGATTTACCTTCGACGCGAGTTTATCGAGCAATCGTTGATCGGACAGCCGACATCTGCGGCGCAACGTTCAGGCGGTTTCAACACCGGTCCCAGCTACGAGTTGCTGTTTCCCACTGAGTTTGATCAATTCGCTCCGGTTGGAGCTCTGGAGGATTGCTCGGGAGTCGTGGCCTATCTGGTGGAACTGTGGCAATGGATCCGTGACCACATCGAAGGCTTGGTGATTATTGATCCGGAGATTGATACGTTGCCCATTCACGAGCGCCGGGCCGATATCAAAGAGCTGCCCATTGACCACAATGCGATTCACAAGACGATTTCTGCCGTCGAGATCATCGTCAAGGTATTGGAGAGGTTCATTGCCTGCAACGACGGCGAGCCGGATCTGGAAGAGGCGATGATCCAGCGACGTCACCCGTATGGCTTGCCGTACTACCAGCATTGGGCAACCCTCAATGCGGTCGCCGCTCACCATGGTTTGTCGGTTGGGCATTTTGTACGCTGGGTGGGTGCCGGCTACCCGAACTTTCTCCAGCCTTATGCCAGGGATGACGATTCCGGTCGCGCTTTGGCCCATGCTTCACGGCTTGGACCGTTTCAACGCGCTTTGCTGACTGAACCCCCGGTCACTTCTGACGACGAGAAAGTGGACTTCTATGTAAAGAACTTCGGTACTGGTCAGGTGGATTGGAAAGACCTCGATCGGGTGCAGATTTTTGGTCAGAAGACCAAACTCGATGCTGATGGGGTTGAAGCGTTTTTGTCGATTCTTCATTACGCTCCGGTACGGTCTCCCAACGTGAAAATCTATGGGCCAAAGGCCGAGCAAGAGAGCGAGCGCTCCGGTTCGGTTTACATTAATAACGGTACGGCACCTGCCATTAGTGTCGATTACGGTAGGCCCTCTGTTCTGCATAAATTGACCGAGTCCCCCACCAAACCTGCTCGTTACGATCGGATTAACCGCAAACGACGTCTGGATCTGTGGCTCGGGTTACCGCCCGAACAAGTTGACGCAATGCTTGTCGCCGCTTTCAACGCCGAAGGCAGTGGTGACTTGTGGATTACCCCTGACACTGTTCATGCGATCGGTCTTTTCCAGACCCTGCGTGAAGCGTATGGATGCACGCCACTGGACTTCGCAGCATTCATCGACAAACTGTCGATTTATGGGCGCAAGGAGGCGTTGTCAGCATTTGATCAAGTGTTCAACAACCGCCAGGGTGACTACCGCGTGCCACTTCCGCTGGACGATCAACCGTTTCCCTTACTGCTCGCTCCCGACGAAATTGACCTCACCATCTCCCATATTTGCAGCGCGCTGGACATCGACCTGCAAACCTATCAATACCTGGCGCTGGCCATCGCGAGAGCTCATGGACTCAATGACACGTTGCTGCGCAGCAACGAGATCCTGTCGGCGTTTTATCGCCTGGTGAAATTGCCGCGCTTGCTGAACATGACACCTGTGGAAGGTCTGTTGATGCTCAGCGTGTTGGGTGGGGAGGCGTGGGTGGCTGGTCTGGCAGGTGTGCCGGCCATCAAGCCCGCCCGAGAGCCGGACGACGATATTCCCGACGTGCTGGACCTCATCCTCGCCCTGGTGTCTTGCCGCTATTGGTGCCAGACCCGCAACTTGTCTGTGCTGTAGGTATTGCAGCGGGTGGCCGATCTGCAGGTCTCCAACGTGGCGTCCGAGGCTGAGCTGCGCTTGTTCGAGCAGGTCCGCAATTTGCTGGACGCTGCGCTGTTGACCCACACCGCTTTTCTGAGGGCCGGAGTGCCGCCGCTGACAGGCAGAGACTGGCGAGATCTGATGACGACGCTTACCGATCCGCGCGGGCTGGTGAAATCCGTGGTTGGCACGGAGGCCGAGTACCTGGCGTTTGCACGTGAGGAGCTCGACAAGGCAGTCAGGGATGGACTGGAAGAGGACGACGCCGCTTTGCGCAAACCGATTGTCGAGATCATGCTCACGGTTCTGTTGCAGGCTCGCGATACTCAGGTTTCGGTGGTCAGGGAAAGTCTGGCGGTGTATGCCGGACTGGACGCGGAGCGGGCGTTGCGGATTCTTCGCTGGGCGAAGTCGACGCCCTACGAGTTGTTGACACGGATTGTCGATCACATGGGCGAGGACATGCTGTTGCCGGGCATGGCGCGCAACGTCCCGCTTGATCCGTTGTTCACGCTGCTGGCCGATGTACTCCGGCGCAGTGCAGTCGTCACTGAACTGGACATGAGTATCGAAGAGCTCAGTGAATTGCTCGACTACGGCCTCAATGTCTGGTGGAAGCAGGACGATCCCCATGCTTTCAACGTGACCACGCTGTATTACCTGACAGTTTTGAATCATGCCTTCGAAATCAGCAAGCGGCCTCACACCGAGTTGCTCGAGTATCTGCGGCAAGTCCATGAGCTGGGCGATCCCGAAAAATTGTCCGTGGACGCCCTGCGGCTGGCGCAACAGGCATCCGAAGTGTGGCTGGCACGGTTTTTCGACTGGAGCGAGCAGGAAGTACACGAGTGCATCACCCGGATCGACCCGCAATACAAGCTCCTGAAGACGCTGAAACAACTGGATCTGTTGATTCGGGTGCGAGAGTTGGCCAGGCACACGAACATGGATGCGCAGATGATCTTTCTGCTGGGGGCGCTGCCCGAAACCATCGTCAAGGAGAAGTACAAGGATGCTGCCGAGCGCGCCTTGTTGAGCCTTTCGGACACGGCGTCGCCGATCCGGCCATCCGACGAACTTGGCCGGCCGCTTGTCACCATGACAATCAAACCGGACAACACCGAAGTCATTGCCGGCAGCCTTGGCAAGATCGTTTTTACCATCACTTTGAAAAGCGCGGCCGGCGAGGCGCTCAGTGGCGTGTCAATCCATGGGCAGGCCAGCCTCGGAACCCTTGAGGTCGGGAAAACCGACCCTCTCGGTGTAGCAGAAGTGACGTTTACGCCGGGCAAGATCATGGGCACCGAGCGAGTGCTGTTCTGGGTCGCCCTGATTGCACCAAAGGAATCGCCGCTCATAGCACTGGTGGAAGATTCGCAGAATCTGGATTTCCCGCCGCAGTTCATTTCAGCCGTGCCGGTAAGCGTCGTTCCATCGGGGCAGGCGGTCGAGCTGTCCGCCAAGCTCATGGATAGCTACGGAAACCTGGGCAAGCACAAATTGGTGCGCTGGACCGCGACAGCTACCGGCGACGACCCTTCGCGGCATGTCGAGGCGGTAATCCGGCCCGCACAGGGGTTCACAACTCAGGAGGGCATCGCCCGCGCGGTTGTGTACAGCCCGACCGGTGGGATGTTTGAGTGCGCCGTGCACTCCGAATCCAGCGAAATCACACATATATTCGATCCGATTGTGTTTGATCCCCAGCCGCTCCTGAGTGAAACCCCTACGTCCGCGCAGCCCTTGCGACAGGAGAATGGATCATGAGTCAGAGCATCATCAACGAGTTGCTGGAACAGCGTCGCACTGCACTGGTCGAGTATTGCCTGGGCTCTATGGGCGCAACTGATGGTCCATTCAACATCATTAAAAACGTCGACCACTTGAATGAGCTGTTGCGTATGGATTCGCAGAACAGCCACAAGGTGCCGAGTACCCAGGGTGCTGAAGCAATCAGTTGTGCGCAGAAGTTCATCCACGCTGCTTACCAGAAGCTTGAACCGGGATATTTGAAAACGGCGTTCCCCGAGGAGGATCTGAAGCGTTGGGCGTTCTATCGCAATTACTCGGACTGGGCGGCGCTGCGGCTGCTTTCCATCTATCCGGAAGATTTCATGACGCCTCTCGTACGGCCAAACGCGACCAGCCTGTTCCAGGCATTGGTGACAGATCTGAACCAGACGCGCTTGAGCACGGACTCGGTGTTGGTGGCTCTGCGCAATTACCTGACGGCCTTTGAGGGAATCTGCAATCTGGAAGTCATCAGTGCCTTCTTGCATGGCACGGCGGCAGTGAATGGGCGTTACTTTTTCGTCGGACGTGAGCGAGTGTCCCCGTTCAGACACTATTGGCGCGAAGCGGATATCGAGCTGACACCGACCTGCACCGCGGTCAATCCAGCGGCCTGGCACGAGTGGAGCATCATCGATGTGGGGGTCACCGGGACGGTGCTCGACATGCGTCCTGTGTTCTGGAGCGGGCGGCCTTGTCTGATCTGGGCTGAATTGACCAACGCGATCGGTGTAAAGGGGGAACCAGGGTATGTGCCGTTCAAACTGGATATCAATGTGGCGTTCCGATCGCAGAACGGAGACTGGTCCCCCACCTCCAACCTGCAAAGCACCACCAGTGACGTTGCGCCGGCCGCCGGCAGTCGTTTGATTGCCACGGTGCGCAGCACTGAAGGTCATCCCGACGGTTGTCTTGGGGTGTTGTTTTTCAATGGGGACGAGCCTTCGCAGCCCATAGTGCGCGATGTGCTGTTTAGTCCGGTGATTACCGATGATGGCAGCTGGCTAATAATACTGGCAGAACGGTTTGCCAGTGTATTGACGGTCCAGCACTCGTTGACTGCGCAGACACAGCCGAAAATTGCCACCACGGTATTGACGCCGGGGACATTGACGAACTTCTTTGAGCTTGAAGCCTTTGTTCTGACTCATTCCACTGGAGACATCCTGGCTGTCAGAGCCGTTTGCAAGGCGAATCGCAAAGGAAATGTGGCGAAAGTCGAATTCGATCTGACCTTGTCCGGAACACCGTCGGGTGACGATCCAGTGGCAACCAAAGGATCCTTTTCAGGTGAGGGGGGATGGGGCACCGTCTGGCTGATCTATAAACGCAATTCAGGCGGTTTTACCAGCGACTTCACTTTCACCTTTGGTGCCACATCAGCAGCCCAGGGATATGGCCGAAAACAATTCGTCCTGAATATGAGGAACATCGTGGGCTTCGATCCTGCCGTGCTGGAAAGGAATCGGGCCAATGCGGCGCAGTTTCTTGCCTTCAATAAAGCGGGCACTTTGGAACGGGTACGCCTGAATTCGCTATTTGGTCCGCGTCTGGTTGCCCTCGCCAACATATCGTTGGAGGCCGTACTCGACTGGACTACACAGTTTCTGGAAGAACCGGACTCGGAAGCCGGGGCGGTCAGTGAACCCAACGGAGCGTTCAATAGTGCCAATGGTTTGTATTTCTGGGAGCTGTTTTTTTACCTGATTCACCTGTTGGCCATTCGCCTTCGCGATGAGAACCGCTACCGCGAAGCGGAAGACTGGTTGCGTCGGATATTCGATCCGCAAGGCGTCGCGGACGAACCTTCAAACCCCGTGAAACCTTCCGATAAATCGCTCTACTGGCGATGCCGCCCTTTGGTGTGTAACGGTCATCCGGGGTATGAAAGTCAAGCCGTGGATGATCCGTATGCGATCAGTATGTCGAAGCCAAGGCATTTTCGGATTCAGATATTCCTCGATTACGTCTTGAACCTGATAGCGGAGGGCGATTGGTATTACCGGCAACAGACGATGGACAGCCTGGTGGTAGCCAAACAGTGTTACGAGCAGGCCCAGCGCCTGATGGGTGACCCTCCATTGGTACGCTCGATGACTGACTGGCAGGAGCAGACGCTCGGCACTCTGATTGAAAAGAGTGCGATTGGTCCGACAATGGAGGCATTTGAAAAAACGCACGAGTATTCCCTTGCTGACATCGCGTCCTCGGCTCCCACTGCACCGCCAATGGGCCTGATTGCGAGCGAGTCGTTCAAAAAGCCGAACAATGAGCGGTTGCTGAGCATTTTCCAGAAGCCCCGGCAGCGTCTGCACAATATGCGTGAATGGTTGACCATTGATGGCAAGCCCATGGATGTGCGGTTGTACGAGCCTGCTGGCGATCCTGCGCAACTGTTGCGAGACCTGGCCGCCGGCGGCAGTGCCGGGCCCAGGCCGATGGGCGGTCGGCCAGTGGTCAATGCCTATAACTGGCGGGTGACGTTCGAACTGGCGCTACGCTCGGTGCAGGCGCTGCAGGATTACGGCAATCAGGTACTGCGCTTCATGGAGCAACGCGATTCGGCGCAACAGGGCGAACTGCAGCAAAGGCATCTGGTGGAGCAGGGCGAATGGACGAAAATCCTTCAGGAAAAGTCCATCGCCCAGATGCAGGCAACCCTGGCGGCGTTGCGTCAGAGTCGCGAAACGGTACAGCAACGGGCTGACGAATATTCCGGGTGGTGCGAAGTAAATGTCAGCCAGGAAGAATACAAGATCATGGATGATCTGCACGCCGCCAAGCAGATCAATCAGGCATCGGTGGCTGTACAGGCCTATGCGGGTCTGGTCTCGGCCCTTCCGAAGATCGTCGGGACAGCCAACGGCGGGGGGAATCCGGAAGCTGTGCCCCAAGCGCTGGCCTTTGGCTTGCAGATTGCTTCGATGGGCAAGCAGGCCGATGCCGAAAAAAGATCCGTGACCGAAGGCTACCGACTGCGTCTTCGAGAATGGGAACTGCAACGCAAGCTGGCACAGGCCGAACTGTTGGCTACAGACGAGCAGATCAAAGCGCAGGAGATTGCGGTAGAGGCTGCCCGATCCAGCCTGGAGCTGGCACTGTTGTCCAATCGCCAGGCGTTGGCGGTGTACGATTTTCTGCAGAAACGCAGCGCCCCCGGTGCCCTGTACGAATGGCTGCTGGGCCAGCTCAAGGCTCTTTACTATCAGGCTTATGACGCGACCGTCAGTCTGTGCATCAGCGCCCAGGCATCGCTCAGCGCCCAGACCGGTGACTATGACTCACCGGAACTCTTGCCGAAGGTCTGGTCCGATAAGCATCATGGCCTGACGGCCGGGGAACAACTGCGCGGATTTCTGATGCGTATGGAGCGCGACCACTTGCAAAGCTTCGAGCGGCGTCTGGAGCGGGTCAAAACGGTCTCCTTGCGCGCGCTGTTCGATGATCCCACCGAGCCTCAACCTGGCGCGGACAGTTGGGTCAAGGCACTTGAAAAACTCAAGGACACAGGCCGGTTGGCGTTCAAGGTCAGCGAGCTGAACTACAACCGCGACCATCCCGGTGAATACTGCCGTTTGATCCGATCGGTCGAGGTCGACTTGCCCGGAGTGTTCGGCCCCTTCGAGAATGCAAAGGCCACCGTGACCCAGACTGGTAGTCGGACTGTCATCCGGCCTGCACCGAGGGCTGTGGAATACCTGCACGAGCCCGAGAGCTCGTTCGTGCCGGAAGGTGTGGTGTTCAACACCCGCGTTGGTCAACAGATCGGCATTTCCAGAGGGGTGAATGATGACGGGCGGGTGACGGAAGATCAGGATACAGGCCTGCTTCGCTCTTTTGAGAATACCGGGGCTGACTCTTCCTGGGTGATCGAATTCCCGTGGCCGAAAAAACAACCTCAAGAGTCGGTGCTCGCATCGCTGCCAGACATCATTTTCCACATTCGCTACACCGCCAAGGTCGGTGAGCCGACTTTCAGGCTGGCGGTGGAAAACCTGGTGACATCCGCCGAAGCGAAGGCTGCCAAGCGTAATCTCAAAAGGAGCGGCGATCATGGCTAACCCTGGCATTCATGCTGAGCGAAACCTGATCGTCAACGGAGACTTCGCTAAACCGCTCACGACAGGTTGGACAAGAGGGGCGATCAACCCGGCTTACACCGTAAAAAAGGAGCTGCAATACGGCGGCTTCCGCATATTTTGTTTATCTGCCCAGGATCGCTCGTCGGCGTTTCAGCTTATCGAGGTTCCCAAGACCGCAAGTGCCGATGCTTACTATGTTTTAACCTGCCTTTGCGAGATGTACCACAAACAGGAAGGCGTGCTGAAACTGAGTGTGGAAGGGGTTCCCGGTGAGCAGGAAATCCCGTTGCGTGTGGGGCCGGCCCGCGACCGAAAAGCCGACCAGGTACGTGAGGCGAACGGCCTGTCCAGCGAGTTCAACCCTGTTTCATACGAAGTGAAAGTCACATTGCCACTTCAGCAAGCGCAGCAATTGCGTGTTGCGATTGCCAGTCCACCCAATGAACCGGGTGATTACCTTTCCAGTTTGCGCATTACCAATATCAATCTTCAATTGCACCTGCCAGCGACGAAGCTGCAAGCGGTAAAGCTGGATGAGCAGACTTTGCCACTGGATCAATCCTTGCCTTTGTGTCTGGGAGCGGACTCATCTTATGCGCACCGGTTGATCGGCGTTTACGCAGATGATGACCAATGGCTCGGCACGCGTGCATCCCTGGAGATTGAAAACAATCCGCAGGGGGCGATAGTCGCCAATCCGCCCTGGGGCGGGGACAAGCCGCTGGAAGATCCCTGGGCGCTCAGTTGCCCGGACATCGAAGGCGAACCACCGCATCGGTTTACCCTGCGCTTATTGAACGAGTTCAACGCACCGCCGAAGCTGATTCCGGTTTCACTGGATCATCATCGCTTGAAGTTTCTCGAGCTGAAGGCGGCGGCACATTACGTGGTTCTGGAGTACAAAGATCAGTCGGCGCGGGTTGGGGTTCGTGTGGGGTCGTACTACACCGACAAGGCCCTGGAGGGAAGAGCGGTCACCTGGACCGTGGAAGGGACAAGCATAAAAACCACGTCGCTGACCGACGATCAGGGCTGGGCCTGGTTTGATCACAGACCACTCCAAGCCGGCGACTTGCGCATTCATGTGTCGGTCGAAAGTCGCTATTACACCAGTGGAGTCGTGACCGAGACCTTCGAAGTCAAGGCATTGGCGACCGACCCGTTGAAAGACGTCTTGACCCTCGTCGCAGCGGAGCTGCGGCCATGGGAGCAGAAAGGGTATCCCAATCGCGGAACGAGTTATTCGTTGAAGGTCAGGTTTCCCGCCGTACTGAAGGGCACCTTGGTAAGCCTGGACTGGAGCGGAGAGCATGCCGATTATCTGGGGATCACCACCAAGCCGGAACCGTCAAGCCCGGTTCTGATCGGCAATGACGATCTGGAGTGGATACTGCAATGTCAGGACCGGATCGACGGCCAGTTCTCTCTGGCATTGAAGTGTTCGCACTTGCAGAAGGCTTCATCCTTGAAGCCCATGTCACTCGCCCGCAACGTCGTCAAGCCAGGCGATGTGCGTGAGCCTGACAGGGTTTGCGTGGTGGATGAAAACGAAAGCGCACGGATGTGGGTGCAGGTGTTGCATGAAACCGCATCCGGTGTTGGTGATCCGGTGGAACGGGCGCTGGTTCTCTGGGACGACCCGGACGGAACCGTCACGCGGTCTTTCACGGGGGCGGGCGGTTGGTCGAGTCACACCTATCAGCCTCGCGCTGCCGGAAGTCACACGGTCATTGCCAGGATCATGGCTCATGAGGAGGCCGAGCCCACCGAGAAAAGCTTCGCCGTGCAGGCGATCGCGACCAGCTCCTGGAAGCAGCATGTGGAAATTCTTCTGGATGGAGAGACCGTCGACCGCCAAGCGCTTGGCTTGATCTGTCGGCGTGGCAAGACCCATAGCCTGAAAATCGTGCCAGTGCGCGGCAGTGCCTGGATCGGCACGAAAACCATCCGTTTGAACTGGCGAGAGGTTGACCCAAAGATCGGTCTGGAGCCTTCCGGCCTTGACCAGCCTTTCCTCTTGGTGGCTGAGGGCGTGACCTGGTCGCTCAGCTCCAGTGAGGACACCAGCATCAGCCGCCTGTTTGAGCTGAAGCTTGAGGCGCAGGGGGTTGCCGATGCTCGAGAGCTGTCCGGGCGGCTCATCCATCAAGACCTGACAAAAGAACTCAGCGTCCGGTTCGATCAGGTTTCGGCTGCACTCGATGGAGGGCGGCTTTATCCCTGCCTGGGGGCGGAGCATCGTTTTTCCATCTGGGCCCAAGCCCTGAGTCCGTTGGCGGGACTGATGGCAACACTGACCTGGTCGGGGACACCAGCCGAGCAGTTGGGCGCCACGGTGCTTCCTCTCCTGGATGAGCCTCAGACGCTGGGTGCCGACGGTGCTTTGTGGGAACTGGGCTTTATCGACAGTGAGGTGAAAGGCGAGTTCGCGCTGACGCTGAGTGTGCCTCAACTAAAATTTATCGCCCACCCTGTGCCGATGAGTCTGGCGCATAACGCCGTGCGTTTTGACGGTGTGCTTGAGTCGCCGGTGGATCCGGTGGTGAATCAGGATCGGGCCTGGACGTGGGCACGGGTGGTGTCGCGTTTCACCGGGCAGCGCGTCCCGGGAGTGTCGGTCACATGGCGCGCCGAGGGTGATCCCGTTGTTGTAGAGACTGATGCCGAAGGCAACTCCGGTTATGGTTTTGTCCCCACGAATGACGACATTCATCATGTGCAGTTGTCGTTGCTCAGCCTGTACGACAATTATCCGGAAGAAAAAAACGCGATAGTTCAGCCGTCGGCATTCGATCCGTGGACACGGGTCACGATGAGTATCGACGGCGAGAAGCAGGAACCATGGGGCCATAAAACCGGTTTTCCCCGTCGAAAGGGCAGGCACAGTATCGTGGCGTTTTTTCCAGAGTCATTGGAAGGGCAAGTTGTGTGTCTGGGACAGACCGGCACCGCGCCGTCGGCATTGGGCAATCGCTACGATCCGCCGTTGGGTGCGCCGCAGGTTGTTAGTCGCGGGCTGGCGAGGTTCGAGTTGAGTGCGGGTGATTTGATCAACGCCGGCTTTAACTTGCTGCTTTCTGCCGAGCGGCTGGCGCGTCTGTCACCGGCCAATGCGATGTCGCAGGGGCCGGGCTCGCAGGTCATGAAGCTCAGTACGGTCAGTCGGGCCGGTTCGCAGCTTCTCTGGAGAGAAGCGTTTGTCGCTGTGGTAGAGGTCATATCGTCGACCAGCGGGAAACCGATGAGGGGGGTGGTCGTGACGTTCAGTCATCCTGATCTGAGGGACGTGAACACGGTGACTGACTTTTACGGTCGAGCGACTGTGAGCTTTGTTCCTGCTACGCCCGGTGCCAGTCAGGTGATTGCGAAGGTTGGCGACGCTGTGAATTCGGATTCGGTTGCGATGGGGTTTACTCTCGCAGAACCCCGGAAAATTGTTGAACTGTATGAACCGACCGGCTCCAGAGAGCCTCCGGATGTGTCTCGGGCTCACGCCAAAGCAAAAGTGACATCTGCCTTGACCGGTTTGCCATTGGCCGGGGTTTCAGTGGTGTGGGCGTTCGCCGGACAAACATTGGAACCGTCACTGACCGATGAGCTGGGTATCGCCAGTTTGACCTTCACTTATTCAAACAAGGGCGATGGTCTCCTGACAGCCATGGTTGAAGGCGGGCGGGTGGGGTGGGATGAGGCGGTATTGGCGTATACCGGGGACGTACCGTTGATTCAGTCGTTGACGACGCCAGCCACGACAATTGCAGTGGGTGAGCAGGTGAGGGCTGATATCAAGGTCATTGGAAGCCAAAGCGGACAACCGATGGGCGGAGTCAGAATCAGTTGGGTGTTCGGTGGAGAGTCGTTGCCGTTCACTCATTCAAATGCTGATGGGACGTCATTCATTCTTTTCACACCGACTGAACCCGGGGAGAAGGTTCTGACGGCGACGGTAGGGTTTGGTAATGAGAAATCGCTGGCTTATACCGTGGTATTTCTTGAGTTGGCTGAGTTGAAGGTCTCGGTTTCTGAAGCCGAAGCCGGCAGTAATTTTACGCTTCAAGCTCGCGTATCCCCGGCGATATCAGGCGTCAGCGTGCTGATGCGTTCTACGGGAGAAATGAACCTGCACTCTCGTACTGACCCTGAAGGCTGGTCACTTCCTCTTGTCTTCAAAGCTAAGCGACCTGTGGATGATCACTTTGCAACAGTGAGCGCAACGATCAATGCGGGGCAGGAAGGGGAGAAGACGCTGGCGAAGAGGGTGTGGGTCAGGGACCCCGCAGCGCGCGGTATTACTTTATGGGTCAATGATCGCCCTTTGTTGCTTCCAGATTTTGTCGTCGAGTTGAGGCCCGGCAAGGAGCAGTTCATTCGATTCATTGGAGATGCGAATGAAGGGACAGCAGACAAGGAATTTGCCATCTTTCTGGACAACGATATTTCGTCTGACCCAGTGCAGGGTCACTACCAGCCTATGAATGGAAACGGCTGGTTCAATTGGGCAATCAGACTTTCAGCCCCAGTGGGCACGCATCTGGCATTAGTCGTTGCTTCCAGGGACGCCATCTTTGTGCAGCGAATGCTCATTGAAGTGATTGCATAGGCCGAGCGCTTGCACAAAACGCCGCCATCGAGCCGGGGCATTAAAATTCCCCGGCTCTTTTCCAGCTCAAGTACCGGGTCAGCATCTCTGTACCCAGCTTGTCGGGCTCGACATCCAGAACTTGTAGTCCATGGGCGCTCAACTGCTCATGAAGTTCTGCCCGGTCATTCAGGTAATCCACAGTCGCGCAGTATTCAAGCGCTTGCCCGATCGTTTGCACCTGCGCATGCCGTGCGTCTTCAAGTGTGCTCTCTCGCAGGCTGGCAACGAGTACTCGATGCTGTTGGCTAAGCTGTCTGACGGCACTCAGCAGTTCTTCATCATCCTTATCCCGCACATTGGTTACCAACACCACCAGCGCCCGCCGCTTCTGCCTCGCCAGCAACTGATTCACCGCCGCCGGATAATCCGCCGAACGCCGCGTGCTATCCAGATCGTAAACACCGTTGAGCAACACCTTGAGCTGCCCCGCACCTTTGACCGGTGCAATAAACCGCGGCTGATTACTGGCAAAGGTCATGAATCCCACCGCATCCCCCTGCCGCAACGCCACATGACTCAGCAGCAAACATGCATTCAACGCATGATCGAAATGCGACAGCTCCCCATCCTGACTGCGCATCTGCCGCCCGCAATCGAGCATGAAAACAATCTGTTGATCCCGCTCGTCTTCGTACTCCCGGGCAATCGGTGTGCGATGGCGGGCGGTGGCTTTCCAGTCGATCTGGCGCAGGCTGTCGCCTTCGCGAAATTCTCGTAGTTGGTGAAATTCCATTCCCTGGCCACGGCGTTGGCGCTGGCGCACGCCGAGCCGGCTCAGCCAGTTGTCGACCGCCAGCAGTTGGCCGCCGTAGAGGCGGGCGAAGTCGGGGTAGACGCGGGTCTGGTCGGTGATGTTCAGCAGGCGTTTGCCGAACCACAGGCCGAAGGGGCTCGGCAGGTTGAGCTCGCAGGTTTCGAAGCTGAAGTGGCCGCGCTTGAGCGGGCGCAGGCGATAGCCGATCAGGCTGCGCTGGCCGGGTTGCAGCTCGGTGGCGAGTGGCAGGTTTTCAAAGTCCAGGCCATCGGGGATGTGATCGAAGATTTGAATCTCCAGTGGTTGCGGGAAGTCGTGTTCGACCTCCAGCCGCACTTCGCTCCAACGACCGAGGGCCAGGCTGCCGGGCATTTGTCGGTGTACCCGAGGCGATGGCAGGCGCCTGAGGCGCAGTGCGTCCAGCAGGCTCAGTGCAAACAGCGCCAGCAACAATCCCCAGTTGATCGACAGCAGGCTCGCAGGCACCTCGACGTCCAGCGCCTGCAACGCGCCCAGCACAATGCCGATGGCCAGCAGGATCGCCAGCCAGATCAACAGCAGGCGCGAGGGTTTCACAGGCGCGGCGCCGGGATCTGGTCGAGCAATTGCTGAAGGACTTGATCGACTTGCAGCCCTTCGATGTCCAGCTCCGGTGCAAGGCGTACACGATGGCGCAACACCGCCAGTGCGCAACCCTTGATGTCGTCGGGAATCACGAATTCACCGCCGCGCAACAGGGCCCTGGCGCGGGCGCAACGCACCAGTGCAATAGAGGCGCGCGGTCCGGCGCCGAGGCTCAGTCCCGGCCAGGTGCGGGTGCTGCGCGCCAGACGCACGGCGTAATCGAGCACCTGATCGTCCAGCGGCAGATCGCTGGCGATGCGTTGCAGGGCTTGCACGTCCTTGGCCTGCAACACGGTGCGCAGCGGTTGCACATCGAGCATGTCGGCGCGGGTCGAGCGGCTGACCTGACGCACCATGTCCAGCTCCTGGTCGGCGTCGGGGTAATCCATGCGCACCTTGATCATGAAACGGTCAAGCTCGGCTTCCGGCAGGGGATAGGTGCCTTCCTGTTCGATCGGGTTCTGCGTGGCGAGCACCATGAACGGTTGAGCAATCGGCAGGGCCCGGCCTTCGAGAGTGACCTGACGTTCCTGCATCGCTTCGAGCAGGGCGGCTTGCGTCTTGGCCGGGGCGCGGTTGATCTCATCGGCCAGCAACAGGTGGGTGAACAGCGGACCTTTGCGCAGTTTGAATTGTTCGGTCTGCAGGTCGTAGACAGCGTGGCCGGTGACGTCGCTGGGCATCAGGTCCGGGGTGAACTGAATGCGCGCGAACTCGCCGCCGAAGCACTTCGCCAGGGCGCGTACCAACAAGGTTTTGCCGAGGCCGGGAACGCCTTCGAGCAGCACATGGCCGCCGGCGATCAGCGCGGTCAGCACATCGTCGATCACCGGGTTCTGGCCGATCAGCGCCTTCTGCAATTCGCCGCGCACCGCCTGGGCCAACTGGCTGGCGCGCTGGCGTTGCTGAGCCACGTGGCTGGGTGAGCCGGGTTCGATGTGTTCGGTCATAGCGTGTTCCTCAAGGCTTGCAGGTGGGCGACCTGACGGCAGAATTCGGCGCTGGACATGCGCCGCTTCGGTGCCGGGCTCAGGGCCTGGCTGATGGCACGGGTTGGTTGGCGGGTCAGGCGCGACAGCACCAGCCATTGTTCGGCGACATTCAGTTGGTCGAAACCGGGATGACGGTGACGGGCACGGCGCAGGACGTCCTGCTGCAACGCTTGCAGCAAGGTCTGCTGGCCGTTGTGACGCAGGACGAAACCGGCACTGGCGCGCAGGTGTTCCATCAACTGCCGACGACCGCTGGGGGCGGTCGCCTGCACCGGGCCGTGACGCACGCCGACATGCCACAGCCACAGGCCGATCAACGCCAGCAAGGCGACGATGGCCTGCGGGAAATAGCGCCAGAGCAAGGTCGGCAGACCGTCGTGTTCGGTGTTGTACAACAAGGTCACGGCGGTGTCGGCGCTGAGGTACCAGAGCAGCCAGGCATTGTCGTGCTGCGCAATCGCCGGGGTTTTCCACAGATCGGCATCGGTGACCACGGTGATCGTGCCGAGGCCGAAAGCCAGTTGCATCATGTGCGTGGCTTTCGCGCTGTTGGCCCAGGCCTGGGCGAGGTTTTTCGGGTCGTCGAGGTGGAACGCGGTGTCGAATCCGGCGTAGGCGGGTGCGTCTTCGTCTTCCAGATAGAGTTTGGTCAGATTCGGGAACGGGTCTTCGGCGGCATCCGGCGGCGGATCCTTGAGATCCTTGCTGAAGGATTGACGCAGTTGCACGCGGTCGAGCAGCAGGTCGTTGCTCTGGCCGGTCTTTTCATCCCAGATCGATTCGGCGACGAACACCAGCCTTCCGCCGGCCCGGGCCCAGTTCAATACCTGGTCAACCTGACGCGGAGTCATTTTCGAGCGGTCGTTGAACATCAGCAAAGTGTGCTGGCGCGGATCGATTTCAGGTAGCACGGCAAGGCTTTCGGCATGGCTGACGTCGATCCCGCGCTTGCGCAGAAACATCTCAGCCGCCAGATAAGGGTTGGCTTGCGCGGCGGGAGACGGGCCGTGATCGACCTCGGCCTGGTAAGGCGTGGCCTTGAGGTACAGATAAATGCCCAGCGCAGCGAGCAGGGCGACGATCAGCGCACCGCCCAGAAGCCAGAGCGCGCGCCGGTTCAACGGGCGGCTCCGTGGCCGAACAGGGAGCGCCAGCCATCACACAATTCCTGTTGCAGATGTGCCGCCGGTACGCGGTGCCCGTAGGCCATGTTCTGCCAATGGCCGGTGAGGTGACGGCTATAAGTGAGCAGATCCGGACGTTGCAACTGCTCGATCCGGGCCAGCACTTCGTTTTCGGTATCGGCGGGTTTCAGGTTCAGGTTGAAATCGTGCAGCAGATGACAGAGCAGTGCCCGGTACAAAAGCCCCAATGCCGCACGCGGCTCGGTTTGCCAGAGCTGTTCCGCGTGGCTGGCGATGTCATCCGGCAGGCTTTCCTTTTGCAGATCCAGACCGAAGGCTTGTTGTGGCAAGGGCCTTTTGGTCTGTTTGGGCAAGCGCGGACGGCGGCCGACGAAGGTTTGCAGAAAGTCCCGATAGCGCCAGAGCAGCCAGCCGAGTCCTGCGATCACTGCGCCCCACAGCACGACTTCAATCGCCTTGGCCAGGCCGTCGAGGTGTCGGCCGTCCAGCCAGTCGAGCAGTGTTTTCAACCATTGCGGTGCTTCACTTTCCCTGGCTTTTTCGGCGGCAGCGGGATCTTCGCCGAAGCGATAACGGGTGACGGTTTCCTTGTTCTTGAACGGCGGTTGTTCGAGCAAGGCCTTGATGCTGTCGCGTGATGCCTCGCTGGTCAGCGGCTGATTCAACAGACGCGGTGCATCAGGCGCAGTGGCAGGTTCGGCAGCCCAGGCTGAGGGCAACCCCGGCAACAGCAGACACATCACCAGCAGCAAGCCGATTGCGCTGCTGTTCAAACGCTGGCGCAAGCGGCGGAACACCAGTTCGATGTCCCAGGCTTCGAGGACGGTGCGGCGGTTCAGATACAGGCTGAACCCGCAGGCGACATACACCGGTTCCCAGATCACCAGGATCAGCGCATAGAACGCATTGGTCAGATGCTCCAGCCAGCGCCATTCGTGGTCGGCTGCGAAGATCAGGCTTTGCCAGTCCCAATCGGTTTCGACCTGTTGCGGCAGAAGCAGGTAGAACAACACCATCAGGCCGATCCACAGCGCCGTTTCCAGATGCACGCCGATGATCGTCAGCCACTGCGCGGCGCCGGCATTGCGTTGCAACAGTACTTGCAAACGCTGCTGGCGCGCCGTGCCGTCGAGGCCTTCGAGTTGCAGCACCGGCAGCAGGAAGCTGCGGCTCAGGCTGAACCGGCGCCAGGTCAGGCTGGCGATGAGTTGCGGCTTGAGCAGGCGCGGCCATTGGCGCAAGGCCTGTTTCAAGGTGGGTGTTTCGCCGAACAGCGCCTTGGACAGGATGTACAGCGGCAAGCGTTCGTAGGCCGGTTTCAGCCACCAGAAGATGAACACGGCGAGTGACGGTGAATCCCACAACAACAGGCTGAGTATTGCGAACAGCGGCAGGGTGACGAGGGCCCAACTGGTCATCAGCAGGCGCCGGTGCTGCTGGCTCATGAGCACGCCCAGGTCCATGGCTTCCCAGGTGGTGCGCGGACGGATTGCCACGGTTGCGTCACTCAGGCGCATGGCGGGTCCTTCCGGCGAACAGCAGATAGAGCGCCACGCAGAGCCAGAGCCCGGCGCCGACCAGGTATTTGGTCTGCGGCGAAACCCCGGTGCGCGACGACCAGTAGGCTTCGATTAACGCGGCGATCAACAGGAACAGCATCACGCCACAGATCAGCAGGATGCTCCGGCGCGCCGCAATCTGCAGCGCCTCGATTCGTGTAAGGCGTCCCGGCGCAATCAACGCCCAGCCCAGTTTCAGCCCCCCCGCACCGGCCAGAACAATCGCACTGAGCTCAAATGCCCCGTGCCCGATCACGAATGACCAGAAGGTCTGGCCGAAGCCGATTTCACTCAGGTGCCCGGCCACCGCGCCGATGATCAGGCCGTTGTAGAACAGGAAAAACGCGCTGCCCACTCCCAGCAGCAAACCACTGGCGAAGGTCTGAAAGGCAATGCCGATGTTGTGCATGATGTAGTAGCCGAACATCACCCAGTCTTCGCTCGCCGCGCGTTCGGCCGAACGCCCGAGGTGGCCGGCGACCGGGTCGTACATGCTTTGCATCTCGCGGACCTGCTCGGCCGGGATCAGGCTGTAGATCAATTCGGGACTCAGATACACCAGCACCCCGAAACCGATCAGGCTGCCGAAGAACAGCAGAGCGGCGGCCAGCACGAAGCGCCATTCGGCGCGCACCAGTTGTGGAAAACCGGCCAGGATGAAACCCGGCACGTTCGCGCCGATCCGGCTGCGATGCCGGTAAAGCTGTTGATGACCGCGCAGCACTTGCTGTTGCAGGGAGTCGACCAGAAAACTGCTGTAGCCGCGCTCCTGCGCCAGGGCCAGATGCTGGCAGAGGCGCCGGTAAGCCTTGGGAAATTCCGCCACCTGCGAGGTGCCCTTGCCGCGTTCCAGGCGTTCGAGAGCCAGCGTGAAACGCTCCCATTCGGCCTTGTGGCGGGATTCGAAAAGGCTTTGCTTCATGTCGGCCCCAACAGGCCGCGAGCGATGCCGTTGAGCTCACCGACGGCTTTCGGCGCGCTGATGTGCAGTGGTTGAGCGAGCAGTGCAGCGAGTTCATTGACCCGTGCCGTCGAAAGCTCGCCCTGGCGCTCGGCGAAAGCGAGCAGGGCACGTTGTTCAGTCTGGGTCAGCGGGATCGGCGAACGACGGGGTTCGGCATCGAGTAATTGCGGGCGCTTGAGCGGGCGTTCGCTGTAGATCACCAGCGTGCCGGCCGCGATGTCGCCGAGGCGTTTGAAGGTCGGGTGTTGCAGGCAACTGATCGCACCGAGGAAATAGCCGAACGGCATCAGGTCGACAAAGCGCAGCAGGTTGCGCAACAGGGAGGCCGACCAGCCGACCGGCGTGCCATCGTCGTGCACCACCCGCAGGCCCATCCATTGTTTCCCCGGCGAGCGACCCTGACGCAGTACTTCGAACAGCACCATGTACCACCAGCTCACCACGAACAGCAACAGTGAGCCCAGGCCGATGCCGAGCTTGCCGAACAGCGCCAGCACCATGAGCAGCAGGCCCAGAAGCAGCCCGCGCAACCCCAGATCGATGGTGAACGCCACGGCGCGCACCATCAGGCCGGCGGGACGCAGCGGCAGGTCGATGCCTTCCGGCGTTTCGACCTGGTGCCGCGTGTCCAGTGGCGGGGCCAGCGGTGCTTTCCTTGGCGGTGCTGTGGTCTCGAGCATGGGCTACCTGATGTTGCCGGATCGGGATGCAAGTGCGTCCGATGCTAGCAGTCTCTCGGGGGGAAACGACATAACTATGTCATACACATCCTTCAACCAAAGGTGACCGAATGATGCGGCGCTGGCCGCGACGGCGCTTGAACGCCTAGACTTTGCCGATCTTCAGTTCAGGAACCGCCCGTGACTTCCATCTTCTGGTACGACTACGAAACCACCGGCATCAACCCCCGATGCGACCGTCCGTTGCAGGTGGCCGGGATCCGCACCGACCACGAACTCAACGAAATCGACGCGCCGGTCAATCTCTACTGCCAGCCCAGCGAAGACATCCTGCCGCACCCGGCGGCGTGCGCAATCACCGGCATCACGCCGAGTCGTCTCGCCGAACAAGGCTTGAGCGAAGCCGACTTCATGACCCGGGTTCATTCTCAGCTCGCCGCCCCCGGCACCTGCGGCGCGGGATACAACACCTTGCGCTTCGACGACGAGATGACCCGCTACAGCCTGTACCGCAATTTTTTCGATCCCTATGCCCGTGAGTGGCAGGGCGGCAACAGTCGCTGGGATCTGATTGATGTAGTGCGCGCCGCCTACGCATTGCGCCCCGATGGTCTGGTCTGGCCGACCGATGATGAAGGCCGGGTGACGCTCAAGCTCGAACGCCTGACCGCTGCCAATGGCATTGATCACGGCAACGCGCACGAAGCCTTGTCGGACGTGCGGGCCACCATTGCCCTGGCCCGATTGATCCGCGAGAAACAGCCGAAGCTGTATGACTGGCTGTTCCAGCTGCGCAGCAAACAGAAGGTGATGGACCAGATTCGTCTGTTGCAGCCGATGGTGCACATTTCCGGTCGCTTCTCGGCTGCGCGCAGTTATGTCGGCGTGGTGCTGCCGCTGGCCTGGCATCCGCGCAACAAGAACGCGCTGATCGTGTGTGATCTGCACCTGGACCCGCAGGGGCTGCTCGACCTGGATGCCGAAACATTGCGTCAGCGCCTGTATACCCGGCGTGACGAATTGACCGAAGACGAGTTGCCGGTGCCGCTCAAGCTTATTCACATCAACAAGTGCCCGGTGGTGGCGCCATTGTCGGTGTTGCGTGCTGACGATCAGCAGCGCTTGGGTCTGGACATGGCCTTGTATCAGGCGCGCGCCTTGCGACTAAGTGACGCACAACAAGTTTGGAAAGATAAAGTCTCGGCGATTTATGCCAGCGAAGATTTCACCTCGAGTGAAGATCCCGAACAACAGTTGTACGACGGATTTATCGGTGATCGTGATCGTCGTTTATGTGAGCAAGTGAGGGCGACCGATCCTGGCCAATTGGCGCGAGAGCAATGGCCGTTCGATGACGAACGTTTGCCTGAATTGTTGTTTCGATATCGAGCACGTAACTTTCCCGATACGTTGAATTTCGAAGAGCAAGAGCGCTGGAGAATCTTTTGCCGGCAGCGCTTGTCCGCGCCGGAGTGGGGCGCGCCTAATACCTTGAAATCTTTTGCCGAGGCCATGGAGCAATGGCTGCTTAGTGCTACGCCGATGCAGGCCGAGGTGTTGGTTGAATGGCAGAACTATGTCCAGGCATTGCGCAAACGTTTGGATCTTTGAAATCGAACATGTCCGGCGCTTGAATGCCGGGCATAAAAAAACGCCAGCATTCGCTGGCGTTTTTTTTTGTCACAGAAGCGCTTTGCGACAAGGGTTGCGGCTTAGCCCAGCAGGGTAGCCCAGCCTTCAACCACGTCACCGCCCCACTTGGCTTTCCACTCTTTCAGAGTTTTGTGGTTGCCACCTTTGGTTTCGATGACTTCGCCGTTGTGCGGGTTTTTGTATTGTTTAACTTTGCGAGCACGCTTGGTGCCGGTAGTTTTGGCTGCGCCGCCACGTGGTGCCTTGGTTTTGGACTCTGGATCCAGCAGCGCGATGATGTCGCGCAGGGATTTGGAATATTCGCCCATCAGTGTGCGCAGTTTGCCTTCGAATTCCAGCTCGGCTTGCAGTTTGTCGTCTTGCGACAGGTTCTTCAAACGGGCTTGCAGCTCTTTGATAGCTTCTTCGGTGGCACGATATTCGTTGATCAAGGACATGATTACTACCTTATGTGGGAGTGCGCGATGGCAGGGGACAGTGCTGCAATAATAGTCAGGCTGTTTCATCAAGTAAACATTTAACCGGGGTTTTTATTTGAATTAGTTACGTTGAAAAGCCCTGAATTGAATGTTCAGTTAAATATTGTGATGGAGTCTTCACAGATATTCACACAGGGCTGTTCAAGCATGGCTATTGCAGCGCCATCATTCTGGCGTTCGCGAGCGTCAAAAAAGCTGCGACGGGGTGCCGTAAGCCTCCGAGGGTCATCATTACTGCAGTTTTCCCGCGCAGTCGCTAGAATGGCGGCCTTTGCGAAGTTCTGGAGTTTCCCCCTCATGCGCACTTTTCGGTTGGTGATTTCTTGCCCGGACCGCGTTGGCATCGTTGCCAAAGTCAGTAACTTTCTGGCGGCCCACAATGGCTGGATCACCGAAGCGAGCCACCACTCGGATAATCAGGTTGGCTGGTTCTTCATGCGTCACGAAATCCGTGCCGATTCCCTGCCTTTCGGTATCGAGGTATTGCGCGAGAAGTTTGCACCGATCGCCGAAGAGTTCTCGATGGACTGGCGCATCACCGACACCGAGCAGAAAAAACGCGTGGTGCTGATGGCCAGCCGCGAATCCCACTGCCTGGCCGACCTGCTGCACCGCTGGCACAGCGATGAACTCGATTGCGAGATCTCCTGCGTGATTTCCAACCACGACGACCTGCGCAGCATGGTCGAGTGGCACGGCATTCCTTATTACCACGTGCCAGTCAATCCGCAGGACAAGCAACCGGCCTTTGATGAGGTATCGCGTCTGGTCAAACAGCACGACGCCGAAGTCGTGGTGCTGGCGCGTTACATGCAGATCCTGCCGCCGGACATGTGCCGTGAATACGCGCACAAGGTCATCAACATTCACCACAGCTTCCTGCCGTCGTTCGTCGGTGCCAAACCGTACCACCAGGCCTCGATGCGTGGCGTGAAGCTGATCGGTGCGACCTGCCACTACGTGACCGAAGAGCTGGATGCCGGCCCGATCATCGAGCAGGACGTGGTGCGTGTCAGCCACAGTGACAGCATTGAAGACATGGTGCGTTTCGGCCGTGACGTCGAGAAGATGGTGCTGGCTCGTGGCCTGCGCTACCACCTGGAAGACCGCGTGCTGGTGCACGGCAACAAGACCGTGGTGTTCTGATTCAGGATCGTTCCCACGCTCTGCGTGGGAATGCCTCTTCAGACGCTCCGCGTCTGCTCTGGGACGCAGGGCGTCCCGGGCTGCGTTCCCACGCAGAGCGTGGGAACGATCCACGGACCTTGAGGACATACCGATGAGCGATCCACTGGACAAAGCCACGTCCAAAGCCCCCGCCACCCTCGGCGAAGGCTGCCTGAGCCGCTATGACCCGGATGACCTCAGTCCGGAGGACGGCACGGAGTTTCCCGGCGCTGCCGAACTGTGGGAACAACTCAAGGACGAAGAGGATGACCTCAAGAAGCCTGTCTGACGCTCAGCAGCTTTTTCAGCAATGGCCGGCCCAGCATCAGTAGAAACACCGGGCCACCGACCAGCAGATAGAAGTAATACGTCACCACCCGCCAGATCAGGATCGCCGCCGCCGCGGTCGATTTGCCGACCATCGGCGCCAGCAGCGCCGCCGAGGTCAATTCCGCAGCACCGGCCCCGCCCGGCAGCAGGCTGAATTGCCCCGCCCCCAGCGAAAGCATCTGGATCAGAAACGTCCAGGCCCACTGCACATCCGCCCCCAGCCCACGCAACGCCAGATACAGCACGCTATATCGCAATGACCAATGCACGCAGGTCAGGACGAAAACTTTGATCAATGTCTGCCACGGCAACTTCAGCGCATCGGTGAACGCGGCCAGAAAGTGCAGCAACTGCCGCGCCCAGCGCCGTCGGGTGCGGGGTTCGACGTTCATCCCGGCCAGCAGGCGCCCGCTGAGGCGAATCAATCGGCGGTGATAGCGCGCGACCAGCACGCAACTGAGCAAGCCCCCGGACAATGACACGGCGCTGACACTCAGCAGCCATTCCATACGGTCGCTGAGATGCTGGAACAGCGCGTAGATCAGGATCCCGCTGAGGGCGCAGAGGAAGAACAGCAGATCACTCAACTGATCCATCGCAAACACTGCACTGCCCCGGGCCGGGCGCACGCCGCTGCGGGCCAGCAGCGCCATGATCGTCAACGGCCCTCCGCTGCCGCCGGGCGTGGCGCACCAGGCGAATTCGGCCGCCATCACCACCCCAAGGCTTTTGACCGGTGTGACCCGGTCACGCTGATCGCCGAGCAACAGCCGCAGGCGCAGGGTGTTGATGCCCCAGCACAGCAGAACCATGGCGAACATGATCAACAGCCAATTCAGCGGGAAAGCCTGCAGGCGCTCCCAGGTCTCGCTGCCGCCAAGCAGGACAGGAACCGCCACGGCCACCAGCAGGCCGATCAGCAGCAGAATGCCGCGACTCAAGCGGCACGCTCGGCTTGCGTGCGCTGGCGTGTCAGCCAGTCGATTTTGGTCATTGGGATGCGCCCGTCCGCCAGCAGTCGTTCAAGGGTGCGCCACCAGTAATCCCGGGAAAAACGGTGGCGCATGTCCACCGGGTGCAAGCCTAGACGAATCACCGGCGCCTGACGCCAGCGCTGCTCGCGCTGTTCGCTGACGATCCTCGATATCCCGCGACGCCAGGCGCTGCGAGCACTCCAGACCAGTCCCGGGGCCTCGACTGCGGCGAAATCCGGCAGGTGATAAAGATGTTGCGGATCACTGGTGTAGCGCAGCGGCAATTCGCGCAGTGCCTGGCGGGTGCCGGCGCTCATCAACCAGGCCGGTGCCACGAAACCGTGTAGCGGCCAGCAATGGCGTCGGAACAGATCGATGCCGAGGCGCAGGCGGGCGAGGGCGGCTTCACGGGACAGTTGATAAAACTCGCCTTCATGGGTGTAGACCCGGCGCATGAACCAGTCGCGTGCCGTGCGCGGACCAGGCTCGGTGTCTTCATGGAAATGGCCGTGCAGCGCCAGTTCATCGCCGCGGGCGACGCGCTCGTCGAGCATTCGACAGAACTCCGGGTGGGCCTCGAGGGCATCGTGTCGATGGAAATCCGGGACCACCAGCCACGTCATCGGGACGTTGCCCAACCGGTCAACGGCTTCGACAAATTCTCGATAATCGGCCCACGTGGAGGGTGCCACGTCATGCAGCACCAGCATTAACGTCGGGCGCTCGTGAGATTCAGCCATTGGCCACCCGAGGAACCGAATCGCCGAGTACGGCGTGGTAGTGGCCCAGCAGGCTGTCGACCACCGTGTCCCAGGCGTAATGCCGCTCCACGTGCTGGCGTGCCTGTTGACCAAGTACTCCAGCCCCGCGACTGAACAGCTCACGCACGGCATTGGCCATGGCTTGCGCATTGTTCGGCGCGCAGAGCAGGCCACAGGATTCGCTGACGATTTCCTCGAACGCCCCGGCCGCCACCGCCACCACCGGAATGCCGCAGGCCATGGCCTCCAGGATCACCAGGCCGAAGGTTTCCTGATCGCCGGCGTGGATCAGTGCGTCGGCACTGGCCATCAGCCGCGCGACCTGTGCGGCCGGGCAGAACCGGTCGATCACGCTGACGTTGTCCGGGACGGACGCCGGCATCGACGAACCGACCAACAGCAAGTGATAACGCGGGCCCAGGCGCTTCATGCAGTCGAGCAGCACCGGCAGGTTTTTCTCCTTGGAGCCCCGACCGGCGAAGATCAACAGGCGCGAATCCTCGGCGATCCCCAGTTCGCTGCGCAGCGCGGCGTCGTGGGCAGCGGGGTGGAAGGTCTGAAGGTCAACGCCCAACGGTTGCACGAAGACATTGCGCACGCCCAGCCCGCTGAGCTTGTCGGCCATGACCTGGCTGGGCGCCAGCACCCGGTCGAAATTGCCGTACAACTTGCGCACATACGCGTCGACATTCGGCGTGACCCAGTGGCCCATGCGGTTGCCCACCAACAATGGCAGGTCCGAGTGATAGAAACCGATCACCGGCACATCCAGTTGTCGCCGTGCATCGAGCGCGGCCCAGGCGGTGAGGTAAGGGTCGCCGACTTCGATCAGATCGGGTTGCAGATCCTGCAGTACGTTTCGCCAAGGGGCCAGGCGCAAGGGGAACCGATAGCCTTTGCCGAAAGGCAGGGCAGGGGCGGGAACCGTGTAGACGCCATCATCTTCACCGAAATGCGCGCCGGGTATCAGCAGGCTGTGGCGGATCCCGGGCTTCACACCCAGGCGACGGTGCTTGGCATCCAGATAGGTGCGCACGCCGCCGCTGGCCGGGGCGTAGAACATGGTGATGTCAGCGATATGCACGGTGAACGTCCCTCCGCGTTGATCTCCCTTGGTTGACCTTTATCAAGAATAGATGTTCGGTCGGGGTTTCGCGGTGGGGTGCAAGGCCGGTTTCGGAGGGATGTTGGTCGTCTTCGTCGGACAGTTGTGAACGACGAAGACGACCGGGAGAACGGCTTTAAATGCGGAAGCTGCCCACCAGTTGCTTCAAGCGCGAAGCCTGCTGCTCCAGATCCGAACAGGCTCGCAACGTCGCCTGCAAGTTCTCGACGCCCTCCTGGTTCAGCGTGTTGATCTCGGTGATATCCACGTTGATCGACTCGACCACGGCAGTCTGTTCCTCGGTCGCGGTGGCCACCGACTGGTTCATCCCGTCGATTTCACCGATGCGCTGGGTCACGCTGTTCAGACGTTCGCCGGCGAGGTTGGCGATCTCTACGCTGTCCTGGCTGTGGCGCTGGCTGTCGCTCATGGTGCTGACGGACTCGCGGGCGCCGACTTGCAGCTCCTCGATCATGGTCTGCACCTGTTGCGCCGATTCCTGGGTGCGGTGGGCGAGGTTGCGTACCTCGTCCGCCACCACCGCAAATCCGCGCCCGGCTTCACCGGCCCGCGCTGCTTCAATGGCCGCGTTGAGCGCCAGCAGGTTGGTTTGCTGGGAAATGCTGGTGATCACTTCCAGGATCTGGCCGATGTTCACGGTCTTGCTGTTCAGCGATTCGATATTGCTGCTGGATGCGCTGAGCATGCTCGACAGTTGGTTCATCGCCTTGATGCTGCGCTCCACCACTTGCTGACCGTCTTCGGCCAGGCCACGGGCGTCGCTGGCCTGGGTCGAGGCTTGTGCGGCGTTGCGGGCGATTTCCTGGGCGGCGGCGCCGAGTTGGTTGATGGCGGCGGCCACGCTGTTGGTGCGCGAGGCTTGCTGGTCGGAGTTGTACATCGACGAGTTGGACGCCGCGACCACGCGCAGGGCGACTTCGTTGACCTGGCCGGTGGCCGACGACACTTCGCGGATCGAGCCGTGGATACGTTCGACGAAACGGTTGAACGCCGTGCCGAGCACGCCGAACTCGTCCTGGTTCTGGATGGTCAGGCGTTTGGTCAGGTCGCCTTCGCCATCCGCAATGTCTTCCATGGCGCGGGTCATCACGTGCAGCGGCTGGATCAGGATGCGGATCAGCATGCCGAGCAGGGCGATGATGATCGCCACGGCAATCGCGGTCGCGATCACGGCCGAAGTGCGGAATTCGCTGAGCATCGAGAAGGCTTTGTCCTTGTCCACCGACAAGCCGATATACCAGTTCACCGACGGCAGACCCTTGATCGGGGTGAAGTTGACGATGCGGGTCTTGCCGTCGACGGTGACTTCACTGAAATCGCTGCTGATGCGCGGGGTGTCCTGCGGATAGGCTTCCTTCAGGGACTTCATCACCAGCGCTTTGTCCGGATGCACCAGGATCTTGCCGTCGGCGCTGACCAGGAACGCGTAGCCCATGCCGGAGAAATCCCGGGCGCTGAGGGTGTTGATCAGGGTTTGCAGGCTCAGGTCGCCGCCCACCACGCCGACGCTCTGGCCGGCCTTTTTCGCGGCGGTGGCGATGGAAATGATGGTCTGGCCGGTGGCCGCGTCGATGTACGGTTCAGTCAGGGTCGAGGTGCTGCTGCTTTCGGCACCTTTATACCAAGGGCGAACACGCGGATCGAAACCGTCCGGCATCTTCGCGTCCGGGCGGATGGTGAAGTGCCCGGTGGCATCGCCGAGGTAGGACGCCATGAAGGTTGAGGTCAGGGCTTTCTGTTCCAGCAGGCTGGCGACGGCGGCGGGCTCGGGATTGATGGCGATATTCTGGGCAGCGTTCTCGATCAGCAGGATGCGCCCGCTGAGCCAGGTCTGGATATTGTCGGCTGTGACCTCGCCCATCTCGTTGAGGTAATTGTCCAGGTCCTCGCGGATCGCATTGCGCTGCAACCAGTCGTTGTACAGCGTGAACGAGGCAAAGGCGGCAATGACGATGAGGGCGGCGGCAAGCAAAATTTTGTGGCTGAAACGCAGATTTTTGTTCATGGCTTGGGGTTCCGCTAAGGTCTTATTATTCAGGGCGTGCTTCTATAGATGCTCGCTAGGTGGGCTTGATGAGTACAAGCAGGTATTTCCGCTTCTCCTTAGGGAAATCTCCGATGCGGATGTCAGTCGCATCTGTCACCTTTAGCTATCGGCCATGATCGACAAAGATTAACCATTGGGTGACCAAATGCCTGACTCCTTGAAACTCGTAATCGGCGCCGACCTCGCCGGGCAACCGATCGCTCAGGCCATGCGCCTGGCCAACCGTCACGGACTGGTGGCCGGGGCTACCGGTACCGGCAAGACCGTCACCTTGCAGCGCCTGGCCGAGGCATTCAGCGACGCCGGGGTCGCGGTGTTCGCCGCCGACGTCAAGGGCGACCTGTGCGGCCTCGGTGCTGCCGGCAACCCTCAGGGCAAGATCGCCGAGCGCATCGCCGGCATGCCGTGGCTCAATCACAAGCCTCAGGCGTATCCCGTGACCTTGTGGGACATCCACGGTCAGTCCGGTCATCCGCTGCGCACTACGTTGAGTGAAATGGGCCCGCTGCTGATCGGCGCCTTGCTGGAACTGACCGACAGCCAGCAGTCGGCGCTGTACGCAGCGTTCAAGGTGGCGGATCGCGAAGGCCTGTTGTTGCTGGATCTCAAAGATCTGAAGGCACTGCTCAATCATCTCAAGGACAATCCGCAACTGCTGGGCGAAGACGCGGCGCTGTTCACCACCGGCTCCAGCCAGGCGCTGTTGCGGCGTCTGGCGACGCTGGAGCAGCAGGGCGCCGAGGCGTTGTTCGGCGAGCCGGCGTTGCAACTGGAAGATATTCTGCAACCGACCGCTGACGGTCGCGGGCGCATCCATTTGCTGGATGCCAGTCGTCTGGTGCATGAGGCGCCGAAGGTCTACGCGACTTTCCTGCTGTGGCTGCTGGCCGAGCTGTTCGAGCAATTGCCTGAGCGTGGCGATGCCGACAAACCGTTGCTGGCGCTGTTTTTCGATGAGGCGCATTTGTTGTTCGGTGACACGCCCAAGGCGTTGCAGGAGCGGCTTGAGCAAGTGGTGCGGCTGATTCGCTCGAAAGGTGTGGGCGTGTATTTCGTTACCCAGTCGCCGGGCGATCTGCCGGACGATGTGCTGGCGCAACTGGGGCTGCGGATCCAGCACGGCCTGCGCGCATTTACCGCCAAGGAGCAGAAATCCCTGCGGGCGGTGGCGGACGGCTTCCGGCCGAATCCGGCGTTCGACACATTGTCGGTGCTCACCGAACTCGGGATTGGCGAGGCCCTGGTCGGCACCTTGCAAGAAAAGGGCACGCCGGAAATGGCGCAGCGGGTGCTGGTGGCGCCGCCGCAATCGCGGATCGGGCCGTTGACCGAGACTGAGCGCACAATGCTGATCGCCGGTTCGCCGTTCAAGGGCCGTTATGACAAACCGATTGATCGCGAGTCGGCCTATGAAATCCTGATGGGCCGCAAGGGGCTGGCGCCGGAGGCTGAAGCGGCGCCGGGCAAACCGGCGGCTGAAGAGCCGAGTCTGGCGGACAAGGCCGGAGAATTTCTCGGCACGGCGGCGGGGCAGGCGCTCAAGTCGGCGATGCGCCAGGCAGCGAACTCGCTGGGTAAACAATTGGTGCGCGGCCTGATGGGGTCATTGCTCGGCGGCAGCAAACGCCGCTGATCAACAAGGCTCAGGACTTGGGTTTGGCGTGGGCGGCCAGTCGTTCCAGTGCCGCCCGCAGATTCGGATCGCTGATCCCGTCGGCGGTGGCCTGGATGGTCGCCGCCGCATCCGTCGACAGATCGATCGTCGGCCCGTTCGCCTCGCGCTGGAGGGTCGGTGGCCGCACGGCGAACTTGATCCGCGTCAGATTGGCGAACTCGTCGAACATCTGCAGTTGCCGTTGCAGACGTTTCTGCTGATAGCGCAGACGCGTGGCCCAATGACCGTCGGTGACGATCAGCAACAGTTCGCCTTCGCGCCACTTGGCGACGTGGCAGTGTTCACGGGCGGCGGGTTGCAGTTGGCTTTCGAGCAGACGTTGCAGATGAGCCAGGCGCTGGGCGTGACCGAGGATGGCTTTCAACGGCCTGGCTTCGCGTAGCAGAACGGCGGGCGCTCTGGCTGTGAGAGGGCGAAATGCCATGATCTAGGACCTGAAGTTGCAGAGGCGCCATGGTAGCAGATAGCACCCATTTCACTCGCCCATTGCTTTTGTCCCTGCTTTGCCCATTAAATCAACGACTAACTTCTTCGCTGTACGGCTTGAAGTTGAGCAAAACGCCCCTATTTTAAGTGAGCCCCGTCAAAGCGCAGTGCCAGCATCGTGGAATATCCCCACTTTCCTCACCACCGTTTCCGGGTAGAATGCTCGTTCGCATGCGGCCATGAGGGCTGCACGGGCGACTCACGGGGCCGCCCTCCATCCCTTTAGTGTGGAAGATCCTGCCGATATGTTTGCGCCTTTGTTAAAGAAACTTTTTGGAAGCAAGAACGAGCGTGAAGTCAAACGCATGCTCAAGACGGTGCAGCTCGTCAATGCCTTCGAAGAGAAGATGGTCGCCCTCTCGGACGATCAACTGCGCGCCAAGACCGCAGAGTTCAAAGACCGCATTGCCAAGGGGGAGACCCTTGATCAGCTGTTGCCGGAAGCCTTTGCGGTTGCCCGCGAAGCCGGCAAGCGGGTCATGGGCATGCGCCACTTCGACGTCCAGCTGATTGGCGGCATGACCTTGCACGAAGGCAAGATTGCCGAAATGCGCACCGGTGAAGGCAAGACCCTGGTGGGTACCCTGGGCGTTTACCTCAACGCGCTGTCCGGCAAGGGCGTGCACGTTGTGACCGTGAACGATTACCTGGCCCGCCGCGACGCCAACTGGATGCGTCCGCTGTATGAATTCCTCGGCCTGAGCGTCGGCATCGTGACGCCTTTCCAGCCGCCGGAAGAGAAACGCGCCGCCTACGCCGCCGACATCACCTACGGCACCAACAACGAATTCGGTTTCGACTACCTGCGCGACAACATGGCGTTCAGCATGGAAGAGAAATTCCAGCGCGAACTCAATTTTGCCGTGATCGACGAAGTCGACTCCATCCTCATCGACGAAGCGCGTACCCCGCTGATCATTTCCGGTCAGGCCGAGGACAGTTCCAGGCTGTACATCGAGATCAACAAGCTGATCCCGAAACTCAAGCTGCACGTCGAAGAAGTCGAAGGCGAAGTCACCCAGGAAGGCCACTACACCGTTGACGAGAAGACCCGTCAGGTCGAACTCAACGAAGCCGGTCACCAATTCATCGAAGACCAGCTGACCAGCATCGGCCTGCTGGCCGAAGGCGAGAGCCTGTACTCGGCGCACAACCTGAGCCTGCTGACACACGTCTACGCCGGTCTGCGTGCGCACAAGCTGTTCCACCGCAACGTCGAATACATCGTGCAGGACGGTCAGGTCGTACTGGTCGACGAACACACCGGTCGTACCATGCCCGGCCGTCGTCTGTCCGAAGGCTTGCACCAGGCCATCGAGGCCAAGGAAAACCTGAACATCCAGGCCGAGAGCCAGACGCTGGCATCGACCACGTTCCAGAACTACTTCCGTCTGTACGACAAGTTGTCCGGCATGACCGGTACCGCGGACACCGAAGCGTTCGAATTCCATCAGATCTATGGCCTGCAAGTCGTCGTGATCCCGACCAACAAGCCGTTGGCCCGTAAGGACTACAACGACCTGGTGTTCCTGACCGCCGAAGAGAAATACGCGGCGATCGTCAATGACATCAAGGAAAGCATGGCCGCCGGCCGGCCGGTGCTGGTGGGTACTGCGACCATCGAAACCTCCGAGCACATGTCCGCATTGCTCGAGAAGGAAGGCATCGAACACAAGGTTCTGAACGCCAAGTTCCACGAAAAAGAAGCTGAAATCATTGCGCAGGCCGGTCGTCCGGGCGCCCTGACCATCGCCACCAACATGGCCGGTCGTGGTACCGACATCCTGTTGGGTGGCAACTGGGAAGTTGAAGTCGCGTCGCTGGAAAACCCGACCCCTGAGCAGATCGCCCAGATCAAGGCCGACTGGCAGAAGCGTCACCAGCAAGTGCTGGAGTCCGGCGGCTTGCAGGTGATCGCGTCCGAGCGTCACGAATCCCGTCGTATCGACAACCAGCTGCGTGGTCGTGCCGGCCGTCAGGGTGACGCCGGTTCCAGCCGCTTCTACCTGTCGCTGGAAGACAGCCTGATGCGCATCTTCGCCTCCGACCGGGTGAAGAACTTCATGAAGGCCCTGGGCATGCAGCCTGGCGAAGCGATCGAGCACCGCATGGTGACCAACGCCATCGAGAAGGCACAGCGCAAGGTTGAAGGCCGCAACTTCGACATTCGCAAGCAACTGCTCGAATTCGACGACGTCAACAACGAACAGCGTAAAGTGATCTATCACATGCGCAACACGTTGCTGGCCGCGGACAACATCGGCGAAACCATCGCTGATTTCCGTCAGGACGTCCTGAACGCCACCGTCAGCGCGCACATTCCGCCGCAATCGCTGCCAGAGCAGTGGGACGTGGCCGGTCTGGAAGCGTCGATCGCCAGCGACTTCGGCGTGAAGCTGCCGATCCAGCAATGGCTCGACGAAGACGATCACCTGTACGAAGAAACCCTGCGCGAGAAGCTGATGAACGAGCTGATCGCCGCGTACAACGAAAAAGAAGACCAGGCGGGCGCCGAAGCCCTGCGCTCGTTCGAGAAGCAGATCGTGCTGCGCGTTCTGGACGACCTGTGGAAAGACCACCTGTCGACCATGGATCATCTGCGTCACGGCATCCATTTGCGTGGTTATGCGCAGAAGAACCCGAAGCAGGAATACAAGCGCGAGTCCTTCACGCTGTTCTCCGAACTGCTGGATTCGATCAAGCGCGACTCGATCCGTGTGCTGTCGCATGTTCAGGTTCGCCGCGAAGATCCGGCCGAAGAAGAGCAACGCCTGCGTCAGGAAGCCGAAGCGCTGGCCGCGCGCATGCAGTTTGAACACGCTGAAGCGCCAGGTCTGGATCAGCCGGAAGCACTGGTCGGTGAAGAGGTCGATGTGGCCCTCGCCGCCGCCCCGGTTCGCAACGAGCAGAAGCTGGGCCGCAACGAACTGTGCTACTGCGGTTCGGGCAAGAAATTCAAGCATTGCCACGGGCAGATCCAGTAAACCCCGTTTCAATCGCTGAAATACCCGCGCCGCGACCGGCACCAGCCGTCGCGGCGTTTTGCCATTTACACCACCGTCACTACGCTTGGCGGTGCTGACATCATTGAGTAAGGAGCGCATTCATGGCTGTTGGTCTTGGTCCTTTGCCAACGTTGCACCCGGTTGCCGGTTTTGAACTCGGTATCGCTTCGGCCGGTATCAAGCGCCCGGGGCGCAAGGATGTCGTCGTGATGCGTTGCGCCGAAGGCTCCACCGTGGCGGGCGTGTTTACGTTGAACGCTTTCTGTGCAGCGCCGGTGATCCTGGCCAAGAAGCGCGTACAGAACCCGGTGCGTTACCTGCTGACAAACACCGGCAATGCCAACGCCGGTACCGGCGAACCGGGGCTTGCCGCTGCCGAGCGCACCACCGCCAAACTGGCCGAGCTGACCGGCGTGGATGCCAGCCAGATCCTGCCGTACTCCACCGGTGTGATCGGCGAGCCGCTGCCGGTCGAGAAGATCGAAGGCGCTCTGCAGGCCGCGCTCGACGATCTGTCGGAAAACAACTGGGAAGCCGCCGCCACCGGCATCATGACCACCGACACGCTGCCAAAAGGCGCAAGCCGCCAGTTCCAGCATGACGGCGTGACCATCACCGTCACCGGCATCAGCAAGGGTGCAGGCATGATTCGTCCGAACATGGCGACCATGCTCGGCTACATCGCCACCGACGCCAAAGTCTCTCGTGACGTGCTGCAAAACCTGATGCTGGACGGCGCCAACAAGTCGTTCAACCGCATCACCATCGACGGCGACACCTCGACCAACGACTGCTGCATGCTGATCGCCACTGGCAAGGCTGCACTGCCGGAAATCACCCGCGCCGAAGGTGAGCTGTTCGCCAAGCTGAAACAGGCCGTGTTTGAAGTTTGCATGGACGTGGCCCAGGCCATCGTGCGTGACGGCGAAGGCGCGACCAAGTTCGTGACCGTTGAAGTCAACGGCGGCGGCAATCACCAGGAATGCCTGGACGTCGGCTACACCGTGGCCCACTCGCCGCTGATCAAGACCGCGCTGTTCGCCTCCGACCCGAACTGGGGTCGCATCCTCGCCGCTGTCGGCCGTGCCGGCGTGCCGGACCTGGATGTGAGCAAGATCGACGTGTTCCTCGGCGACGTGTGCATCGCCAGCCGTGGCGCCCGCGCCGCGACCTACACCGAAGCCCAGGGCTCGGCAGTGATGCAGCAGGAAGAAATCACCATCCGTATCGAACTGGGTCGCGGCGATTGCAGCGAAACCATCTGGACCACCGACCTGTCCCACGAGTACGTGAAGATCAACGCCGAATACCGCACCTGATCCCTGCCGAAGAAGGAGGTCTGCGGACCTCCTTTTCTTCTGTCCCATGAAAGGACCCGAACATGAGCCTTCACCTGATCATCGGCGACAAACTGCTTTCCTCCTGGTCCCTGCGCGCGGCACTAGCGCTTGAACTGACCGGTGCGCCCTACACCGAAGAACTGGTCAAGCTCGGCAAGCCTGACACCCGCGAGCGACTGCTCAAACATTCGCCCACCGGCAAGGTGCCGCTGCTGAAAACCGCCCGTGGCACCGTCGCCGATTCTCTGGCAATTGCCGAATACCTGGCCGAACAGTTTCCTTCCGAGCAACTCTGGCCGACCGATATCGCCGCCCGTGCCCAGGCCCGGTCCGCCTGCGCGCAGATGCACAGCGGCTTCTTCGCCATGCGCAATCACATGCCGTTCAACCTGAGCCACGATGCGCCACTTAACCCTGTGCCGCCGGAGGTGAAGGTCGATATCGAGCGCATGCTCGCGCTGTGGGCCGAATGCCGTGCTGTCGCGACCGAGCCTGGGCCTTACCTGTTTGGTCGGGTGTCGCTGGCCGATGCGTTCTTCGCACCGATTGCCGTGCGCCTGCGCACCTATCAGGTGAAGTTGCCGGCCGATGATGAAGCCTATGTTGAAACCGTCTACCAATGGCCTGCCTTCAAGGCCTGGCAAAAGGCAGGACTGGAGGAGTTGCAGTCGTGAAACGCGTACACGTCGCTGCTGCCGTCATTCGTGACGACAGCGGCAAAATCCTGATCGCCCGGCGTGCCGATACCCAGCATCAAGGCGGCCTCTGGGAATTTCCCGGTGGCAAGGTCGAGGCCGATGAGTCGGTGCAAACCGCGCTGGCTCGGGAGCTGCACGAAGAGTTGGGCATTGTCGTCGGCGCCGCGCGGCCGCTGATCAAGGTTCGCCATGATTACCCGGACAAGCAGGTGTTGCTGGATGTCTGGGAAGTTTCGAGCTTCACCGGGGAACCCCATGGCGCCGAAGGCCAGCCATTAGCCTGGGTCTCGGCCAGGGAGCTGACGGATTACGAATTCCCGGCGGCCAACCAGCCGATTGTCGCGGCAGCGCGTCTGCCTGCTGAATACCTGATCACCCCGGAAGATCTGGAAACCCCGGCCTTGCTGCGCGGTATCCAGAAGGCAATCGCCGGTGGCACCAAGCTGATCCAGCTGCGTGCACCCAATGGTTACGACCCGAAGTACCGCGATCTGGCGGTGGACGCGGTCGGCCTGTGCGCCGGCAAGGCGCAGTTGATGATCAAGGGCCCGTTCGAGTGGCTGGGCGATTTCCCGTCCGCTGGCTGGCACATCACCTCGGCACAACTGCGCAAGTACGCGGCGGCGGGGCGCCCGCTGCCGGGGGAGCGCTGGTTGGCAGCGTCCTGCCACAACGCTGAAGAACTGGCACTGGCCGAGCAGATGGGTGTGGATTTCGTCACCCTGTCGCCGGTGCAGCCGACCCTGACTCACCCGGATGCACAGCCGTTGGGTTGGGAGCAGGCTTCGACCCTGATCGAAGGCTTCAGCAAGCCGGTGTTTCTGTTGGGTGGCGTCGGCCCGGCGGAGCGCGAAAAAGCGTGGGATGCCGGGGCTCAGGGTGTGGCGGGGATTCGGGCGTTCTGGCCACAGGCCTGAGTTTGCGGTGAGGCCAGTGGCCTCATCGCTGGCAAGCCAGCTCCCACAGGTTTAAGGCTTCATAGAATACTTGTGAACGATCAAGAACCTTGTGGGAGCTGGCTTGCCAGCGATGACTGACTGACAGGCGCTACACCTCTGAAGGTTTCGCCGCCGGCTGCCACAGAATCTCGGCAATACCCTGACGCCGGGCGATCAGCCTGGCCGCCACAAACAACAGATCCGACAAGCGATTGATATACGCCAGGCCAACCCCGGCCAACGGTTCGATCGCATTCAAATGCTGACAACGCCGCTCGGCACTGCGCGCCAGGCTGCGGCAGACGTGGGCCTGGGCAATCAGCATCGAACCGCCCGGCAGAATGAAATTCTCCAGCGGCCCCAGTTCCTCGTTCCAGACATCGATAGCGGCTTCCAGCCGTTCGATTTCTGCTGCGTTCAATGCCTGATATTCCGGCATCGCCAGCTCGCCACCGAGATCGAACAATCGGTGCTGGCAGGGCGCCAACACATCGATCAGCTCATTCAGCCCGGGGCAGGTTTCGCGCTCGGCGATCAATCCAGCCAGCAGTACACCGACCTGACTGTTCAGCGTATCGACCTCGCCAATGGCTTCGATGCGCGGGTGATCCTTGGGCACCCGGCGGCCGTCGCCGAGTCCGGTTTCGCCCTTGTCGCCGGTGCGGGTGTAGATCTTCGACAGGCGAAAGCCCATGGTTTACCTCGGTAGTTGATTGGTTTCGGCGGCGATGGGCGCCGGTTGCGCCAGTGGCAGGCGCAGGGTGAAGCAGGTGCCTTGCCCCGGCGCCGACTGCACTTCCATCTGGCCTTTGTGGTTGTTGGTGATGATGAAGTACGACACCGACAGCCCGAGGCCCGTGCCCTGGCCGATTTCCTTGGTGGTGAAGAACGGCTCGAAGGTGCGCTTGCGCACGTTCTCGCTCATGCCGATGCCGTTGTCCTCGACCTGAATCTCGGCCCACGGCGGATTGAGCCGGGTGCGCAAGGTGATTCGCCCTGGCTCGCTGTCATCTTCGCGCTGGTGGATCGCCTGCGCGGCGTTTTTCAGCAGGTTCAGCAGCACCTGTTCCAGTTCGTTGGCAGTGCCGGGCACCGGGCCCAGCGCCGGGTCGAACTGGCGAATGATCGCCTGACCCTTGAAGTCGAACCCGATGGCCAGGTCGAAGTCGTTGCCGGCGATTTCCACGGCTTGATCGATCAGCGCCGGCAGGTCGCACGGCGCCATCTGGCGGTTGCTGCGGCGACTGAAACTGAGCATGTGCGTGACAATTTTCGCCGCCCGCGCACCGGCCTGCTGGATGCCGTCGAGCAGTTGCGGGACTTCCCGACCTTGCAGGTAACGGTTCACGGTATCGAGTTCGATGCCCAGTTGCTCGGCCTGCTCGAGGTTCTTCGGCAGGTCTGGCGACAGGCGTCGGCGGATGTTCTGCACGTTGTGCAGGATCGCCCCCAGCGGGTTATTGATCTCGTGGGCCATGCCGGCGGCGAGGCCACCGACCGACAGCATTTTCTCCGACTGCACCATCATTTCTTCCAGCGACAGGCGCTGGGTGATGTCGTCGATGCGGATCACCACGCCGCGCCCGGCGCCGCCCATCAGCGGGTAGAAGGTGAGGGCGTAGTGTTTGGGCTCGTCGTCCTTGAACCAGGTCACGCGCTCGATTTTCGCTACCGTGTGTTGTTCGACAGTCTGCTTGAGTTGCGGCAGGAATGGCTTGAGCGGTTCGAAGGCGAGGAAGATCGGCTGGTTCAGCGCTTCGTCCAGCCGTGTACCGGAAAGGGCACTGGCCTCCTGGTTCCACTGCGTGACGTAGAGCTGTTCGTCGAGGGCGATCAGCGCCGAGGGCATGGAGTCGATGATGCTGTTGAGGTAGTTCTGGAACCCGGTGAGTTTCTTCTCGATCTTGCTGCGCACCTGGACTTCCAGTTCCAGCTTGCGGTTGGTGTGGCGGGTTTCTTCGGCCAGCCCCTGGGCCTGGTCGTAGGCCGCCTGGGAGTCGTCGCGGGCACGCTTGAGTTGCTGCTCCCTCGCCTCGATGCGCGAAAGCATGGTGTTGAACGCCTCGGCCAGACTGCCGATTTCGTCACGATTACCCCGGGAGGCGCGCAGGGCGTAATTTTCCTCGCGGGTCACCTGGCGGGACAGCTCTTCAAGCTGATGGATCGGCCGGGTAATCAGGCGTTTGATCTGCCGGGCAATGACCAGCCACAGCAGCACACTGAAAATCAGAATCCCCAGACTGGCGGTGAGCGTGCCGGTGTAGAACGCCACCGGCAGTTCGCTGCTGGCGACCAGTAACAGGTGGCCCGGTGCGGTGCCTGGACGGGGCAGGGTGATCAGTTGGTTGCTGCGAAATTCGGTCAGTTGCCAGGCTTCGATGTGCCGGTAGCGTTCCGGCAGGTTGAGTTTGTCACCGCGTTGCAATTGCGCCAGACGTTCGCCCTTGCCGTCATATAGAGCGGCGGCGCGCAACGGCGAATAGCTGTCGAGCTCTTTGAGCAGGCGTTCGGCGCTTTGGGGCGACTGCAAGGCCTCGGCCACCAGACTCGGGTTCGACACCAGCCGGCCGATGGTCTGCAAGGCCTGGGGCGCCATGCTTTCCTGGGAGATGTAATAGGCGGCGCTGATAAAGGTCAGGTTGGCGACCAGCAACACGGTGGTCAACAGCACCAGCAGGGCGGCCAGCAGTTTCTGGCCGACCGGCAGGTTTTCAAGACGCTGGCGCAATGGCATCAGGTTTATCGCAGCAAAGGAACAAGTGGCCAGCGTAGCCGCTGCTCAGTCGACGGGCAATCCGAGACTGTGCAGATGAGCGGTCAGACGCTCCTGCAATTGCTTGAGATGCGGCAGGTTCAATTGGTGACGCTGGGCAACCTTGCAGGCATGGCCGAGCAGATAGCTGATCTCGGTGCGGCGTTTACTGGCCACATCCTGATACATCGACGAGAAATTCGCCGCCGTGGCCTGGATCACCCGCTCGACTTCCTGTTGCAGGTTGTCCGCTGCGGCCGGTTGACCGCAGCGTTCGAGCAGTTCGGTCAATTCGCCGCACAGGGTGGCGACTTCGCAGTGATGTTGCTGCAAGCCGCCGTTGCGGCAGTCGTGCAGCACCGTCAGCGGATTGATTGCACAGTTGAGTGCCAGTTTGCGCCACAGACGGGTGAGGATATCGGCGCTCCATTCATGGGGGATTTTCGCCGCCTCGAGATCGTCCAGCCAGATCGGTGCTATCGGATGACCGGCGTCCCCCAGCCAGGTGTAGCCATGGCCGGCGAACACCACGCGCCAGTCTCCATCGCGAAATGCGCCTTCGGTGCTGGAGGCGCTGATGCAGCGGGCCTGCGGGACTCGCGCGGCGACCGCTTCCTGGCTGCCGAGGCCGTTCTGTAAAAGAATCAGTTCGGCGTCCGGTGCCAGGCGATGGGCAAGTCCGGCCACAGCCGCTTCGGCGTCGTAGGCCTTACAGGCCACGAGCAGGCGGCGGATCGGTTCGGGGCTGTCCGGGGTTTCGCCGGGGATGGCGTAACTGCTGGCCACGCCTTGTTCGACGAGGGTCAGGCCGCCCGCCATTGCATAGTCGTGCAAGCGGTCAATGTCGCGCAGGATCAACCGAACCGGCAGGCCGGCCCGGGCCAGGCGCGTGGCCCAGAGCGTGCCGAGACTTCCGGCGCCGAGGACATGCCAGGGGGTGGACATCAGTTTTTCACTCGGTAAGGTACAGGCATGCAAGGCTCGCCGTGTCGGTGGGAAAAGACCCGTTATAATGAGCCCGATTTTAACCGCAAGCCAAGCGCGCCGCGTCCCGCACGAGCGCGCCTTTTTATTGGAGAACTTACATGCCGTCGTTCGACGTGGTATCCGAACTGGACAAACACGAACTCACCAACGCGGTCGAGAACGCCGTGAAGGAACTCGATCGTCGTTATGACCTGAAAGGCAAGGGCAGCTTCGAATACAAGGAAAAGGACCTGACCGTCCACCTGACCGCTGAAGCCGATTTCCAGCTGGAAGCGATGATCGAGATCCTCAAGCTGGCCCTGGTCAAGCGCAAGATCGACGTGCAGTGCCTGGAAGTCAAAGACTCCTTCGCCTCGGGCAAGCTGATGAAGCAGGACGCCGTCCTCAAGGAAGGCATCGACAAGGAACTGGCGAAGAAAATCGTTGGCCACATCAAGGAAGCCAAGCTCAAGGTGCAGGCCGCCATTCAGGGCGAGCAGGTGCGTGTGACCGGCAAGAAGCGTGACGACTTGCAGGAAGCCATCGCAGCCCTGCGCGCCAAGGAATTCGGCATGCCACTGCAGTTCAACAACTTCCGCGACTAAGCTTTTCGGTCGGGAACCTCTCGGCGTTTAAGGCGTCCGAGGCCCAAGCAACGGCAGAAACGATTGAGCCCTGTTCGGTTCGGTCTTTCTGCCGCTGGTTTTTTACAGCCCGGGGAAGCCGGCAATCAGGAGATAAAAGATGGATTTGAATGCTGAGGTGGACAACCTGGTCAAGGCGTCCCAGGCGTGGATTCCGATGATCATGGAATACGGCAGTCGTGTGCTGCTGGCGGTGATCACCCTGGCCATCGGCTGGTGGCTGATCAACAAGGTCACGCAAAAGCTCGGCGGCCTGCTGGCCCTGCGCAATGCCGACCTGGCGCTGCAAGGTTTCATCAGCAGCCTGGCCAACATCATTCTCAAGGTGCTGCTGATTGTCAGCGTGGCGTCGATGATCGGTGTTGAAACCACCTCGTTCGTCGCGGCGATCGGTGCGGCGGGCCTGGCCATCGGTCTGGCATTGCAGGGCAGCCTGGCGAACTTCGCCGGCGGCGTGCTGATTCTGCTGTTCCGTCCGTTCCGCATCGGTGACTGGATCGAAGCCCAGGGTGTGGCGGGTACCGTCGACAGCATCCAGATCTTCCATACCGTACTGCGTACCGGCGACAACAAGACCATCATTGTCCCGAACGGCAACCTGTCGAATGGCATCATCACCAATACCAACCGTCAGCCGACCCGCAAGGTTGTGTTTGACGTAGGTGTGGATTACGAAGCCGATCTGCAAAAGGCCCGTCAGGTGCTGCTGGATCTGGCCAAGGATGATCGTGTTCTGCAGGATCCGGCACCCCAGGCCGTTATTTCGACGCTGGGTGACAGTTCGATCACTGTTTCTCTGCGCGTCTGGGTTAAAACGGCGGATTACTGGGATGTGATGTTCATGTTTAACGAACAGTCCCGTGATCGTTTAAAAACTGCCGGAATTGATATCCCGTTTCCGCAGCGAGTGATTCGTGTGGTTCAGGAATCGGCAGTGTAATGATAGGTTGCTAATTGATTGCCTGACTTGTTGGTCAGGCGTTTATTACAAGTGACAGATAACAAAAAGGCCCATCCGAAGATGGGCCTTTTTTTATGCTACCAAACTAACCGCTGACGATTACAAGATGTTCAGTGGGTACTCGGTGATCAGACGGAACTCGTTGATATCACCTTCAGCCTGGTCGGTGTTACCACGGTGCCATGCCTGACGAATACGGAAGGACAGATCTTTGGCCGGGCCGGACTGAACTACGTACTTGGCTTCAAGGTTGGTTTCGTGATGTTTGCCATCTTCACCGTAACCGTACGAGCGGTAAGGGCTGTCAGCATCCATTTTAGTACCGTCGATATCCCAGCCTTTTACATAACGGGCCATGAAGCTCAGGCCAGGTACGCCGTACTCGGCCATTTTCAGGTCATAACGAATCTGTGCAGATTTCTCGTTAGGACCGTTGAAGTCGGAGTACTGGATGGAGTTGGCGAGGAAGATCGAGTCGCCACCGCGGTTGTTGTCACCTACGCCGACGTAGTCGAACGGGGTGTCGCCGTCGACTTTCTGGAAGGCCAGAGTCACGGTGTGTGCTTTCAGGAACGACAGTGCGGTTGCCAGGGAAAACGTGGTGTTGCTGATGTCACCGGCTTTGGCGCTACCGGTGTCGTTGGTGCGGTAGATGTTGAAGTCGGTGTTCAGCGAAGTGTCACCACTGATCGGGGTGGTGAGGTTCACGTTAGCGTAGTACTGGTTCCAGATGTCCTTGAACTTCGAACCGTAGAGCGACACGCTCAGGTTGTCGGTGATGCCGTATTTACCACCGGCGAAGTCCATGGTTTTGCCAGTGACAGGGTTATCGGTGGTGCTGGAGTACTGCGAATGCAGCTCACCGTCGCTGTTCATCTCGTCCTGGCTGGAGGCCGAGTAGAAGTGACCTGCTTCCAGATCCAGGTTCTGGATTTCGCTGCTTTGCAGTTGGAAACCGGTAGCGGTCTGAGGAATCAGACGGGAGCCGCCGACAGCAAATACTGGAGAGGTACTTGGCTGGAACTCACCGAACTTCAGCTCGGTTTTGGAGATGCGAGCTTTGATCGCTGCGCCTGCTTTGCCCATGCTGTCCTTGACGTGGCCCTGGGAGTCGACGCTCGTGTTGCCCGAACTGGCAGTACCGTCACCGCCATCCAGTTTGATGCCCAGGTAACCGAATGCATCAACACCAATCCCGACAGTACCTTGGGTGTAGCCGGAGCTGAAGTTGCCCAGGAAACCCTGTGTCCAGTCGATTTGATCGTTGGAACCGCCTTTGCGGTCGCGGTTGAAGTAGTAGTTCTTCAACGTCTCGGTGAGTTGTGCGTCTTCAACAAAACCTTTGGCTTCAGCCTGGTCACTTACAAACGGGGCGGCCGTAGCCACTTGAGTACTGGCTGCTGCAGCAACTGCCAGTGCGATCATGCTCCACTTCATCACGCGCATCGTGATTTGCTCCTTTGGTTTTAGAAGAGTACTGCCGTCCCACCTGTTTTATTATCTGGGCGGCTCTTTCTTTTTGTGTCGGCGCAAACTTATATCACGCCGACCATGTTGGCGATACTTGCGAATCCAACCTTTCAGCTTCTTTACGAGCGTGTCGCAAACGGCTTGGTAGATGTCGCAAATTTACAGTCCAAATGCAATGGGACTGACAACTTCAGCGCTGTTTTACAGAGCTTGAGCATCGGTAAAAAAGAGTCCCTTGGCAAAACGCTTGAATCTCCATCGGGCAACCCTGCCACTGTTTTTATGGGGCTCAAGGCATCCACTTCTTGTGGTGCGCTTATAGTCCATATGGGTATGAATGCAACAAGCGTGCACAAACCGCTGAATTGTTCCGGTTTTTTTCAAGATGCTCGTCCGGAGCTGTAAAAACCGCATAAAACCGGGGGCTTCGAGGGGCTTTCGAACAGGCTTGACGCCATCCTTCGCATGGTGTTGCTCCCTGAAAGTCGCGGCGCGACAACCAAAAACGTTACCGGTTCACCCCGTCGGTGAGTATTCGGCGGATGCCCGACGCACTGAGCGTAGACGCACTGTGCGGTTTTGGTGCAAAAAATTTTATTGGCTGTACTGAATTCATACAGTTGAGCCGTCGATGGTGCGTAAACGTTGCTTCCTGAACCGGTCATTTCCCGCGTTCGAATACAGTGCTGGTTCTGTTCTGGTGCGCTCGTGCCACAAATGTCACTTTGCAGGGCGCGCAAGATTCCTTGCCGTGGCGCATTCGCCGTGAAGGACATGTCAATCGCAGGTATGCTGCCCTCCAGTCGTTTGGCGCGCTGCTTTCAGGGTGGGGCGCTAAGCTGAAAACAGGTCATTTCGCCGGGAGTGCGCGCAGTGTTTGCTTTAGATTCACGACTTCAACAGGACACCCTGACCATCGGCGACTTCCCGCTGTGCCGACTGCTGTTGTCCAACGATGCCAACTACCCGTGGTTCATCCTGGTGCCACGCCGCGACGATATCAGCGAGTTGTTTCAGTTGGATGTCGCCGACCAGCAGCGCCTGTGGCAGGAAACCACGGCACTGGCCGAGGTGCTCAAGGATTCCTTCGACGCCGACAAGATGAATGTCGCGACCCTGGGTAATGTGGTCAGCCAACTGCATATGCATGTGATCGTGCGTAAGCGGGACGATGCCGCCTGGCCGGCGCCGGTCTGGGGCAAGCACCCCGCCAAACCTTACAGTGCCGAGCAAGTGGCCGCGATCCGCGAGCGCCTGCGTCTGGTGCTGGACGAAGATTTCACCTTTCTGGAGGGCTGAGTCATGAGCCTCGAACAACGTGTTACCGAGCTGGAAAGCCGCCTGGCGTTTCAGGACGACACCATTCAGGCATTGAATGATGTGCTGGTGGAGCAGCAGCGGGTGGTTGAGCGTTTGCAGTTGCAGATGGCTGCCGTGCTCAAGCGTCAGGAAGAGATGGTCGGCCAGATCGGGTCTTTTGAAGAAGACGCGCCACCGCCGCACTATTGAGAGGTCTGTGGGCATGCTCCCGTGAATAAAAAAACCGCGAACAGCCAGGCTGTTCGCGGTTTTTTTATTGCCGGGAAGCGTGAATCAGCGACGCGGCAGGGCGGCGATCACGTCTTCGGCCTGCAGGCCCTTGTCACGGTTCATCACCGAGAACTCCACGCGCTGGCCTTCGACCAGGACGCGGTGGCCTTCGCCACGGATGGCGCGAAAGTGCACGAAAATATCATCGCCGGAATCCCGGGAGATAAAACCGAAGCCCTTGGAGGTGTTGAACCACTTGACGGTGCCGGTATCGCGGTTGCTCATGTCGTAGCTTTGCGTCGCGACGGCCGGTGAGGACTTGTAGAAGCTGACGGCCAGGTGCAGAACCACGGCGACCAGAGCGATCACCAGGCTGAACAGCACGGCTGGCTGGCCGGCGATGACAGGCATCGGCGCGATCAGGGTCAGGGTTTGCAGGACAACGGTCAGCACCAGCAGGGCGCTGACCAGGTTTTGCAGATGCTGGCGCGGACCTTTGTTCCAGTTAGGGATGACTGGCGCAAGGATCAGGTTCAGCAGGCCGAAGAAGGCCAGGTAAAGTGCATCGGGTTGTTGCAGGTAAGGTACCGCTTCGGACTTCAGGCTAGGTATGAAGGACAGCAGCAAGGCTGCTGCGCCCATTAGCAGGTGGACGATTTTCAACATTTTTATTGACTCACGTTATGACGGCTCACAAGGAAGAGCTGAAGGCGCACGGTTCGCTTCGGAACAATAAAGAGGCGTTGGACACGTACCCGGCATCAGCCTATGCGCAGGCCCGGAAAACGGGGCGTAGCGACACACTGCCTATTTAACAGCAAAGCCTGCGGGTACTCAAATTACGCCGGCCGGCGGCAGGCGTCGGACGATTTGTCGCGTCTATCGGTGTCATACGGGGCTGCGGGGCGGGGGTGGCCTTGCTACAGTGGAACGACACCTGCTGGATGAACTCAATCGCCGTTAGGGGGTAAGCATGGCAATCGATATCGGTATCAGTGAAGCAGACCGCAAATCCATCGTCGAAGGGCTCTCGCGCCTGCTGTCGGACACCTACGTGCTGTATCTGAAGACCCACAACTTCCACTGGAACGTCACCGGGCCGATGTTCCGGACCCTGCATCTGATGTTCGAGGAGCAATACAACGAACTGGCCCTGGCGGTGGACTTGATCGCCGAACGCATCCGGGCGCTGGGGTTTCCGGCGCCAGGCGCATACGCAACCTACGCCCGTCTGTCTTCTATAAAAGAGGAGGAAGGGGTGCCGAGTGCCGAGGACATGATCAAACAATTGGTCGAGGGTCAGGAGGCCGTCACTCGCACGGCGCGGGGGATATTCCCTCTGCTGGATAAAGTCAGCGATGAGCCGACCGCCGACCTGCTGACTCAACGCATGCAGGTTCACGAGAAAACCGCGTGGATGTTGCGCGCACTGCTTGAGGCCTGATGGCGGGAAGCGCACGGACACCCCGGGTTCGTGCGCTGTTGTCTTCTCCCCTGGAAAAGTCATTCACGACAGTAGGAAACGAGGAACGCGACCCACCGCTCCATGATCCTCCGTGTCGCGTTGGCTTATCCTACGTGAAGGGTCCAAAAGTCATCTGGATCTGCCTTTGCGCCTGCGCTTTTAATGAGGTCACAGGATGTTGCCTTGATAACAAGTGCAGGAATGACAAAGGAGTGTCAACGATATGGAATGTGCAGACAGGCGAGGCGGCATTGCTGTCGGCTCGCAACAGGACAGGTTTGTGGAACCGTTTCTCGGCGGATTCGACATGGCGTTGATCCGTCCGTTGTCCCGGTCGGTACGCTTGAACGGGTTTGCGACCTGCATGCGGCTCGAACAGGTTTACTGGAATATCCTGGGCCGGATGGCCGAGGACAATTGCTGTTCGGTCGGCACGCTGTTGTCCCGTCTCGACCGTGAAGTACACCTGCGCCATGGCGGGGTGAAAAACTTCAGTGGTCTGGTACGGGTGGTGTGCGTGGTGCATGGCCTGCGGGATTCTCCGGGGATGCACGACGCGGGTTGTCACTGACGATACGGCCTGTGCAGTCTTACGGCTGCACAGGCCGCATTTAATGGATATAATCCCGCTCTTTCGCCGCACAGCCCCGCGTGTGCTGGCAACCTGATTGCCGAGACAACCTCATGCCGATGTACGATTACCAATGTGCTTCCTGTGGTCATCAGTTGGAAGCCATTCAAAAGATCAGCGACGCACCACTGGTCGATTGCCCTGCCTGCCAGGCGCCTGAACTCAAGAAGCAACTGTCGATGCCGGGCTTTCGCCTCAGTGGCAGTGGCTGGTACGAAACCGATTTCAAGACCGGCGCGAAGAAGAATCTGGCCGGTGGCGACAAATCTGACTAGGGTTCAAACCCAGGTCGAACGACACGCGCGAGTTTCCACAGGTTGCACAGTGCTTGAGTGCAGCGGGATCTCCACCGAATTTCGAATTACGAGAAGCGAACCACTACCATGATGCGCAGCCATTATTGCGGCCAACTGAACGAAAGCCTGGAAGGCCAGGAAATTACCCTTTGCGGATGGGTTCACCGTCGTCGCGACCACGGCGGGGTGATTTTCCTCGATATCCGTGATCGTGACGGTCTGGCCCAGGTAGTGTTTGATCCGGATCGCGCCGAGAGCTTCGCCGCCGCCGATCGCGTGCGCAGCGAATACGTCGTGAAGATCACCGGCAAGGTGCGTCTGCGTCCGGCCGGTGCCACCAACGCCAACATGGCGTCGGGCATGATCGAAGTGCTGGGCTACGAACTGGAAGTGTTGAACGAGTCGGAAACCCCGCCGTTCCCGCTGAACGAGTTCTCCGACGTCGGCGAAGAAACCCGTCTGCGTTATCGCTTCCTGGACCTGCGTCGTCCGGAAATGGCCGAGAAGCTGCGTCTGCGTTCGCGCATGACCACCAGCATCCGTCGCTACCTGGACGAGAACGGCTTCCTCGACGTCGAAACCCCGATCCTGACCCGTGCCACTCCGGAAGGCGCGCGCGACTACCTCGTGCCGAGCCGTACCCACGCCGGTTCGTTCTTTGCGCTGCCGCAATCGCCACAGCTGTTCAAGCAACTGCTGATGGTCGCCGGCTTCGACCGTTACTACCAGATCGCCAAATGCTTCCGCGACGAAGACCTGCGTGCCGACCGTCAGCCTGAGTTCACTCAGATCGACATCGAGACCAGCTTCCTCGACGAAAAAGACATCATGGGCCTGACCGAAGGCATGATCCGCAACCTGTTCAAGGAAGTGCTGGATCTGGAATTCGGCGAGTTCCCGCACATGACCTTCGAAGAAGCCATGCGCCGTTACGGTTCCGACAAACCAGACCTGCGTAACCCGCTGGAACTGGTAGACGTGGCCGACCAACTGAAAGAAGTGGATTTCAAGGTCTTCAGCGGCCCGGCCAACGACCCGAAATGCCGTATCGCCGCGCTGCGCGTTCCAGGCGGGGCGAGCATGCCGCGCAAGCAGATCGACGACTACACCAAGTTCGTCGGCATCTACGGTGCCAAGGGCCTGGCGTACATCAAGGTCAACGAGCGTGCGGCCGGTGTTGACGGTCTGCAATCGCCGATCGTGAAAAACATCCCGGAAGCCAACCTGAACGTGATCCTCGATCGCGTTGGCGCAGTCGACGGCGACATCGTGTTCTTCGGCGCCGACAAGGCCAAGATCGTCAGCGAAGCCCTGGGCGCGCTGCGTATCAAGCTCGGTCACGACCTGAAGCTGCTGACCTGCGAGTGGGCGCCGATGTGGGTCGTCGACTTCCCGATGTTCGAAGAGAACGACGACGGCAGCTTCTCGGCCTTGCACCATCCGTTCACCGCGCCGAAGTGCACTCCGGAAGAGCTCGAAGCCAACCCGGCTGGCGCTCTGTCCCGTGCCTACGACATGGTGCTGAACGGCACCGAGCTGGGTGGCGGTTCGATCCGTATTCACCGCAAAGAGATGCAACAGGCGGTGTTCCGTCTGCTGGGCATCAACGAAGCGGAACAGGAAGAGAAGTTCGGCTTCCTGCTCGACGCCCTGAAATACGGCGCGCCGCCGCACGGTGGTCTGGCCTTCGGTCTGGACCGTCTGGTCATGCTGATGACCGGCGCCCAGTCGATCCGTGAAGTGATCGCCTTCCCGAAAACCCAGAGTGCTGCCGACGTGATGACGCAGGCGCCGGGTGTCGTGGACGCGAAGGCATTGCGCGAACTGCACATTCGTTTGCGCGAAACGCCGAAGGCTGAGTAAGACGGGCCTGAAGGCGCATCTTCGGATGCGCCTTTTTTCTTTCTGCAGTGATTGAAAACAAGATTTTTTTGCTGGCCGATGCACCTGCATGGCGGGCATTGTTCAAGAGAATTCGGAGCGAGTTATGGCAGGTCATTCCAAGTGGGCGAACATCAAGCACCGCAAAGAACGCCAGGATGCCAAGAGAGGCAAGATCTTCACCAAGTGGATCCGCGAACTGACCGTGGCGGCCCGTCAGGGCGGCGGTGATCCGGGCTCCAACCCGCGTCTGCGTCTGGCGCTGGACAAGGCGCTGGGCGCCAACATGAGTCGCGACATCATCGACCGTGCCGTGGCCCGTGGCGCCGGTGCGACCGAAGCCGACAACGTTGAAGAGCTGACCTACGAAGGTTACGGTCCGGGCGGCGTGGCGGTGATGGTCGAGTGCATGACCGACAACCGCAACCGTACCGCAGCGGCCGTGCGCCACGCGTTCAGCAAGTGTGGCGGCAACCTCGGTACCGACGGTTCGGTAGCCTATCTGTTCGAACGCAAGGGCCAGATCAGCTTTGTCCCGGGCGTTGACGAAGACGCGCTGACAGAGGCCGCGCTGGAAGCCGATGCCGACGACGTGGTCAGTCACGAAGATGGCTCGATCGACGTGTTCACCTCCTTCACCAGCTTCTACGCGGTACGCAATGCCCTGGAAGCCGCCGGTTTCAAGGGTGATGACGCGGAAATCGTCATGCAGCCGACCACCAGCGCCGAACTGGATCTGGAGGGCGCCGAGAAGGTGCTCAAGCTGATCGACATGCTGGAAGATCTGGATGACGTGCAGAACGTCTACTCCAACGCGGACATTCCGGAAGACGTGGCCGCTCAGCTCGGTTAAGAGCGACTAGGCTCAATGTGGGAGCTGGCTTGCCAGCGATGGCGTCGGCACATCAGCTAATGATGGTGCCTGACACACCGTCATCGCTGGCAAACCAGCTCCCACATTTGTTTTTTGTGTTTTTTCGAACCAGCAGGCTTATGACTTTAATTCTTGGTATCGACCCCGGTTCGCGCATTACCGGTTACGGCGTTGTTCGCGATACCGGACGCGGCGGTTGCATCTACGTCGCCTCGGGTTGTATCCGCACCGGTGCCGGCGAGCTGCATGAGCGGTTGCAGATTGTCTACCGCGGCGTGCGGGAAATCATCCAGACCTACGGCCCGGTCACCATGGGTATCGAAAAGGTGTTCATGGCGAAAAACGCTGATTCGGCGCTCAAGCTCGGGCAGGCCCGTGGGGCCGCTATCGTTGCCGGCGCCGAAGAAAGCCTGGAGATCGCCGAGTACACGGCCACTCAGGTCAAGCAGGCTGTGGTGGGAACCGGTGCTGCCAATAAAGAGCAGGTGCAGATGATGGTCATGCACATGCTCAAGCTGACCAGCAAACCGCAAATCGACGCATCGGATGCCCTGGCCATCGCCATTTGTCACGCCCACACCCGCTCCAGTCTGTTGCCGCATGGCTTGGGAACTGCACGCAGTCGTGGCGGGCGTCTGCGTCTCTGATAGCATCAGCAGTCAATTTCACGGAATGTGGATTTCGCGCCTGGGTCGTCGGCAGCAAATCCATGCTCTGTCGGTCGCCAGCCCACGGCTGGCCAACGCTCAAGGATCTGAAACGTGATTGGACGCTTGCGCGGCACTCTGGCTGAGAAACAGCCGCCGCACCTGATTCTGGATGTAAACGGCCTCGGGTATGAGCTGGAAGTGCCCATGACCACCCTTTATCGTCTGCCGTCGGTCGGTGAACCGCTGACCTTGCACACCCATTTGGTCGTACGCGAAGACGCACAGTTACTCTATGGCTTTGCCGGCAAGCGTGAGCGAGACTTTTTTCGCGAGTTGATCCGTCTCAACGGTGTAGGGCCGAAACTGGCCCTGGCCTTGATGTCGAGTCTTGAAGTCGACGAACTGATCCGCTGCGTGCAATCCCAGGACACCTCGGCGCTGACCAAGGTGCCGGGCGTGGGCAAGAAAACCGCCGAACGCCTGCTGGTCGAGCTCAAGGATCGCTTCAAGGCCTGGGAAACCTCGCCGGCCATGTTCGCGCTGGTGCCGAACCAGCCGGACGGCCCGGCGCCTGTCAACACCGCCGAGAACGACGCGGTCAGCGCGCTGATTTCCCTGGGCTACAAGCCTCAGGAAGCGAGCAAGGCGATTTCCGCGATCAAAGAGAAAGGCCTGAGCAGCGAAGACATGATTCGACGCGCCCTGAAGGGAATGATTTAAGTGATTGAAGCAGATCGTCTGATCGCCGCCACGCACAGTCCGCGTGAGCGCGAAGAAGTCCAGGATCGGGCGATACGTCCCGTCAGCCTGGCCGAATACATCGGCCAGCCGACCGTTCGCGAGCAGATGGAACTGTTTATCCAGGCCGCCCGTGGCCGTAGCGAATCCCTCGACCACACCCTGATTTTCGGCCCGCCGGGGCTGGGTAAAACCACGCTGGCCAACATCATCGCTCAGGAAATGGGTGTGTCGATCAAGAGCACTTCCGGCCCGGTGCTGGAACGGCCCGGGGATCTGGCGGCACTGTTGACCAACCTTGAGCCGCACGACGTGCTGTTCATCGATGAAATCCATCGTCTGTCGCCGATCGTCGAAGAAGTGCTGTACCCGGCCATGGAAGATTTCCAGCTCGACATCATGATCGGTGAAGGTCCGGCGGCGCGTTCGATCAAACTTGATCTGCCACCGTTCACCCTGGTTGGCGCGACGACGCGGGCGGGCATGCTGACCAACCCGTTGCGCGACCGTTTCGGCATCGTCCAGCGTCTCGAGTTCTACAGCACCGCTGACCTGGCGACGATTGTCAGCCGTTCGGCGAATATCCTCGGCTTGCCGCTGGATCCGGAAGGGTCTTTCGAGATTGCCCGCCGCGCCCGTGGCACGCCGCGGATCGCCAACCGACTGTTGCGTCGGGTGCGGGATTTCGCTGAAGTCCGGGCCAAGGGCCACATCACCAAGGCTGTCGCGGATCTGGCGCTGAATCTGCTGGATGTCGACGAGCACGGTTTCGATCATCAGGACCGGCGTCTGCTGTTGACCATGATCGAGAAATTCGATGGCGGCCCGGTGGGCATCGACAGCCTGGCAGCGGCGATCAGCGAAGAGCGCCACACCATTGAAGACGTGCTCGAGCCGTACCTGATTCAGCAGGGCTACATCATGCGTACGCCGCGGGGCAGGGTGGTTACCCGTCACGCGTACCTGCATTTTGGTTTAAACATTCCGACACGAATGGGCGAGATGCCCGTGGTAGACGAGTTTCTCGATGCCGTGGACGATTGATACACATTTATTGTCGATTTATTCAGCGTTTGTACTGTCACAGGACGGTACTTTTGCGGTAAAGCCTTCCAACAATGAAAAACAGTTGCCTGGCCGGATTGGCAACCCGAGGAGTAAGCACTAGAGTATGCGCGCGCAAAACGGGCTTGAGCCGTTCGCACATCGTTGTCGCGTTTATTACGAGGACACCGATGCGGGCGGCATCGTGTATTACGTTAATTACCTCAAGTTTATGGAACGGGCTCGAACCGAGCGGCTCCGGGAGCTGGGCTTTGCCCAGTCGGCGCTGGCAGGGGAGGACCTGTTGTTCGTCGTGCATTCCAGCGAAGCGCGTTATCACGCGCCGGCGCGACTGGATGACGAGCTTCTGGTAAGCGCTGATGTAATCGAATTGAACCGTGCCAGCCTGCGCTTTCGACAGCAGGTCAGGCGGGCAACGGATAATGTGCTGCTCTGCGAAGGGCAGTTTCTGGTGGCCTGTGTGCGCACTAACAGTTTGAAACCCCGGGCCCTTCCCGAAGACCTGCGTGCGGCCTTTGCCGACGCGGTCGGCACGGGTACACACTCAAAGCAGGAGATAAAGCGTGGAAGCTAACGTCGTCGACCATTCCTCCATGTGGAGCCTGGTCAGCAATGCCAGCATCGTGGTGCAGTTGGTAATGTTGACTCTGGTGGCCGCATCGGTGACCTCATGGATCATGATCTTTCAGCGCAGCAATCTGATACGCGCCGGTCGACGTGCCCTCGAGAGCTTCGAGGAGCGATTCTGGTCGGGTATCGACCTGTCCAAACTCTACCGTCAGGCCGGCAGCAACCCGGATCCGGATTCCGGCGTCGAGCAGATTTTCCGTGCCGGCTTCAAGGAATTCTCCCGTCTGCGTCAGCAGCCAGGTGTCGACCCTGAAGCGGTGATGGAAGGTGTGGCTCGCGCCATGCGTGTCGCCATCTCCCGTGAGGAAGAGAAACTCGAGCAGAGCCTGCCGTTCCTCGCCACCGTAGGTTCCGTCAGCCCGTATATCGGTCTGTTCGGTACCGTCTGGGGGATCATGAACTCCTTCCGTGGTCTGGCCAGTGCCCAGCAGGCCACTCTGGCCACCGTCGCACCCGGCATCGCCGAAGCCCTGATCGCCACCGCGATCGGTCTGTTCGCCGCGATCCCGGCCGTTATTGCTTACAACCGTTTCTCTGCCCGCAGCGAAACCTTGCTGAGCCGCTACTACACCTTCGCCGATGAGTTCCAGGCGATCCTGCACCGCAAAGTGCACACCAGCGAAGAATAAGCAGGTATTTCCCGATGGCTTTAATCACTCGAGCCCGACACAAGCGCAAGCCGGTCGCCGAGATGAACGTAGTGCCTTACATCGACGTGATGCTGGTGCTGCTGGTCATCTTCATGGTGACTGCGCCGATGCTCAATCAGGGCGTGAAAGTGGATCTGCCCAAGGTTTCCAGTGAAGCCTTGCCGCAGGACAACAACACCCAGGTGCTGACCATTTCGATCAAGTCGGACAAGACCTACTACTGGAACCTTGGCAGCGAAGTCGACACCGAGAAGCAGCAGGACCGGGCCATGACCCTGCCACAGATGACCGACGCGGTGACCAAGATCATTCGCGCCGGTACTGAAGGGGGCAAGCGTACCCAGGTGTTCATCCGTGGCGACAAGTCCGTCGATTATGGCTCCGTCATGGGCGCCATGGGCGGGTTGCAGAAAGCCGGGGTCGGTAACGTTGGCTTGATCACCGAGGCGCCCTGATGCAGCAACAGCGAGAGCCGTCCGCCTCGGAAAGCTACTTCTGGCCCAGTGTCTGGGCGATTGGCTTGCACGTGCTGGTGTTCGGCATGCTGTTCGTCAGTTTCGCCCTGACTCCGGAGTTGCCGCCGGCCAAGCCGATTGTCCAGGCGACCCTGTACCAGCTGAAATCGAAAAGTCAGGCAACCACCCAGACCAATCAGAAGATTGCGGGTGAGGCGAAGAAATCCGCCGCGCGCCAGACCGAAGTCGAGCAGATGGAGCAGAAAAAGGTCGAGCAGGAAGCGGTGAAGGCTGCGGAACAAAAGAAAGAAGAAGCGGCTCAAAAGGCCGAGGAAGCCAAGAAGGCCGATGAGGCGAAGAAAGCGGACGAGGCGAAGAAGGCTGATGAAGCCAAGAAAGCCGACGACGCCAAGAAAGCCGCCGAAGCCAAGAAGGCAGAAGAGAAACAATTGGCTGATATAGCCAAGAAGAAAGCCGAAGAAGAAGCCAAGAAGGCTGCTGAAGAAGAGGCCAAGAAAGCGGCCGCTGAAGAAGCCAAGAAGAAGATCGTCGAAGACGCGAAGAAGAAAGCCGCCGAAGACGCCAAGAAGAAAGCTGAAGCTGAAGAGGCGAAGAAGAAAGTCGCCGAAGACGCGAAGAAGAAAGCTGCTGCCGATGCTGCGAAGAAGAAAGCGCAGGAAGCGGCACGTAAATCCGCCGAAGACAAAAAGGCTCAGGCCCTGGCAGATTTGCTTTCCGACACGCCGCAGCGCCAGCAGGCCTTGGCCGATGAGCAGGGCGATGAAGTCGCGGGCAGTTTCGATGACCTGATTCGTGCGCGGGCAGCGGAAGGCTGGGCACGTCCACCTTCGGCACGCAAAGGCATGACGGTTGTGCTGCAGATCGGCATGTTGCCGGACGGTACGGTGACTTCGGTCAGCGTGGCCAAGTCCAGTGGCGACGGTCCGTTCGATGCGTCGGCAGTGGCAGCGGTCAAGAATATTGGACGTTTGACGGAAATGCAGGGAATGAAGCCGAGCGATTTCGCTCCGTATCGTTCATTCAAGATGACATTCACACCTGAGGATCTAGCCTTGTGAGAAACCTTCTTCGAGGAATGCTGGTCGTGATCTGCTGCATGGCAGGGATCGCGATGGCGGATGAAAAGAACATTCTGGTCACCAGCGGCAGCGATCGGGCAACGCCGATCGCCGTCGTACCGTTCGGTTTCCAGGGCGGTGCCGTCCTGCCGGATGACATGGCTGAAATCATTGGTAACGATTTGCGCAACTCGGGCTATTACTCGCCGATTCCAAAGCAAAACATGATCAGCCAGCCAAGCCAGCCGAGCGAAATCATCTTCCGTGACTGGAAGGCGGTGGGCGCGCAATACATGATGGTCGGCAGCATCGTGCCGGCCGGCGGCCGTCTGCAGGTGCAGTGGGCTCTATTCAACGTCGCCACCGAACAGAAAGTGGCTGACGGCAGTGTGTCCGGTACCACCGAACAGCTGCGTGACATGGCGCACTACATCTCCGACCAGTCGTTCGAAAAACTGACCGGTATTAAGGGTGCATTCTCGACTCGCCTGCTGTACGTCACAGCCGAGCGTTTCTCCGAGAAGAACACCCGCTACACCCTGCAGCGTTCGGACTATGACGGCGCCCGCGCCGTGACCCTGCTGCAATCGCGCGAGCCGATCCTGTCGCCGCGTTTTGCACCGGACGGCAAGCGTATCGCCTACGTGTCGTTCGAACAGAAGCGTCCGCGCATCTTCATGCAGAACATCGACACCGGTCGCCGCGAGCAGATCACCAACTTCGAAGGCCTGAACGGCGCGCCAGCCTGGTCGCCGGACGGCAATCGCCTGGCGTTCGTGCTGTCGAAAGACGGTAACCCGGACATCTACGTGATGAACCTCGGTTCGCGTCAGATCACCCGTGTGACTGCAGGTCCTGGCATCAACACCGAACCGTACTGGGGCAAGGATGGTTCGACCATCTACTTCACCTCCGACCGTGGCGGCAAACCGCAGATCTACAAGACCAGCGCTGGTGGCGGCGGTGCCGAGCGTGTGACGTTCGTGGGCAACTACAACGCCAACCCTAAGCTTTCGGCGGATGAAAAGACCCTGGTGATGATCCATCGTCAGGACGGTTTCACCAATTTCAAAGTGGCGGCTCAGGATTTGCAGCGCGGAAGTGTAAAAATCCTCACTGATAGCACTCTGGACGAGTCGCCTACTGTTGCGCCCAACGGCACCATGGTAATCTACGCCACCCGCCAGCAGGGCCGGGGAGTCTTGATGCTCGTGTCCATTAATGGACGCGTGAGGCTCCCGCTTCCTACCGCTCAAGGCGAAGTCAGAGAACCGTCCTGGTCCCCTTACCTGAACTGACGCGGCGCTTTACGTTTTACTTAACACACTGGGGTTCATTAGGAGTTTCACGATGGAAATGCTGAAGTTTGGTAAATTTGCTGCGCTGGCTCTGGCCATGGCTGTAGCTGTAGGTTGCTCGTCCAAAGGCGGCGACAACGCCGGTGAAGGCGCTGTTGATCCAAACGCTGGTTACGGCGCAAACACTGGTGCAGTTGACGGTTCCCTGAGCGAAGAAGCTGCTCTGCGCGCAATCACCACCTTCTACTTCGAATACGACAGCTCGGACCTGAAGCCAGAAGCCATGCGCGCTCTGGACGTTCACGCCAAAGACCTGAAAGCAAACGGCGCTCGCGTTGTTCTGGAAGGCAACACCGACGAACGTGGTACTCGTGAGTACAACATGGCACTGGGCGAGCGTCGTGCGAAAGCCGTTCAGCGCTACCTGGTACTGCAAGGTGTTTCCCCAGCTCAGCTGGAACTGGTTTCCTACGGCGAAGAGCGTCCAGTTGCTACCGGCAACGACGAGCAGTCCTGGGCTCAAAACCGTCGCGTCGAACTGCGTAAGTAATTCGATATGCGAACGTGCCGTCGTGCTGTAACTGTTCTGGCTCTCAGCCTCGCGCCGCTTGCGGCGTGGGCTGCGGTTCCTGTGGTCGATGACAACTCCGGTTATAACAATAGCGGGAGCAGTTATCCGCCTGCAGGTTACGGTACGAACGGCGCCTATGCCGGGGGAGCGGCTTCGGCCCCTGCCTCGGCACAAGGCATGCTGTTCAACCAACTGCAACAAATGCAGGATCAACTGTCGCGCCAGCAAGGCGTGATCGAAGAACTGCAGAATCAGGTTTCGCGCATGAAGCAGGAATCCCTGGAGCGATACCAGGATCTTGATCGGCGCATAGGATCCGGCGTTGCACCTGCCGCGACTCCCGAGAATTCTTCTGCCGGTGGCGATGCAAGTGCTGCTGCCGGTGCCGCCGCTGGAGCCGGGGCCGCTGCGGCCGCCCAGGCACCTGCCGCGGGTGGCGAACCGGCTGATCCGGCCAAGGAAAAGCTGTATTACGATGCAGCTTTCGACTTGATCAAGGCCAAGGATTTCGACAAGGCCAGCCAGGCGTTTGCCGCTTTCCTGCGTAAATACCCGAACAGCCAATACGCGGGCAACGCCCAGTACTGGCTGGGTGAAGTGAACCTGGCCAAAGGTGATCTGCAAGGTGCAGGTCAGGCTTTCGCCAAGGTTTCGCAGCTGTATCCCAAGCACGCCAAAGTGCCGGATTCTTTGTACAAGCTGGCTGACGTAGAGCGCCGGCTCGGTCATACCGACAAGGTCAAAGGCATTCTGCAGCAGGTGGTGGCCCAATATCCGGGCACGTCCGCCGCGCAGTTGGCCCAGCGCGATCTGCAACGCATGTAACACCGTTTGACCCGTTTGGAAGAAACCCGCGCCTGTCGCGGGTTTTTTCGTTAGAATTCACGCCCTTTTATGAAACACGCTTCTGGTGATCTACGCGTTGGCGGGGTTGCCAGAGGTGCCTGACGGAGGCGGACAGCCTGTTTAGCTGTTACGCCCGTGGCGACTATGCAAGACACATTGAGAATTACCGAAGTTTTCTACTCGTTGCAGGGGGAAACGCGGACTGCCGGGCTGCCCACTGTTTTTGTGCGCCTGACCGGTTGCCCATTGCGTTGCCAATACTGCGACAGCGCCTACGCGTTCAGCGGTGGCACGATCCGTACCCTCGACGACATCCTCGAGCAAGTGGCCGGCTTTCGCCCGCGCTACGTCTGTGTCACGGGCGGTGAGCCGCTGGCACAACCCAATGCCATCCCTTTGCTCAAACAGTTGTGCGATGCCGGCTACGAAGTCTCGCTGGAAACCAGCGGCGCTCTCGATATCTCGGCGGTCGATCCGCGGGTCAGTCGGGTGGTCGACCTGAAGACGCCTGACTCCAAAGAAGCCCATCGCAACCGTTACGAGAACATCGAACTGCTGACGCCCAACGATCAGGTGAAGTTTGTCATCTGCTCGCGGGGCGACTACGACTGGGCAGTATCGAAGCTGATCCAGTACGGTCTTGAGCGACGTGCAGGTGAAGTGCTGTTTTCCCCAAGTCACCACGACCTGAACGCTCGGGATCTGGCGGACTGGGTGGTGGCGGATAACCTGCCAGTGCGCCTGCAACTGCAGCTGCATAAATATCTATGGAATGATGAGCCGGGGCGCTGAGATGACTGAACAACTGAACACTAGCCAAAAACGTGCGGTAATCCTGCTGTCCGGTGGTCTGGACTCGGCTACGGTCGTGGCCATGGCCCGCGCTGAAGGCTACGCCTGCTACACGATGAGTTTCGATTACGGTCAGCGTTCCCACGCCGAACTGCATGCCGCTGCTCGCGTTGCCCGCGATCTGGGCGTGGTCGAGCACAAGGTGATCGGCCTGAACCTGAACGGCATGGGCGGTTCGGCCCTGACCGACACCAGCATCGACATCCCGGAAGAGTTGGGCGAAGGCATCCCGGTGACTTACGTGCCGGCACGCAACACGGTTTTCCTGTCGCTGGCTCTGGGCTGGGCTGAAGTGCTCGGCGCCCGTGACATCTTTATCGGCGTCAATGCAGTGGATTACTCCGGTTACCCGGATTGCCGTCCCGAGTTCATCGAGTCGTTTGAGCGCATGGCCAATCTGGCGACCAAGGCTGGCGTCGAAGGCAATGGTTTTCGCATCCAGGCACCGCTGCAGAATCTGAGCAAGGCGCAGATCGTCCAGGCGGGCGTGAAGCTGGGTGTTGATTACGGGCTGACCGTTTCCTGCTATCAGGCTGACGATGACGGCCGTGCTTGCGGTAAATGCGACAGCTGCCGACTGCGTGCGGAAGGCTTCGCGGCGGCCGGAATCAGCGACCCGACACCTTATTTTTGATTTTTTTCAAATTAGGTGTTGAATAGTCCTTAAAAATCAGTATTATACGCGCCACCACACAGCGGGTCGTTAGCTCAGTTGGTAGAGCAGTTGGCTTTTAACCAATTGGTCGTAGGTTCGAATCCCACACGACCCACCATATTTGGCGGTTTAGAAAATCCGGAAGGCCCACGAAAGTGAGGATTTCCGGGTTTTTTTTTGCCTGCGATCCGGGCATCCCTCCCTTCGTTTCTTCCTGCCGTGACGCAGGTCAGAATCATCTTTTGTATCAACGGGATATTCTGTAGCCTTGCGCAGCTTCAATGCTGTCCGTGCCTGATAATACTCACTCTCCCGGCGGTACCCTCAAGCGGTCCGGAGCCGGGTGTATACTCGACTTTCGCGCGAACGCGCCTGCAGGTCTTGCGAACATGACGCAGATTTCCGAACGCCTTCTGGTACAAGCCCACCTCGACGCCAAGCAGCCCAAGCCGCTGACGGCCGAGGAAGAGGCTTACTACCGTTCCGCCATCGCCGCCGAGCTCAAGGCTCAGGACGCGGTGCTGGTTGCCCACTTTTATTGCGATCCGATCATTCAGGCCCTCGCCGAAGAAACCGGCGGTTGCGTTTCCGATTCCCTGGAAATGGCCCGCTTCGGCAACGCCCATCCGGCCAAGACCGTGGTGGTCGCCGGCGTGAAATTCATGGGCGAGACCGCGAAGATTCTCAACCCTGAAAAACGTGTGCTGATGCCGACCCTGGAAGCCACCTGCTCGCTGGATCTGGGTTGCCCGGTGGATGAGTTCTCGGCGTTCTGCGATCAGCATCCTGAACGCACCGTGGTGGTGTATGCCAACACCTCGGCCGCCGTCAAAGCCCGGGCCGACTGGGTGGTGACCTCCAGCTGCGCACTGGAAATCGTCGAGAGCCTGATGGACAACGGCGAAACCATCATCTGGGGGCCGGACAAGCACCTGGGCACCTACATCCAGCGTCAGACCGGCGCCGACATGCTGCTCTGGGATGGTGCATGCATCGTCCACGAAGAGTTCAAGTCCAAGCAGCTGGAAGACATGAAAGCGCTGTATCCGGACGCCGCCATTCTGGTGCACCCGGAGTCGCCGACCTCGGTGATCGAGTTGGCGGACGCCGTCGGTTCCACCAGTCAGCTGATTGCCGCCGCGCAATCGCTGCCGAACAAGACGCTGATCGTCGCCACCGATCGCGGAATCTTCTACAAGATGCAGCAGTTGTGCCCGGACAAGGTCTTCATCGAAGCGCCAACCGCCGGTAACGGCGCGGCATGCCGCAGTTGCGCACATTGCCCGTGGATGGCCATGAACACCCTTGAGCGCACGCTCAAGTGCCTGAAGGACGGCTCGAACGAGATCTTCGTCGACCCGGCCCTGATCCCGCAGGCGATTCGTCCGCTCAAGCGCATGCTCGATTTCACTCAGGCCGCGCGGATGAAACTGGCCGGCAACGCCTGACCTTGCGACGCAAACAAAAACGCCCCGATTGGATCGGGGCGTTTTTGCATCTGCGGATTTATTTTGCTTTCTTCGGAATTCGCACGAGCTGCGTGTCGGAGTAGATGTCATGCCAGGCGCGTTTCTGTTTGTCGAACAGTGACCAGAAGAACCCCAGGCCCAGGCAGAGCCACGATGCAATCGACACCATGAACCGCAGCAACGCCTGCCACAGGCTGATTGCAGTGCCATCAGCGTTCTGCACGCGAATGCCCCAGACCTGCATGCCCAGGGTCTGCCCGGCGTGAGTCCAGAACTTGGCGAAGAAACCAAACAGCACCAGCAGCAGCACCGTGGAGTAGAGAGGATCGCCATCCAGCTGCCCGGCGTCGGTCAGAACCCGCAGACGCTCCTCACCGATGATCGCGGCCTGGATCATCTTGTAGACGCCACCGGTCACGATCAGCAGGGCGGTGCACAGCAGAAAGTCATAAAACATCGCTGCCAGACGACGGCCCAGGCCGACGGCGGGGAAATCGCCCTGGGGGGTGAGCAGGTGTTTCGACATGGCAGCCTCTGGACGGAAAGTGAAGCGCCATTTTACGGATTTGCGCCCACAAAAAAGCCCCTGATATCAATATCAGGGGCTTTTTCGTTACAGAAATCAGGCTTCTGCGATGACTTCGTCAGCTTGCATGCCTTTCTGGCCCTGCACAGCAACGAAGGTCACTTTCTGGCCTTCTTTCAGGCTCTTGAAGCCGTTGCCCTGAATGGCGCGGAAATGCACGAACAGATCCGGACCGCTTTCTGGAGTGATAAAACCAAAACCTTTCTCGTCGTTAAACCACTTGACGGTACCGCTCTGACGTGTGGACATTTCTTATTTCCTTTGACGCATAAATTGATGACAGTCTCCTTCTCATGAAAGAGTACTGGGGCTGGTTGCAGGAGAGTAAGAAGACGTCGAACGGGATGTAGCTAACTTGTAGGCTACTGCCCAGGTCACGATTCCAAGCTGACCCATGCAAACACAGTGGACAAACTCTACGCCAACTACGGGAGAAAAAACAAGCCCCGCGAAGGCCCCGGTTTTCCTGCGCTTGCTGGCACTTAGTCGATTCACTAGTCCGGCTTATTCGATTGGCTTGTTCAATTGTTTTCGAACGTTATAAGCCAAGTTCATATTCGAATCGAATGTAAACAGAGTGCACTGTTTTATGGCGATTGCGTTACACATTAGTGCACGCATAACGCAATCCCGTTACTTATAGAAACAGTCAATCAACCGCGATAGTAGCGTTGTGGAACAAATGGCATTTTGCTTACAAGCAATGGCACCCTTTTCCCACGAACAATCGCCCAGACTGGCGTATCGAGTGCGACGTAGGCGCTGTCCAGGTAACCCATGGCCAACGGACCGCCCAGGGTCGGGCCGAAACCGCCACTGCACACGCTGCCGATGATCTCGCCCGATTCGTTGACGATCTCTGCACCTTCTCGGACCGGCGTACGCTCTTGCGGCAGCAGGCCGACGCGTTTGCGCGACACGCCGTTTTGCTGTTGAGCGAAGACTTGCTCCGCACCCGGGAAACCACCGGCGCGCGAACCATCGGCACGCCGAGGTTTGGAGATTGCCCACAGCAGGCTGGCTTCGAACGGGGTGGTCTCGGTGTTCATGTCGTGGCCGTACAGGCACAGGCCGGCTTCCAGGCGCAGCGAGTCACGGGCGCCGAGGCCGATGGCGGCGACTTCCGGTTCGGCCAGCAGGGCGCGGGCGAGTTTTTCCGCGTCGACTGCCGGAACCGAGATTTCGAAACCGTCTTCACCGGTGTAGCCCGAACGGCTGACAAAGCAGTCAACGCCCAGTAGCTTCACGCGAGTGAATTGCATGAAAGTCATTTTCGCCACTTCCGGTGCCAGGCGTGCCAGCACGGTCACGGCGGCGGGGCCTTGCAGGGCGAGCAGGGCGCGTTCTTCGAACAGTTGCTCGATCTTGCACTGGTCGCCGATGTGTTTTTGCAGATGGGCCAGATCCTGGTCCTTGCACGCGGCGTTGACCACCAGGAACAGTTCGTCGTTGCCGAGGTTGGCGACCATCAGGTCATCGAGAATACCGCCGGTTTTGTTGGTGAACATCGCGTAGCGCTGCATGCCCACCGGCAGGTCAATGATGTCCACCGGCACCAGGGTTTCCAGGGCTTTGGCGGCATTGGCGCCGGTCAGGCGGATCTGGCCCATGTGCGAGACATCGAACAGCCCGGCCTGCTCACGGGTGTGCTGGTGTTCTTTCATCACGCCCAGCGGGTATTGCACCGGCATGTCGTAGCCGGCGAACGGCACCATGCGGGCGCCGAGTTCGATGTGCAGAGCGTGCAGCGGGGTTTTCGACAATTGTTCGGTGGACATGCGGAACTCCTTGATTCACACCAACCCTCTCCCGCAGGGAGAGGGGGCTAATTAACACTCGATAATGTTGACCGCCAGACCGCCACGGGCGGTCTCCTTGTATTTGCTTTTCATGTCGGCGCCGGTCTGGCGCATGGTGCGGATGACCTTGTCGAGGGAGACGAAATGCTGCCCGTCTCCGCGCATGGCCATGCGCACGGCGTTGATCGCCTTGACCGAGCCCATGGCGTTGCGCTCGATGCACGGCACCTGAACCAGCCCGCCGATCGGATCGCAGGTCAGGCCGAGGTTGTGTTCCATGCCGATTTCGGCGGCGTTTTCCACTTGCTGCACGCTGCCACCGAGGACTTCGCACAACGCCCCGGCCGCCATCGAACAGGCCACGCCGACCTCGCCCTGACAGCCGACTTCGGCGCCGGAAATCGAGGCGTTTTCCTTGTACAGAATGCCGATGGCCGCGGCGGTGAGCAGGAAACGCACCACGCCGTCATCGTTCGCGCCGGGAATGAAGCGCATGTAGTAATGCAGCACCGCAGGAATGATCCCCGCCGCGCCGTTGGTCGGTGCCGTGACCACGCGCCCGCCGTTGGCGTTTTCTTCGTTGACGGCCAGAGCGTAGAGGTTCACCCAGTCCAGCACCGACAGCGGATCGCGCAGCGACGATTCCGGGTTCTTGCACAGTTGCCGGTGCAACGCCGCCGCCCGCCGCTTGACCTTCAGGCCACCCGGCAAAATGCCTTCGTTGCGACAGCCGGCGGCCACGCAGTCCTGCATCACTTGCCAGATTTTCAGCAGGCCGGCGCGGGTTTCCGCCTCCGGGCGCCAGGCGCTTTCGTTGGTCAGCATCACCTGACTGATCGACAGACCGTAGGTAGTGCAGTGGCCAAGCAAGTCCTTGGCGCTCTTGAACGGGAAGGTCAGCGCGGTGGCATCTTCGACAATGCGGTCGGCGCCGGCCGCATCTTCGTCGACCACAAAACCACCGCCGACCGAGTAGTACTCGCGGCTGCGGATCTGTAATCCCGCCGCATCGAAGGCGCGGAAGATCATGCCGTTGGGGTGATAGGCCAACGGTTTGCGGATCATTGCCAGGTGTTCTTTCTCGTTGAACGCAATGCTGTGTTCACCGAGCAGGTTTAAACGCCCGTTGCCACGGATCTCCGAGAGACGGGTGGCGACGGTTTCGGTATCCACGGTGTCCGGGTGTTCACCTTCCAGACCCAGCAGCACGGCCTTGTCGCTGCCGTGGCCCTTGCCGGTGGCGCCGAGGGATCCATACAACTCGACCCTGACGCTGGTGGTGGCCGACAACAGGTTTTCCCGGCGCAGGCCTTCGACGAAGCGCGCAGCTGCGCGCATCGGGCCGACGGTGTGGGAGCTGGAGGGTCCGATGCCAATCTTGAACAGGTCGAACACGCTTAACGACATGGTTGTTCTCCGGTTTCTTGTTATAGGAATTGGCGGGATATCAGGCTTGATGCATTTCCTTGTGGGAGCTGGCTTGCCAGCGATGGCGGTGTGTCAGGCAATGGAAGTGGAGACTGATCCACCCTCATCGCTGGCAAGCCAGCTCCCACAGGTTTTGCGGTGTTGTTGGAAGTGGGGGCAGATGATTGCCCCCATTCGTTTAAGCGTAGCTTTCGATCGACGGGCAGGCGCAGACCAGGTTGCGGTCGCCGAACACGTTGTCGACGCGACCGACCGGCGGCCAGTACTTGCCTTCGATCAACGACGCCACCGGGTACACCGCTTGTTCGCGGCTGTACGGGTGAGTCCACTCGCCGACCAGCTCTGCCGCAGTGTGCGGAGCGTTCTTCAGCGGGTTGTCGTCCTTGTCCAGCGTGCCGTTTTCCACCGCGCGGATTTCTTCGCGGATGCGGATCATGGCGTCGCAGAAACGGTCCAGCTCTTCCTTGGATTCACTTTCGGTCGGCTCGATCATCAGCGTGCCGGCCACCGGGAACGACATGGTCGGGGCGTGGAAGCCGAAGTCGATCAGACGCTTGGCGACGTCATCGACGCTGATGCCGCTGCTGTCTTTCAGCGGGCGCAGATCGAGGATGCACTCGTGCGCCACCAGACCGTTGCTGCCGGTGTACAGCACTGGGTAGTGCTCTTCCAGGCGACGGGAAATGTAGTTGGCATTGAGGATCGCCAGTTGCGAAGCGCGCTTTAGACCTGCACCACCCATCATGCGAATGTACATCCAGGTGATCGGCAGAATGCTCGCGCTGCCGAACGGTGCTGCGCAGACCGCGCCTTCCTTGCGCTCCATCTGGCCGTGGCCCGGCAGGAACGGAGTCAGGTGCGATTTCACGCCGATCGGGCCGACGCCCGGGCCGCCACCGCCGTGGGGGATGCAGAAGGTCTTGTGCAGGTTCAGGTGCGAGACGTCGCCGCCGAACTTGCCCGGTGCGCAGAGGCCGACCATCGCGTTCATGTTGGCGCCGTCGATGTACACCTGGCCGCCGTTGTCATGAATGATGCCGCAGATTTCGCGGATGCCTTCTTCGAACACGCCGTGGGTCGACGGGTAGGTGATCATCAGCGCCGCGAGGTGTTCGCGGTGCTCGATGGCCTTGGCGCGCAGGTCTTCGATGTCCACGTTGCCACGGGCGTCGCACGCGGTCACGACCACGCGCATGCCGGCCATGTTGGCGGTCGCCGGGTTGGTGCCGTGGGCGGACGACGGGATCAGGCAGATGTCGCGACGGTCTTCGCCACGGCTCTGGTGGTAGGCGCGAATCGCCAGCAGACCTGCGTACTCACCCTGAGAGCCGGCGTTCGGTTGCAGGGAGATCGAGTCGTAACCGGTGGCAGCGCAGAGCATTGCTTCCAGTTCGTCGGTCAGTTGCTGGTAACCGGCGCTTTGCTCGGCGGGGGCGAACGGGTGCAGGGCGCCGAATTCGGCCCAGGTCACCGGGATCATTTCGCTGGCGGCGTTGAGTTTCATGGTGCACGAGCCCAGCGGGATCATGGTGCGATCCAGCGCCAGATCCTTGTCCGCCAGTTTGCGCAGGTAGCGCATCAGCTCGGTTTCCGAGTGATAGCGGTTGAACACCGGGTGGCTGAGGATCGGCGACTGACGCACCAGCGAAGCCGGAATCGTGCTTTGCGCGGCAGCGGCCAGCGCAGCGAAATCCGGCAGGGTCTTGCCGTCGGCGAACAGGCCCCACAGGGTTTCGATGTCGGCCTGGGTGGTGGTTTCGTCGACCGACAGGCCCAGACGTTGAGCGTCGATCACGCGCAGGTTGATCTGTTGGGCGCGAGCCTTGTCGTGCAGCGCGGCGGTTTGTGCGCCGGTGGCCAGGGTCAGGGTGTCGAAGAAGCTGGCTTGCTCGACGGTCACGCCCAGTGCGCTCAGGCCCTTGGCCAGAATCGCGGTCAGGTGATGCACGCGGTTGGCAATCTGGGTCAGGCCTTTAGGGCCGTGGTACACGGCGTACATGCTGGCGATGTTGGCCAGCAGCACTTGTGCGGTGCAGATGTTCGACGTGGCTTTCTCGCGGCGGATGTGTTGCTCGCGGGTTTGCATCGCCAGACGCAGGGCCGGTTTGCCGAAACGGTCAACCGAGACACCGACCAGACGGCCCGGCATGTCGCGCTTGAACGCATCTTTGGTGGAGAAGTAAGCCGCGTGCGGGCCACCGAAGCCCAGCGGCACGCCGAAGCGCTGCGCGCTGCCGATGGCCACGTCGGCGCCGAACTCGCCCGGAGGGGTCAGCAGGGTCAGAGCCAGCAGGTCAGCGGCCACGGCCACCAGTGCGTTGGCAGCGTGGAAGCGTTCGGTCAGTTCGCGATAGTCGAATACATCGCCGTTGCTGGCCGGGTATTGCAGCAGCGCGCCGAAGAACGGTGTGACGTCGGTCAGCTCGCGCTCATCGCCCACGACCACGTCGATGCCCAGCGGCTCGGCACGGGTGCGCAGCACGTCGAGGGTTTGCGGGTGGCTGTGGATCGAGGCGAAGAACTGGTGGCTGCCCTTGTTCTTGCTCAGGCGTTTGCAGAAGGTCATGGCTTCGGCAGCGGCGGTGGCTTCGTCGAGCAGGGAGGCGTTGGCGATCGGCAGGCCGGTGAGGTCGCTGATCAGGGTCTGGAAGTTCAGCAGCGCTTCGAGACGGCCCTGGGAAATCTCCGGCTGGTACGGAGTGTAAGCGGTGTACCAGGCCGGGTTTTCCAGCAGGTTGCGCAGGATCGGCGACGGCGTGTGGCAGTTGTAGTAACCCTGGCCGATGTAGGTCTTGAACAATTGGTTCTTGCCGGCGATGCCTTTGATCATCGCCAGGGCATCGGCTTCGCTCAGGCCGTCATCCAGACCGAGCACACTGGTGCCCTTGATGCTTTCCGGGATGACGCTGGCGCTCAGGGCTTCGAGCGAGTCGAAGCCGAGGCTGTTGAGCATGGCTTGCTCGTCACCGGCGCGCGGGCCGATGTGACGGGCGATGAATTCGTTGGCGGTGCCGAGATTTACTTGGGTCATGTCAGGTTCCTCAGGCTTCGGCTTGGGCTTTGATCAGGCGGTCGTAGGCGTCCTGATCCAGCAGCTTGGCGACGGCGGAAGCATCGGCTGGCTTGAAGCGGAAGAACCAGCCTTCGCCCAGCGGATCTTCGTTGACCAGCTCAGGGCTGTCTTCCAGGGCCGGGTTGGTGGCCAGAACTTCACCGTCCAGCGGCATGTAAACGCCGCTGGCGGCTTTTACCGATTCCACGGTGGCGGCTTCGGCGCCTTTCTCGTACGCCTGCAATTCAGGCAGTTGCACGAACACCACGTCGCCCAGGGCGTTCTGCGCGAAAGCGGTGATGCCAACGGTGACAGAACCATCGGCTTCGGCGCGCAGCCATTCGTGATCTTCAGTAAAACGCAACTCGCTCATGGAATCTCCTAGGGGCCAGACTCGTCTGGTGGACGCGGTGGAATACTCGGGCGGCAATGCCCTGATTTTATGAACGGTTACTTAGCAAGAACGCGGCCAATGTAAAAATATCGTTATAAATCAATGGCTTGATTGATTTGTGGGTGAGCGCGATCACGTTGGCTGTAGCGAAATCGCTACAGTGCAGGGCGAAGAAAAAAGCTGAACCGGATCAAAGCCTTGCACAGCGGTGATCGGAGGAAGTTGTAGCGATATCGTTCCGCTGTAGCGCTTTCAGTACAGATGGAGGTCGCTTTTGGGCGGATATCTTGCGTTCCGATTAACCCTGTGGGAGCTGGCTTGCCAGCGATGACGGTGGCACTGCCAACAATGAAAGTGACTGACCCACCGCTATCGCTGGCAAGCCAGCTCCCACAGGGATGCAGTGTGTTCAGGGCTTGTTGGGGATGCCGTACTTGCGCAGCCGATGCGCGATTGCGGTGTGCGAGGTCTGCAGGCGGCTGGCCAGTTGGCGGGTCGAGGGGTAGCTGACGTAGAGCTTTTCCAGCAGCGATTTTTCGAAGGCTTCGACCGCTTCTTCCAGGCTGTCGACATCGGTGTCGGTCTGGCGTGCCACGGAGGTGCCGGCGATGTCGAGGTCGCCGATGTCCACCAGGCTGCTTTCGCAAATGGCGGCGGCGCGAAAGATCACGTTCTGCAATTGCCGCACGTTGCCCGGCCAGCGGTTGCCGAGCAGCGCCGGGTAAGTGCCCGGAGCGAGGCGGCAGACCGGGCGCTGGATCTGCGCGCAGGCCTGCTGCATGAAATAGCGCGCCAGCAACAGAATGTCCTGACCGCGTTCGCGCAACGGCGGCACTTCAACGTTGAGCACGTTGAGGCGGTAGAACAGGTCTTCGCGGAACAGGCCTTCGCTGACCATTTTTTCCAGGTCGCGGTGGGTGGCGCTGAGGATCCGCACGTTGACCTTTACCTCTCGGTCACCGCCAACCCGACGGAAGCTGCCGTCGTTGAGAAAGCGCAGCAGCTTGGCCTGCAAGTACGGCGACATCTCGCCGATCTCGTCGAGGAACACCGTGCCTTGGTTGGCCAACTCCATCAGTCCCGGTTTGCCGCCGCGTTGTGCGCCGGTGAAGGCGCCGGGGGCGTAGCCGAACAGTTCGCTCTCGGCGAGGTTCTCCGGCAGGGCCGCACAGTTCAGTGCGAGGAATGGTGCGCTGTGCCGGGCGCTGATGGCGTGGCAGGCGCGGGCGACGAGTTCCTTGCCGGTGCCGGTTTCGCCCTGGATCAGCAGCGGCGCATCGAGGGCCGCGACGCGTTGGGCGCGAGCCTTGAGTGTGCGGATTGGCGGCGATTCACCGAGCAGCGCATCAAAGCCTTCGGCATGGTCGTGGTGCAACGCCGAGAGTTGTTCGCCGATGCGGTTGGGTTGATACAGGGTGAGCAAGGCGCCGGCGTCGGTGATCGGCGTGGCGTCCAGCAACAGGGTCTGGCCGTTGACGGTGATTTCCCGCAGCGGCAGGCGGAAGCCCTGTTCGAGCAAGGTTTCGAGCAGGCCCGGATCGTTGAACAGTTCCGAGACACTTTCGCCCGCCGGTTCACGACCGTACAGGGCGATCAGCGCCGGGTTGGCCAGCAGCACCTTGCCGGCACTGTCCAGCGCCAGCACCGGATCGGTCATCGCTGCGAGCAACGCGTCGAGCTGCAAGTGCCTGCGCTGGCCGGGGAGAATGTCGACCACGGTCACTGCTTCTACACCACGCACGCGAAACAGCGCATCTTTCAGTTCTTCGAGCACTTGCGGGCTCAAGGTCGGGGCGTCGATGTAGACGTTCGGCGGGATCATTTCCACCGCATCCAGATTGAGATTGCGCCCGCCGAGGATAGCCAGGACTTCCTGGGTGATGCCGACGCGGTCGATGAAGCTGACGTGGATACGCATGGGGCGGTTCTGGGTTCTGGAGTGCGGAGGGGGGCAAGTATGCCTTGGGGCGGGGAATTGGTGAAATCTGCGTCCTGCGCTGATCGTTCCCACGCTCCTGCGTGGGAACGCATCCCGTGACGCTCTGCGTCACAGTGGACGCGGAGCGTCCATGGCGGCGTTCCCACGCAGAGCGAGGGAACGATCAGTAGAAAAGTGTTACTCGAAATGCTCGGGATTGACCGGATCCCCGGATTTCATATTCAACTTCATGCGGATGTCTTCAAACATCAGGTCGTAATGCTTGTGCACCGAGCCGATCTGGCTGTGGCTCTTGGGAATGCCGTACTTTTCGGCAATCTGCGTCACGTTGCGGGCGAAGTTGTAGGCTTCCTCCTTGGGCAGAAAGAACGGTTCGTTGACCTCTTTGCCCTGCATGCTGCCATGCAGGGTGAACTGTATCCCTTTGCCTTTCTGGGGATCGGTGAACACTTCATAGTCGAGGTGCACGTTGTAATTGACGTCGTCGTCAGTCAACGCATGCCGCTCGATATGCAAATGACCGGGTTCGAACTGGGCCATGGTTTTCTCCTTTCAAGGCATGGGAGAAGGGCAGACCTGAGGTCTGCCCCCGGAGTTTCTTTTTATCGGTAGGTGATGCCCGGTGTCGCCGTGCTGACTCGCGTCCCGGCGGTGCCCTGGACGATGGCTTCGATGTCCGAGAGCGAACCGATCACCGCGACCTTGCCAGTATGGCGCGCAAATTCACAGGCTGCCTGCACCTTCGGCCCCATGGAGCCGGCGGCGAAGCCCAGGCGCTCGAGTTCGTCCGGGTGGGCCTGGGCGATGGCTTTCTCGGTGGGTTTCTTGAAGTCGATGTACGCCGCGTTGACGTCGGTGGCGATCACCAGCAAATCCGCCTCCAGCTGTTCGGCCAGCAGCGCCGAGCACAGGTCTTTGTCGATCACCGCTTCGATACCTTGCAGCTTGCCGTGAGCGCCATACATGGTCGGAATGCCGCCACCGCCGGCGCAGATCACGATGCTGCCCTTGTCCAGCAGCCACTTGATCGGACGGATTTCAAAGATGCGTTTCGGCCGGGGGCTGGCCACCACACGACGGAATTTTTCGCCGTCCGGGGCGATGGCCCAGCCTTTTTCAGCGGCGAGTTTTTCTGCTTCGGCCTTCTCATAGACCGGGCCGATCGGTTTGGTCGGGTTCTTGAAAGCCGGGTCGTTGGCGTCGACTTCGACCTGGGTGAGCAGGGTGGCGAACGGGACTTCGAAGTCCAGCAGGTTGCCCAGTTCCTGTTCGATGATATAGCCGATCATGCCTTCGGTTTCGGCACCGAGCACGTCCAGCGGGTAAGGGGTGACGGAAGTGTAGGCCGCCGCCTGCAACGACAGCAGGCCGACTTGCGGACCATTGCCGTGGGCGATGACCAGTTGATTGCCGGGATGGATCTTGGCGATTTGCTCGGTGGCGATGCGGATGTTGGCGCGCTGGTTGTCAGCGGTCATCGGCTCACCACGGCGGAGCAGGGCGTTACCGCCCAGAGCTACGACGATACGCATGGTGCATGTCCTTTTCGTGTTGATCGCTGATCGTTCCCACGCTCCTGCGTGGGAATGCATCCCGTGACGCTCTGCGTCACAGCGGACGCGGAGCGTCCGTGGCGGCATTCCGACGCAGACGGTTCGACGCCTCGACGTGGGAACGATCAGTGCCAAAGTCGGGTTACAGGTCTGCCAAAGTCGACACCAGAATCGCCTTGATGGTGTGCATGCGGTTTTCCGCTTGCTCGAAGGCGATGCAGGCCGGCGACTCGAACACGTCGTCGGTCACTTCGATGCCGTTTTTCAGGTGTGGATACTGTTCGGCGATCTGTTTGCCGACCTTGGTATCGCTGTTGTGAAACGCCGGCAGGCAGTGCATGAACTTGGTGCGCGGGTTGCCGGTGGCTTTCATCAGCTCGGCGTTGACCTGATACGGCAGCAGTTGCTGGATACGCTCGGCCCAGGCTTCCACCGGCTCGCCCATCGATACCCAGACGTCGGTGTGGATGAAGTCCACGCCTTTGACCGCCGCTTTCGGGTCTTCGGTCAGGGTGATGCGGGCGCCGCTTTCCTCTGCGTATTTTTTGCAGCGATCGACCAGATCGTCGTGCGGCCACAGGGCTTTCGGCGCGCAGATGCGCACATCCATGCCGAGTTTGGCGCCGATCAGCAGCAGCGAGTTGCCCATGTTGTTGCGCGCATCGCCCAGATAGGCGTAGCTGATCTCGTGGATCGGCTTGTCGGCGTGCTCACGCATGGTCAGCACGTCGGCAATCATCTGGGTCGGGTGATATTCATCGGTCAGACCGTTGAACACCGGCACGCCGGCGAACTTGGCCAGTTCTTCGACGATTTCCTGCTTGAAGCCACGGTACTCGATGGCGTCATACATGCGCCCCAGAACGCGGGCGGTGTCCTTCATGCTTTCCTTGTGGCCAATCTGCGAAGAATTCGGGTCGATGTAGGTGACGTTGGCGCCCTGGTCATAAGCGGCGACCTCGAATGCGCAACGGGTGCGGGTCGAGGTTTTTTCGAAGATCAGGGCAATGTTGTTGCCCTTCAGGTGTTGTTGCTCGGTACCGGTGTATTTGGCGCGCTTGAGGTCGCGGGACAGGTCGAGCAGGTAGCGCAGCTCACGTGGGGTGTGGTGTTCCAGGCTGAGCAGGTTACGGTTATGAATGTTGAACGCCATGATGATTCTCCTTGGATTCGGTAATCGGCCCGGCCGCGACGGGATAGGTGCGGCCGGGGAGATGGTCGTTTAGTAATCGATAGGGTCGCGGATGATCGGGCAAGTCATGCAGTGGCCACCGCCACGGCCGCGACCGAGTTCGCCGGCGCTGATGGTGATGACCTCGACCCCGGCCTTGCGCAGCAGGGTGTTGGTGTAAGTGTTGCGGTCGTAGCCGATGACCACGCCCGGCTCCACGGCCACCACGTTGTTGCCGTCGTCCCATTGCTCGCGTTCGGCGGCGAAGCTGTTGCCGCCGGTTTCTACGACGCGCAGTTTCGGCAGGTTGAGGGCTTTGGCCACGACGTCGAGGAACGTGCCTTCTTCGCGACGGATGTCGATGCCGCCCTGTTTGCTTTCGTCAGGGCGCAGGGTGAAGGCGACGATCTGGTTCACCACTTCCGGGAAGATCGTGACGAGGTCGCGGTCGCAGAAGCTGAACACGGTATCGAGGTGCATCGCCGCGCGAGACTTCGGCAGGCCGGCGACGATGACTTTTTCCACGGCCTTGTTCTTGAACAGGTTCAGCGCCAGTTGGCCGATGGCCTGACGCGACGAGCGCTCGCCCATACCGATCAGCACCACGCCGTTGCCGATTGGCATGACGTCGCCGCCTTCGAGGGTCGAGCTGCCGTGATCCTTGTCCGGGTCGCCGTACCAGATCTCGAAATCGGCGTTGGTGAATTGCGGATGGAATTTGTAGATGGCGGTGGTCAGCAGGGTCTCCTGACGACGGGCCGGCCAGTACATCGGGTTCAGCGTCACGCCACCGTAGATCCAGCAGGTGGTGTCGCGGGTGAACTGGGTGTTCGGCAGCGGCGGCAGAATGAAGCTGGAGTGGCCGAGGAAGTCGCGGAACATCTGGATGGTCTTGCCACCGAAGCTGTCCGGCAGGTCATCGGCGGACACGCCGCCGATCAGGAATTCGGCGATGTGTCGCGGCTCCAGGCTTTTCAGCCAGGATTTGACTTCGTTGATCAGGCCCAGGCCCACCGAATCGGCGGTGACCTTGCGCTCGAGGATCCAGTCCAGCGCTTCCGGGATGGCGACGATGTCGGTCAGTAGGTTGTGCATTTCCAGCACGTCGATCCCGCGCTCACGCATCTTGGTCACGAAGTCGAAATGGTCGCGCTTGGCCTGAGCGACCCACAGCACGTCGTCGAACAGCAGTTCATCGCAGTTGTTCGGGGTCAGCCGCTGATGGGCCAGACCTGGGGAGCAAACCATGACTTTGCGCAGTTTGCCGGCTTCGGAATGGACGCCGTACTTAGCTTTTTCCGTGGTCATTTCAGTGATCCTCCAGAGTGAAAACGTTGGGCAATTACAGAGTCAGGAAGCCGTCATACAGTCCGTAGGCAGCCACCAGGGCGCCCACGACCACTGCGGCGAAAATCAGCTTCTCGACGTTGGTGAAAACCGGTTGTTTGAGTTCGAGCTTGGCCTTGGCGAACAGGATCGCGCCGGGGGCATAGAGCAGGGCCGAGAGCAGCAGGTACTTCACGCCACCGGCGTAAAGCAGCCAGACCGCGTAGATCAGGGCGATGGCGCCGATGATCAGGTCCTTGCGCCGTTCGGCCGCGAAGCCTTCGTAGCTTTCGCCGCGCACCGCCAGCAGCAGGGCGTAGGCCGCCGACCACAGGTACGGCACCAGAATCATCGAGGTGGCGAGGTAGATCAGCGACAGGTAAGTGCTGGCCGAAAACAGAGTGATGATCAGGAACAGCTGCACCATCGCGTTGGTCAGCCACAGGGCGTTGACCGGCACGTGGTTGGCGTTTTCCTTGCGCAGGAACTCCGGCATGGTGTGGTCCTTGGCGGCGGCGAACATGATCTCCGCACACAGCAGCACCCACGATAGCAACGCCCCGAGCAGCGAGATGATCAGACCGACGCTGATCAGCACCGCGCCCCAGTGACCGACCACGTGTTCCAGCACGGCGGCCATCGACGGGTTCTGCAGTTTGGCCAGTTCCGGCTGGGTCATGATGCCCAGCGACAGCACGTTCACCAGCACCAGGAACAGCAGCACGGTGATGAAACCGATCACGGTCGCCTTGCCGACGTCCGAACGTTTTTCCGCCCGGGCCGAGAAGATGCTCGCGCCTTCGATGCCGATGAACACCCACACGGTGACCAGCATCATGTTGCGCACCTGGTTCATCACGCTGCCCAGATCCGGGTTTTTCACGCCCCAGATATCGGCGGTGAAAATGTCCAGTTTGAAGGCGAAGATCGCGATCAATACGAACAGCAGCAGCGGCACGACCTTGGCGACGGTGGTCACGAGGTTGATGAACGCCGCTTCCTTGATCCCGCGCAGTACCAGGAAGTGCACGGCCCATAACAGGACAGAGGCGCCGATCACGGCTGCAACGGTGTTGCCTTCCCCGAAAATCGGAAAGAAGTAGCCGAGGGTGCTGAACAGCAGAACGAAGTAACCGACGTTGCCCAGCCAGGCACTGATCCAGTAACCCCAGGCCGAGGAGAAACCCATGTAATCGCCGAAACCGGCCTTGGCGTAGGCGTAGACACCGCCGTCCAGGTCAGGCTTGCGATTGGCGAGGGTTTGAAAGACGAAAGCGAGGGTGAGCATGCCGACAGCGGTGATGGCCCAGCCAATCAGTACCGCGCCGACATCGGCACTGGCGGCCATGTTTTGTGGCAAAGAGAATATCCCGCCACCGATCATTGAGCCGACTACCAACGCGACCAGTGCACCTAGTCGTAGTTTTCCGGGAGCTTCAGACATTGCATGACTCCATTGCAGGAGAGAAGAGTTCACAGCGTAGTTCTGTTGGCTTTTCAAACAGCTGACTTAGATCAGTGCATGGTCACATTCCATTGTTAATGAATGACTTATGAACCGGATGAAGGCATAAGGCTATTGTCTGTAAGGCCCGTCCTAGAGGCTTTTTGGGGAAATAATTAAGAATGGATCCTATTACTTTCGAATTATCACGCTAGTTCCTTTTCAGGTTTTGGCAAATTTTTCAGCGCTGTTTTCAGTACAGAATTGATTTATCAGGATTCGCGCACAAAATTGTCTGAACGTGCTATGCGTTAGTGCCGATGGCTATATATAACGGTTGTAAGTTGGCGTTATTCAATAAACGTCATACGCTTTATCCATTTAGTTAATAGCCGGTTGTATAACGGTTTCGCGGCCCATGCCGCCCTGGGAACCTGGAGACGCTGGAATGTCGCAACCGACGCAAAAACTGCGCCTTGGCGCACTGATCGCCCTGGTGGTGGGTTCGATGATTGGCGGGGGGATTTTTTCCCTGCCGCAGAACATGGCAGCCCGAGCCGATGCCGGCGCCATCCTGATCGGCTGGGGCATCACCGCAATCGGCATGCTCACCCTGGCGTTCGTGTTCCAGACTTTGGCCAATCGCAAGCCGGAACTGGACTCCGGCGTGTATGCCTACGCCAAGGCCGGGTTCGGCGATTACATGGGCTTTTCGTCCGCGTGGGGTTACTGGATCAGTGCCTGGCTGGGCAACGTCGGGTATTTCGTGTTGCTGTTCAGCACCCTCGGCTACTTCTTTCCGGTATTCGGCCAGGGCAATACGCCGATTGCGATTGGCTGCGCTTCGGTGTTGCTGTGGGCGGTGCACTTTCTGGTGATGCGCGGGATCAAGGAAGCCGCGCTGATCAATCAGTTGACCACCGTGGCCAAGATCATTCCGCTGATCATGTTCGTGGTCATCGCCGCCGTGGCCTTCAAGGCTGACGTGTTTACCCGCGACATCTGGGGCCGCAGCAATCCGAATTTCGGCGGCGTGATGGATCAGGTGCGCAACATGATGCTGGTCACCGTGTTCGTGTTCATCGGTATCGAAGGCGCCAGCGTTTACTCGGCGCGGGCGGAGAAGCGCTCGGATGTCGGACGGGCCACGGTGATCGGTTTCATCGGTGTGCTGGCGCTGCTGGTGCTGGTCAATGTGTTGTCGCTGGGGATCATGAGCCAGCCGGAACTGGCGACCTTGCAGAACCCGTCGCTGGCCGCCGTACTGGAACACATTGTCGGGCCATGGGGTGCGCTGCTGATCAGCGTGGGCCTGGCCATTTCATTGCTCGGTGCGTTGTTGTCGTGGGCGCTGTTGTGCGCCGAGATCCTGTTCGCCACCGCCAGGGACAACACGATGCCGGCGTTCCTGAAAAAGGAAAACGCCAACCATGTGCCGGTCAATGCGTTGTGGCTGACCAATGTGATGATCCAGATTTTCCTGCTGATCACGCTGTTTTCCGCCGGCACTTACACCAGTCTGATTTACCTCGCGTCGTCGATGATTCTGGTGCCGTATCTGTGGTCGGCAGCCTATGCCGTATTGCTCAGCGGGCGGGGGGAAACCTATGAACATGCCTCCGCCGAACGCACCAAGGATCTGCTGATCGGCGGTATCGCCCTGTGCTACGCAGTGTGGTTGCTGTACGCCGGCGGGGTGAAATATTTGCTGCTGTCGGCGCTGCTGTATGCGCCGGGGGTGATCCTGTTCGCCAAGGCCAAGCATGAGCAGGGCGAGCCGTTGTTCACCACGCTCGAGAAGGGGATTTTCACCTGCGTCATTGCGGGGGCCGGGCTCGCGGCCTACGGGTTGTACAGCGGCGTGTTATCTCTGTGAGATTGCGGCTCGACTATCAGGGGGCTTACGACTGGCCGGCGATGCCCGGTTTCCTCGCGAAAACGGTGGAGAGGTCACCACTGCGCCCGATGTGAACCCAATTCAGTTGCCGGCAAAGTCCACTGCAACGGCGTTCCAGCAATACGCAGCGGCGCCTGAAGCCGATGTGCCGGCCCCCATGGTGTCTGCTCCAAGCTCAAGCTTTGATCCTGTGGATTTTCCGGAAGCAACGCCTGGTCAGTCCCCGGTCCATGCTCGATCAACAACTTCGCCGTCCGCGCCAGCGACAACCGCGCCGATCCACCTCGACCACTGCGTAACCGTTCAGCCAGCAACCGAATCACACTCGCTGCCATCAGATACCCCGTCGCATGATCCAGTGCCTGCACCGGCAGCGGTGTCGGTTTGTCCGCCTGCTTCCAGCGCTGCCCGGCCTCGGCGATTCCGCTGCTCATCTGCACCAGACTGTCGAAACCCCGACGGTTCTGCCACGGGCCGCTCCAGCCGTAGGCGTTGAGGCAGACATCGATCAACCCCGGCGCCAGTTGTCGGCGGCGTTCGACGCCGAAGCCAAGTTGTTCAAGGGCGTCGGCGCGATAGCCGTGCAACAGAATGTCGGCATCCTTGAGCAAACTTTCGAACACTGCACGATCTGCTGGCTCATGCAGATCCAGTCGCGCACAACGTTTGCCGAGGGTCACTTCCGGCACCACGCCGGGTTCGTTCCAGGTCGGCGGGTCGATGCGCAGGACGTTGGCGCCGAGCCCCGCGAGGAAGCGGCTGGCGGTCGGGCCGGCCAGTACGCGGGTCAGATCGAGCACCTTGAGCCCGGCCAATGGCCGCGCCACCGAGCCTTGCCAGGGTTGATGACTTTCTTCTTTCCCGTCACTGAAATGCACCAAGGGTTCGGCATTCACCGCCAAGCCTTGGGGATGTTTCTGCCACTGTTCCCAACTGCGCATTTCAGCCGCACAACCCTTGGCCTCGACCACCGCTCGCTCCAGATCGGCACTGGCCCATTGCGCGACTTTCGCCGCCATGGCCGCGCGGTCGGCACAGGCGCCGAGCACGCTTTCAGCGGCGGCGCGGTGATGCGGGGCGTTGGTGTGCAGGCGGATCCAGCCGTCTTTGGTCGCATAGTCGCCGGCCACCGGATCCCACAGCGGCGGCACTTCCCAGCCGATCGGCCGCAGCGAGGTGGCGAACCAGAACGAGGCGAGGCGACAGTCGACTTCTACGCTGGGCAAGTTGCCGGTTTGCTGCTGAAGGAGTTCGCCGACCGCTTGCCCGGCAGCGGCAATGCTCGCGCAGGCAAGGTCGGTGACGGCAAACGCCGAGGGCAGGGCGCCCTCGCCGGTGAACGGAATCGGTGTGCGGGACAAGCCGAGCGCGGCTTGAATGGACTTGAGCAGATCAGTCATCGAAGGCCCTCCGGAACGAGAGGGCAGAATAGTGCAAAACGCTGTTGGCTTAGATGAAATCCCCGATTGACCGGACATCACCGGTCCCTGTGGGAGCTGGCTTGCCAGCGATTACGCAGTGCCAGTCGACAATGTATCGACTGATCTACCGCCATCGCTGGCAAGCCAGCTCCCACAGGGGTTCAGGGCGACTGCGATTACACGCGGAACTGATCCATCAATTTCATCTGCTGACTGGCCAGGGCATTGAGCTGGCTGCTGATCGCCGCCGATTCGGTGGCCTGTTCGGTCAGGGTTTCGGTGACGGTGCGGATCGCCGAGACGTTGCGGTTGACCTCTTCGGCCACCGCGCTTTGCTGTTCTGCGGCGCTGGCGATCTGCAGGTTCATGTCGCTGATCACGGTGACCGCGTCGCTGATCTTGCCGAGGGCGTCCACGGCCTGGCGGATCTGCCCGGCGTTGTTGTGGGCCTGGGTCTGGCTCGAGTGCATGGTCGCGACCACGCCACGGGTGCCGGTCTGGATGCGTTCGATCACCACGCGGATTTCTTCCACCGAATCCTGGGTGCGCTTGGCGAGGTTACGGACTTCATCTGCCACCACCGCAAAACCACGACCGCTTTCACCGGCACGGGCCGCTTCGATCGCGGCGTTCAGCGCCAGCAGGTTGGTCTGCTCGGCAATGCTGCGGATCACCTCCAGCACCGAACCGATCTGCTCGCTGTTGACTGCCAGCTCTTCGACCTCGGTGACCGCTTTGCTGACTTCATCGGCCAGTTGATTGATGTCACGGGTGCTGCGCTCGATGATCGACATCCCGTCCTTGGCCGACTGGTCGGCGCCTTTCGCCGCGTTGGCAGCGTTCGAGGCGCTGTTGGCCACGTCGTGGGCGGTGGCGCTCATTTCGTTGGAGGCGGTCGCTACCTGATCGATCTCGCGGAACTGCACCTGCATGCCTTCGCTGGTCTGGCGGGCGATTTCCGACGATTGATCGGCGGTGCCACGGGCCTCGGTGATGCTCTGTTTGATCTGGGCGATGGTCGGTTGCAGCTTGTCGAGGAAGCGGTTGAACCAGTTCACCAGTTCGCCCAGTTCGTCTTTCCTGGTGTAGTTCAGGCGCTGGGTCAGGTCGCCTTCGCCGCTGGCGATGTTCTTCAGCATTTCGGCGACGCTGTTGATCGGGCGGGTCACGCCGGAGGCGGTCAGCCAGATCAGCACCAGACCGATCAGGCCGGCGATCACGGCCACCGCCAACGCGGTAATCATGCCGGTTTCCTGCGCGTCGTCGAGCACTGCCTGGAGCTTGACCGAGTCGGCCAGCAGCACTTGTTTCGGCAGGTCGATGACCACGCCCCAGGCCCGGGAGTTGCCAATCGGATCGACCGGGTACACGGCGCGGATCAGGTCGCCCTGTTCGAGAATCTTCGGCGTGCCGGCGCTCAGCAGTTGCAAGATGTCCTTGCCTTCGGCACCGAGGGTTTCGGTGATGCCTTTGCCGACCTTGGTCGCGTCGGTGCTGTAGGCGCCCAGCACGCCGCTGCCGGAGACGATCAGCATGTGTCCGGCACTGTTGAACAGCTCACGCTGGGAATTGACGGCCGCCGCTTGCAGTGCGTCGAGGGCGATGTCGACACCGACCACGCCGATGGCCTTGCCGTCCACCAGCAACGGTACGGAAATGGTGGTCATGAGCATTTCCTTGCCGCCCACGGTGTCGGCGTAAGGATCAAGCAGGCAGGTACGTTTGTTGTCGCGAGGGCAGGTGTACCAGCTGTTGTAAGGCGTGCCGCTGACGCTGAGGGTGGTCTTGTTCATGTCGTCTTCGACCATGATCGTGTTCAGCGACGGACCCGCAGCACGGCTCCAGTAACTGGCGAAACGCCCCGCCTCGTTGGACTGACGCGCGGCATCGTTGGCGAATTCGCTGTCCTTGCCGTCCAGTCCGTTGGGTTCGAACGCCAGCCAGATGCCAAGCACCTTGCTGTTGCGTTCGAAGGCGGTTTTCAGGCTCTGGTTCAACTCTTCACGCAGGGCGCCGGCGTCCAGCGAACGCTTGGCAGCCATGACGCGCATGTCCTTGACCTGGTCGGCCAGGGCGGTGATCACCAGCAGGCTCTCGCCGAAGGTTTTCTGCACTTGCACCGCCTGTTCGGCAGCCTTGGCCTGCAGCAGGTCCTGCACACTGGCGGTGAGCATCTTGCTGCTGGAAGTGCTGACCAGTTCGTCGTTCTGGTTGGTCTGGTAAATATTGATGCCAACGATCAGCGCGACTACACCGAGCAGGCACAGGCCGGACAGCAGGACGATTTTCAGGCGAATGGACAGAGAGTCGAACATGGGACGTTCTCGCGAATGGATGAGCTGTTGGCTAAGAGGCAGGAAGGTGCCCGGTTCGCCAAATCCATTCAGCGCCATTCAATGCTCATCGGCGCGGGGCGAGGGGGCATGAGCCGCATGCCGACGAACGGTCATGGCTAAACGTTTGCGCGGGTAAATACCCTGAAAACAAGGGAAAAATCAGGAAATCTTCGGCAGCGCTTCCGGTCGTGACCAGATCCACAGATTGCCCATCGTCATCCCCACAATCGCCAGATAGATCGGCCAGCCGTGATCGAGCATTACCAGCATCAGCGTGGCGCACAGCAACATGCTGACGGTGGCGCTGACCTTGGCCTTGCGGGCGATGATCTTGCCGTTACGCCAGTTGCTCAGGATCGGGCCGAACAGCCGATGGTTTTCCAGCCAGGCACTCAGGCGCGGCGAACTGCGGGTCGCGGCCCAGGCGGCGAGCAGGATGAACTCGGTGGTCGGCAGGCCGGGCACGACGATGGCGATCAGGCCGATGCCGAGGCTGACATAGGCGAGCAGGCCGAACAGCAGGCGGGCGAGTCGGGAGGCGGCGGGTTGGGGCATTGGCTCAGCGAGAGGCTTATGTGACAGGGTGGGAATCTTACAGACTTACGCAATTCCTTGTGGGAGCTGGCTTGCCAGCGATAGCGTCCGGTCAGTCGACAGGGATGTTGTCTGACACGCCGTCATCGCTGGCAAGCCAGCTCCCACAGGGTTTACGGTGTGGCTGGGATCAGGCCGGTTCGGCTTCTGTGGCGTAAGCCTGTTCCAGCAGCACGGTGAAGCGGTTGAACGCATCGATCGCGCCTTGCTCCACTTCCGCTTCTTCTTCAGCACTGAATTGCAGCGAATCGAGGGTGCGTACAAAGCGCTTCCAGCCTTCGGCGCGACCGCCTTCAGGCTCGCCCAGATGACGGGCGCCAAAGGTTTCGCTCAGGTCCAGCGCGACCGCGCGTTTGATCAGGAACGCGGCGCCGAGCTTGGAGCCCTCGGAGACGAAGATCCAGCCCAGGGCGCGGGCCTTGCTCGGATTCTTCAGCGCGCCGGCGACGGGCGCAGGCACTTCGGTGTCAAGGTCGGCGAGGTCGGCCCTGGCCGCTTCGGCGCGGCAGCGGGCCGGCAGGTCAGGGACGATGGCGGTCAGTTCGGCATCGTTGTACAGCGCCACCAGCTCCGACTGGAACAGGTACTGCGCGACCACGAAACGAGCGAAATTGGCGCGGGTCTCGAACGGCGCGTTGGCCTTGACCAGCGCATCGAGCTTGCTGTGCGGCTCGTGGGTGATCTGGTTCAGGCGTTGCGAACGCAGGGCTTTTTCCGGGGTGCTCATGAGATGTCCTTGAAAAGAAGAGGCGCTTGATAACGAGACGTACGGGCAAGCGCCGGACAGTAAAAAAACCTCACGGCGCGGCCATGCATGCGCGCCGTGAGGTCATCCGGATCAAATATCCCAGACCAGGTTGATCGCGAAGTTGCGACCCGGCTGGGTCAGGCGATCGAGGTTGGCCGGTTGCGTCACCGAGGCTTCGCCGACGCTGTCGTAACCGCGCACGTCATCCCACAGCCAGTATTTCTTGTCGGTCAGGTTGTAGATGCCGCCGCTGACGGTGACGTCGTCGGTGACCTTGTAATAACCGGCCAGATCGAGAATGCCGAAGCCCGGAGTCTTGAACTGACTGCTGACCCCGTCCGGCGACTTGAAGTTGCTGTCGTCGACGCGATCCTTCTTCTTGACCACGGTCCAGCTCAGCAGGCCGCCGTAGTTGTCCTGGTCGTAACCGAGGCCGAACACGCCGGTCAGCGGGTTGACGCTGTTGAGCGGCTCGCCGTTGTCGTTGTTGCGTCCGTAGGCGTAGGAGATCGAACCCTGGGTGTACAGGCCTTGCGGCGCGCCGAAGGAATCGAGGTTCAGGCGACCTTTGACTTCGGCACCCTTGATGGTGGCGTGCTTGATGTTGCTCGACTGGAAGGTCAGCTCGTCGTAGCCAGGGGTGACGGCGTCTTCGTTGATGAAGTCGCGGTACTTGTTATAGAACACCGCCACGTCGAACGAGCCTTGCTCGAAGTTGCCGCGCAGGCCGGTTTCATAGCTTTTGCTCTTTTCCGGTTCCAGGTCCGGGTTCGGTGCCACGTTGTAGCCGGTGGTGCTGTTCTCGAAGCGGCCGTACAGGGCTTTCGCGGTCGGGGTGCGGAAGCCTTCGGCGTACTGACCGTACCAGGTGTAGTTTTCGGTCAGGGCGTAGGTCAGGCCGAATTTCGGCGAGACTTTATGCCAGGTCTTGTTCGAATCAGTGACCGTGCCATTGCCGTCGGCGGCCACTGTGTTGAGGAATTCCTGGGTGATGTGCGGCTTGAGCTGGGTGTAGTCGTAGCGCAGGCCCGGCAGGAAGGTCCAGTTGTTCCAGCTGATCTGATCCTGGGCGAACAGGCTGTAGGTGTTGATGGTCGGGTCCGGGAAGTCGCTGGACTTCTTCAGGACGTCGGCCGCGCTGGTAGCGCCGATGGCGGTGCAGCCGCGACCGACCGCCAGGCACTTGCCGTCGCCGCTGCGCGAGCCGGTGACTTTCTGCTGCTTGATCGTGGTGCCGTAGGTCAGCACGTGATCGGTGTCACCGATGGCGAATGCCTTGTCCAGTTGCGCGTCGAAGACCCACTGTTTTTCTTCGTAGATCGTGTCGCGGGTGCGCAGGACTTTACGGGTGATCGGGTAATAGAACTCGTCGGTGCTCTGGTCGGTCTTGGCGGTCTGGTGGTTGAGGCTCCACTTCACGTTGTCCGCCAGCAGGCTGTCGAGCTCGAAGCTGTGCTCCAGGCCAAAACGCTCGCGGGTGATGGTGTCGTTGCCGGTGCGCCACTGGTACATGCCGCCGGGCAGCACGCTGTTCGGGATCGTCGGAGCACCGTTGAAGTACGGGCCGCCGTAGGCGCTTTTCTGATCGGTGTCGCGATCATCCTTGTACTTTTCGTAGGTCAGGCCCAGGCGCGAACCTTCGTTGTAGTTCCAGCCGATCTTGGCCAGCACGTTGGTGGCTTTCACGTCTTCCGGGTTGGCGGCGGTGCGCTCCAGGCCCGTGCCGTTGTTGCTGCCGTAGGAATCGGTTTCGTGACCGTCGCGCTGGCTGTAGTGCAGCAAGCCGTCGAACTGGTCGGCGCGACCGGCGACGGTGGCGGATTTCAGCCAGCTCTCGTCGGCGGAGCTGTAGCCGGTTTTCAGGCGAGCGCCGACGTCTTTGCCGGGCTTGATGATGTCGTCCGGGTCGAGGGTGTAGTAGCTCACGGCGCCGCCGATGGCGTTGCTGCCGTACAGCACCGAGGCCGGGCCGCGGAGGATTTCGACGCGTTTGACGATTTCCGGGTCGACGTAATTGCGCTGGGTCTTGGCGTACGGACCATTGAAGAAACCGTCCGGCACTTCGACGCCGTCGACCTGAGTCAGGATGCGGTCGCCGTCGATGCCGCGAATGTTGTAGCCGCTGATCCCGCCGCGCTGGCCGGCGCCGCCGACGGACACGCCCGGCTCGTAGCGCACCAGATCCTTGATGGTGTTGACGTTGTTGCGGTCCAGATCCTGACGGGTCTGTACGGTGACGGTGGCCGGCACGCTGTTCACCGACTGTTCCTGACGGGTGGCGCTGATGGTCACCTGATCAAGATTGAGCGCGCCACTGCTGGCGCGTTTTTCCAGCACGACGTTGTTGTTGCTCAGTTTGCGGAAGCTCAGGTTGGTCCCCACCAACAGGCGCTCCAGGGCTTTTTCCGGTGGCAGCGAACCGCGTACGCCCGGCGACGACACGTCCTGACCCAGTTGCGCCGGCAAACCGACCTGCCAACCCGTGACGGCGGTGAACGCATTGAGCGCTGACACCAGCGGTTGCTGGGCGATGGCGAACGAGTAGTCGCCCATGTTGCGCGCCGGCTGTTCGTTCGCGGCCATCAGCGGCGCGGTGCCGGCCATCAGGATGGCGGCGGTCAGCAGCGACAGCACGCGGGAAGGGGAAGAAGTCTGGCGGGTAAGGCGTGAGGACATCGATAGCGCTCCGTGTCGCACGAATCTTTATAGGTGCTGATTGATCCGGCGAGATGCGAATCAATTGCATTGGCTATAACGAGACGAACGAGCTTTGGCTATCGAGTAAAAATAATTCTCATTTAGTTCAGAATCACCAGCGCCGGGAATTCTCGAAGCTTGGCCGAGGTGATGTGCGCGAGCGAACGCACCACGTCCAGCGGCTGGTCGAGACGGTAATTGCCGGTGACGGCGACGTCGGCCAACTGTTCGTTGGTGTTGATGATGAAGCCCGGATAGTAGCGGCGCAGTTCGGCCAGTACCTGTTTCAGCGGGCAGTTCTCGAAGATCAGCCGACCCTGCACCCAGGCCAGATCAGTGGCGGCGTCGACCTTGGCCGGGTGGTCGAAACCGTTGGGGCCGATGCGGATGCTTTCCCCGGCGGACAGTCGCACGCGGGCATCATCGCGGGTCGCACGCAGATCGACATCGCCACGCTGCACCCGCACCTGCGCCACGCCGTCCAGATAACGCACGGCAAACGCGGTGTCGCGCACGCTGGCTTTCACCGGGCCGGCGTCGATTTCCAGCGGCTGGCTGCGGCTGGCCGGAATCTCGAAAAACGCTTCGCCTTGATACAGCCGCGCGACTCGCTGCTGATCGTTGATCGTGCTGGAGAACGCGGAGTTGGTGTTGAGCAGTACCTTCGAACCGTCCTCGAGCTGCAAGCGCTGACGTTCGCCGACCACGGTCAGGTGATCGGCCTGCAAACGCACCGGCAGGTTGCTGAAGCTGAACAGCCCGAGCAGCAGCACGGCGGCGGTGGCCAGCGGTTTCCAGTGCGGGCGCAAGCGAGTGAGGACGGTGACTTTCTTCGGTTTGGCCGCGAGGTTCTGTGCGCACTGGGCGATCTGCGGGCCGTCCCAGATTGCCTGGGCCTTGGCGAACGCCTCGGCGTTCAACGGATCGGCCGCCAGCCAGGCATGGAATTGCCGGGTCTGCTCCTCGTCCGGACTGCCGAGCACGATGAGCCAGTCCAGAGCCTGGTCCATTGCGCTGGCGGCGTCCTGCGCCGATGAAGGCGAAGGGGAGCGGTGGATGTCCGTCACGGTGGTTCCTCGGCAGTGTCTGTGCACGGCTGTTTTTTTAGTGAAGCGTAAAAGTCGGGCAAGGGTAACAAAGCCCGATGATCAGTGCAGTCGATCCTGAGGTTTACAGAAAAGCCCTACGGCATCAGTCGCCATTCAAACGCTCGGCGACACCGATGCAGATGGTCATGATCAGTTTGAGTTCTTTCTGCACCGTGCTGAGAGAGACGCTCAGTTCTTCGGCGATTTCCTGATAGCTGCGCCCGTGCAGGCGGCTGAGGATAAAAATCTGCTGTTGGCGGGGACTGAGTTCAGCGAGGCTCACGTTCAGGCGCTCCAGCAATTGTTCGGCGTGGGCGGCGTCTTCGGCACTGCTGGCGGGGGCGGCGACGCTGTGCACCACGTCCTGCGGCACGTCGTCGACCATGGTGCGCGAATGGATCTTGCGCGCACGCAAATGGTCCAGCGCCAGGTTGCGCGCGGTCTGGAAGACAAAAGGTTCAAGGTGATCGATGGCCCGTTCGCTCAGCGCCCGGGTGACGCGCAGGTAGGTTTCCTGCAACAGGTCTTCGGCGGTGCTGTGGTTGTTGACCATCCGTTCCAGAGTCCGCAGCAGCGTAGTGCGCTGGGCGAGGAAGACGTGATTGAAGTGTGATTGACTCACGGGAAGACCTGATCCATTTCGGGTGAATGATAATGCTTATCATCCGCTCGAGTGGTCAAGCCTTGATTTCAAATTGGAATAATTGACCATTTGGGAGCTGGCTTGCCAGCGATGGCGGTGGGTCAGCGGATATCCATATTGGATGTGCCGACTTCGTCGCTGGCAAGCCAGCTCCCACAGGAATCAGGGGCGGGGGATTATTCCGCGTTGCACAGCGCCAGGCAGTTATCGAGCATGCGGTTGGAGAAGCCCCACTCGTTGTCGTACCAGGCCAGCACTTTCAGCAGTTTGCCGCTGGATTTGGTGTGGTTGGCGTCGAAGATCGATGACAGCGGGTTGTGGTTGAAGTCGCTCGATACCAGCGGCAGGGTGTTGAAGCCGAGGATCTTCGAATGCTGGCTCGCGGCTTTCATCAGGGCGTTCACTTCATCGGCCGAGGCTTCGCGCTTCAACTGCACGGTCAGGTCAACCAGCGACACATTGATCACCGGTACACGCACGGCCATGCCGGTCAGCTTGCCCGCCAGTTCCGGCAGCACCAGGCCCACGGCTTCGGCAGCGCCGGTCTTGCTCGGGATCATGTTCTGGGTGGCGGAGCGCGCGCGGTACGGGTCGGTGTGATAAACGTCGGTCAGGTTCTGGTCGTTGGTGTAGGCGTGAATCGTGGTCATCAGACCGCTTTCGATGCCCAGCTCGCGGTGCAGCACCTGGGCCACCGGGGCCAGGCAGTTGGTGGTGCACGACGCGTTGGAAATGATCTGGTGCGACTGGCGCAGAATGTCGTGGTTCACACCGTAAACGACGGTGGCATCGGCGCCTTTGGCCGGGGCCGAGATAATCACTTTGCGTGCGCCGGCGGTAATATGCGCGGCGGCTTTGGCCCGGTCGGTGAACAGACCGGTGCATTCGAATACCACATCAATCTTTTCCGCGGCCCATGGCAGGTCGGCCGGGTTGCGGATGGCGCTGACCGAAATGCGGTCGCCGTTGACGGTCAGGCTCTCGTTGTCATGAGCCACTTCGGCGTCGAATGTGCCATGAACGGTGTCGTACTTGAGCAGATGCGCATTGATTGCGCTGTCGCCCAGATCGTTGATGGCGACGATCTGCAAATCCTGACGATAGCCTTGGGTATACAGTGCGCGCAGGACATTACGGCCGATGCGGCCAAAACCATTGATTGCGATTCGAAGAGTCATTGAACAGCGCCGCCGTCGTTTTGTTGTTGGAATTACAAGATTATTCGCATAAAAATAGAAAACAAGCCTTTTTAGTGGCAATATTTTGTTTTATCTACAACGAGTGACCTGAATCAACTGGTCCGAATGATCAAGAAAACCGCCCGTCATCCCATGCGTGCGGGCTCTTTGATCAGCATAGACAATCAGGTCGCCACATCCGTTAGCCTGGAGTTCTACACATGCATCCCCGCGTTCTTGAGGTCACCGAACGGCTTATCGCCCGCAGCCGCGCCACGCGTCAGGCTTACCTTGCGCTGATTCGCGGCGCTGCAACTGACGGGCCGATGCGCGGCAAACTGCAATGCGCCAACTTCGCCCACGGCGTGGCCGGGTGTGGCAGCGAAGACAAGCACAGCCTGCGGATGATGAACTCGGCGAACATCGCAATTGTTTCGTCATATAACGACATGCTCTCGGCGCACCAGCCGTACGAAGTCTTCCCGGAACAGATCAAGAACGCCCTGCGCGAAATCGGCTCGGTCGGTCAGTTCGCCGGCGGTACGCCTGCCATGTGCGATGGGGTGACCCAGGGCGAGCCGGGCATGGAACTGAGCCTGCCGAGCCGCGAAGTGATCGCGATGTCGACGGCGGTGGCGCTGTCGCACAACATGTTCGACGGCGCGCTGATGCTCGGCATCTGCGACAAGATCGTGCCGGGCCTGATGATGGGCTCCCTGCGTTTCGGTCACCTGCCGACGATTTTCGTCCCGGGCGGGCCGATGGTCTCGGGAATTTCCAACAAGGAAAAAGCCGACGTGCGGCAGAAGTACGCCGAAGGCAAGGCGACCCGTGAAGAGCTGCTGGAATCGGAAATGAAGTCCTACCACAGCCCCGGCACCTGCACTTTCTACGGCACTGCCAACACCAACCAGTTGCTGATGGAAGTGATGGGCCTGCACCTGCCGGGCGCATCGTTCGTCAACCCGAACACCCCGCTGCGTGAGGCCCTGACTCGCGAAGCGGCGCATCAGGTCACGCGCCTGACCAAGCAAAATGGCAACTTCATGCCGATCGGCGAAATCGTCGACGAGAAGGCGCTGGTCAACTCGATCGTCGCGCTGCACGCCACCGGCGGTTCGACCAACCACACCCTGCACATGCCGGCCATCGCCATGGCGGCGGGCATTCAACTGACCTGGCAGGACATGGCCGACCTCTCCGAAGTCGTGCCGACCCTGAGCCACGTCTACCCGAACGGCAAGGCTGACATCAACCACTTCCAGGCAGCGGGCGGCATGTCGTTCCTGATCCGCGAACTGCTCGAAGCCGGTCTGCTGCACGAAGACGTCAACACCGTGCTCGGCCACGGCTTGAGCCAGTACACCAAGGAGCCGTTCCTCGATAACGGCAAGCTGGTGTGGCGCGAAGGCCCGACTGAAAGTCTCGACGAAAACATTCTGCGTCCGGTGGCCCGTGCGTTCTCGGCGGAGGGCGGCTTGCGCGTGATGGAGGGCAACCTCGGTCGCGGTGTGATGAAGGTGTCCGCCGTCGCGCTGGAAAACCAGATCGTCGAAGCGCCGGCCATGGTGTTTCAGGATCAGCAGGATCTGGCCGACGCTTTCAAGGCCGGTCTGCTGGAGAAGGATTTTGTCGCGGTGATGCGTTTCCAGGGCCCGCGCTCCAACGGCATGCCGGAACTGCACAAGATGACGCCGTTCCTCGGCGTGCTGCAGGATCGCGGCTTCAAGGTGGCGCTGGTGACGGACGGGCGCATGTCCGGCGCGTCGGGGAAAATCCCGGCGGCCATCCACGTCAGTCCCGAGGCTTATGTAGGCGGCGCTTTGGCGCGCGTGCAAGAGGGCGATATCATCCGCGTCGATGGCGTCAAAGGCACTTTGGAACTCAAGGTGGACGCTGCCGAATTCGCAGCGCGCGAACCCGCCAAAGGCCTGTTGGGCAACAACATCGGCAGCGGTCGCGAACTGTTTGGCTTCATGCGTTTGGCCTTCAGCTCGGCGGAGCAGGGCGCCAGCGCCTTCACTTCTGCCCTGGAGACGCTTAATTGAAACTGGCTTTGGTCGGTGACATCGGAGGCACCAACGCGCGGTTCGCGTTGTGGAAAGATCAGCAGCTCGAATCGGTTCAGGTGCTGGCCACGGCCGACCACGCCAGCCCGGAAGAGGCGATCAGCCTCTACCTCAGCAGGCTCGGTCTGGCGCCGGGCGCCATCGGTTCGGTGTGCCTGTCGGTGGCGGGGCCGGTGAGCGGCGATGAATTCAAGTTCACCAACAACCACTGGCGCCTGAGCCGCAAGGCGTTCTGCCAGACCTTGCAGGTCGAGCAGCTGTTGCTGATCAACGACTTCTCGGCGATGGCGCTGGGCATGACCCGTTTGCAGCCCGGCGAATTCCGCGTGGTCTGCGAAGGCACGCCGGAGCCATTGCGCCCGGCGGTAGTGATCGGCCCGGGCACTGGCCTGGGCGTCGGCACCTTGCTTGATCTCGGCGAAGGGCGGTTTGCCGCGTTGCCGGGCGAGGGCGGTCACGTCGATCTGCCGCTGAGCAGTCCGCGTGAAACCCAGCTCTGGCAGCACATCCACAACGAAATCGGCCACGTCAGCGCGGAAACCGCGTTGAGCGGCGGCGGCTTGCCGCGGGTCTACCGGGCGATCTGCGCGGTGGATGGTCATGAACCGAAACTCGATACACCGGAAGCCATCACTGCGGCGGGACTTGCAGGCGACCCGATTGCCCTGGAAGTGCTGGAGCAGTTCTGCTGCTGGCTCGGTCGCGTGGCCGGCAACAACGTGCTGACCACGGGCGGCCGTGGCGGGGTGTACATCGTGGGCGGCGTGATTCCACGTTTTGCCGATTTCTTCCTCGAAAGTGGTTTCGCCCGCAGCTTTGCCGACAAGGGCTGCATGAGCGATTACTTCAAGGGGATTCCGGTGTGGCTGGTGACGGCGCCGTACTCGGGGCTCGTCGGTGCAGGAGTGGCGCTCGAACAGGAAGGCTGAAGATCGTTCCCACGCTCCGCGTGGGAATGCAGCCCGTGACGCTCCGCGTCACTGGACGCGGAGCGTCCCTTGATACATTCCCACGCAGAGCGTGGGAACGATCGGTCTACACATCAGGCATAATCCGCCCAATTCCAACAACAAGGATGCCTTCGAAGTGAGCTCAGTCAACAAGTCGATTTTGTTGGTCGATGACGACCAGGAGATACGCGAGTTGCTGGAAACCTACCTGACCCGCGCGGGTTTTCAGGTACGGGCCACGGCGGATGGCGCCGGTTTTCGTCAGGCGCTTAACGAGGCGCCGAGCGATCTGGTGATCCTCGATGTGATGCTGCCCGATGAAGACGGCTTCAGCCTGTGCCGCTGGGTGCGCCAGCATCCGCGTCAGGCCCAGGTGCCGATCATCATGCTCACCGCCAGTTCCGACGAAGCCGACCGGGTCATCGGCCTGGAGCTCGGCGCCGACGATTACCTCGGCAAACCTTTCAGCCCCCGCGAACTGCAGGCCCGGATCAAGGCCCTGCTGCGCCGCGCCCAGTTCGGCCAGGAACGCGGCGGCAGTGACGTGCTGGCGTTCGATGAGTGGCGGCTGGACATGGTCAGCCATCGGCTGTTTCACACCGACGGCGAGGAAGTGATTCTGTCCGGCGCCGACTTCGCCCTGCTCAAGCTGTTCCTCGATCACCCTCAGGAAATCCTCGACCGCGACACCATCGGCAACGCCACCCGTGGCCGCGACCTGATGCCGCTCGACCGCATCGTCGACATGGCCGTCAGCCGTTTGCGCCAGCGACTGCGGGACACCGAAAAACCGCCACGGCTGATCCGCACCGTGCGTGGCAGCGGCTACCAGCTGGCAGCCAATGTGGTTGCCGGCAATGGTCACTGAGTTCCTGCGCACCACCGCGCGCAAAGTGCCGATGCCGCGTTCGCTGCTCGGGCGGATGCTGCTGCTGACGTTGCTCGCGGTGTTGTTCGCCCAGACCCTGTCCAGCGTGATCTGGGTGTCCCAATTGCGTGCGACCCAGCTCGAAGGGCTGGTCACCAGCGCCCGCAGCCTCGCCCATTCGATGACCGCCAGCGTCAGTTACTTCCGCTCGTTGCCGGTGGCTTATCGGCCGCTGGTGCTCGACCAATTGCGCAGCATGGGCGGCACGCGTTTTGTGGTGACACTGAATGACAAACCGTTGGGCATGGAAGTGCTGCCGGTGACGCCGCGCAAGGCGGCGGTGCTGAAAGCGGTGGATGAAGTGCTGCGTCAGTCGCTGGGCCAGGACACCGATATTCTGGTGACCTTCGTCAGCCCCGATGACTTACGGATCTTCAACGCCGGGTTGAAACTCGATGAGTTGCCGCGTTCGTGGGCGCATTACGCCTTGACCCTGGAACCGGTGAATCCGCCGGTGCTGGTCACGCAGATTCAGTTGGCACCGGGTGAGTGGCTGTACATTGCCTCGCTGCTGCCCGAACCCTACACCAGTCTTGAAGAACAGGGTCTGCCGACCCAGCAAGTGTGGTTCATCGTCTTCACCAGTGGTTTTCTGTTGTTGTTCATCGGTCTGCTGGTGCACTGGCAGAGCCGGCCGCTCAAGCGTCTGGCGCGAGCCGCGCGGGATTTGTCGCTGGGCGCCGACGTCGAGCCGGTGGCTGAGGGCGGCGGCAGTGAAGTGGTCGAAGTGGGCCGCGCCTTCAACACCATGCGCGAGCGGATCAGCCGTTACCTGACCGAGCGTAGTCAGTTGTTCAGCGCGATTTCCCATGACCTGCGCACGCCGATCACCCGTTTGCGTCTGCGGGTCGAACTGCTGGAAGACGAACAGCTGCAAACCAAGTTCGGCCGTGACCTGGATGAATTGGAGCTGTTGGTCAAAGGCGCGCTGCAATGCGTGAAAGACACCGACATCCACGAAAACATCGAGCCGGTGGATCTCAATCATGTACTCGACTGCCTGGTGGAACCGTATCTGGCGCCCAACGGCAATGGCCGCGTGACGCAGCAGGGGCGGGCGCTGGCGGCGTATCCGGGCAAGCCACTGGCGCTCAAGCGCTGCATCGGCAACCTGATCGACAATGCGTTGAAGTACGGGCAGAACGCGCACTTGCACATCGATGATGACGAAAGCGCATTCGTGCTGCATGTCGACGACGAAGGGCCGGGCGTGCCGGAGCAACGGCTGGAGCAGGTGTTCGAACCGCACTTCCGGTTGGCGGGGCAGCAGCAGGGTTATGGTCTCGGTTTGGGGATCGCCCGCAACATTGCTCATAGCCATGGGGGGGAGGTGACGTTGCAGAATCTTCGTGAAGGCGGATTGCGCGTGACCCTGCAATTGCCGCGTTCGGTGGATTGATCTGATTGTCACCGCTCGGTGACAAAAACCGTCCCCTTCGTTACAAGCCCCTCCCGGCCCGTTGTTTAGACTGCCCGCAGTCATAACAACAAAAAAGGCCACCCATGGATCATTTCAATCCGGGCTTCAGCAGTTGGCTGAACGCCCCTGCCCACCAGCAATGGCTCGCCGACGAAGGCCTGCGTCTGCTGGCATTTGCCAAGGCTTCCCGATTGCCCGAAGGCTTCGGCAATCTCGATGAGCGCGGCCAGCTCCAGGCCGGCGCGCAAGCCGAAACCATGAACACCGCGCGCATGACCCACAGCTTCGCCATGGCCCACATTCAGGGCCTGCCGGGATTCGCCGAGCTGGTCGATCACGGCATTGCGGCCCTGCGCGGTCCGTTGCGCGATGCGCTGCACGGTGGCTGGTTCGCTGTCGCCGAACACCGTGACGGCAACACCGGCAAGAACGCCTATCTGCATGCTTTCGTCGCCCTCGCGGCCAGTTCCGCTGTGGTCGCCCAGCGTCCCGGCGCGCAGGCGTTGCTGGATGACGCCATCGACATCATCGACACGTATTTCTGGAGCGAAGAAGAGGGCGCCATGCGCGAGTTCTTCAACCGCGACTGGCGCGAAGAAGAAGCCTATCGCGGCGCCAACAGCAACATGCACGCCACCGAAGCCTTCCTTGCGCTGGCCGATGTCACCGAAGACCCGCGCTGGCTGGTGCGTGCGCAGCGCATCGTCGAGCGGGTGATCCACGGTCATGCCGCTGCCAACGATTACCTGGTGATCGAGCACTTCGACCGAGACTGGCAACCGCTGCGCGAATACAACCACGACAATCCGGCCGACGGTTTCCGTCCCTACGGGACCACGCCGGGCCATGGTTTCGAGTGGGCGCGGCTGTTGCTGCACCTCGAAGCGGCGCGAGTCCAGGCCGGCATGCTGACGCCCGGCTGGCTGGCCACCGACGCGCAAAAGCTGTTCGAACAAAACTGCCGCCATGGCTGGGACGTCGATGGTGCGCCGGGCATCGTCTACACCCTCGACTGGAACAACAAAGCGGTGGTGCGCCATCGCCTGCACTGGACCCACGCCGAGGCCAGCGCTGCCGCCAGTGCCTTGCTCAAACGCACCGGCGATGCGCAGTACGAAACCTGGTATCGCCTGTTCTGGGAATTTTGCGAAACGCATTTCATCGACCGCTACGACGGCAGCTGGCATCACGAACTCGACCCGCAAAACCGCCCAAGTGCCGATATCTGGGCGGGCAAACCGGATCTGTACCACGCCTGGCAGGCTGTTCTGATTCCGCGTCTGCCGCTGGCACCGAGCATGGCCAGTGCTCTGGCACACGTGTCTCGAAGCGTTCCTGTGTAACCATGTGGTGACATTCGCGCGTCCCTTCGTTACCTGCGGGGGGAAACGCTCTGTTTAAACTCGTGTGCAGCGCAAGCACCAGACTTGCATGCATAACAACAAGAAAGGTACATCTCAGATGAATGCGATTTCTCGCCTCGCTACTGTCATTTCTGTCGCCTCCCTGTTCCCGCTCGCTGTGCTGCCCCTGAGTGTTTCCGCTGCCGAATCCAAAGGTTCGGTGGAAGTCGTGCATTGGTGGACGTCCGGTGGCGAAAAAGCTGCCGTCGATGTGCTCAAGGCACAAGTCGAGAAAGACGGTTTCACCTGGAAAGACGGCGCTGTCGCCGGCGGTGGCGGTGCAACGGCCATGACCGTGCTGAAAAGCCGCGCGGTAGCCGGCAACCCGCCAGGCGTTGCCCAGATCAAGGGCCCGGACATCCAGGAATGGGCGTCGACCGGTCTGCTCGACACTGACGTCCTGAAAGACGTTTCCAAGTCCGAGAAGTGGGACAGCCTGCTCGACAAGAAAGTCTCCGACACCGTGAAGTTCGAAGGTGATTACGTGGCCGTGCCGGTGAACATTCACCGCGTGAACTGGCTGTGGATCAACCCGGAAGTCTTCAAGAAAGCCGGTATCGAAAAAGCCCCGACCACCCTCGAAGAATTCTACGCCGCCGGCGACAAGCTGAAAGCGGCGGGCTTCATCCCGCTGGCTCACGGCGGTCAGCCTTGGCAGGACAGCACCGTGTTCGAAGCGGTCGTGCTGTCGGTGATGGGCGTTGATGGTTACAAGAAAGCCCTGGTCGACCTGGACAACGCTGCCCTGACCGGCCCGGAAATGGTCAAGGCCCTGACCGAGCTGAAGAAAGTCGCGACCTACATGGACCAGGACGGCAAAGGCCAGGACTGGAACCTGGAAGCGGCCAAGGTCATCAACGGCAAGGCCGGCATGCAGATCATGGGTGACTGGGCCAAGTCCGAATGGACCGCCGCCAAGAAAGTCGCTGGCAAGGATTACGAGTGCGTAGCCTTCCCGGGCACCGACAAGGCGTTCACCTATAACATCGACTCGCTGGCCGTGTTCAAGCAGAAGGACGCGGGCACCGCGGCCGGTCAGCAGGACATCGCCAAAGTCGTGCTGGGTGAAAACTTCCAGAAAGTCTTCAGCATCAACAAGGGCTCGATCCCGGTGCGCAACGACATGCTCGCCGACATGGGCAAGTACGGTTTCGACTCCTGCGCCCAGACCGCTGCCAAGGACTTCCTGGCAGACGCCAAGAACGGTGGCCTGCAGCCAAGCATGGCGCACAACATGGCGACCACGCTGGCCGTGCAGGGTGCGTTCTTTGATGTCGTGACCAACTACATCAACGACCCGAAAGCCGACCCGGCCGACGCTGCGAAGAAACTCGGCACTGCCATCAAGGCTGCCAAGTAACGTCAGCGTAGAGCAGCTGTAAGCTTCAGGTCGCGCATCGGCCTGAAGCCTGCAGTTTGCAGCGGTCCTTCATCTTCTTTACTGGATCTTCCCATGAGTTCTGTTGCTGTGTTCAGCAAGGCCTCGCCGTTCGACGCATTGCAGCGCTGGCTACCGAAACTGGTGCTGGCGCCGAGCATGTTCATCGTTCTGGTGGGCTTCTATGGCTATATCCTCTGGACGTTTGTCCTGTCGTTCACCACGTCGACCTTCCTGCCGAACTACAAGTGGGCAGGGCTGGCGCAATACGAGCGCCTGTTCGACAACGACCGCTGGTGGGTGGCGAGCAAGAACCTGGCCGTGTTCGGCGGCATGTTCATCGGCATCACTCTGGTCATCGGCGTGCTGCTGGCAGTGTTCCTCGACCAGCGCATCCGTCGCGAGGGCTTTATCCGCACCATCTACCTGTACCCGATGGCGCTCTCGATGATCGTCACCGGTACCGCGTGGAAATGGCTGCTCAACCCGGGCATGGGCCTGGACAAATTGCTGCGGGACTGGGGCTGGGAAGGCTTCCGTCTCGACTGGCTGATCGACCCGGATCGCGTGGTGTATTGCCTGGTGATCGCGGCGGTCTGGCAGGCCTCGGGCTTCATCATGGCGATGTTCCTCGCCGGTCTGCGTGGCGTTGATCAGTCGATCATCCGTGCCGCTCAGATCGATGGCGCGAGCATGCCGCGCATCTACTGGAAAGTGGTGCTGCCAAGCCTGCGTCCGGTGTTCTTCAGTGCAGTGATGATCCTGGCGCACATCGCGATCAAGAGCTTCGACCTGGTAGCGGCCATGACGGCCGGCGGCCCGGGTTATTCCTCCGATTTGCCGGCGATGTTCATGTACTCGTTCACCTTCAGCCGTGGACAAATGGGCATGGGTTCGGCCAGTGCAATCCTGATGCTCGGTGCGATCCTCGCGATCATCGTGCCTTACCTGTACTCCGAGCTGAGGACCAAGCGTCATGACTAGTCTCGCTTCGAAACCCGCCATCAGCCTGAGTCGCGTTGCGATCTACGCGGTGCTGATCCTCGCGGTCCTGCTGTATCTGGTACCGCTGGTGGTCATGCTGCTGACCAGCTTCAAGACCCCGGAAGACATCTCCACCGGCAACCTGCTGAGCTGGCCGACCGTGGTCAGCGGCATCGGCTGGGTGAAAGCCTGGGCGACCGTTGACGGCTACTTCTGGAACTCGATCAAGATCACCGTTCCGGCCGTGATCATCTCCACCGCCATCGGTGCGTTGAACGGTTATGTACTGTCGTTCTGGCGCTTCCGCGGTTCGCAGCTGTTTTTCGGCCTGTTGCTGTTCGGCTGCTTCCTGCCGTTCCAGACCGTGCTGCTGCCGGCCTCGTTCACCCTCGGCAAGATGGGCCTGGCGAGCACCACCACGGGCCTTGTGTTCATCCATGTGGTCTACGGTCTGGCGTTCACCACGCTGTTCTTCCGTAACTACTACGTGAGCATTCCGGATGCGCTGATCAAGGCGGCGCGCCTCGATGGCGCGGGCTTCTTCACGATCTTCCGCCAGATCATCCTGCCGATGTCCACCCCGATCATCATGGTCTGCCTGATCTGGCAGTTCACCCAGATCTGGAACGACTTCCTGTTCGGCGTGGTGTTCTCCAGCGGTGATTCGCAACCGATCACGGTGGCGCTGAACAACCTGGTCAACACCAGCACCGGGGCCAAGGAATACAACGTGGACATGGCGGCGGCGATGATCGCCGGGCTGCCGACCCTGCTGGTCTATGTGGTCGCAGGCAAGTATTTCGTGCGCGGGCTGACGGCCGGCGCAGTCAAGGGGTAATCATGGCTACGCTCGAACTTCGCAATGTAAACAAGACCTACGGTGCCGGCCTGCCGGACACCCTGAAGAACATCGAACTGTCGATCAAGGACGGTGAGTTCCTGATCCTCGTCGGGCCTTCGGGCTGCGGCAAGTCGACCCTGATGAACTGCATCGCCGGCCTGGAAACCATCACCGGCGGCGCGATCATGATCGGCGACCAGGACGTCAGCGGCATGAGCCCCAAGGATCGCGACATCGCCATGGTGTTCCAGTCCTACGCGCTGTACCCGACCATGAGCGTGCGCGAGAACATCGAGTTCGGTCTGAAGATCCGCAAGATGAGCCAGTCGGCGATCGACGAAGAAGTCGCCCGCGTGGCCAAGCTGTTGCAGATCGAGCACCTGCTCAATCGCAAGCCGGGCCAGCTCTCCGGCGGTCAGCAACAGCGCGTGGCGATGGGCCGTGCCTTGGCGCGTCGGCCGAAGATTTATCTGTTCGACGAACCGCTGTCCAACCTCGACGCCAAGCTGCGCGTCGAGATGCGTACCGAAATGAAACTGATGCACCAGCGCCTGAAAACCACCACGGTCTACGTGACCCACGACCAGATCGAAGCGATGACCCTGGGCGATAAAGTGGCTGTGATGAAGGACGGGATCATCCAGCAGTTCGGTACGCCGAAAGAGATCTACAACGACCCGGCCAACCTGTTCGTGGCGAGCTTCATCGGTTCGCCGCCGATGAACTTCATCCCCCTGCGCCTGCAACGCAAGGACGGCCGTCTGGTGGCGCTGCTCGACAGCGGCCAGGCCCGTTGCGAATTGCCGATGGCGATGCAGGACGCCGGACTCGAAGACCGCGAGGTGATCCTCGGCCTGCGCCCGGAGCAGATTGTCCTGGCCAATGGCGAGGGCAATGGCTTGCCGAGCATCAAGGCTGAAGTGCAGGTCACCGAGCCGACCGGTCCGGACACCCTGGTGTTCGTCAACCTCAACGACACCAAGGTCTGCTGCCGTCTGGCGCCGGATGTGGCGCCGCAGGTGGGTGAGACCCTGACCCTGCAATTCGATCCGTCGAAAGTGCTGCTGTTCGATGCCAAGTCCGGCGAGCGCCTGGGGGTTGCAGGCCTGCCGAAAACCGAATCGCACAGCGCCAACGTGGCCCAGTTCAAGGGTCGCTGATCAACCAATGCGGGAGCGGGTTCGCCCGTTCCTGCAGGGAGCACGCGGTGCGTGGCCTGTCGCGCGCCGCATCAGATGTAAACCGCGTTAAATAAGAAGAACAGTTAATAACAATAAAACGAGGATGTAGGGATGAAGAAGAACAACAACGCTCAGCGAATCGGCCAGTTGTCAGCGGTTGCGGCAATGATGCTGGCCGGCAGCGTCCACGCGGCTGACGCGTTCAGCTCCGATTCGGAGTGGATGACCGGGGACTGGGGTGGCGAACGTACCAAGCTGATCGAGCAGGGTATCGACATCAAGATGGACTACGTCGGTGAGGTGGGCGGCAACCTTCACGGCGGCTACAACAACGACAAGACGGCGCGTTACTCCGACCAGTTCGGTCTGGGCGTGGCGCTGGACCTGCAGAAACTGTGGGGCTGGGACAACACCCAGGCCAAGATCCAGCTGACCAACCGTAATGGCGAAAACATTTCCAACGATCGTGTTGGCGATCCGCGTGCCGGCACACTCAGCTCCTCGCAGGAAGTCTACGGTCGTGGCCACATGGTGCGTCTGACCCAGTTGTGGATCAAACACCAGTTCTTCGACAACAAACTCGACGTCAAGGCCGGTTACTTCGGCGAAGGCGAAGACTTCAACACCTTCCCGTGCGAGTTCCAGAACCTGGCGTTCTGCGGTTCGCAAGTGGGCAACTGGGCGACCAACATCTGGTACAACTGGCCGGTCAGCCAGGCGGCGATTCGCGTCAAGTACAACATCAACGACGAGCTCTACGCGCAGATCGGTGCGTACAACCAGAACCCGTCGCAGCTGGAACACGGCAACGGCTTCAAGTTGAGCGGCAGCGGCACCAAAGGCACCGTGTTGCCAGTAGAGCTGGTCTGGTTGCCAAACCCGAACGGCCTGCCGGGCGAATACCGTGTCGGTTACTACAAGAGCACGGCCGATGCCAACGACGTTCGCGAAGACGTCAACGGTTTCGACGCGGCGACCACCGGTGATGCTTACCGTACCCACAGCAGCAAGCACGGTTACTGGTTCGTTGCACAGCAGCAACTGACCAGCCACAACGGTGACAAGAGCCGTGGTCTGAACATTGCCGCCAACGCCACGTTCCATGACAAGGACACCAACTTCATCGACAACTATCAGTCCGTGATGTTTGTGTACAAAGGCCCGTTCGACGCGCGTCCGAAAGATGACGTCGGTATCGGTGCGGCACGCATTCACGTGAACAATGACGTGAAGAAAAACGCCGAACTGCTCAACGTCGCCAACGGTGTTTCGGACTACGACAATCCGGTGTTCTCGCCGATTCGTGAAACCGAATACAACTACGAGATCAACTACGGCTTCCACGTGACCAACTGGCTGACCGTGCGCCCGAACCTGCAATACATCACTCATCCGGGCGGTGTGGATGAAGTGGATAACGCTTTGGTCGCTGGCCTGAAAATTCAGTCTACGTTCTGACGCGTCTGCGATAAGCTCCTCTCTATGTGCGCATATTTGCGGACAGCCAAGGCTGTCCGCTTTTTTTTGGACAGGGGTGTCGCAGCCCATGAAAGTTGAATCTGGAACCGTGGCCCATGCATGAGCATCCGCTGCAACGCTTCTTCAAATCCCTGCGCGAACGACCGGTGTTCGCCTGGGAGCGCTATCAGATGCGCGATGTGCTGGTGATCGATCATCCGCTGTGTCAGGCGGTGTTCAGTCGCCAGGGCGCGCAGTTGCTGCACTTTCAGCCGCGCGGGCAGAAGCCGTGGTTGTGGTGCGCGGCGAAATGGCCGCATGTCGGCGCAATCCGTGGCGGCGTGCCGGTGTGCTGGCCGTGGTATGGCCGTCACCCGAGCGAAAACGCGTGGCCGTCCCATGGCTGGGCACGCCTGCTGGACTGGAAACTGCTCGACAGCAGCAGCGCCGAGGACGGCGTGCGCCTGCATTGGCAATTGCAGCTGTGCGACTGGCAGGTGGACCTGCACGCGCACTTGGGCGAACGCATGGAATTGCGCCTGAGCACCGAGCATCAGGACGACATGCCGTGCCAGTTGAGCCAGGCTTTGCACGCTTACTGGCGTATTGGTGATGTGAGTGAGATAGCGCTGTCTGGGCTCGAAGGAGCGCAGGGTTATGACCAGTTGAACCGCGAGGTTTGCCAGCAGGAAGGCGAGTTGCGGGTTGATGGCGGCTGTCAGCGAGTGTTCCAGCACGACGGCGAGTTGCAGCTCAAGGATCACGCCTGGCAGCGCGAGTTGTGCATCGATACCGGTGACAGCGCGGACACGGTGGTGTGGCATCCGGGTGCGCGGCCGTTGTTGGGCGTGAGCTGGGACGAGATCTCTGAATTTGTCTGTGTTGAAGCGGCGGCGGGCGGCACCGATAGCCTGCATCTGGCGCCGGGGGAGAAGGCGCATTTGAGTTTGCAGGCGTGGGCTGGGGCTTAGTTGTGCGTTGGGAATGCAGCCCGTGACGCTCCGCGTCACTGGACGCAGAGCGTCCCTTGAGGCATTCCCACGCAGAACGTGGGAACGATCAGCGCGAACTAGTTGAACTCGTCACCCACCGGATACCGGCTCGCATTCAAGCTCTCTTTGATCTTGCGCAGATGCGGCTGGAAATCCACCCCGCGACGCAGCGTCATCCCGGTCGCCAGTACATCCAGCACGGTCAACTGAATGATCCGCGAGGTCATCGGCATATAGATGTCGGTGTCTTCCGGCAGCGGAATATTCAGGCTCAGGGTACTGGCCTTGGCCAGCGGTGAGTTCTCGGCGGTCAGGCCGAGCACCGAAGCGCCGTTCTCCCGGGCGATGCGCGCCACTTCCACCAGTTCGCGAGTGCGCCCGGTGTAGGAAATGATCACGAACAGCTCGCCGGTGTGCGCCACCGAGGCAATCATGCGTTGCATCAGCACATCGGCGTGGGCCGTCACCGCCAGGTTGAAACGGAAGAACTTGTGCTGCGCATCCAAAGCTACCGGAGCCGAAGCGCCGAGGCCGAAGAAGTGGATCTGCCGGGCCTGGATCAACAGGTCGACGGCGCGGCTGATCAGGTTCGGGTCCAGCGCCTGGCAGGCGCTGTCCAGGGATGCGATCGCACTGCCGAAAATCTTTTGCGTGTAGGCCTCGGGATTGTCGTCGGCTTCCACTGCGCGGCTGACATAGGCCGCGCCGCTGGCCAGGCTCTGGGCCAGTTGCAGCTTGAGTTCGGGGTAGCCGCTGACACCGAACGAACGGCAGAAACGGTTGACCGTCGGCTCACTGACCGACGCCGCCTGGGCGAGGGCGGCGATGCTGAAGCGGGTGGCCTGCTGCGGGTTGAGCAGGATCACTTCGGCGACTTTGCGTTCGGCCTTGTTCAGCTCTTCAAGGCGACTCTGGATCTGTTCCAGTAAATTTCGCACGCGGTCCATAAGAATTCCTAGATTCACCGGCGCCGATAAGCGCGCGGCTATGCAAATTGGGCCTTTGATGTGGCCCGTGACGGTGGCCTATCCTACTGATGGCTCCGACCGACCACCACTCGGAATCTGTATTTTGCGAAAATGTTGTGGTTATTACTACATTTTCCCTTGAGTGATGCCTTGAAAAAAGGTATTTGTAGCTTAACTTGATAAAAGAACAAACATCATGCCTTCGATTACGGTTGAACCGTGCACCTTCGCCTTGTTCGGCGCCTTGGGCGATCTGGCCCTGCGCAAGCTGTTTCCTGCCCTTTATCATCTTGATGGCGCCGGCCTGCTGCACGAGGACACGCGCATTATCGCACTGGCCCGTGAGGCGGGCACCGAGCAGCAGCACCTGGCGTTCATCGCCGCCGAGCTGCGCCGTTACGTGGGCAAGGAACTGGACGAGGCCGTGGCCGAGCGCTTTCTGGCGCGCCTGACCTACCTGCACGTCGACTTCCTCAAGGCTGAAGATTATGTGGCGCTGGCCGAACTGGCCGGCAGCACGCAACGCATGATTGCCTACTTCGCCACGCCGGCGGCGGTGTATGGCGCGATCTGCGAGAATCTGGCGAACGTCGGTCTGGCGGAAAACACCCGCGTGGTGCTGGAAAAACCGATCGGCTCCGACCTCGAATCCTCGCGCAAGGTCAACGACGCCGTGGCGCAGTTCTTCCCGGAGAACCGCACCTACCGCATCGACCACTACCTGGGCAAAGAAACCGTTCAGAACCTGATCGCCCTGCGTTTCGCCAACAGTCTGTTCGAAACCCAGTGGAACCAGAACTACATCTCCCACGTGGAAATTACCGTGGCCGAGAAGGTCGGTATCGAAGGCCGCTGGGGGTACTTCGACAAGGCCGGCCAGCTGCGGGACATGATCCAGAACCACCTGCTGCAACTGCTCTGCCTGATCGCCATGGACCCGCCGGCCGACCTGTCCGCCGACAGCATCCGCGACGAGAAGGTCAAGGTGCTCAAGGCCTTGGCGCCGATCAGTCCGGAAGGCCTGACCACGCAAGTGGTGCGCGGCCAGTACATCGCCGGGCACAGCGAAGGCAAGTCCGTGCCGGGCTACCTCGAAGAGCCGAATTCCAACGCCCAGAGCGACACCGAAACCTTTGTCGCCCTGCGTGCCGACATCCGCAACTGGCGCTGGGCCGGGGTGCCGTTCTATCTGCGTACCGGCAAGCGTATGCCGCAGAAACTGTCGCAGATCGTCATCCACTTCAAGGAACCGTCGCACTACATCTTCGCCCCCGAGCAGCGCCTGCAGATCAGCAACAAACTGATCATCCGCCTGCAACCGGACGAAGGCATTTCCTTGCGCGTGATGACCAAAGAGCAAGGCCTGGACAAGGGCATGCAACTGCGCAGCGGCCCACTGCAACTGAATTTTTCCGACACCTGGCGCAGCGCTCGAATCCCCGATGCCTACGAGCGGTTGTTGCTGGAAGTGATGAACGGCAATCAGAACCTGTTTGTCCGTAAAGATGAAATCGAAGCCGCGTGGAAATGGTGTGACCAGCTGATCGCCGGGTGGAAAAAATCCGGTGACGCGCCCAAGCCGTATGCGGCCGGGTCGTGGGGGCCGATGAGCTCCATTGCATTGATCACGCGGGACGGGAGGTCGTGGTATGGCGATATCTGATGTGAAACTGCCCGAGGGCGTGAATGCCCATGAATTCAAGAGCCCGGTGCTGCTCGCCGAAGGCCTGGCGCTGAATGTCGCCAAGCAATTGAGCGAAGCGTTGGCGGCACGCGGCAACGCCGTGCTGGTGGTGTCCGGCGGCCGTAGTCCGGTGGCGTTTTTCCAGCACCTGGCCAAGCAGGAACTGGACTGGTCGAAGGTCGTCGTGACCCTCGCCGACGAACGCTGGGTGCCGGTCGAACACGCCGACAGCAACGCCGGTCTGCTCAAGCAGTATCTGCTCAAGGGCCCGGCGGCCAAGGCGCAGTTCCTCAGCCTCTACAGCGCGGCGGCCAATGTCGAGCAGGCTGCGGAGCAGGCCGATCGTTTGCTCGCCGAGTTGCCGCCCATCGACGTGCTGGTGTTGGGCATGGGCGATGACGGTCACACCGCCTCGCTGTTCCCGGACAGCCCGAACCTGGCCGAAGCCCTGCAAGCCGACGGCACCCGTCGCTGCTGGCCGATGCTCGCGCCGAGTGTGCCGCGTCAACGCCTGACCATGAGCCGTGCACTGCTGGCGTCGGCGAGGCACAAGATTCTGTCGATTTCCGGTCAGTCGAAACTGACCACCCTGAATGCCGCACTGGCATCCAACGACGTCGCCGCCATGCCGGTTCGCGCGTTTCTGCAACCTACGTTAGAGATTTACTGGTGCCCATGAGCCAAGGAACAGCCGCTATGAAAACCCCATCCCCGACCGTTTCCATGGCGGACAAAGTTGCCCTGATCGACAGCCTCTGCGCCAAGGCGCGGATCCTGCCGGTGATCACCATCGCCCGCGAACAGGACGTGCTGCCGCTGGCCGACGCCCTGGCCGCCGGCGGTCTGACCGCGCTGGAAGTGACCCTGCGTTCGCAGTTCGGCCTCAAGGCGATCCAGATCCTGCGCGAACAGCGCCCGGAGCTGGTGACCGGTGCCGGCACCGTGCTCGACCGCAATATGCTGGCCGCGGCTGAAGCTGCCGGTTCGCAGTTCATCGTCACCCCGGGCATCACCCGTGACCTGCTGGAAGCCAGCGTCGAGAGCCCGATCCCGCTGCTGCCGGGCATCAGCAATGCCTCCGGCATCATGGAAGGCTATGGCCTGGGTTATCGCCGCTTCAAACTGTTCCCGGCGGAAGTGAGCGGCGGCGTGGCGGCCATCAAGGCCCTCGGCGGCCCGTTCGGCGAAGTGAAATTCTGCCCGACCGGCGGCGTCGGCCCGGCCAACATCAAGAGCTACATGGCGCTGAAAAACGTCATGTGCGTGGGCGGTAGCTGGATGCTCGATCCTGAGTGGATCAAGAACGGCGACTGGGCCCGTATTCAGGAATGCACCGCCGAGGCTTTGGCGCTGCTGGACTGATGCTCTTCAATTAGTTGCAACCCTACACTTCGTTGTGTGTTCTACGGCTTTAACGGTGCGCTTGGTCGGCGCACCGTTTTTTTTTGCCTGGGACAACCTTCGTTATCTCGAGATACGTTATTTCGAGATACATAGTTACCGCACCTGGCTTTGCCTGTGGCGCTAACCTGCGTTCATCTTATGGAAGAGAGAACGCGTCATGGATAACCAGCCTTCATCACCATCGATTTATCAACTGGCCCCCGAGCAAGTCGCCGGGCCTTATTTCCGCAATCCCAGACTGCTGCGCCGCAACATCAGCGAGGATGCCGAGGGCCTGCCGCTGTTGCTGCGCCTGACCATCGTCGATGCCATGACCGCCGAGCCGGTCAGCGGTGCACTGGTGGATATCTGGCACTGCAATGCCCGTGGCGCCTATTCCGGCTGGAGCCGGGTGAACCCGGATCTGGAAGTCGACGTCGAGGACGTCGGCTCGATCCCGCGAACCGACGATGACACCTACCTGCGCGGTGGTCAGTTCAGCGACCATAAGGGGGCGGTGCGCTTTACCACGATCTATCCGGGTTTTTATGCCGGCCGAGCCCTGCATATTCACGTGGCGGTGCGCATCGTCGCCGGTAACGAATACCTGGAGGAGCGCAACGTGGCCTGGGTCGGGCAGCTGTATTTTCCGGAAGTGGTTTCCCGCAGCGTGCTCAATGCCAAGGCTTACCGCGGGCGCAGCTCGGTGCCGGTGTGCAACGCCGACGATGCCTACTACACCAGCATGGGCGGTGAAGCCTCGACCCTGACCGTGTGGCCGATCGGCCGCGACTCGCACGAAGACGGTTACTTCGGCCAACTCACGATCGGCATCGACACCTTTGCGGTGTCGTCGCAGATCAAGCCCGAGGACTTCGACAAGTACACGGTTTAACGCAGTTCATTCAGCGCCAGAATCAGCGACTGAATCTCCGCCGCCGTCGTGGTCAGCGACGGCGTGACACGGATACACGGCCCGCAGGCCGCGCCGTTGCGCACGACAGTGAACAGGTTGTAGTCGTTGAGCAGGCGTTCGACCATCGCCTGCTGGTCGGCATGGCGGGTAAAGCGTAGCGAGGTGATGCCGCAATACAGACGCGGATCGTCCGGGGTCATGACTTCAATGCCCGGCAGGTTGCGTACGGCGCTCACCCACAGGTTGCGCAGGTAATTCATCCGCGCGCCTTTGGCGGCTGCGCCACCCAGTGCTCGGTGTTCCTCGAACACCAATGGCAAGGTCATCAACGCCGGAATGTTCGGCGTGCTGTAAGGCGTGCGCGAACGGATATCGCCAGCCGAAAAATGCATCTCGCCCATGTCCGGGTCGATGTCGGCCAGGCGCTGCGGGGCGATGTAGATAAAGCCGAGGGTCAGCGGCGAGCCGATCCACTTGTGCAGGTTGTACCCGGCGAAGGCGATGCCCAGCGCTTCCAGGTCGAACTCGATCTGACCAAGGGCATGGGCGCCATCGAGGATGATGTCGACGCCGTGCTCCTTGGCCAGCGAGGCAATGGCCTGCACCGGCATCACCAGCCCGGTGCGGTGGGTGACGTGAGTCAGCGCCATCAGCTTGAGCTTCGGATAGCGGATGAAGGCTTCGCGGTAAGTCGCCAGCAGGCTGTCGAAGCTGGCCGGGTGGGCGTGCTCGATCTCGATCACCTCGACCCCGCGATGCTTTGCCAGCCAGCGCATGGCGCCCTTGACCGTGTCGTACTCCAGATCGCAGATCAGCACCTGGTCGCCAGGTTGCAGACGGTTGTAGTTGCGGATCAGTGATTGCAGGCCGGCAGTGGCGTTGTGGGTGAAGGCCACGCTTTGTGCGCGGACGCCGATCAGCTCGGCCAGTTGCGCGCGGATGTCGAGGCTGTCGTGCTGTTCGAAACGCTGGCGCACGTAGATCGAGTTGCTGTTGTTGATCAACTCGATGTTGCGCTGGTACTCCTCGACCACCGTGCGCGACATGCGCCCGAAGTAGCCATTTTCCAGATTCACCGGGCCGGGGTGGCGGTCGTAACGGTCGGCGAATGTTTGCCAGAAGACTTCGTCTCGGGCGCGGCGGGTGTTATCGGGCATGGTCGACTCGACTCGGATCAGGGTGACGCCTCAATGGCGCGGGGCAGGTTTGCCGTGTTTGGCGCGCAGCGGTTCGAGCAGTTCCGACAGGCCGTTGTGATCGATTTCCTGCATCAGCGCCAGCAGGCCGCCGAGTTCTCCGTTAGGGAAACCCTCCCGGGCAAACCAGTTCAGGTAGGGACCTGGCAGGTCGGCAATGATCCGGCCCTTGTACTTGCCGAAGGGCATTTCGCGGGTGATCAGCAGTTCGAGCTTTTCAGGGTTCATCGTTGGAATCGTCTGGTTTTGAAAACACTTCGGAAAATACAGGCATTCTGCATGCAGGCCAAATGACAGATCATGCAAATAACAGGCATACAGATTTTCGTTTTATTTATAAGTTATTGAAAATTAACGATTAATTTCTTTTCGAAAAGCTGGCACGACCACTGCAACACTCCTTGCATCTTTCACCCACGCAAGGAATTGAAAAATGACTGACATGAATAAAGAAGCCATCTCCGTCCTCAACGACCTGATCGAAACCAGCAAGGATGGTCAGGAAGGCTTCAAGACCTGCGCTGAAGACATCAAGCACCCTGAGCTGAAAACCTTGTTCACCCAGCGTTCTGCCGATTGCGCCACGGCAGCGGCCGAGCTGCAGGCAGCGGTGCGTTCGATGGGTGGCGATCCGGAAACTTCGACCAGTGTGAGCGGTGATCTGCACCGTCGCTGGGTCGACGTCAAAGCGATGTTCACCGGCAAGGACGAAGAAGCGGTGCTCAATGAAGCCGAGCGCGGTGAAGACCACGCCCTGAAGGCTTATCGTGAAGCGATCGAGAAGATCAACAAACACAACCTGGTCGGCATTCGTGATCTGGTCGAACGCCAGTACCACGGTGTGCAACGCAATCACGACCAGGTGAAAGCGCTGCGTAACCAGGCTCGCGCACGCTCGTAAGCTTCACTGAAACACAATGTGGGAGCGGGCTTGCCCGCGAATGCGGTGTATCAGGCAACGATAATCTTGCTGATATACCGCATTCGCGAGCAAGCCCGCTCCCACTTTTGTGTTGTGCAATGCATCAGCCAATGCTGATCGGCGGCAACGTCGGCAGGGTAACGGTCTGTTGCTTGCGCGGCGCCAGGATCTCGGCCTCGCCGTCCACCACCAGCTCATCGCGCTGGTTGAATACGCGCGTGGCGATGCGCACGCGGAATTTCGGCAGTTTCTCGAGGATTTCCAGGCGTACGGTCAGGGTGTCGCCGATCTTCACCGGCTTCTGGAAACTCATCTGCTGGCCGATGTAAATGGTGCCCGGCCCAGGCAGCTCGCAAGCTACCGCCGCACTGATCAGCGCGCCGCTGAACATGCCGTGGGCGATGCGCTCCTTGAACATGCTGGCGGCGGCGAACTCGGTGTCCAGGTGCACCGGGTTATGGTCACCGGACATCGCGGCGAACAGCTGAATGTCGCGTTCTTCGACAGTCTTGCTGTAGCTCGCGGTCTGGCCCACTTCGAGGGCTTCGTAAGGGATGTTGGTAACCTGGGTCATGGGTCTGAATTCCTGTGACGGATGAAATGAATCCACAAAAAAATTATTCGCTGCGGTGTGGCCGGCGATGGCTCAGGGCCTGTTCGATCCAGGCCAGCACATCGGCGGTCACTTCGTCGCGGTTGCTCTCGTTGAACAATTCGTGCCGCGCTTGCGGGTAGATCTTGAGTTGCAGGTTCTGGCTGCCGGCTGCGCGCAGGGCGTTGGCCAGATCAGTCAGACGCTTGCCTTCGCTCACCGGATCACATTCGCCGCCAATCACCAGCAGCGGCAGGCCCGGATCAATCTGGGCGAGATTGGACGCTTTGCTGATTTGCTGCAACCCGCCGAGCAGGTCGATCCACAACTGATTGGTGCAACGAAAGCCACACAACGGGTCGGTGGCGTACTTGTCGACCTCGACCGGGTCGCGACTGAGCCAGTCAAACGCGGTGCGCGCCGGTTTGAATTTATTGTTGAACGAGCCAAATGACAGCCACTCGATCAGTGCGCTGCGGCCCTTGGCGCCCTGGCGCAGCTTTTCGAAACGGGCGATCTGCCGGGCCGCGCGGTACAGCGCGACCGGCTGGAAATTCGAGCCGCTGAGAATCGCGCCGTGCAGGCTGGCGCTGTGATGCAGTAAATAAGCCTGAGCAATGTAACTGCCCATGCTGTGCCCGAGCAGCACGATCGGCACGCCCGGATGGCGCTGGCCGATGTGCTGGTTGAGGCTGGCCAGATCGCCGACCACCTTGCACCAGCCATCGTCATCGGCGAAATGCCCCCGCGTCCCATGATCGGCGGTTTTGCCGTGGCCGCGCTGATCGGGCGCGTACACACCGTAGCCTTCAGCGCAGAACGCCTCTGCCAGCCGTGCATAGCGACCGCTGTGTTCGGCCATGCCATGGGCCAGCAGAATCACCGCTTTCAGCGGCGCGTTCGGCAGCCACTGGTTGACGAAGAGGCGGCTGCGGTCACTCGCGTCCAGCCAGAAGGTGTCGTGGATCATGGCGATTCCTTTTGCGGCCTGTTTTTGCTCAAGCGTCGTGCAGAGGTTGCATTGTATAGCGCGTCCGATCAGCTCACGCCACGGCAGGAAGATTCACACGATCAATGAGGACCTTGCTCATATTTGCCTGATTGACCATAGCTGCTAGTGTCCGTGAAGCCCCGCTTTTTGCTCTCGGCTTTTTCAGGGACAGAAAGAAATGACAGCGAAGCGGCCCCGGATCGGCTCAGGTAAAGAGGACAAGAACAATGCAACCTGATTTCTGGAATGACAAACGCCCGGCGGGCGTACCCCTGGACATCGATGCGGGTGAGTTCAAGTCGGTGATCGAGGTGTTCGAGCGTTCCTGCAAGAAATTCGCTGATCGCCCGGCGTTCAGCAACATGGGCGTGACCCTGACCTATGCCGAGCTGGAGCGCCAGAGCGCCGCGTTCGCCGGTTATCTGCAAGCCCACACCGATCTGGCACCGGGGGATCGCATCGCGGTGCAGATGCCCAACGTCCTGCATTATCCGATCGCCGTGTTCGGCGCGTTGCGCGCCGGGCTGATCGTGGTCAACACCAACCCGCTGTACACCGCGCGGGAGATGCGTCACCAGTTCAAGGACTCCGGTGCCCGGGCGCTGGTGTACCTGAACATGTTCGGCCAGAAGGTTCAGGAAGTGCTGGCGGACACCGACATTCAGTATCTGATCGAAGCGAAGATGGGCGATCTGATGCCCACCGCCAAAGGTTGGCTGGTCAACACTGTGGTCAGCAAAGTGAAGAAGATGGTGCCGGCGTATTCGCTGCCCCAGGCGATTTCCTTCAAGAGCGCGTTGCGCATGGGCCGGGGTCTGGGCATCAAGCCGCTGAAGGTCGGCCTCGATGACATCGCCGTCCTGCAATACACCGGCGGCACTACCGGCCTGGCCAAGGGCGCGATGCTCACTCATGGCAATCTGGTAGCGAACATGCAGCAGGTGCGCGCCTGTCTCGGTCAGTTCGGCAGCGACGGCCAGCCGCTGTTGCGCGAAGGGCAGGAGGTGATGATCGCGCCGTTGCCGCTGTACCACATCTATGCCTTCACCGCGAATTGCATGTGCATGATGGTGTCAGGCAACCACAACGTACTGATCACCAACCCGCGTGACATCGGCGGCTTCATCAAGGAGCTGAAGAACTGGAAATTCTCGGCGCTGCTCGGGCTCAACACCCTGTTCGTCGCGCTGATGGATCATCCGGACTTCAAGACCCTGGATTTCTCCACCCTCAAGCTCACCAACTCCGGCGGCACCGCGCTGGTCAAGGCCACGGCCGAACGCTGGGAACAGCTCACCGGTTGCCGGATCACCGAAGGTTACGGCCTGACCGAAACCTCGCCGGTGGCCTGCACCAATCCGTACGGCGAGCTGTCGCGGATCGGAACGGTCGGCCTGCCGGTGCCGGGCACCTTGTTGAAAGTCATCAACGACGACGGCGTCGAGCAGCCGCTGGGCGAGCGCGGCGAGTTGTGCATCAAGGGCCCGCAGATCATGAAGGGCTACTGGAACAAGCCCGAGGCCACCGCCGAAGTGCTGGATGGCGAAGGCTGGTTCAAGTCCGGCGATATCGCGGTGATCGACCCGGACGGGTTCGTGCGCATCGTCGACCGCAAGAAAGACATGATCATCGTCTCCGGTTTCAACGTGTACCCGAACGAGATCGAAGACGTGGTGATGGCCCACCCGAAAGTCGCCAACTGCGCGGTGATCGGCGTACCGGACGAACGCTCCGGGGAGGCGGTGAAGCTGTTCGTTGTGGCGCGGGAAACCGGGGTGAGCCTGGAAGAACTGAAGGCTTACTGCAAAGAGAATTTCACCGCTTACAAGGTGCCGAAACACATCGTGCTGCGTGAGTCGTTGCCGATGACGCCTGTCGGGAAAATTCTGCGGAGGGAGTTGCGCGATATCGCCTGATCGGTGATGCGTACCCGTTGAGTACGAAAAATCGCAGTCTCTGGCGGCTACTTCAAGCTGCGGGAGGCTGCGATTTTTGCTTTCTATCCGCGACGTTGTCCCCGAAAACCGGGACTTTCAAGGTCTTATAGGATTTTTGCTCTAAAATGACTGCCAATAGTTCTTGAGTCATTAAAGTGACCATGTGGGCCGCTTTTGGCTCTGGTCGACCCTTGGCAAAGCTGCTACTCTCGGCGCGCTTTGTGACTTCTCGGCCTTGTAAAAAGCCAGACTCACCAATAAACAAACACCAATAATAATCGCATCAAATGCGGTGCTGAATTCGCGTTGCTGAGGAGTGGGCTTCCATGATCGAAGACTTTTGGAAGGATAAGTACCCCGCTGGAATTGCTGCCGACATCAATCCAGACGAGTACCCGAATATTCAGGCAGTGTTGAAGCAATCCTGCCAACGCTTCGCCGACAAACCGGCGTTCAGCAACCTGGGCAAGACCCTCACCTACGGTGAACTGTACGAATTGTCCGGTGCGTTTGCCGCTTATCTGCAACAGCATACCGACTTGCAGCCCGGTGATCGAATCGCCGTGCAACTGCCCAACGTGTTGCAGTACCCGGTCGCCGTCTTCGGTGCCATTCGTGCCGGGCTGATCGTGGTCAACACCAACCCGCTGTATACCGCGCGGGAAATGGAACACCAATTCAACGACTCCGGTGCCAAGGCGCTGGTGTGCCTGGCGAACATGGCGCACCTGGCCGAAGCCGTGGTGCCGAAAACCGGCGTCAAACACGTCATCGTCACCGAAGTCGCCGACCTGCTGCCGCCGATCAAGCGTCTGCTGATCAACAGCGTCATCAAGTACGTGAAGAAAATGGTTCCGGCTTATCACTTGCCAAAAGCCATCAAGTTCAACGATGTGCTGAGCAAGGGCCAGGGCCAGCCGGTGGCTGAAGCCAACCCGGACAGCGGCGATGTTGCGGTACTGCAATACACCGGCGGCACCACCGGCGTGGCCAAGGGCGCGATGCTCACTCATCGCAACCTCGTCGCCAACATGCTGCAGTGCAAGGCGCTGATGGGCTCCAACCTCAACGAAGGGTGCGAGGTCCTGATTACCCCGCTGCCGCTCTACCATATCTATGCGTTCACCTTTCATTGCATGGCGATGATGCTGATCGGCAACCACAACATCCTGATCAGCAACCCGCGCGATCTGCCGGCGATGGTCAAGGAGCTGTCGAAGTGGAAGTTCAGCGGTTTCGTCGGCCTTAACACCCTGTTCGTGGCCCTGTGCAACAACGAAGGTTTCCGCAAGCTGGATTTCTCGGCGCTGAAAGTCACTCTGTCCGGCGGCATGGCCCTGCAACTGGCCGCGGCCGAGCGCTGGAAAGCGGTCACCGGTTGCCCGATCTGCGAAGGTTACGGCATGACCGAAACCAGCCCGGTTGCCACCGTCAACCCGATCCAGAACATTCAGATCGGCACCATTGGCATTCCGGTGCCTTCGACCCTGTGCAAAGTCATCGACGATGCCGGTGTCGAGCAGCCGCTGGGCGAAATCGGCGAGCTGTGCGTCAAGGGTCCGCAAGTGATGAAGGGCTACTGGCAGCGTCAGGAAGCCACCGATGAAATGCTCGACAGCGAAGGCTGGTTGAAAACCGGTGACATCGCGTTGATCCAGCCGGACGGCTACATGCGCATTGTCGATCGCAAGAAAGACATGATTCTGGTCTCCGGTTTCAACGTGTACCCGAACGAGCTGGAAGACGTACTGGCGACCTTGCCGGGCGTGTTGCAGTGCGCGGCCATCGGCGTTCCGGACGAAAAATCCGGCGAGGCGATCAAAATCTTCATCGTCGCCAAACCGGGCGTCACGCTGACCAAGGAGCAGGTGATGGAGCACATGCGCGCCAACGTCACCGGCTACAAGGTGCCGCGTTCGGTGGAATTCCGCGATGCGCTGCCGACCACCAACGTCGGCAAGATCCTGCGCCGCGAACTGCGCGACGAAGAGCTGAAGAAGATCAAGGCGAAAAGCGCCGCATAAAACAGAAAGCCCCGCAGATGCGGGGCTTTTTGTTGGTTTACCGCTTGATCGTTCCCACGCTCTGCGTGGTAACGCATCCCGGGACGCTCTGCGTCCCTGCCGTGCTGGACGCGGAGCGTCCGGGGCGGCATTCCCACGCAGAGCGTGGGAACGATCAGCATGAGTGTTTTATTGGCGGAACGGCGCGAAGTTCACATTGGTGCCCGCCGGGCGCATGTCCTGCAGGTACGAGTCCTTGTCGGCGCTCAGTTCCAGGCTCAGGGCCGCCTTGCGCTTGCCTTCGTTGCGGATCACCAGGCCTTCGAGTTTCTCGCGCAGGAACACGGTCGGCACTTTCAGGTGCAGCAGTTCGTCGGTGGCCGGGGTGTGCATCAACAGGTGAATCCACTCGTACTGACCGATCGCCAGACGCGACACCGGCAAGTCGAACCACCAGATGTTGCGGTTGCGGTTCAGTTCGGCGAAGTGGCAGTTGTTGGTGCCGAGCACGGCACCGCCCAGTTCCTGGTTGCGACGGGCGATGGCCTGCTTTTTATCGAGTTTCATAACATTCCTGCGGGATCGGTTCTGTGGCGCCTGGCGCCCTTGTGGTGGGCATTCTCGGGGCAACGCTCGCAAACATAAAGCCCAACCTGCACGTCGCGACGAAATGAAACCCTGAAAATAAATGAAACTTGGCGCAAACCGGGCCAGTCAATCATTACGTACTGACTTTCCCCGTTAATGTTCCAAGGAGAATCACCATGGGTAGCACGAGCGATAAAGTGAAAGGCATGGCCAACGAAGCGGTCGGCAACGTCAAGCAGGGTGTCGGCAAAGCCACCGACAACACCAAACTGCAAGCCGAAGGCAAACTGCAAGAGAAGAAAGGCGAGGCCCAGCAAGCGGTGGGCAAAGCCAAGGACGCGATCAAGAAAGGCGTCGACAAGGCCTGATCAGGCCTTGAACGAAACAGCGAAGCGGCCATCCAAGGATGGCCGTTTTCGTATCCCGCTCACATGCGGTCACGGATCACAGTGTTTCAAAGTCGCCAATTAAGCTACTTTGATGAGAGAAAAACGGCCCCTGAGTCGCCACGACTTCAACCTGTTTTGCGGCGAAAGGAGACGCGAATGATTTTTCCCGACATGAAAGGTCTGCCCCTGCACCGGGTGATGGTGCGCACGGTCACCGAATTCGTCGACGACGAGATGTCGACCTATGCCTCGGCACTGGCCTACCAGATGCTGTTCTCGCTGTTCCCGTTCATTCTGTTCCTGATTGCCCTGATCGGTTTTCTGCATCTGCCGGACTTCTTCTCCTGGCTGCGCCTGCAATCGGAGCTGGTGTTGCCGCCCCAGGCGTTGGAGCAGGTCAACCCGGTGATCGATCAACTGCAGCAATCCAAGGGCGGCCTGCTTTCGGTGGGTATCGTCATCGCCCTGTACACCGCGTCTGCCGGCGTGCGCTTGATGATGAGCGCGATGAACGCCGCCTACGACGTGGTCGAGGGCCGGCCCCTTTGGAAGCGCTTCCCGCTGTCGATCATCTACACCGTCGGCATCGCCGGCATGCTGCTGGTGGCCGCGGCGCTGATGGTGCTCGGGCCGCAGGTGATGGGCTGGATCGCCGCGCAGGTCGGGCTGGAAGAAGTCATCGTCACCCTGTGGACCATCGCCCGCTGGCCGGTGATCGTGATCCTGATGATGGTGGCCGTGGCGCTGATCTACTACGTGATGCCCGACGTCAAACAGGAATTCCGCTTCATCACCCCCGGCTCGGTGTTGGCGGTGGTGGTTTGGATCATCGCGTCCCTGGGCTTCGCGTTCTACGTCAAGACGTTCGCCAACTACAACGCGATGTATGGCAGCATCGGTGCGATCATCGTGCTGTTGCTGTATTTCTATATTTCCTCCGCCGTGTTGTTGCTCGGCGCGGAGATGAATGCGGTCATCGAACATATGTCCAGCGAGGGCAAGGATTCGGGCGAGAAAGTCCCCGGCGAACTCGATGAACATCCCAAACAACACGTTTCCGGCCTAGGGCGCGATCATTCGCTCAAGCCGAACACTGACGAAGCCTGACCATGATCCGTGAAATCCTGAAGATGGGCGACGAACGCCTGCTGCGCATCGCCCCGCCAGTGCCCGCTGAAATGCTCGACAGTCCCGAGCTGTGGCAATTGATCGACGACATGTTCCAGACCATGGAAAGCGTCGGCGGTGTCGGCCTGGCCGCGCCGCAGATCGGTGTCGATCTGCAACTGGTGATCTTCGGCTTCGAGCACAGCGAACGCTACCCGGACGCCGAAGCCGTGCCGCAGACGATCCTGATCAACCCGCTGATCACGCCGCTCAGCCCGCTGATGGAAGAGGGCTTCGAAGGTTGCCTGTCGGTGCCCGGCCTGCGGGGCGCGGTGGACCGTTACCAGCAGATCCGCTACGAAGGTGTCGATCCCAAGGGTGAGCCGATCATGCGCGTGGCCTCTGGTTTCCATGCGCGGGTAGTGCAGCATGAATGCGATCACCTGATTGGGCGCCTGTACCCGTCGCGCATTACCGATTTCAGCAAATTCGGTTTCACCGAAGTGATGTTTCCGGACCTCGATCCCAACGCGGACGACTGACTAAAACACGCGCGGTGCGAGCTCCATGGCAATCATCGGCTTGCTCCGCGCATAGCGGCTCAAACGTTCGGCCATGGCCTGGGGCAGGGCGGGGTCGAAGGTGAAGCCGCGCCGCTCGTAGAATCCACGCAAGTCCGGATGGCAGAACAGCCACACCGGCGCCTCCACATCTTTCACCGCCGCCGCGATCAATTGCGCAGCGATGCCCTGTTCGCGGCAGGCCGGATCAACGAACAACCCGGTCAGCCAATGCCCGCCGAACACCGGCCGCAGGCACAGCGCCGCCACGATTTCCTCACGCCGCGCCACCCACAATTGCGCCTCGCGCACCGCTTTCATCGACGATTGATGCTGGCGGTAGAACTTGTTCATCAAGGGCCAGGACAGGTCGTCGAGCTGGCTGAAACGGATGTCGGTCATGAATCGGACTGCCGGTGCAAAAGCTGCGGATTATAAAACAACGTGCCCGCCGGGATAGGTGTATACCTGATCTCACATCCCCTCTGAGTGGAGTACGCATCATGTCCAAAGGTATGGATTCGAAGAAAGCCGCGAAGAAGAAACCGGCCAAGACCGCCATCGAGAAACGCCACGAGAAAAGGGCGAAAAAAGTCGACATTTTTGGCCATTGATCGCGCCGTTCAGGAGCCCGGATCCGGGCTCCTGTCTTGTCCTTGAAATCAGCGTCCTTAAAAAAACCGCAAAAATAATCTGCAAGATTTCCCGTCGGTGTTGCACAGAACGATCAGACCCTCGTTCCGAGCCACGCCATGCCCCACTATTTTGACGATGCCCATCGCCAACAGATCGAAACCCTGCGTCAGCGCTTCACCGCGCGCACCGAGTGGCCGACCTGGCTGCTGCTGATCGGCGTATACGGCGGCTGGTTCGCGATTGTGCTGGGCAGCGAACGTATCGGCGTCTGGTGGAGCACGCTGCTGCTGATTCCGCTGCTGGTGCTGTGGCTGTCGGTGCAGCACGAATTGCTTCACGGTCATCCGACGCGCTGGAGCTTCGTCAACAAACTCCTCGGTTATGCACCATTCGCGGTGTGGTATCCCTACACGCTCTACCGCGACAGCCATTTGCAGCACCATCGCGATGAAGACCTGACGATCCCCGGTGTCGATCCCGAAAGCCGTTACATGAGTGCCGAACGCTGGCAGGGCAGTTCGCTGTTCGAACGCAGCCTGCACTGGCTGAACAAGACCGTATTGGGCCGCTTCATTCTTGGCGCACCGCTGGCATTGCTGGCGCTGGCCGGTGAAGAATTGCAACGTCTGAAAAGCGGCGAGCGCCAGGCCAGGCTGATGTGGCTGACCCACGGCGCCCTGACCGTGCTGATGCTGTTTTTCATCGCCCGCTACAGCGTGTTGCCGATCTGGCATTACCTGTTTTTGATCAGCGTCCCGGCGCTGTCGATCGCGATGGTTCGCTCCTACTATGAACATCGGCCGCATACGCAACCGGAGCAGCGCACGGTGCTCAACGAAGCCGGATGGCCGTGGCGCTGGCTGTTCCTGAACCTGAATTTTCATCTGGTGCATCACGACTTGCCGAAGCTTTCGTGGTACGACTTGCCCGAGGCCTACCGCATGCGCCGGGAGCAATGGGTGGCGCGCAGTGGCGGATTTCTGGTGCAAGGTTATGGGCAACTGTGGCGCCGGCACGGCATCAAGCCGATCGACAGCCCGCAGCATCCGTTTATTTGAGGCCAGCATGCCGTCAGGTTACGCAGAGTTGTTGATGTACATCGCACCCGAGCCGATACGCGCGGCGAACGAGCAATGGCTGGCGCGGATTCTCGAACACCTGGGCCATTCGCGGCTCGATGCCGAAGGCCTGTCGCTGCTGGAACTCTGGCGCTCACCCGAGTTGCTGCTGACCCAGACCTGCGGCTATCCGCTGATGACCGCGCTGCGCGGGCAGGTGAGGATTGTCGGTCGTCCGCGCTACGAATTGCCGGACGCCAGCGCCGGCAACCATTGCAGCCTGATCCTCGCCCGCGCCGATGATTCGCGCCGCAGTCTGGCGGCATTTTTCGACAGTCGCGGGGTGATCAACAGCGACGACTCCAACAGCGGCATGAACCTGTTGCGTCAGCGTCTGGCGCCGTTGCACCGGGACGGGCAGTTTTTCGCCACGGTCGGCATCAGTGGTGGCCACCGCGAAAGCCTGCGCTGGTTGCGCGAAGACCGTGCCGATCTGGCGGCCATCGACAGCGTGACCTTTGCGTACCTGGCGCAATACGCCGCCGCAGAGGTCAGCGGATTACGGGTGGTGGCGCGCAGTGCGTTCAGCCCGACCTTGCCCTTTATCACTGCGGCCAGTACGACGGACCAGCAGATCGAACACCTGCGCCGGGCCATGAACCGTAGTCTTCAGGACTTGCCCGACGTGGCCCGCATCCTCGGTTTGCCCGAAGTCCTGCCCGCCAGCGAAAGCGATTACCTCGTCCTGCTGGATTACCAGCGCGAGGCCGAAGAGCTGGGTTATGGCCGCCTGCGCTAGCGGCTTCTTGTAATTCGTTAATGGAATATAAAAATTCTTTTTAAGTATTTTTAACGCATAAGGCACCTTGCTAGGATCGCGCCACCGGACGACCGGACATTCAGCGACCCTTGACCAAGGAGCCCCCATGTCCGGCGCCGACTCATCCCATCGCAATCATGTGAACACGTTGTTTCGCGACCATTACCAGTGGTTGTGCACACGTCTGCGTCGGCAATCGAATGATGCGGCCACGGCCGAAGACATCGCCGCCGAAACCTTCGCGCAGCTGCTCGAAGCCCCCGGCCTGACCGCCATCCGCGAACCCCGCGCCTTGCTCACCACCATCGCCCAACGCCTGCTGTACGAGCGCTGGCGGCGGGGCGATCTGGAGCGTCGGCATCTGCATCAATTGCAACAGGGCGACCTCGATCACCCCCCGTCTCCTGAAGAGCTCGCCGACCTGTCGCAGAGTCTCAAACACCTGGATCGGACGCTCCAGCGCCTGCCGGGCAAGGTGCGCTCGACCTTTCTGCTGGCGCGCATCGACGGCCTGACCTACCCGCAAATCGCTGCCGAACTGGGCATCTCCCAGCGTTCGGTGAGCCTGTACATGACCCGTTCCCAGGCCCTGTGCAATCGCCACAGCGCCAACCAAACCCTGATTTCCTCCCAGAACAAGAGGTCCGCATGAGATCGCTCAAAACCCTGCTCGGCAGTTCGCTGCTGGCCCTGACCCTGACGGCCGGCCATGCCGTGGCCACGGAAAAAACCACGCCGATTCACTTCGGCGATATCACTTGGGAAAGCGGCAGTTTCATCACCGAAGTGCTGCGCCTGATCGTTGAAAAAGGTTATGGCTACCCGACCGATACGCTGCCGGGTAGCACCGTCAGCCTGGAAGCTGCGCTGGCGAAAAACGACATTCAGGTGATCGGCGAAGAGTGGGCCGGGCGCAGTCCGGCGTGGGTCAAGGCTGCCGCCGAGGGCAAGGTGTTCGGCCTCGGCGACACGGTGAAGGGCGCCACCGAAGGTTGGTGGGTGCCGGAATACGTGATCAAGGGTGACCCCGAGCGCGGGATCAAACCGCTGGCGCCGGAGCTGAAATCGGTGGCCGACCTGCCGCGCTACAAGGATGTGTTCAAGGACCCGGAAGACCCGAGCCGTGGGCGTTTCCTCAACAGTCCGACCGGCTGGACCTCGGAAATCGTCAACAGCCAGAAGCTCAAGGCGTATGCGCTGAACGACAGCTTCGTCAACTTCCGCACCGGCTCCGGCGCGGCGCTGGATGCCGAGGTGGCGTCGTCGATCAAGCGCGGCAAACCGGTGCTGTTCTACTACTGGTCGCCGACGCCGCTGCTCGGTCGCTTCAAACTGGTGAAGCTGGAAGAGCCGCCGTTCGACGCCGAAGCCTGGAAAACCCTGGCCGATGCCAACAACCCCAATCCGAGAGGCACCCGCTCGATGCCGGCGAGCCTGGCGATTGGCGTGTCGGCGCCGTTCAAGGCCCAGTATCCGGAGCTGGTGACGTTCTTTGAGAAAGTCGACTTGCCGATCGATCTGCTGAACCAGACCCTGGCCGGGATGAGCGAGAAGCGCCAGCAGCCACGTCAGGTGGCCGAGGCGTTCCTGCGCGATCAACCGCAAGTGTGGAAGCCCTGGGTACCGGGTGATGTGGCGAACAAGGTGAGCAGCAGTCTGTAGTTTTTTTCTGATGTTTCTGTAGTGCTGCACCGACGCCATCGCGGGCAAGCCCGCTCCCACAAGGTTCTGCGCAATGTTCAAGCCTGCGTGGTACCTGTGGGAGCGTGGCTTGCCCGCGATGGCGTTCGACCAGACCAAGCCTTTTTTGCGCTGAACCGTTTCTCGTCCGTTTCCTGTCCGAATTCCCTCATTGCTGGCCGACTAGTGGCCTTGCGCAAGCATTCGCGCTGTCTATGCTCATTCATAACTAACTATGTCGGCCGCCATTCAAAGCGCTCAGACGGCAATCGGTTAGCCGTGAACAAAGCTGCCAGAGTGCGCAACCGAAGGCACCGGACACTGAACCGACAAGGAGCATGTTTCTAAATGGAAGTTCTTCTACACGTTAGGAATGGCCCGCCTGCGGGCTATCAAGAAAAGGATGCCTTGATTAGAGCGTCGTCGCATGGACTCTCCGATTAATCATCGTTTATCACCTGACAACTTCCTCCCGTGGAGGAAGGCGTGTGCCTGTTCTGTGGAACGTAGTGGTGGATTCTGAAAGACCTGAACTTTCATCAAATCAAAAGAACGCGCGGAAGGTGATCGAGACATGTTCAACCTACATCACAAGGCTGATCTGCAGGAAATCGAACGTTTCAGCTGTGCCCTGACCGAAGCCAACGCCAAGCTGGCGGCGATCAGCCGTTCGATGGCAATGATCGAATTCACCCCCGAGGGCATCGTGCTGGATGCCAATGACAACTTCTGCAAGACCATGGGCTACAGCGCCGAAGAAGTGCGTGGCAAACATCACCGGATTTTTTGTGAAGAAGAATTTTATCGCAGCGAGGAATACGCCAAGTTGTGGCGTGACCTGGCCCGTGGCGAACCCATCAGCGGGACTTTCCTGCGCTTGAACAAAAGCGGTCGGGAAATCTGGCTCGAAGCCAGTTACATGCCGGTGTATGGCCCGGACAAACAGGTCCGCAGTGTGATCAAAGTGGCGGCGGACATCACCGCGCGCGTGAACAAGGAAAAGGAAGAAGAGAGCATGCTGGCGGCGATCGGTCGCTCGATGGCGGTGATTGAGTTCACCCCGGAAGGCAATGTGATCACGGCCAACGACAACTTCCTCAAGACCATGCAGTACTCGCTCAACGAAATCGTCGGCCATCACCACAGCCTGTTCTGTCACCGGGTCGAGGCCGAGTCCGCGCAGTACAAGGCGTTCTGGGCCTCGCTCAATCGCGGCGAATATCACTCGCACCGCTTCGAACGCAAGAACAAGTCGGGGCAGACCGTTTACCTCGAAGCCTCGTATAACCCGTTGTTCGATGCCAAAGGCCGGTTGTACAAAGTGGTGAAGTTCGCCAGTGACATCACCCACCAGATGACCACCTTGCAGACCGCTGCGGAATCGGCCCACAGCACCTCTGTACAAAACGACGCCTGCGCGCAAAAAGGCTCACAGGTCGTGCAGCAAACGGTGCAGATCATTCAGGACATTTCCCGCGACCTCAACGAAGCGGCGCTGAGCATCGATGCGGTCAGCAAGCAGTCGGACATCATCGGCACCATCGTCCAGACCATTCGCGGGATTGCCGACCAGACCAACCTGCTGGCGCTCAACGCGGCGATCGAAGCGGCAAGGGCGGGTGAGCACGGGCGTGGCTTTGCGGTGGTGGCGGACGAGGTGCGCAGCCTCGCGGCGCGAACCAGCCAAGCGACCGTGGAGATCGTCGACGTGGTGCGCAAGAACCATGAGTTGTCACTGAGCGCAGTGTCGAGCATGCAGTCGAGCCTGAGCCGCACCGGGCTCGGGGTGGAACTGGCGAACGAGGCGGGGGATGCGATTCGGGAGATTCAGCAGGGCTCGCGGCATGTGGTGGATGCGATCAGTCAGTTCAATGAGACGTTGAGAATAGAGTAGCGACTTGGGAATTGCCCCTCTGTATAGAGGGGCAAAATTTTCTCGATCACTCTTTTTCGGTCAAGGAAAAGCTACCAATGACATTTGCATAATTGGACGGGTTGTCACGCTCTTCTGCCCTGAACTTGAAGGTTCCTCTTGCAAACTTTTTCGTATCGTCTACTTCCAGAATTGTTATTTCCCCGCCCTCTGCATCTGCAGGCCAAGAGCTGACCAATCCGTTTTGATTATAAAAACCAGTGACGCTAAGGTCCTTTGTGAAGGGATATGTGCCAGTTTTGATCTCACCATAGATGTCCACTTGGGCACCTCGTAACCCGTTGGGACCTACTTGGAAACCGCCGACACGTAGATTTTTTGAGGTGACGGTGAAAAAGAGCTCATTAGTGGTGATGGTTTCTTCCGGGCCACCGTTTTCGCTCACTTTTAAACCAAATAGCCCAACTGCGTTGTTTTCCACGTTCATTTTTAATTCCTTTTCTTGGCTGAGCTGCTGGCGGAGCGACATTGCTCCTCCACGGTTGATGTTGTTTCAGCTTTGAAGGGGAGGACAACTGTCAGAACTTACAGGTATCGACTCTCGGGAGTAAGAAATCGACTAGCGGTAACCGTACGGTGAGGGCAGAGTCTCGAGTGAGACTCTGCTGAGGGAAGGGATCGTCTTAGAGCGAAGCGAGGAACTTGTCCGCCGACTGGTCGCTGATCTTCGTCGAGTTGGCGTCTTGCTTGTTCTGTTTTTCGGCTTCGGCCAGCTTGATCTTGTCCTGTAGACGCTCGGCGATCTCTTTGCCGATCGCCAGTTGTTTCTCCGGCGGCATCGCTTTGATGTCGTCTTCGGTCAGGCCCATTTCCTTCAGGATACTGTCGCGCAGACGCTGTTCCGGCGTTTTGCTCATGTAGTCCTTGAATTCATCCAGGGCCGATGAGCCTGTGGATTTGCTCGGCGAAGTATCGGAGGTTTGCAGGGCGACGCGGGTCTTGGCGAACGCTTCGTCGACGTTGTCGCTGATGCGCGTGGCTTCGCTGACTTGCCGGGTCGCCAGTTGGGTAGCCGATTCCTGCACTTTGGCGGTGGCTTCGGCGGTTTGCGCCTGGGCCTGGTTTTGCAGGGTCTGCAGCATCGCGCCGTGCAGGCCGCCTTGCAGGCCGGCCGCGGCCGTGGCGGTTGCATCGTCATTCAGCGGCTTGGGCAGGTGAATGATTTGCTGTTGTTTTGCACTGACCAACATGATGAAAGGGCCTGTAGGTAATGACTGTCAGCCCTGGTTAGCAATTACCGTGCCTGTTGAATAAGTGCTTTTACTTCAATGGCTTGTGGTTTTTGGTGAACCGGCAAAGCGGTCATCCCTTGCCGGAGGGTGGCAGAGGATGACCGTTGTCCGTCAGCGATGGGCGATGTTTTCCAGCGCCAGGTTACGGGTGCGAGGGCCGAAGTAGCCGATGGTCAGCATCACGATCAGCATGCTGGCGACGATGAACGCCAACACGCCCGGCGTGCCGAAGTGATCGAGGAACAGACCGATCAGCAGGCTGCTGAACACCGTCGACAAACGGCTGAAGGAGTAACAGAAGCCCACCGCCCGGGCGCGGATGTTGGTGGGGAACAGTTCGCTCTGATAGGAGTGATAACTGAAGCTCAGCCAGGCGTTGCAGAAGGTGATCATCACACCGCAGAAGATCAGGCCGAAGGCGCTGGTCTGCAACGCGAACAGGGTGCCGAAAGTCATGGCGCCGAGGGCCGAGCCGACGATCTGCCACTTGTTCTCGAAGCGGTTGGCGAATTTGACGAACAGCAACGGCCCGAGCGGGTAGGCGAGGGTGATGATGAACGCGTACATCAGACTGTGGGTGACGCTGACACCCTGACCGGAAAGCAACGCTGGCAGCCAGTTGCCGAAGCCGAAGAAACCGATGGCCTGGAAGATGTGAAAGACGATCAGCATCAGTGCCCGGCGCCGGTACGGTGGCTGCCAGATATCGGCGAAACGGCCCTTGCCCTCGACATCGACGGCTACTGCTTCCGGAGCGTCCAGTGGCTGGCGGTGATCCTTCTCACAACGCGCCTCGATACCGTCAAGAATCCGGTTCGCCTCATCGAAGCGGCCATGCTGCGCCAGCCAGCGCGGCGACTCCGGCAGACGTTTGCGCAGCCACCAGATGAACAACGCAAACACCGCGCTCGCCAGCACCACCCAACGCCAGCCGGACACCCCGAACGGCGCCTGCGGCACCAGCCACCAGGACATCAGCGCCACCGCCGGCACCGACAGGAACTGCACGAAAAACGCGAAGGCAAACGCCGAACTGCGCATGCGCTTGGGCACCAGTTCCGAGAGGTAGGCGTCGATGGTCACCAGTTCGATGCCGAGGCCGATACCCACCAGAAAACGCATGCAGATGATCCCCAGCGCTGAACTCTGTACGCCCATTAAAACTGTGGCGACGGTGTACCAGACCAGCGCGAAAGTGAAGATCGCCCGCCGCCCGAAGCGATCCGCCATCGGGCTCAGCAGACTGGCGCCGAGAAACAGTCCGAGGAACGTCGCCGAGGCGAACGCGGCCTGATCGGAGAAACCGAACACGCCCTGATTGCCGGTGGCGAAGATGCCATCGCGGATCAGGCCGGGGCTGATGTAGGCGGTCTGGAACAGGTCGTAGAGTTCGAAGAAACCACCGATCGACAGCAGCGCCACCAGCCGCCAGATCGTGGCGACTGCCGGGAGGCGGTCGATGCGGGCGGAAATCTCGGCGGCGCGTATCGGGTCGATGCCGTCGCGTTGCGCGGCGGGGGCGTGTGCAGTCATGGGCTGATCCATTTTTTATTGATGGAAAAGCTTAGCCTGCTATCGGAAATCAAGGATTGTTTATATCGGCGGTTGGCGCGGTAAACCGCCGATTTCTTGCAATATCCGCTTACCAATTAACGATTTATGTCGCAGGCGTCGGATCGGGCAGCGCCGACGCCGGCAAGCCGAATACTCGGTCGAACAGCCAGTTGAACGCGAAGGTGTAGCAAGGGATGAACACAATCAGTGCCAGATCCAGCAAAAAGGCCTGCACCAGACTGATGTTCATCCACCAGGCGATCAGCGGAATCAGGAACACGATCAGCGTCAGTTGAAAGCCGACGGCGTGGGCGATGCGCCGTTTCACCGTACGGGTGCGTGACACCTGGCGGCTTTCCCAACGCTCGAACAGCGAGGTGTAGATGAAGTTCCAGGTCACGGCGATGGTGGTGATGATCACCGCCAGCGGGCCGGTGCTGCCGGGCGAGGTGCCGGACAAAAGGGCGAGGCCAAGGGCCGAGAAGGTCATGCCGATCACTTCGTAGAGCGACACATAGACCAGTTTGCGTTTGACGCCTTGCATGGGAATTGCCTCTTTCTTGCGACTTGTGGCCAGCGGGGCTGGCGAAGGCGACGAAAGATAGCTTCAATGGCGGTGACAGAAAAAGTCAGAAGCTTTCAGTTTTATTGATAGGTAAATGAAGTGAATTTCAACAGCGAAAGCATCGAGCTGTTTCTCGCCGTGATCGAGCGCGGCTCGTTTTCCGCCGCTGCCAGGGCGTTGGGCAAAGTCCCGTCGGCGGTGAGCATGGCGATCGGCAATCTTGAGGCCGAACTCGGTTATGCGTTGTTCGACCGCAGCCACCGCGAACCGCAACCCACGGCGATGGCGCTGTCGCTGGTGCCACACGCGCGGCTGATCGCCGATCAGCTCAAGCAATTGCAGGTGCACGCAGTGCAGTTATCGCTGGGCCTGGAGAGCAAGTTGTCGATCGGCGTGGCGGCGGATATCGACCGGCGACGGTTGCTGGTGGCGATCAAGGACATCAGTGAGCGCCATCCGCTGCTCGACATCGAAGTGCTGACCGCGCCGCAGGACGATGTACTGGCGATGCTTCACAGCGGCCGGGTCAGCGTGTGTCTGGCGTTCGCCGGGTTGAGCGTGAACGTGCTGGAGCGCTTTCAGTTTGTCGGCAGCGAACGGATGATCGCCACGCTGGCGGCGGACAGTCCGTTGTTGCAGGGGCAGGATCTGTTTCTCGAGGATCTGGTGCATGTCCGGCAGATCGTGGTTGGCAGTCGCGATTTGCCGATCAGCGAAACCCGGCCGCTGGTGGCCGAATCCCACTGGCGCACCGACAACCTGGAAACGGCGCTGGAGATGGTCGAGGCAGGGTTGGGCTGGGGCAATTTTCCGCTGTCGGTGGTGCAGCCGTGGCTCGATAGCGGACGGCTGAAACGGCTGAATTTTCGCAACATCGAAAACGGCCTGGTGCTGCCGGTGCACGCGGTATGGCTCAAGAGCCAGCCTTTGCAGAAGGGCGCGCTGGCATTGGTTGAACTCCTCGGCGGGGTAAAGGCCGAACCTTGAACAGGGGAGTACCACAAAATTTGTGGGAGCTGGCTTGCCAGCGATAGCGGTGGTCCAGTCCAGAATTTATTGACTGACCTGACGCCATCGCTGGCAAGCCAGCTCCCACAGGGATTTCGGGATTATGTACTTTCGCGGATTTTCAATTCGAAGCCCATGTCCTCGACCGGCCGCGCCACACTGTTGCCGGCCATCAGTGTCAGCATCTGCTCCGCCGCACGCTTGCCGATCGCTTCACGGGGCGTATTGATGCTGCTCAGGCGCGGCACCATGTGCTCCGACATCGGCAGGTCGTTGAAGCCGAGGATCGCCACTTGCTCGGGGATCCTGATCCCGTTGCGCAGCGCTTCGAGCAAGGCCCCCTGAGCCAGGTCATCGTTGCCGAAGAAGATCGCATCGACATCCGGATGCGCCGCCAGCAATTGCAGGAACAACTCGCCACCCAGGCCCACGGACGATGAGCGCGGGGTCAGCACCTCCAGATCCGGGTCGTAACGGCCGGCCTTCTGCAACGCCTTGCGAAAGCCTTCACCGCGCAGCAGGGTGCGCTGATCGAGCTGTGCGCCAATGTAAGCCAGACGCTTGCGGCCACGGGACAGCAAATGTTCGGCAGCCGTTTCCCCGGCGCTGAGCTGGGAGAAACCGACGCAGTTCACCCCGGCGGCGCTGTCCAGTTCCATCATGTACACGCAAGGAATATTGCTGGCCTCGATCATCCGTCGCGAGCTTTCGGTGCGGTCGAAGCCGGTCAGCAACAAGCCGCGTGGCTGATAGGCCATGTAGTTGCGCAGCAGATTTTCTTCTTCATCGCGCGAATAGTGGAAGTTGCCGATCAGCACTTCGAAGCCTTTGGGCGTCAATACCCGATGAATGGCTTCCAGGGTGTCAATGAATAAAAGGTTGGACAGCGAAGGCACCAGAACCACCACCGAATGGCTCTGCGCCGAGGCCAGGGCGCGGGCGGCGGGGTTGACCACATAGTTGAGTTCCAGCGCGGCTTTCTGCACTTTTTCCACAAGCTCGGTGGCAACCGTGCTGACCCCACGCAGGGCGCGGGAGGCGGTAATCGGGCTGACGCCGGCCAGACGGGCGACTTCATTAAGGGTGGGACGGCCGGTGGTGCGGGTGTTTTTATCGTTTTTAGGGGTGGTCATCGGGCGGCTTGCCAAACAAAAATCAAGGCACTAAGGTAGCGCTGTCCTTATGCAGCTGCAAATGCGTAAGCGAGGTCCTGCCTGATCCTCGCTTTTTGGCGTACGGACAAAACCTGCTGCAACCCAAAAAAACGACAAGAAGGCGTCGGCAACTTCTGCCTGTGCACTAGAGTCATAGCTAGCAAAGGTAGCGCTGTCTGCGCGCTGAGGTGTTACATGAATCATCCCATCACCGCCCTGGTCATCATGGGCGTTGCCGGTTGCGGCAAGACGTGCGTCAGCGAGGCCCTGTGCCAATTGAGCGGCGCCACTGCCATTGAAGGCGATACTTTCCATCCGGCCGCGAACATCGAAAAGATGAGCGCGGGGATCCCCCTGAACGACGAAGACCGTGCCGGCTGGCTCGACAGCCTGTGCGATGAACTGCGTCGCGTCGATGCCCTGGGCGAGCGCCCGGTGCTGACTTGCTCGGCCCTCAAGCACAGTTATCGCGAAGTGCTGCGCAGCGCCTTGCCGGGCCTGGGCTTCGTGTTCCTCGAATTGACGCCTGAAGTGGCCGCCGAACGTGTGTCCCACCGTCCGGGCCACTTCATGCCGGCCACCCTGATCGAAAGCCAGTTCGCCACTCTCGAGTCGCCCAAGGGCGAGCCGTTGACCCTGGCCCTGAATGCTTCGATCCACAGCGTTGAAGAACTGGCGGCGCAAGCCCACGTCTGGTGGCAGGCCCATGGCCTGAAACAGGCGGTATGAGTGTGATTGTGAAGACAGCGCTGTCCTTTCGACTTCTGATTAACCCGCTTTAATAACAACAACAAACCAGGAGACACCCCCTCATGTTTGGCATGTCCCATGACGCCTACCTGCTGCTCGATGCAGTGGTTACGGTGATCGGACTCATCGTCCTGATCACCAAGTTCAAGATTCACCCCTTCATTGCCCTGACCATCGCCGCCGCGTTCCTCGGCCTGACGTCCGGCATGCCGATCGGCACCATCATCAAGGCGTTCCAGGACGGCTTCGGTGGCGTGCTCGGTTTTGTCGGCATCATCCTCGCCCTGGGCACGATGCTCGGCAAGATGATGGCCGAATCCGGTGGTGCCGATCAGATCGCCCAGACCCTGATCCGCGCGTTCGGCAAGGACAAGGTGCAGTGGGCGATGATGTTCGCCGCGTTCCTGGTGGGCATTCCGCTGTTCTTCGAAATCGGCTTCGTGCTGCTGATTCCGCTGGTGTTCATCGTCGCTCGCCGCACCGGTGTGTCGATCATCAAGATCGGTATCCCGCTGCTCGCCGGCCTGTCCGCCGTGCACGGCCTGGTGCCGCCGCACCCGGGTCCGCTGCTGGCCATCGGCGTGTTCGGTGCCGACATCGGCAAGACCATTCTCTACGGTCTGATCGTCGCGCTGCCGACCGCCATCATCGCCGGTCCGATCTTCGGTACGTTCATCGCCAAGCACATCCCAGGTACCCCGAACCAGGAACTGGTCGATCAACTGGCCCGTGAAAACGATTCGGCCAACCTGCCGAGCTTCAGCATCACCCTGGTCACCGTGCTGCTGCCGGTGTTCCTGATGCTGCTGAAAACCTTCGCTGACGTGGCCCTGCCGGACGGTCATTTCTTCCGCACCTGGATGGACATGATCGGTCACCCGATCTCGGCACTGCTGCTGGCATTGCTGCTGTCGCTGTACACCTTCGGTCACAAGCAGGGCATCGGTTCTCAGCAGATGCTCAAATGGCTGGACGCGAGCCTGGCGCCGACTGCCGCGATCATCCTGATCATCGGTGCCGGCGGTGGCTTCAAGCAGATGCTGGTGACCAGCGGCGTGGGCGACGTGATCGGCCACATGGCGGTCAGCGCGCAGATCTCGCCGATCCTGCTGGCGTGGCTGGTGGCGGCGGTGATCCGCATCGCGACGGGTTCGGCTACTGTGGCGACCATCACTGGCGCGGGCATCGTGGTGCCGGTGGTGGGGATGATTCCGGGCGTGAACCGTGAGCTGCTGGTGCTGGCCACCGGTGCCGGCTCGCTGATCCTGTCCCACGTCAACGACGCCGGTTTCTGGCTGGTGAAGCAGTACTTCAACATGACCGTGGCCGAGACCTTCAAGACCTGGACGGCGATGGAAACCATCCTGTCGGTGGTGGGTCTGGGCTTTATTCTGTTGCTGTCGCTGTTCGTCTAAGGGCAAATCGCAGGCACAAAAAAACCGCAGCGATGCGGTTTTTTTGTGCCTGGATCGTTCCCACGCTCCGCGTGGGAATGCCTCAATGGACGCTCTGCGTCCGCTTTCGGCAGGGACGCGGAGCGTCCCGGGCTGCATTCCCACGCGGAGCGTGGGAACGATCAGGTGGGGAGGAGGCAGTTACTTAGTGCCCAGGCCATCCGCCCGGAACATCCCGCGAATCCCGCGTACGGCCTGACGAATCCGGTCCTGGTTTTCGATCAGCGCGAAGCGCACGTGATCGTCGCCGTACTCGCCAAAGCCGACGCCTGGCGAGACGCAGACCTTGGCCTCGGCCAACAGCTTCTTGGCGAACTCCAGCGAACCGAGGTGCGCGTAGGCTTCGGGAATCTTCGCCCAGACGTACATCGAAGCTTTCGGGTTCTCGACCATCCAGCCCAGTTCATGCAGGCCTTTGACCAGCACGTTGCGGCGCTGGCAATACTGTTCGGCGATGTCGCGCACGCACTGCTGATCGCCTTCCAGCGCAGCAATCGCGGCCACCTGCAGCGGGGTAAAGGTGCCGTAGTCGTGGTAGCTCTTGATCCGCGCCAGGGCGCTGACCAGTTCCGGGTTGCCGACCATGAAACCGATCCGCCAGCCCGCCATGTTGTAGCTCTTGGACAGGGTGAAAAACTCCACCGCGATGTCCTTGGCGCCCGGCACCTGCATGATCGATGGGGCTTTCCAGCCGTCGTAGACGATGTCGGCGTAGGCCAGGTCGTGCACCACCAGCACGTCGTACTGTTTGGCGAGGGCGATCACCCGTTCGAAGAAGTCCAGCTCCACGCACTGCGCGGTCGGGTTCGACGGGAAGCCGAGGATCATCATCTTCGGTTTCGGGATCGAGCCGCGAATCGCCCGTTCCAGCTCGGCGAAGAAGTCCACGCCCGGCACCAGCGGCACCGACCGCACCTGGGCGCCGGCAATCACGGCACCGTAGATGTGAATCGGGTAGCTCGGGTTCGGCACCAGCACGGTGTCGCCCTGATCCAGGGTCGCCAGCATCAGGTGCGCCAGGCCTTCCTTGGAACCGATGGTGACGATGGCTTCGCTTTCCGGGTCGATCTCGACCTCGTAGCGTTCCTTGTACCAGTTGGAAATCGCCCGGCGCAGGCGCGGAATGCCCTTGGACGTGGAGTAACCGTGGGTGTCTTCGCGCTGTGCAACCTGCACCAGTTTTTCAACGATGTGCGGCGGCGTGGCGCCGTCGGGGTTGCCCATGCTCAAGTCGATGATGTCTTCGCCGCGACGTCGGGCGGCCATCTTCAGCTCGGCGGTGATGTTGAAAACGTAAGGGGGGAGTCGATCAATGCGCGCAAAGCGGCGCGGCGAACCTTGTTCAGCCATTGTTGCCTCGGATAACGTAAGCGCCCGGAACCGTCCGAGCGACGCTGGTCACTGCGGTGACCTGTGGCGGACGATAAGGGCAGCGATGGCAGACTGTCCAGCGCCTTTGTAAACAAATTTTTCCCAAGGAAATCGGTTAATGGAATTCACCAGCGGCTTCTTGCTGAGCCTTTCGCTGTGCCTGGACATCGGCGTGGCCAACATCGCGATGATCACCCTGGCGATGCAGCGCGGCTATTTTCAGGGCTTCGCACTGGGGCTCGGCACCTGCGTCGGCGACCTGATCTACGCGGTGCTGGCGCTGGCCGGAATGACCGTTCTGCTGCAATACGAAACCGTGCGCTGGGTGCTGTGGATCGGCGGTTCGGCGCTGTTGATCTACTTCGCGGCGAAGATGATCTATTCGGCGATCCACCACGAAGCGCAATTGGCGGCGACCGCCGAAGTGGGCCAGAACTCCCATCGCAAGGAATTCTTTCGTGGGATTTTTCTGGCCATGTCGTCGCCGAGCGCCATCCTCTGGTTCGCGGCCGTGGGCGGCACGTTGATCGCCCGCTCCGGTGGCGGCGGTCCTTTGAGTTCGGCGCTGTTTCTCGGCGGTTTCCTGTGCGCCGGGCTGTTGTGGTCGGCAGGCTTGTGCTTCGCCGCGAGCCATGGCGGCAAGTTGCTGGGCGACAAACTGCTGCGCTATTCCTACATGGCATCGGCAGCGATCTTCTGCTATTTCGCGGTCTACGTGATCGTATCCGGTTATAACGAGTTCGTCGGCTCGGGCGCCGCCGAGGCCCTGCATACGCTGTAAATGTGCGAATCGGGTTTGGCTTCTATACTCCCAGCCGAACCCACTTTTTTCGTTCAAGGAGTCGAGTCATGGATGAGCAAAAACGCGTCGAAGTGGCTGAACCTCGCTTCGAACATGGACACTTCCTGCTGATTGCAGGATTTCGCGATCGCTTCACCAAAGAGACCGTTCAGGACATCTCTGCACTGTGGGAAAAACTCATCCCGCACATCGGGCATATTCCGGGGCAGAAGAGTGAAGTGACTTACGGTGTCTGCAGCAATTTCGACGGTAACGGCGGTTTTGACTACATGGCCGGGGTCGAGATCAGCAAGCTCGATGAGTTTCCACAGGAAAAGTATCCTTGGATCGAAATCCTGCCACGCCAGTACGCGGTGTTCGAACACAAGGGTTCGCTGGATCAACTGCCGCAGACCATTGACTACATCTACAACACCTGGCTGCCGAATTCCGAATACAAAGGGCTCAACGCCCCGGAGCTGGAACGCTACAGCGCCGATTTCAATCCAAAAACCAATACCGGCAAGCTGGAAATCTGCGTCCCGGTGGAAAAGAAAACCTGATTGCTGACCGGCAGCGCGAACCCGCTTCGCGCTGCCGATCAGGCTTTATTTGCCCTTGATCCGTCGTGCCCGCAACAGGTCGATGCCCAGGGTAATGAAGCCGAAGAAGCTGATGCCCAACACCATCAACAAACCGATTTCCACGCTGCTCATAAACGGTTCCCTCCTCGGGAAATAAGAGTCAGGTCTCAGAAATAGACCGTCCCGAATCCGAAGAAAAGCGCTTATACGCAGGCTTTACGCCCCCCGTGCGGATCGATATGAACACCTTATTCCTTTATCCTTGGCGGCCTTGTTTCCTCTGATTTCGAGCCGCCATGAACACCCTCATCCGCCACGTCACCGCCGCCGACCTGGACCGCTGCTACGCCATCGAAACCCTCGCCTATGAGGGCGACGAAGCCGCGACCCGCGAGAAGATCGCCACGCGCATCGCCACTTGGCCGGACGGTTTCATCGTCGCCGAGGTGGACGGGCAGGTGGCCGGCTTCATCAACTCCGGCGCAGCGTTTGACGTGCAGATGTCCGATGAAGCGTTCAAGGAACTGATCGGCCACGACCCGGCGGGGCCGAACGTGGTGATCATGTCGGTGGTGGTGCACCCGGATTATCAGGGGCTGGGCCTGGCCAAGCGTCTGCTGGGCGAATTTATCGAACGCATGCGCGAGCAGGGCAAGGCGACGATTCACCTGATGTGCAAGGAGCGGCACATCCCGCTGTACGCCGGATTCGGTTTTGCCTACATCAAACCGTCCGAGTCCGACCACGGCGGGATGGCGTGGCACGAGATGATCCTGACCCTCTGAAGAAGAATCCCTGACCTGATCGTTCCCACGCTCTGCGTGGGAATGCAGCCCGGGACGCTCCGCGTTCCTGCCGCACCACTGATGCAACGCCTGGCACCGTCATGACGCAGAGCGTCAAAGTCTGCATTCCCACGCAGACGGTTCGACGCCTCGACGTGGGAACGATCGGTGGACGGGGTCAGTAGAGGGTGTCACGTACTCTGGCCGGGGCCTCGCGATCATAGGCCTCGGCATCAAACTGCCCATCATTCAGCCGCTTGTGAAAAGCTCCTGCGGTCGGCAGCGCCGAGCGCGGCAGATGAGTTTGCGGATTCCACGCATCCGAACGCACGAATGCCTTGGAGCAATGAAAGAACGCCGCCTCCACCGCCACCAGCAACACCGTGCGCGCCGGTTTGCCGTTCACCGCGAAGCTTTCCAGCAATTGCGGATCAGCGCTGATGGTTGCCGTGCCGTTGACCCGCAACGTCTCGCCAATCCCCGGAATGATGAACAGCAGCGATACCCGCGGATCGTGCAACACGTTGCGCAAAGTATCGATGCGGTTGTTGCCCGGACGATCCGGCAGGGCAAGCGTGCGCTCGTCAATGATCCGCACAAACCCTGGCGCATCGCCGCGCGGAGAACCGTCGATGCCGTCGGCACCCACCGAGCTGACAATCACCAGCGGCGAGACCTGGACCATCGCCTGATAGTCCTCGTTGAGAAAACCGATCTGTTTGCGCACCGCCCGTTCGTGGGGCAAGCCGTAGATGGCTTCCAGCGCTTCGATTGAATCGATCATCGTTGCTCCCCCGACAATTAGAAGAACAGCCCCATCCGCCGCTCGTAACCGATACGGCCCTTGTACGCTTCGCCGCTGTCGACGAAGCCGTACTTGGCGTACAGCGCAATCGCGGCGTCGTTGTCGGCGTCCACCGACAGTTCCAGTCCTTTGATTTCAGGCCAGGCCTGGCGCGCAACTTCCGGTAACGCCAGCAGGCAGGCCTTGCCATAGCCCTTGCCTTGTGCGCGGTGATCGACCTGCAATGCATGCAGGGTGGCGCTGTGTTCATCGGCCCATTCCGGCAACACCGGCGGGCGCTTGAGCAGCAGAAAGGCCACCGGCATGTCTTCGGCCAGCAGCGCAAAACCTTTCACGCCGGGGCCGGGTTTCGACAGCAGCGTATGCAAGGCGCCGTGGATATCGCCGGAGAACTTGATCTGCTCGGCGTGGATTTCAATCGCTTCGACTTGCTGACGCTGCAAGGCGTTAAGGCTCTCGTACGGTACGAGTTTGGCTGACACGGGAATTTCCTTTTTCCTACAAAGATGAGCCTCGGATTCTAGCGATTTTGTCTTCTCCGGAATTTTTTTGTTTCAACTGTCGATCCGGCAAATCGCCGAACGACTAAGAGTGTCTTCACAACAAAAACTACGGAGAACACCATGAGCGCACAAAGCGATATCCAGAGCCTGATCAACACCTACCGCGAAGCCGTCATGACCAAGGACGTCGAGAAAGTCATGGCGCTGTACGCCGACGACATCCTCTCGTTCGATGCGATCAAGGCCCTGCAATTCAAGGGCAAACCGGCCTACCGCGCGCACTGGGTGGATTGCATGGAAATGTGCCCCGGCCCGCACATTTTCGAGTTCCACGAAATCGCCATCGAGACCGCCGACAACATCGCCTTCGCCCACTGGGTCGCCAACTGCGGCGGGACCAATGAAAAGGGTGAAACCCAGAGTTGCTGGATGCGCGTCACCGCCTGCTACCGGCAGGTCGGCGGAGCGTGGAAGATCGCCCACGAACACTGGTCGGCACCGTTCGACCCGATGATCGGCGCGACCCTGTTCGATGTGAAACCCTGATCTTCAGCCATAGTTGATCCGTCCGATTCAGGAGAACGCCATGAAGTATTTATGTTTGGTCTACAGCGATGAGCGCCTGCTGCATTCGTCGCCCGACAGCCCGGAAGACGCCGAGTGCTGGGCCTACGCCGAATCGATCCAGGGCAGCGGCCGGATGGTCGCCGCCGAAGCACTGGAGTCGGTGCAGACCGCCACCACGGTACGGATGCGCAACGGCAAACTGTCGATCACCGACGGCCCGTTCGCCGAGACCAAGGAGCAGTTGGCCGGTTTCTACCTGATCGACGCGCGGGATCTCAACGAAGCGATTCAGGTCGCCGGCAACATTCCGGCGGCCCGGGTCGGCAGCGTCGAAGTGCGTCCCGTGCGCCAGTTGAATGTCTGAGGTCAGGGCGCGGGTCGAGCAGGTCTATCGCGAAGACTCGCGGCGGATCCTCGCGACCCTGATCCGCCTGCTCGGCGATTTCGACCTCGCCGAAGAAGCCTTGCACGAGGCGTTCTTCGTCGCGGTCGAGCGCTGGCAGCGCGATGGCGTGCCGGACAATCCGCGGACCTGGCTGGTGTCCACCGGGCGCTTCAAGGCGATCGACGTGTTGCGCCGTCGCGCACGGTTCAAGGCCTCGCAGCCGTTGTTGCTGGCGCAACTGGAAGAACTGGAACAGTCCGAATGGGACGCCGAAGACGTGGAAGACGATCGCCTGCGCCTGATCTTCACCTGCTGCCACCCGGCGCTGGCGGCGGATGCGCAAGTGCCGCTGACCCTGCGTGAAGTCTGCGACCTCACCACCGAGGAAATCGCCCGGGCATTCCTCTCGGCCCCGGCGGCGATTGCCCAGCGCATCGTGCGCGCCAAGGCCAAGATTCGCGATGCGAAAATCCCTTATCAAGTTCCAGCCCTCAGCGAATTGCCCGAGCGCCTCGACAGCGTGTTGCGGGTGATTTATCTGGTGTTCAACGAAGGCTACTCGGCATCCGGCGGCGCTCAGGTGACCCGCGAGGATTTGACTCGTGAGGCGATTCGTCTCGGGCGGTTGTTGCTGGAGTTGTTGCCGGATCCAGAGGTCATGGGGTTGCTGGCGTTGATGCTGCTGCATGAATCGCGGCGCTCGGCGCGCTCTTCGCCGGATGGGGAATTGATTCTGCTGGATGATCAGGATCGCGGATTGTGGAATGCCGAGCTGATTGCCGAAGGCTGCGAACTGGTGGAAAAAGCGCTGACCACGGGACGTTTCGGGCCTTACTGCCTGCAAGCGGCGATTGCAGCGGTGCATGCCGAAGCGCCGACGGCGGGCGAGACGGACTGGGCGCAGATCGTCGGGCTGTATGACGTGTTGCTGCGGGCGGTGCCGTCGCCGGTGATCGAGTTGAACCGGGCGGTGGCGGTGGCCAAGCGTGACGGGGCGCTGGCGGGGTTGACCCTGGTTGAAGGGATTCTGGACCGTGGAGAATTGCAGGATTACCACCTGGCGCATTCGGCGCGGGCGGAGTTTTGCCGGCAGTTGGGACGGGTTGAGGAGGCTAGGGCGGCTTATTTGCGGGCGCTGGAGTTGACGCGGCAAGAGCCGGAGCGACGGTTTATCGAGGGGCGGCTTAAAGCATTGGACTGACCCGAACTGGTCGTTGGCAATATTGGCCTCTTCGCGGGCAAGCCCGCTCCCACAATTAAATGTGGGAGCTGGCTTGCCAGCGATGGTGCCAGTAAGGCTAGCGACTATCGATCAGGCTTGCTGCCGAGTGGCAGCCATCACAATCTCCCGAATACAAACCCCCTGCGGCTGCCCATACGCATAAGCAATCGCCGTCGCCACATCCTCGGCACTCAGCACCGTGCCACCCATGTCCTGCTTCCACGCCTGATACCCGGTCTTGATCGCCTCATCCGTGGTGTGGCTCAGCAACTCGGTCTCGACCGCACCCGGCGCAATCGTGGTCACCCGCACGTTATGCGGCGACAACTCTTCACGCAGGTTTTCCGACAATCCATGCACCGCAAACTTGGTGCCGACATACGCCACATGGTTCGGGAAGGTCTTGCGACCGGCCACCGAGCTGACGTTGATGATCGTGCCGTGCTTGCGCTCGATCATCCCGGCGACCACCGCGTGCACGCCATTGAGCAGGCCCTTCACGTTGACGTCGAGCATCTGGTCCCACTGTGCCGGATCCTGCTTGCTCATCTCGCCCAGCAGCATCACCCCGGCGTTGTTGATCAGCGCATCGGCCGGGCCGAACTGCACTTCCGCCTCTGCCACAGCGGCCAACAACGCGGCGCGGTCGGTGATGTCGACGCGGCGGCTGAGGGTGTTCGGCAGTGCCAGTGCTTCAAGGCGTTTGATGCGCCGGGCCAGCAAAAGCAGCGGATGGCCGGCCGCGCTCAAGCGGCGGGCGGTGGCTTCGCCGATGCCCGAGCTGGCGCCGGTGATGATGATCAATGGCTTGCTCATGGTTGAGCTCCTGAGATAAGAAAAACAAATAACCAGATTCGGCGCGCAGTATATTTAGCCCGCTGGAGGCTGAAAAATGCCTTATTCCTCTGTCTGCTATCGGAATCTCCTATGGATATCCGCCATCTCAAAGCCTTCCTCGCGGTGTTCGAGGAACGTAACATCACCGCCGCCGCGCAACGGCTGTTCATCAGCCAGCCCACGTTGTCGGTGACCATCAAACAGCTGGAAGAAGAACTCGGTGCGACGCTGTTCGTACGTCAGCCCCGTGGTGTGGAGGTTAGCGACGAAGCGCGTCTTCTCTACCCGCAGGCGCGGCGGACGGTGGCCGAATCCGAGGCACTGAGCCGGATGTTTCGCGGCCGCGAAAACCGTGCGCCGCTGACTCTCGGCATCGAAGGCGACATCGCCGCCAGCCACATCGAAGCCTTCGTCCGGATGGCCCATCAGGCGTTGCCCAATCTGCTGCTGACCCTGGAGGAGGGCTGCCATGGCGATGGTCGATTGGCCGTCGAGGAAATGTGCTGCGAAGACGAACTGTTCCTGCCGCTGTGGGAAGAATCCTATGTGATGGCGCTGCCCCTCGATCATCCGATGGCCAACGCGCAGGCCGGCTGGGCGCCGATCGAGGACTGGATCACCTGCCCGCAGCATCCGTCCCATCAGCGGTTGATGGCGCTGTACGGGCGTTCGCCGGAAGCGGTGGCGGGGCATGCCGGTTCACTGCAACAGGCGTTGCACATGGTGACGGCAGGTGTCGGTGTGGCGATGTTGCCGCAGTCGCTGGTCAGCGGGCATGAGCGCATCGTCGTGCGGGCGCTGCACCTGCCGGCGCCGACCCGGCGGGTGGGATTGTGTTACGCGGCGCAAGCGCTGGAGTTGCCGACGATGCGCGGGTTGCACGAGTATTTTCAGGTCAATCGCCCGGCAGCCATCGAGGCGGCCTGAGCTATTCCAGCATCTTGCTCAGCAACCAGCTCCCCGCCGGCCCCGGCGGGTAGAGCCGCGACCACAGGGCATCGACGAACACCGGTTTCGGCCAGCCGCGCACCTTCAGTTCCACCAGCAAGTCATTGCCGAAACGCTCCACTAGCCAGCGCGGCAGCGGCGCCCAGCCGAAACCTTTTTCGGCCATTTCCAGCAGCATCAGATAACTCGGCGCCGACCACACCCGGCCTTTGCCGCGACTGTCATAGGGATTGACGATGGTGGCCAGGCGCAGCTCGCGATGCTGTTCAAGGATCGTTTGATCGATGGATTCCTGTGTCGCCAACGGATGGCCACGCCCCACGAACAAGGCGATTTCCGTACGCTCGGCGACGGTCGCGCTCGCCAGATCCGGTGGGTAGTTTTCCTGCATCTCGGCGAACGCGAGATGCGCCCGACCGCGCTGCACCAGTTCGACCAGGTCATCGCATTCGGCGATCAGGCATTCCAGCTCCAGATCCGGGTAACGCTGCTCGAAACCCACCAGCGCCGCTTCGAAACGGTCGGACTGATAAGTGTCGGAAATCGCCACCGTGAGTTTCGGCTCGACGCCCTGGGCCAATTGCCGGGCGGTCATTTCCAGGCGGCTGGTGGCCGCCAGAATCGCCTCGGCCCGTTGCAGCATCACGTGCCCGGCCGGGGTCAGCGTCGGCTTGCGGCTGCTACGGTCGAACAGCACCAGGTCCAGATCAATCTCAAGACTGGCCACCGCCGCACTCACCGTCGACTGACTGCGCCCGAGTTTGCGCGCCGCCGCTGAAAACGAGCCTTGAGTGGCGGCCTGAACAAACGCCAGCAACACTTCCTGAGAAGCCATGAACTATCGCCTTGATCGATGGTTATTGGTTATGAAGTATCGGTGTGGTGCTGGATCATGGCAACCATCTTCACAGAGGACTTCGGCCATGACTGCCAACAAATCCATCACTGAACGTATCTTCCAGGCCATCGGTTTCGAACTGCTGGCGATCCTGATCTGTACCCCGCTGCTGGCGTGGATCATGGGCAAACCGCTGGTCGAAATGGGCGCCGTCACAATCGCCATCGCGATGCTGGCCCTGGGCTGGAACGTGGTGTTCAACGGCTTCTTCGACCGCATGCTCAAGCGCTGGAACATCGCCCACAATGCCTGGGTGCGAGTGGCGCACGCGGTGCTGTTCGAGGGCGGGTTGATCGTGATGGGCGTGCCGCTGATTGCCTGGTGGCTGTCGGTCAGCCTGTGGCAGGCGTTCCTGCTCGACATCGGCGTGCTGCTGTTCTTCCTGCCGTACACCTACGTCTACCACTGGGGTTATGACGTGGTGCGCGAGCGACTGGTGATGCGCAGCGTCTGCCAGAGCTGAAAACAAAAAATCGCCGCCTGTGAGGGCTGCGATTTTTTTTGTCCGGGATTTTTGCCGGGTTTAGAGAAACATCCCGCCCGACGCTTCAATCCGCTGACCGTTGATCCACTGCGCCCCCGGCGACAGCAGCAGCGCCAGTGCGCCACCAATGTCATCCGGCTGCCCGGCACGGCCCAGGGCGGTGTTGCTGGCGACCATGGCGTTCAGTGCCGAATTGTCGCGCACCGCGCCGCCGCCGAAGTCGGTTTCGATGGCCCCCGGTGCCAGGATATTCACGGCGATCTGCCGCGCGCCCAGCTCCTTGGCCTGATAACGGGTCAGCACTTCCATCGCGCCTTTCATCGCAGCGTAAGCGACATAACCCGGCAGGGTGAAACGGGCCAGACCGCTGGAGATGTTGATGATCCGCCCGCCATCGTTGATCAGCGGCAGCAGTTGCTGAGTCAGGAAGAACGGCCCTTTCAGCTGTACGTTCATCAGCAGGTCGAACTGTTCCGGCGTGGTGTCGGCGAAGGAGGCATGCACGCCAATCCCGGCGTTGTTGATCAGGAAATCGAAGCGCGGACGATCAAGTTGTTGCAGCGCCTGCTCGACCCGCACGGCGAACTCGGCAAAACCTTCGCTGCGCCCGACATCCAGTTGCAGCATCACGGCGTTGGCGCCGAGTGCTTCCAGTTCCTGCACCAGCGCCTGGGCTTCATCGGCGCGGCTGTTGTAGGTGCCGATGATGTCCACGCCTTGCGCGGCGAGGTGCAGGGCGGCGTTCTTGCCGAGGCCACGGCTGGCACCGGTGATCAATGCGATTTTGCGGTTCATGGGTCTTCCTCGATGGCGGTGACGGTTGATGGGGCAAAGTTTATTTATCCGGCATGAGGTGATAAACAGACTGAAACCGGAATCACTGGTCGGATTGTCCGAACAATCAATGGGTGGCCCATGAACAAACTGGAACTGCTGCGCACCTTCGTCCGGGTCAGCGAATTGTCGAGTTTTACGATGGCGGGGGAGAGTCTGGGGCTGCCGCGCTCGACGGTGTCCGAACAGGTGCAGGCGCTGGAAACCCTGCTCGGCACGCGCCTGCTGCAACGCACCACGCGCAAGGTTCAGGCGACTCAGGACGGCCTCGCGCTGTATGAGCGCAGCAAGGATCTGCTGTCGCACATGGACGAAATCGAGAATCTGTTTCGTCAGGACGAAGCGTCGCTGACCGGGCGGATCCGGGTCGACATGCCGAACATTCTGGCGCGGCGGCTGATCATGCCCAAGCTGCCGGAATTCATGGCGCGCCATCCGAACCTGGAACTGGAAATCAGCAGCACCGATCGCCGGGTCGACCTGCTCGCCGAAGGTTTCGATTGCGTGGTGCGCATCGGCGCGCAGCCCGATCAATCGGTGGTGGCGCGGCACCTGGGGGACTTCAGCATGATCAACTGCGCCAGCCCCGCGTACCTGGAGCGCTACGGCGTGCCGCAGACCATTGAAGATCTGGCGCAGCATCGACTGGTGCACTACGTCGGTGTGCTGGGTTCGCGTTCGGAAGGGTTTGTTTACGAGCAGGACGGACAGATCCACCGGGTGCCGATGCCCGGCAGTGTGACGGTCAACAGCACCGATGCCTACGAGTCGGCGTGCCTTGGCGGGTTTGGTCTGATTCAGGTGCCGCGTACCGGCATGAACACCTATCTGGACAGCGGCGAGATCGTCACCGTGCTGCCGCAGTACACCGCGCCGGCGATGGGCATTTCACTGCTGTACGCCCGGCAACGGCATTTGCCTTTGCGGGTGCGGGTGTTCATGGACTGGCTGGGGGAGTTGATTCGTTCGACGCTCTGATTCCTGCGGCAAATCCCTGTGGGAGCAACGGCTCTCACAGGGATTGGGATGGATCAGAAGATCTGGGTAAACAGCCAATACAGGCTGCCCGACAGCACAATCGCCGCCGGCAACGTCAGCACCCACGCCATCAGCAGATTGCGGATGGTCTTCATCTGCAAGCCGCCGCCGTTGGCGACCATGGTCCCGGCCACGCCCGAGGACAACACATGGGTGGTCGACACCGGCAGGCCGAACATGTCGGCGGCGCCGATGGTCAGCATCGCCACGGTTTCCGCCGACGCACCCTGGGCGTAGGTCAGGTGGGTCTTGCCGATCTTCTCGCCGACCGTGACCACGATCCGCTTCCAGCCGACCATGGTGCCCAGACCCAAGGCAATCGCCACGGCGATCTTCACCCACAACGGAATGAACCGCGTGGCGTTGTCGATCTGCTGTTTGAACAGTTGCAGCTTGCCGCTGGTGTCGGCGTCGAAGCTGCCGACCTTGTTCTTGTCCATCAGGCGAATGGTTTCGCTGGCCAGGTACATGTCGTTACGCACGTTACCCATGGCCTCGGCCGGGACTTTCGCCAGCGAGCCGTAGCCTTTGACTTCTTCACCGATGTGTCCGGTCAGCGAGGCGAGGGCGGGGATCAGTTGCGGCGTGGCTTCCTTGCTGCGCATGTAATCCGAGAGCACGGCGCGTGGATCGGCCGGTGTCGGCAGTGGCGCACTTTTCACCAGTGCTTGCTGGGTCACTTGGGCGACGGCGGCGAATTGCAGCGACTGTTCTTCCGGCATGGTGCGATTCAGCGCATAAGCCATCGGCAGGGTGCCGACCAGAATCAGCATGATCAGGCCCATGCCTTTCTGGCCGTCGTTGGAACCGTGAGCGAACGACACGCCGGTGCAGGTCAGGATCAGCAGACCACGAATCCACCACGGCGGCGGGGTGTTGCCTTCCGGTGCTTTGTACAGCGAACGGTTCTTCACGAACGCGCGCAACGCCAGCAGCAACAGCGCTGCACAACCGAAACCCACCAGCGGCGACAGCAGCAGTGCATAACCGATCTTGGTCGCCTGGGCCCAGTCCACACCGCTGGTGCCGTCGCGACCATGCATCAACGCGTTGGCCACGCCGACGCCGATGATCGAACCGATCAGGGTGTGCGACGACGAGGCCGGCAGGCCCAGCCACCAGGTGCCGAGGTTCCACAGGATCGCCGCGATCAGCAGGGCGAAGATCATCGCGAAACCGGCGGACGAACCCACTTGCAGAATCAGTTCCACCGGCAGCAGGGCGATAATGCCGAACGCTACCGCACCGCTCGAAAGCAGCACTCCGAGGAAGTTGAAGAATCCCGACCACACCACGGCCACATTCGGTGGTAGCGAGTGGGTGTAGATCACCGTGGCCACGGCGTTGGCGGTGTCGTGGAAGCCGTTGACGAACTCGAAGCCCAGCGCAATCAACAGCGCTACGCCGAGCAGCAGGAACGGGGTCCAGGTGGTGACCACCGTGCCGAGTTCGTGCATGTCATGCATCAGACTGTAGGCGGTGAACAGCATCCCCATCGCCAGCACGGCGAAGAACACCACGTAAGTAAAGGGGCCGGTTTTTTTGTCAAGCGCCGGCCTGCCACTGGCAGTGGGGGCCAGGCTGGCGGTCAGGGAGGGAGTAGCCATGGGCGGACAATCCTGAACGGGGGAAGGAGTGTCGCCCATGATCGTTGCTAAATATTACAGAGAGGCTGCGGCAGATCAGTGTTTGGGTTTTTAGCTTCACCGCTGATCTGAAGGCGGTGATCGCTCTCACACTTACGGATGATCGTTCCCACGCTCTGCGTGGGAACGCCGCCCGGGACGCTCCGCGTCCCTGTGACGCAGAGCGTCACCTGATGCATTCCCACGCGGAGCGTGGGAACGAGCGTGTCGGCGCTCGGCAGCGCTCAGTAATCCCCGCGCTTGCGAAACGCCCAGCGCCCGGCGATCACGGTGAACGTCGCCACCAGCGCTACCAGAATCCAGAACCCCTCCGGATCGGTGGCCAGCGGCACACCGCCGACGTTCATGCCGAAGAAACCGGCAATGATGTTGATCGGCAGCGCCAGCACCGTGACCACGGTCAGGGTGAACAGCGTGCGGTTGCTCTGTTCGTTGAGGTTGGCGGCGATCTCTTCCTGCAACAGCTTGATCCGCTCGCCGAGGGCGGTCAGGTCGTTGATGATCAGCGCGAACTCCTCGGTGGACTTGCGCAACTCCTTCACATCCTCCTTCTGCAACCACGGTGGCGGCCGGTTGAGCAGGCGCAACAGCGAACCCGGTTCCAGCGCCAGCAGCCGTTGCAGGCGCACCAGCACCCGCCGGTTGGCGCCGAGTTCGGCGCGGTTGGTCGACAGTCGTGAAGACAGCAACTCGTCCTCGACCTGATCGACGCTCATGCTGGTCTTGCGCACGATCTGCGTCAGCACTTCGCCCTGATCGCGCAGCAGGTGCACCAGCAGTTCCGACGGCGAGCGAAAGCACTCACCGGCCTTCACCGAAGAACGCAGCTTGTCCACCGAATGCAGCGGTTGCAGACGCGCACTGACGATCAGTTTGCTGCGTACGCAAACCCACAGCGTCGACACGTCCGACGACACCATGCTGGCGAGGTTAAACACCACGTCGTTGACCACCGCCAGCAACGCCGAATCGACATGCTCGATGCGGGTCGAGCGCGAACCTTCGTGCAGCGCTTCGAAAAACTCTTCGGGCAATTGCAGATGGCTTTTCATCCAGCGCTCGCACGCGGCATGAGCCAGGTTCAGGTGCAACCAGAGAAACTCATCGCCCTCGCTGTCGTCTTGCAGGCAGCGCAGGGCGGTCGCCGAATCCACCTCGCGCCCGCGTTCGCCGGGGCGAAAGCGAAAGCCGTAAAGCAGGCCGAACAGGTCAGGATCACGATGGCTGATATCGAGGCTGTGGTTCATGAAGGCTCGCTGCGAGAAGGCGTCTGTCGCGGGATTTGCAGATTCACCTGAGCCGCATCATCGCAATGTCACATGACGCTTGTGTGACGGCAGGGTGACGTTAAATCCGAGTGGCCAGTGACTGTGTACCGGTTCGGATACCGAGTCGGTACACAGTCGATCTCAATTCGTACAGACCGACGCCGATGCCCGGTTATCCATAACCGGCATTGGAGATTTCCCATGGTCAGCATCACGTCTGTTTCGATCAATCAGACCGTTACCACGCCCACCAGCAAAACCTCGATTGCCGATACGGCCGACGACACCTCGACCACCGCGGCGGCCAGCACCGGTGTGAAGGCCGATACCAGCAAAGTCGCGGTGGGCGGCGGTGCGGCGCCGGCGGGGGACAGCAGTTCCAGCAGCGATGAATCGGATACCGTGAAAGCACTGCGCAAGCAGATTGCCGAGTTGCAAAAGCAATTGCAGGAACAGCAGCAGGCGCTGCAGGCGGCTCAGGCCAAGCAGGAAAGTCAGGATGCCAAGGCGGCGGATGTTGCGGCTGCGCAGTCGCAGATCGCGACGACGTCGGCTTCGTTACAGACGGCGACGGCGGCGTTGTTGGCGGCTTTGCAGGATTCGGACAGCGGTACTTCCGGTTCGCTGGTCAGCACCTCAGCTTAAGGTCACCACAAAACAATGTGGGAGCGAGCCTGCTCGCGATGGCGTCCGGTCAGCCAATTCAATATTGACTGATCCAGCGCTATCGCGAGCAGGCTCGCTCCCACGGGGATTGTTGGGGTGAATCAAGTGTCTTGCTTGTTGCTCAGCACCTTGCCAGTCGTCGCATCGAAGTCCACATCGAACTCTTTGCCATCGGCGGTTTTCAGCTCGACTTCGTATTCGTAACCGTTGAAGTGGTTATCCAGGTCGGTGTCGGTAATGGTCGCGCCCGGATGCAGTTTCAGCGCTTCTGCGTTCATCGATTCCAGCGACTTGATCTTGCCGGACTTGACCAGTTCAGGGATCTGGTCAACGCGAACGTCAGCCTGGGCCAGGCCAGCGGTGAGTGTCAGGGCGGCAGCGGTAAACAGGGCAGTCAGGGTTTTCATCGGTTATTCCTTTGGGTGATTCGTTTAAGTGAGTTCAGGTTAATCGCCGCAACTTAACTCACCCTTAAAACGCAGCGAGCAGGCTGGACTCCCGAGGGAGCGAGCCTGCTCGCGATACTGACTGACGCGCGGATTTACAGATCAGAAGCCGTTGTTCTTCAACACCTGATCCACACTGGCGGCCGGGCGTTTGTAGAACTTCAGCAGCTCGCTGGCGCGGTTGGTGAAGATACCGTCGACGCCGGCGGCCATGACTTTTTCGAAGTCCACCGGCTCATCTACGGTGTAAACGTGCACCAGCAGGCCCTGATCGTGGGTGTATTTGTTCATCCATGGCTGTACCAGATCCGAATAGCTCTGATCGCCGCCCTGGGTCAGCTTCGCCGAAGGGCCGGTGCCGATCGCACCCTGAGCCTTGGCGTAGTCGATCCACTGCTTGAACTCGGCTTCGGATTTCGGCTCTTGCTTGCCGTAGAACGCGTTCTTGTCCTTCTCGCCGGAGTCGGCAAAGGTCACTTTGGATTTCGGCTCGATGCTGCCTTCGCCGACCCACAGCAACAGGATCTTCGGCACCTGCGGCATTTCCTTTTGCAGCATTTCCAGGCTGCTCTTCTCGAAGGTTTGCAGGATCACCTTGCCGTTGCTCTCGCCGACGCTGGCGACGTTTTTCGCCGGTTTGGCGTCCGCCGGAATCAACCAGCCACGAGCCTGGAGTTTTTCCTTCAGGTCATGCTCGATCCCCGGGAACAGCTTCGGCTCCTTGGTTTCGATGTACAGGCCCGGCTTGTGCTTCGGATTGGCCTGGGCGATGTCGATGATTTCATCGAGGGTCAGAATCTTCAGGCCGACGTAGGACGGGCGCGCGCGATCCGGGTACTTGGCGTTGTACCAGCTGCCGGCGTCGAGGGTTTTCAGTTCGGCCATGGTGAAGGCATTGGCCGGGCTGTCCTTGCGCTCCGGAAACTTGGTGGCGACGTCGGTGGTGCGCTGCAGGTTGTCGTCGTGCAGGGCGAACAGCACGCCGTCCTTGCTGCGCTGCAAGTCCATTTCCAGGTAATCGGCGCCCAGGTCGCGTGCCAGTTTGTAGGAGGCTGCGGTGGATTCCGGGGCATCGAAGGAGGCACCACGGTGGGCGATCACCGCCGGGTGCGGAATGCCCTCGGAGGCAGCGAGCGCAACAGGGCTTGGCTGGCTGGCGGCGTGGGCCTGGCCAAGGCCGAGCATCAGGCTCAGCAGCAGTGCGCTTTTGGTGAACGTGGCGGGCATGTCGAGGTCCTTTCGCAGGTATTTTCGAAGATGTACCTTTTAGCAACTCAAACGAAAACGTGCTATCGCGAGACCGACATAAACGTACTGAAAGCGAAAATTTGCGCACTTTTGTGCGTTCGTTTGCAGTACGCTTGGCCACGGCAAACGCCCCGGCAGAGGGCGCGCCTCAATGCCCTGCGTGTAAACCTTCGATCACTCTTGTGAGGTTTACCATGCGCATCACATCGCAACTCATCTGCCAGGCCGCCGACGACCTCAAGGGCTTTGTCGGCCTCAATCGCAAGACCGGCCAGTACATCGTGCGTTTCAGCGAAGACTCGTTCGGCATGGACGTGGCCGATGACGGCATCATTCCTGCCAGCGAATTTGTCTGGGCACCGGCCACTGAACAGACCATGACCCTCAAGCGCGAACTGATCCAGTTGCTGCTGGACCAGAACATCGATGACCGGATCAACATCACCGAACCGTTGCGCGTTTACATGAATAAACGCGAAGTGCCGGAGATTGAGGCGGTGCGTAGTCTGGTGAAGGGCTGAGATTCTGCTGCGATTGTTACCGCCCTTTCGTCGGAACGCCGCCCGGGGCAAGCCCGCTCCCACAGGTAGTGCTCTGTTCTGAAGATCACACTGTACCTGTGGGAGCGGGCTTGCCCGCGAAGGGGCCAGTGAATACACCTCAATACTCACTGGCCGAACCGATATTCCCGCTCCACCCGACACACCCGCGTCTGAAACGCCGAATACCACTCAGCCCGCCCGCGCGCCTGAATCACCCGGTGCTCCGGATGCTCGCGCCAGGCGAGAATCGCCGCCTCACTTTCCCAGTACGAAACCGTCATCCCCACTCCGTCTGCCCCCCGGATCGAATCGATACCGAGAAACCCCGGTTGCTCTTTCACCAGTTGCATCATGCGCTCGGACGCTTCGGTGTAGCCGTTGTCGCCTTCGGTGCGGGTTGAAGTGAAGATCACGGCGAAACACTCAGTGTTCGGATTCATCGAGATTGCTCCGAGCAGGCTTCAACAAACGCCCGCACCAGTGGCGGCAATTGCCCCTTGAGCGCTGCGCGTTCCGGCTGGAACAGTGTGGCGACGAAGAACACATGGTTTTTCAGTTCAATGGCGCGCAAGTCGCCTGACGAATCGTGACCTACGGCGTGTAGTTCATGGGTCAGCAACTCCCGTTCGAATTGCGGATTCACACCGTAGCGGCAGCGATAGCCTTCACGAATTTCCGACGTTTCGTACGCACTGGCGATCAACGAACCGGGCACCAGATGAATGCTGTCCACCGCTTCCACCAGAGAGCAGGTCAGCGGCGTGAGCACCGCACGACTGGCGTCTGGCGAGGTTTCGCCGTGCTCGGCATCGGTCCAGCCCAGCACGTGGCGGGAAAACTCCAGCACGGCATGTTGAAAACCGCCGCAGGTGCCGAGGAAAGGGCGCTGCTGTTCGCGTGCAAAGCGGATGCCCCGCAGGGCGCCGGCTTCACTCTTGTAAGGGCTGGCCGGAACGCACCAGAAACCGTCGAAACGGTCGAGCGGTGTATCGGGGTGAATCCCGTCCGTGGCCAACCATTCGAAATCGACCGGACGGCGAAGGTGTTCCGCCACCAGTCCGAGGGCGACCGGGATGGCCTGGTGGGCAGTAACTTGCCGGTCGTAGTCACCGATCAGGGCGATGCGCAGGGCTCTGGATTCCATGAGTGTTCGCTGTGCTTGTTGAGGGATGACGCTCACTATAGATTGGCGTTCACGCACTCAATATGGGCGTTTCCCCAAGTGATTAATGCAGCGACGCACTATCGGCTCGACTTCCCGGATCTGGCGCTGATTCTCGCCCTGGTGCGCGGCGGCTCTTTGGCCCGGGCCGCGCAGCTGTTGAAGGTCGATGTGTCGACGGTGTTTCGCGCCGTGCGCCGACTGGAAGCTGCACTCGGCCAGCAACTGTTCGAAAAAAGCCGCGCCGGTTACCTGCCCACCACTCTCGCGCAGACCCTGGCAGAGCAGGCCGAACGCGCCGAGCAAGCTTTGGAAGCGGCGCGAATCGGCGTGGAGCAGGGCGGTGAAGTGGTCAGCGGCACGGTGCGCCTGACTTGTACCGACTCGGTGCTGCAAGGTCTGCTGCTGCCGGCGCTGGCGCAGTTCATGCCGAACTACCCGGCGCTGACCATCGAACTGAGCACCTCCAATGATTTCGCCAACCTCAGCCGCCGCGATGCCGACATCGCCCTGCGCCTGACGCGCACACCACCGGAGCATCTGGTCGGACGGGAGCTGGCGAAGATTTCCTACCGTGTCTGCGCCAGTCAGCGTTATCTACAAAATGTTGAATCGGCCGATCTGGCGGCGCTGACCTGGATCGCCCCGGACGACTTTCTGCCCGATCACCCGACCATCGTCTGGCGCCGCCTGCACTTGCCTGGCGTGACGCCGGGCTATCGCTGCAACAGCATGCTGTCGGTGACGGAGCTGGTGCGCGCCGGGCTTGGCGTGGCGGCGTTGCCGGACTTTCTGATAAACGAAGGGCTGCAGGCCTTGAGCGAACCCTTGCATGGTTACGACACCGCGCTGTGGCTGCTGACCCGCCCGGACTGCCGCGTGTTGCGCTCGGTGGTCACGCTGTTCGATGAACTGGGGCGGGCGCTGAGGCTTTCGTGATCAGCCCTGCTGGGTCTGGCGCATGTGATCGTGCAGTTCGCGGGTCAGGCCTTCGATGCGCTCGGTCAGGTTCTTGGTCATCTCCGTGAGTCGGGTGTTCTGCTCCAGCAGCTCAAGCAGTTGCGCGGTGTTCTTCGCCGCTTGCGCCTGGCGCTCGCTGTTGGCCACGGCCAGGGCTTCGCGATGTTGCGCGTCAGCGTCCGATTGCGCTTTGTCGCGTGCAGCCTGACGAGTCTGTGCCAACAGAATCAGCGGCGCGGCGTAGGCGGACTGGAGGCTGAAAGCCAGGTTCAAGAGGATGAACGGATAAACGTCGAAATGGGTCACGCCAAAGATGTTGAGACTGATCCACAACACCACGATCAGCGTCTGCGCGCCGAGAAAGGTCGGCGTGCCGAAAAAACGCGCAAACGCCTCGGCCCGCAAGGCGAACTTGTCGTTACCGAAGGTTGTGTTGAGGTGGGCGTGGGGGCGATGAAAGCGCAGGTGATCGACAGGGGCGGTGGAGGATTCGGTTTTTTCGGTGGTCATGACGGACTCGGCAGGGCTTGGGACGTTGAGTCACTATAGCCCTGCGTCGCCCGTGTTGGCCTTATCCCGGCGCACGCTCGTTGGCAAACATGCTCACCGCTTCCACGGCTTCGCTGGCGCCGTCCCGAATCTGCAGAATCACCGTACCGGCCTGATCCGCCAGCTCCACGCCTTGCGCCGCTCGACCACGGGTGCCGTCCATGCTCTTGATCGCCTGACGGGTTTCGGTCTGGATCAGGCTGATCATGTTGGAAATTTCCGCAGTGGAGCCGCTGGTGCGCGCTGCCAACTGCCGCACTTCATCGGCCACCACGGCAAAACCGCGACCCTGTTCGCCGGCTCGGGCGGCTTCGATTGCAGCGTTCAGGGCCAAAAGATTGGTCTGATCGGCAATCGCGCGGATGGTGTTGACGATGGCAGTGATCTGCTCGGAGCGTTCGCCGAGTTGCGCGATGAGGGTTGAGGATTCGGCAATGTCGTCGGCAATCTCGCGCATTTCACTGGCGGCTTGCTGAATCACTTGCGTACCTTGCTCGGCGACTTTTCGGGTGGCCACCGAGATGTGATAGGCGGCGCTGGCACTGCGCGCATCCTGCTCGTGCTGTTCGACCCGGGCGGTCACGTCCGACGCGAACTTCACCACTTTGCACAAGCGGCCGGCGGCGTCGTAGACCGGGTTGTAATTGGCTTCAAGCCATACGGTCTGACCACGTTTGTCGACGCGTTCGAACTGGCCCTGAAACAGTTCGCCCTGATTCAACCGGCGCCAGAAATCCTGGTAGGCGCTGCTGTTGACCAGTTGCGCGGGGCAGAACAAGCGGTGATGTTTGCCTTTGAGTTCGGCAAGGGTGTAACCCATGCGCGTCAGGAAATTCTGATTGGCGGTGAGAATATTGCCGTCGAGATCGAATTCGATCACCGCCATGGCGCGGTCGATCGCCTGCAATTTCGCATTGGCTTCGCTTTCCTGCTGCACTTTCGCGGTGACATCCATGGCGTACTTGACCACTTTCACTACGCGGCCCGAGTCATCCTTGATCGGGTTATAGCTGGCTTCGAGCCAGATCGGTCGGCCCTGACTGTCGATGCGTTCAAAGGTGCCGGACTGGAATTGGCCGCTTTTCAATCGCGACCATAATTCGGTGTACTGATTGCCACGGGCAAACTCTGGAGAACAGAAATGGCGATGAGGCTGCCCGACCACCTGTTCGCGGGTGTAACCCATGGTTTTCAGGAAGTTGTCGTTGGCGCGCAGAACGACACCGTCGACATCGAATTCGATCACTGCCATGGAGCGGTTGATCGCTTCCAACAGGCCGGCTTGTTGGTTGATGGTGTTTTGAAGATCGACGAGGGCGGTCTTGTGACGATTGAAAATCATGCTCGTGGCACTCTGGAAATAGGGCTGAAGGTGGGGTCCCTGTTTCCGCGTCAGCCAGCCAGATAGCTCGATGGCTGGAAGCAGTGTGCCAGCATCCTGGCTGGCGGATTAACTTATACAAAACTTTATAAACTTGTACAAGAAATCGATTTTTCTCAATTTTGTACAAGTTTTTTCAGGCGGGTGATCGGCTCAACGCTACGCTGATTGTGTTACGTCCCGTGTGCTTGGCCGTGTACAACGCCTTGTCGGAATCTTCGAACCACTCAAGGGCGTCGGCGTAAGAGGTTTGATAGCGAGCAAGCCCGATACTCAGGCTGACCCGCAGCTCGGAAACGTCGGGATGGCGGTATCGATCCAGTGCCTGACGCAGTTGCTCCATCAGCGCTTCAGCCTTGCTCAGGGGCAGGTTGGGCAGGATCACGCAGAATTCATCGCCACCGTAACGCCCGGCCAGCTTGCTTTCGTCGAGTACGAATTTCAGCTCATGGCTTAACTGCCGCAGCACCGCGTCGCCGACGATGTGCCCGTAACTGTCGTTGATCGACTTGAAATGATCGATGTCGATCAGCGCCAGGATGGCTTGGGAATTGTGCTGCCGGCACTGTTGGAACTTGAGGTGCAGCAGGTCTTTCCAGGCGCCGTGGTTGAGCAGTCCGGTCAGGCTGTCGGTACGGCTCAGGGCGCTCAGGGTGCGTTTGTGTTCGGCGAGTTTGATCGCCAACCGGTAGCAAACCATTCCCAAAGCCAGCGGATAAAGGGTCAGCATTGGCAGGCAGGCCAAGACCTGAGTCTGTGTAGCCGTCAGGGTGAAATGGACGCCGAACACTGACCAGCCCAGCAGCACGCCGATCACCTGGGCGAGGGCGCCCAGCCAGAACAGGCGCACGCCACCGGCGGCCACGTTGTTCATGGTCATCATCGACAGAATGGTCACGGTGGTCAGCGGATTGAACTGGAAACAGGCGGTCCAGAAACCACCGAATACCGAATCATAGAGCAGGTTGCGACGTTCGGCGCGATACGGAAAGGCCGAGCGGGTCGACCATTGATAGGCCACATGCGGCCAGAGAAAGCCGTTAAACAGCAACACGGCCCAGAGCCAGGACGGCATGTTCAACGGATACAGCGCGGCACCCACACTGAAGAAGCCGATGCCTAATCCGATGGCCCGCGGCAAGTAAATGCGCCTGGCGAATGACAAACCTTTGCCGCGTTGGTTTTCCATGATGTTCTACGCCAGATTCATTCTGAAACACTTTGCAGTGTAATTCTGCAGACAGACCGTTCATCGGCCAATGACAGACATTGTCATTTATTCCAGCGGGAAAATTCAGTGTCCTTGTGAGCCATTTACCATGGCGCAGGCCTGAGCTAGAGCTGATAGCAGGTCAGGAACATATCGAGTGCAGAGTCGACCACGGCATTTTGCGTAGTGCTGTCGAGCGAGGGTTGGCCCAGGGAGATCTGTGGCCAGAAGGCAAAGGTTTTCAGCAGCCCTTGCACTTGATGGGCGGCGAACGCCGGATCGACCGGTTTCAATCGACCATCCGCCTGGGCGGCGCGAATCCACACAGTCACGCTTTCCTCACGTTCGCCCATGCGCGCCACCATGTTCTGCGCGCGCTCTGGCGAATGGATCGCCGCCGCGATGGCGACACGGGCCAGATTCATGAAATTGTCGTCCGCCATCATTTGCAGTTTGGCCAGCAGCATGGTTCGCAATTGATCGCGCAATGGCTGATCGGGCTGATACGAGACGGTTTGCTCGGTGCTGATCCGTGCCCACAACTGGTTGAGAATTTCGGCGAACAGCTCTTCCTTGCTCGGAAAATGGTTGTACACCGTACGCTTTGACACCCCCGCCGTGGCCGCGATCTTGTCCATGCTGGTGACCTCGAAACCGTTGGTACGAAATTCGGTGATCGCAGCCTGGATGATGGCTTCGCGTTTACGGTCAGTGAGGCGCTGAGGAGCTGTCATAAATTCGATTCGGCAGAAAAAGGGTGAAGTTACACTCGGCAGTTTACTTGTCATCGGGTTTGATGCAACCTAGAAAGTACACCGGTCAGTGTAATGTTGCGTTAATCGGTGCAATCTAAAACCCGATGTCCGGCTGATGCGTGCGTGCCTTGGCCATTTATCGTCCCACCGTGGAAAGCCGTGAATTGCGCGGTGTTTCCGGAGTCATTCAGTCATGGCCAAATCAAATTCTCCCGCGGTTAGTCCAGCACCTGAAGCTTCGCGCCAGGCCGAAGGGACTTTCCGCAACCACGCGCCGGTGCAGCGCGAAGGATTGCGCAAGATGCTGCGCATCATGTGGAACATGATCTTCCACAAGCCGCGCAACACCCGTCCTGCGTCGGCCATCCCAGTGCAGCCAATGACCCGCGCCGACCTGATCGCGGCTCCCAACCACAGTGTTTATCGCCTCGGCCATTCGACCTTGCTGCTCAAGCTGCAAGACAAATTCTGGATAACCGATCCGGTGTTTGCCGAGCGCGCCTCGCCGGTGCAATGGGCCGGGCCGAAACGCTTTCACCAGCCACCGATCAGCATCGATGAATTACCGCCGATCGAAGCGGTGATCCTGTCGCATAACCACTACGACCACCTCGACTATGAAGCGGTGCTGAAACTGGCGGACAAGGTCAACGTGTTCCTGACCCCGCTGGGCGTCGGTGACACCCTGATCAAATGGGGCATCGATGGCAGCAAGATCCGCCAGTTCGACTGGTGGCAGGGCACCGAAGTCGCCGGCATCCGCTTCATCGCCACCCCGTCGCAGCACTTTTCCGGGCGGGGCCTGTTCGATAGCAACCAGACGCTGTGGGCATCCTGGGTCATCATCGACGGTGACAAACGCATCTTCTTCAGCGGCGACAGCGGCTACTTCGACGGTTTTAAACGCATTGGTGAAGAGTACGGACCGTTCGACCTGACGCTGATGGAAACCGGCGCCTACAACGTCGAGTGGCCTCACGTGCACATGCAACCTGAAGAAACGTTGCAGGCTCACCTCGACCTCAAGGGCCGCTGGCTGTTTCCGATCCACAACGGCACGTTCGATCTGGCGATGCACGCCTGGCATGAGCCGTTCGACCGCATTCTTGCGCTGGCATGGGAACGCAGCGTGTCGATCACCACGCCGAGAATGGGCGAGGCTTTTAACCTGATGCAACCGCAGCGTGGGGACGCGTGGTGGTTGGAAATGGAACAAGAGATGTCAGAAAAAGGGAGCATTGCTTGTAGCGGCTACAAGGCTGGGTGAGTTTTCCTACCGGTACTGGTTCTTGTTGCTGACAGCCGATTCCTGCGGCTTCGGTAGGCTTGGTCGCGAGTGAAATGACTCACTCGTGATTGGCTTAAACAAGGATTAGAAAATGAAATTCCGCTTTAAGGGCAGACAGAATGCGCTCGCGCAGGCCTTCCTGCTTTCGCTCACCAGCAGCGGCGCCTTCGCGGCGCCCTCCAGCGCACCCCTTGAGTACGCAAGCGCCAGCGAGCTGAGTGCAATGATGGTCAGCAACGAACTGACTTCAGTCGCGCTGGTTCAGCACTTCATCACACGCATTGCGGATCTGGACAAGCAAGGTCCGACCCTCAATGCCATTATCGAAATGAATTCCCAGGCTCTCGACATCGCAGCCGCGATGGACGAAGAGCGTGCGCAAGGCAAGATCCGTGGGCCGCTGCACGGTATTCCCGTGCTGCTGAAAGACAACTTCAATACCGCCGACAACATGCAAACCAGTGCAGGCTCACTGGCCATGGTCGGGCAACCGGCGGCTCAAGATGCGTTCACGGTTAAACAACTGCGCGATGCCGGCGCCATCCTGCTGGGCAAGGCCAACATGAGCGAGTGGTCGGGGATGCGGGACTTGTCACTGCCCTTGGGGTGGAGCGGGCGCGGTGGTCAGGGGAAAAATCCTCATGTCCTCAGCGAAAGTACTTGTGGTTCCAGTTCAGGTTCGGCGGCAGCGGTTGCCGCAGGGCTCGCTCCACTGGCTCTGGGAACTGAAACCAACGGCTCGATCAGTTGCCCGGCGTCGGCCAATGGTGTGGTTGGCGTCAAACCGACGCTCGGATTGTTCAGCCGCTCCGGCATCGTGCCTATCACCCGCTTGCAAGACACGCCGGGCACAATGACCCGAACCGTGCGGGATGCCGCACTGTTGTTCAACGTCATACAAGGCGTTGATGCCTCTGACAGTGCCACTGCTGACGCGCCCACTGGCGTCGACTACACCGCATTGCTCTCCAGTGAAGCGCTGCAAGGCAAACGGATCGGTTATCCGATTGCATACACCGGATCCCACGCTACGGTACTGAACCCGAGTCTGGAGATGCTTGCTGCAATGGCCACGCTGGAAGAGCAAGGCGCTACGCTGGTCCCGCTGACTGTGCGTCTGCCAGACATCGATGACTACATTAACGGTCTGATGGGCGCGATGAAGCATGAGCTGCCCGAATATCTCGCCAGCCGCCAAGGCTTGCCGATTGACTCCTTGCAGGCACTGATAGATTTCAACCAAGCCAACCCCGTTGACGATTCATTCGGCCAGCAGACGCTTGAGGCCATCAATGCATCGGCGCTTTCCCGCCAAGAGTCGAGCACACTGCTTGCTACTATCAGTCAGAACTTCAAAGACGCTATCGATGAGCAGGTGCGTGAGCACAATCTGGATGCGCTGTTCGCCGAAGCGGACGGCTTTTCCCAGTTCTCCGCCGCCACCGCAGGCTACCCGGCAATCACCTTGCCCTCGGGCATGAACGATGACGCCACGCCGACCTCAGTGACCTTCTACGGCCAGCAGTGGAGCGAGCCACAGTTGTTTGCCATGGCGTACAGCTACGAACAGGCTTCGATGGAATTGCGTCATCCGGGGTTCAAGGAGTAAACACCCTGTTGGCGTGCGTTGTCTTCGACTATTTAAAGCACTGCCGTATCAAGCGAACACCACCTCAATTCGGCCCTCTTTGCGAGAGCGGGGGGCCGGTTTGACCACAATCTGCACATCGCGGCCGAGGTGGGAAAGGCATTCCATCATCTTGGCCTCACTGATGCCGCGGAATTTTCCTCTCAGCATTTCGGATAGCTTGGGTTGTGATAACCCCAAGATTTCAGAAGCTTGAGATTGAGTGAGATGACGCGCTTTGATGATTTCACCGATCTTTGCGGCGAGTTGAGACTTGACCTGCATTTCACTGGCGTCGGGCAAGCCGAGGTCTTGATAGACGTTGCCGCTGCCTTCTTCGATTTCAATCATTTCTAAGTTCCTTTCGCGTGGTCCTGAGCGGCTTGAAGTCTCTTTCGGATCAGATCGACATCGCACTGCGCGGTCTTTATACCGGTGGTCGACTTTTTCTGAAAACAATGCAGGACGTAAATCGCATTGCCAAAACGGACCGTGTAAACGGCGCGGTAGGTATTCGTATCAAAGTCCTCAATCAACTCGAGGACACCCGCGCCTCCAAACCCCTTCAGAGGTTTTGCATTTGGATGTCTGAGACCGCTTTGGGCCAAATCCAGTGCGTAACCAAAAACATCCTGTACATCAGTGGGCATCTGTTTGAGATCTTTCTTGCTACTGCTAACCCACAAGAGTGGCTTCCTTGTACTCATGCGAAAATATACCTATATTGGGATAATCTCAATCAATTGGTTCAGTCAGCCATCGCATAATCTCCATGACTCGCTGATTCCGGCATCGCACCTCCGACATTCCCCCCACGACCCGGCGCAAACCCCGGGAAGAACACCAACCCCTGCGCCTCAAACCGATAGGTCAACGCCAGCCGCACCGCATCCGCCACGTCCTGCTGCGCTTCGAATCGCTGAATGTCGTCTACTGAAACCTTGGCCTCTCGCGACAACTGTTCAACGCTCCAGCCCAACATTCCTCTGGCCTGGACGCAATGGGTCGGGGTGAACTGGAAAAGGGCGATACGTTCGAGGATGAGGTTCATCGCTGAAGAGGCCATGGTGTGCTCCGGGCTCGAGAGTGCTGATGGAAAATGTACTGTGTTTTTGTACAGTTGTTTTCGGCCGGGATCAAACGCATTTTTTGATTTGCCCTAGTTCGCCGCCTCCAACCAGACGGACGGTGCCTGACCGAGGATCCGGCGGAACATCGTCGAGAACGCCGCCGGGCTGTCATAGCCGAAATCCAGGGCAATCCGCGTCACCGCCTCACCCGCCGCCAGCCGTGCCAGCGCCAGTACCACGCAGGCGCGCTGGCGCCATTGACTGAAACTCAGGCCGGTCTGTAGACGAAACAATCTGTTGAAGGTGCGCAAGCTTACGTGCAGCTGATCGGCCCATTGCTGGGGGGATTGATGGGCATTCGGCTGATGCAGAAAGGTCTGACACAGTTCGAGCAGTCGTCCGTCAGAAGGCAGCGGGATATGCAACGGTAACGGTGCACTGCGCACCAATTCATGCAGCAACAGATCGATCAGCACGCCGTCGCGCCCGGTCAGGTCATAGGTCTGCGGCGACTCCACGGCTTCCATCAGCAAATGCCGCATCAACGGCGACACTCTGATCACCTGACAACGCTCACCCAGATCCACCGCCCCCGGTTCGATATACAAACTGCGCGTGCTGACCCCCAGCATCAACACCTCATGCGCCACCCCCGGCGGAATCCATACCGCCCGCTGCGGCGGCACCACCCAGTTGCCATCATGCGTGCTGACCTGCATCACCCCGGTCGCGCCGTACAACAATTGCGCCCGCCGATGCGTATGACGTGGCAACAGATAGCCGTGGGAATAATCCGTACCGATCGCCACCACCGGGCGCGGCGTGTCATCCAGCAGATTGATCGAAACATTGCGCATCGAGCGGCACCCAGCAGTTGGCGTAAGCGCAAACATTATTGGCTGACTTGCTGAAGCAGGCCAAGCGCTGCGGCTCTATCGTCGACCGCTCCCAACCAACGGACGACGCGCCATGTTCTACCTTCTGCTGACACTTTTCGGCTGCCTGACCGGCGTCACTGCCGTGCTCTTCGGCTTCGGCGGCGGCTTCGTCGTCGTGCCGCTGCTGTATCGCATGCTCACCGCGAGCCACGGCGCCGACGACCCGATTAGCCAATCCGCCATGCACATCGCCGTCGCCACCTCGACCTGCGTGATGATCGTCAACGCACTGGTCGCAACCGACAAACACCGCCGCGCCGGCAACCTCATCCGTGATTACCTGTGGCCCTTGGGCGGATTCATCGGATTGGGCGCGGTCGTCGGCGCAATTGCCGCGGTGTGGGTCAGCGGCGAAGTCATTCGTTATGCCTTCATCGCCTACCTCGGCGTGACGATTGTCGATTGCCTGCTGCGACGCGGATTTCTTACGCAATCCGAAGGCGTCATCCCACGGCGACTGGGAACGGTGGAAACTTCTGGCGGCGGTGTAGGCATCGGCGCCATCGCAACCTTCCTCGGTGTAGGAGGAAGCGTCATGACCGTGCCGTTGTTACGGCGTTGCGGGTTGAGCATGTCCCAGGCGACGTCCATGGCCAATCCGCTGAGCGTGCCCGTGGCGCTGGCGGGGACGCTGACGTACATGATGTTGGCGGGGTACAGCGAGACAGAACTCGGGCCATGGTTTATCGGCTATGTGGATCTGCTGGCGTTTGCGGTGCTGACACTGGGCTCGATGCTGGGGATTCGACTGGCCACGCCGTGGATCGGGCGGATACCGGATCGGGTGCATGCTTGGGTTTATATTGGATTGTTGGTTATTGTGATGTTGGGAATGTCGGCGAGGTAGTTCGCAAGTCGACAGTCCATCAATCGACCACTTCCAGTATTTATTAGAGATCAAGGATGCTGATCTTCAATTGCACCGAAGCTGCCAGCAAGTTCTTCAGTCGTGTCCACCAAGGCAAAAAAATCACCCCGGTGGATTTCGCCCCGCCATCATCAACCATCGAAGATGATGAGATGGACAGTGCTGTCGAACAGTGGCTGGTGCATGCGATCACTGTGCAACGAAAGCATGTACTGTTCGCCATGCATATCAAGACTCGCTATTGCATGGTTTTCGCCGACATGAAAAAGGCCGATCTGGATGCATTTGTGGGGCAATTCGCTGATCGCTGGTTCAACGGTGTAATGCTTCATGCAACCCATCACGGGCTCTCCGAGTGGATTGATATCGAACCGTTGATTGAGCGATTCCAGTGGATGTGTCGACCGCAGCAGTTCTATCGCCGCAGCCATCGCAGCGCACAAAAACACATCGATGAAATTGCCTGGGTCTTCCAGGACAAGGCCGCAGGAACCGGTTGTTTACCGCCTGATGAAGTCGCAGCCATGGTGTTCGACGCGCAGATGAACGACACCCCGAGAAACAGTAAGGGCACAAAGGGTTATTACTACCCGGATGAGGAGATGACCGTTCATTGGCTTCGTCGTTATTGCGCTCTGGATGAGGACGAAGTTCAAGCGGCAAAGACGCGCCGCAAGCAAGTGTATCGGGAGATCGCAGCAGCTGAGCACGAAGCCTGGCTGAAGGAATACAACCGACAAAACTCGATTACTTAAACAACCCCCGCCATAATCCGCCCCGATTTTTCCAGCGCCGGCACCCACGTCCCGGCGCGACCTCCGACTCACTCAGGGATCGATCCATGCTCAAGGGACTGTTGCGCCTGGCGCCATATGCCGCCGCGTTGTTTTCACTGCTTTCCACCGCTCAGGCTGACGACGGCAGGCGTGTGTTCACCGGCACGCTGGGCAAGACGCCGATTGTGGTTGAGCTCAACACCCAGCAGCAGGACGAGGTAACAGATTGCCTTGTTTACCGTGGAATCCGGCCTGCCGAAAGATGACCTGCAGCGGGTCAACCAACAGTTGCTCGGGCGCTTGTGGAGCGAAGTCATCAGCTATCACGGCTGCCAGTTGCAGGGCGGGGAGAACGTCGAGTTCATGCAGCAAACCCAACCGCAACTGATCTCGCCAGCCGTGGTCAGCCTGAACATCTCGACCAGCTATTACTGCGGCGGCGCGCATCCGGACTTCGGCGATTCGCCGCTGAACATCGACGTGAACACCGGCCATCCGTTGTCGCTGGAAGATGTGTTGTGGGTAGGCGAGGGCAAACCACTACTGCACGCCGAGCGCGATAGTCTGGGCGATCAGCCGCTGAGCGAAAAAGAAAGTGCAGCGCGCTCGACTTACCAGCGCGAAGTGCTGGTGCCGTGGCTGATAAAACAACTCACCGCGCTCTACCCAGATGAAATGAAGAAACCGGCGGAGGGCGATGAGGACAGTTGCGACTACACCGATGAAAGCATCTGGGGTTATCCGTCCTGGCACTTCACTCCGAAAGGCCTGTACCTGGGCGCCTACTTCGCCCGCGTCGCCCGCGCCTGCGATGCGCCGGACTGGTCAGTCCTGCCGTACTCCCTGATCAAACAACACCCCGGCGCCGTCCAACTGCAACTGCCCCAAAACTAACCATCACGCCAGACCCGGCGCTTCACGAATGATGAAGTGATCCAGGTTCTCGATATTGGCATTGAAGACCTCGAAAGGCTTTTCGGGGTTCTTCTTGCCCGGCACCTGCTTCAACTCCGGCGTCACGCCATAAAAGAAGCAGAACAACTCCTTATCACTGTCGATCGCGTGCTTGATCTCTTCCAGAAACGCCTTGCGCTTGCGGTAGTTGTCGATCAGCTTTTTGTTGAGATAGACACTGACCGGATAAGGCTTCTTCTTGCTGTCCTCCGGCTTCTTGAACCAGACCTTGTCCTCGAAATCGATCCGGAAACTGGCGCTGTGAAAGTCCTCGATCTTCTTGATCCGGCCCCAGTAAATCAGCCCCTTGTTGTCCATCAAATACTCAATCTTCTTGAAGAACGAACTGTACGGCGCCGTATGTTCGCCAATCTTCAACGGCATGCGCTTGAGCAAATCCTTGTCCGCGAAGTTCGACACAAAACACTCCACGGGGTGAGCGAAAACACTGGTCTTATCCGGCGCCGTCTCACGACTCGGCGATTCTTTTGAGGGGATAGCCGCCACCCGCACCGGATCATCCCGCAACACATCCGCCGTCCCCGCTGGCGCAGCAGGGTTGCGCACATACTCACGGCGCGTCAGCAACAACTCCGACGGGAAATGGTCCTCCCGCCCGTCATCCGTTTCCCCATCCGCCGCCTCAACCCCTGACGCCGACGTTTTCACACTCACATACGGACAACCCGCCACATGCTGCGTACCGGGCAGATTCTTGAAGTGCGGCGTGCGCACGTAATTCACATTCTTGGCGTTGAACGTACCCAATTCGTTGGAAGCATCGAACGCCGAACGACAGGCGTCGTTGGGGCACTGGAAATGCTCCTTCGCAGAATCGAACGCCACCGTCTCATCGAAATTGAGATCGCGAACGTCATAGATCGACAACTTGTCGTCGAGGCTGAGGCAGTAGGCGAGGTCGAATTTCATGGTGGGGCTCGGGTCCTTGAGTGGGGGGAGGGGTATTATCCCCGATGGGTTGTGAAGCTGCCCCAAAACGGACAACTGGGTGAACGCGTTCTAACTGGCTGACTGCCAAATACCTTGTAGCTATTCAGCCTCTAACCCCTCGACGCTCCTATAAAACTTAGCAGTGAACTCTTCTTTGTCGCTCGAGTAATGGCAACGTCGATGGCAGTTCGGGCAGAGGGCTACTGCGTTGCTCGTACGGTCTGTCCCCCCGTTAACGAGATGTTTCAGATGATGAACTTCAAGAAAAGGTTTGCCATCAGCATCTTGGAATGGCGCTTTTTGGCCACACCCTTCGCAAATACCTTGAGAACGTTTCAGAACCCATTTTTTCACATTTAATTTGCGCGAAAGCCTAACTACCGTCGCGCTAGTCTGCTTCGGGTTGAGTACACCCGGGGGCGCATCATTCAATTCAGGTGCGGAAGGTTCGATCAGCCGGAATCGAGTCAGCTGAGTGCCTCTTCGTGAGCTGTTTCGTATCGCTTCCATGTCTTTTTTAGCCAGGATCTCTTTGATACGCGTAATGACACCGGAGCCGAGATTCTTCGCCGAAACATAGCCTGTAATTCTCGGCAGTCCCAATAAATCCATCACAGCAGAGATGTTCTGCATGCGGTACTCGACTGACGAGGCACTGCGTTTGCTCAGCGGGCCTTTTCGCAAGAGTCGATTCTCGTCCGCTTTATTGAATGGCTGATTTTGTTGTTCAAGAACCAGCATTTTTAGATAAGCGTCTACAGAAGCTTCTAGCTCCTCATCACTCCAGCCAGTTTTTTCTTTCGAAGTGTCCATACAGTCGCCGAGGGTTGAAAACCCTCGGACGATACTGAGTGGCCACCACAGCTGTCTACGAAAATTCCTACAGAAAATATCGACGGATCTTGCAAGGTCCTACGACCACCATCACTAGCCCATCGAATGCTTTGAAGCCTGAAACACCTGCACAACCTTTCTCCACCAAGGCTTCCCCTGTGTCCGTCGTTGCGTCTGATCGTTCAGCAGATAAGGCATATCCCGCAGTCGAATCCAGCCTTCATCCTGCCAATGAAGCAAGCTCAACGACATCTCCGGCCAATCCAACAAACTCAACATCGGTCGTTCCGAATGTCCTGAGTGCTCTGCATCGCGCAAGGCCGGCACCACTTGCAGAGTCAACCACTCTCGCAACAACCGGTTCCCCGGAACGTAGTGGTACACAAGCAGCGCATACACACCTGATTCGCTGAGCATCAATTGCTTTTCGGGTTGCCGAAAATACTCAATCCACAAAACGCGACGTTGATCCTTATCTAGCTTGTTGACCATGCGTTCGCACAGATGGAACCCCATCAAGCGGCCGACATCGCGGGCGCAGAACCACGTTTGGTTTTCGAGTAGAAGGGCGTGTAGTGCGAGGTTGTGACGCGAGAAGACTGTTACAGAAAAAGGATCGGGCATATCCATTACCTCTACGTTCAGAATTTTGGAGGGCCTGGCCCCAACGTAGAGTGGACTTAAGAAATCCCAACGAGCGAGGCAGCTCCACTGACGGCATATGCGTCTGTGTGACTGATCAAGCTTTCTACGTTGGGTGTTTCTTAGGCACCTGCAATTGAGCTTAGAGGTGCTTGCAGTTGGCTTCAATGCGAAGCGGCTGTAAGTGCTGTAGGAGATTGAGCGCTGCAATGTAGGGATGGAAAAGGACTACCAGCCGCCCATAAAAAAGCCCCGATCAAATCGGGGCTTTTTGCTTTCTCAATTCGACGACTCAAGCAGCAATCGTCAAATCGTGGCGAGCGAGATGATTAGTCCCAGCTCAGAGCACCACCAGTTTGGTATTCGATCACACGAGTCTCAAAGAAATTCTTCTCTTTCTTCAAGTCCATGATCTCGCTCATCCAAGGGAACGGGTTAGTCGTCCCTGGGTACTCTTCCTTCAAACCAATCTGGCTCAAACGACGGTTAGCGATGAACTTCAGGTAGTCCTCCATCATCGCTGCGTTCATGCCCAGTACGCCACGAGGCATGGTGTCGCGGGCGTATTCGATTTCCAGCTGGGTGCCTTGCAGAATCATTTGCGAGGCTTCTTCCTTCATTTCGGCATCCCACAGGTGTGGGTTTTCGATTTTGATCTGGTTGATCACGTCGATGCCGAAGTTCAGGTGCATGGATTCGTCGCGCAGGATGTACTGGAACTGCTCGGCGACGCCGGTCATTTTGTTGCGGCGGCCCATGGAGAGGATCTGGGTGAAGCCGCAGTAGAAGAAGATGCCTTCCAGAACGCAGTAGTAGGCGATCAGGTTGCGCAGCAGCTCTTTGTCGGTTTCGACGGTGCCGGTGTTGAATTCCGGGTCGGAGATGGCGCGGGTGTATTTCAGGCCCCAGGCGGCTTTTTTCGCGACCGACGGGATCTCGTGGTACATGTTGAAGATCTCGCCTTCATCCATGCCCAGCGATTCGATGCAGTACTGGTAGGCGTGGGTGTGGATCGCCTCTTCGAACGCCTGGCGCAGGATGTACTGGCGGCATTCCGGGTTGGTGATCAGGCGGTACACGGCCAGGGCCAGGTTGTTGGCAACCAGGGAGTCGGCAGTGGAGAAGAAGCCGAGGTTGCGCATCACGATGCGGCGCTCGTCGTCGGTCAGGCCTTCCGGGTTTTTCCAGAGGGCGATGTCGGCGGTCATGTTGACTTCTTGCGGCATCCAGTGGTTTGCGCAGCCGTCCAGGTATTTCTGCCAGGCCCAGTCGTACTTGAATGGCACGAGCTGGTTGAGGTCGGCGCGGCAGTTGATCATGCGCTTTTCGTCAACGGCGACACGGGCGGCGGAGCCTTCGAGTTCGGCGAGGCCTTCGGCGACGTCGAGGGAATCCAGTGCAGCCTTGGCGCGGGCCACGGCGGCCGAGTCTTCGGCGGTCACGGCGCGGGCTTCGAGGGCGGCGGCACCGCCGGCGCTGTCGAGGCGGTCCATGTTGGCTTCGCTAGCGTGGCCGGCGTTGGCGCCTTTCACTGCTGCTACTTCACTGTCTTCTTTGTCGAATTCGTCCCAGCTCAGCATGACGTGTCGTCTCCTGCGTGAGGGCCTGTGCCCGTGTGAAAACTGATTGTTGGTTTTTCACACGGCCGTACAGGCCGCGTTGGATGTCGTTTTTTGCAGCGGTGCTACGCAGGCAATAAACAGAAAATTTTTACGGGTTTCCGAGAGCCTCTGACGGGCGCAGGTCAGCGTTGTCGCTGCTGCGGGGCTTCAGAATGGCTTTGATCCCTGTAAGGGAATATTGCTGACCCGATTAGGGCGGCATTATAGGGAAAAAAACACGGGCGTGGGGGAGGGCGAAACAGCGCAGGGCGGTCGAGCGCGCGGGTGATTTCGATCGGAGCGAGGGTTTACAGGGCTTTCGCCGGGATTGGCCCCGGAGAATTTTTTTTCATTAATTTTTTGGCGTGTGATTGATTGCTCAAAAAACGAGCAAAAAACCGCTTTTTTCACTATATCTTGTGTTTTGCAACCCTTTTGCGCCGCTTCAAACACAACTGAGCCCGACCGAAGCCGGGCTGGAATCGACCCTCGATGTAGCGCTGAGTGATCCGATTCGGTGCAGTCTCAACGCATCAATTGGTGCAGCCGTTACCCATGATGCTGTAACGCAGGATGTGACGCTGACCCTTGGAGTCGTCGTACTCCATTTTCGCCGGAACAACTTCGCAGACATTCGGAACTTCGCTCATCGACACAACTTTGGCGATGTCCAGGTGAGTGGAGTAAGTGTATTCCTCGATGGCTGGTTGTTGCTGTGCGACATCAGTCGGAACCTCGTCTGCCATGGCGGTTGCGCACAGACTGCTGAGGGCCAGAACCAATAAAGCTTTCATTTGACATTTACCTTCTTGAGGTCGAGTGGGGTCACGCAACCTTTTTGGGGTTGCGTGTGGAACTTCATCGTTTTGCTTTGTTACTTCAGAACTGGATTAACGGCCTTCGTGGGGGCTGTAACCTTGTTAATCGCTTTGCCTTGTTGGCGAGGTGAATTTTAGGGAGGCGGGGCAGGGGTAAACAGACCCGGTTTTGATAAACACCTTTGGCAGATTTGGTAACAATCGCTGGATATCGTGTTGGTAATGCTTTGGCTTTCCTGAAAGACCGCGTCGCCTGAATCGCTGGCAAGCCAGCTCCCACAAGGGCTGCGAAGCATTTCGGCAAGGTATTGGCAGCGTGCCTCCGGTGTATCTGGATGTTTTGTAGGGGCTTGTTACTACCATCGTCGAATGGTTCTATACGGGCGCCCCGGCTACAACAGGGTCATACAAAAACAACTATTACACCGAGGTAGGAAAGATGAGTGCGGCTTCCCTGTATCCCGTTCGTCCCGAGGTTCTGGCCAATACGCTGACCGACGAGGCGACCTACAAAGCCATGTACCAACAGTCGGTCGTCAACCCTGACGGCTTCTGGCGCGAACAAGCCAAGCGCCTCGACTGGATCAAGCCTTTCACCACGGTGAAACAGACTTCGTTCGACGATCACCATGTCGACATCAAGTGGTTTGCCGACGGCACCCTGAACGTTTCCTACAACTGCCTCGACCGTCATCTGGCCGAGCGCGGCGATCAGGTCGCCATCATCTGGGAAGGCGACGATCCTTCCGAAAGCCGCAACATCACCTACCGCGAACTGCACGAACAAGTGTGCAAACTCGCCAACGCCCTGCGTGGCCAGGACGTGCACCGCGGCGACGTGGTGACCATTTATATGCCGATGATCCCCGAAGCCGTGGTCGCCATGCTGGCCTGTACCCGGATCGGCGCGATTCACTCGGTGGTGTTCGGCGGTTTCTCGCCGGAAGCCCTGGCCGGTCGCATCATCGACTGCCGCTCGAAAGTGGTGATCACCGCTGACGAAGGCATCCGTGCCGGCAAGAAGATTTCCCTCAAGGCCAACGTCGACGACGCGCTGACCAACCCGGAAACCAGCAGCATCCAGAAAGTCATCGTGTGCAAGCGCACCGGCGGCGACATCAAGTGGAACCAGCATCGCGACATCTGGTACGAAGACCTGATGAAAGTGGCGGGCACTGTCTGCGCGCCGAAAGAGATGGGCGCCGAAGAAGCACTGTTCATCCTTTATACCTCCGGCTCTACCGGCAAGCCGAAGGGCGTGCAGCACACCACTGGCGGTTACCTGTTGTACGCGGCCATGACTCACGAGCGCGTGTTCGACTACCGTCCGGGCGAAATCTACTGGTGCACCGCCGACGTCGGCTGGGTCACCGGTCACAGCTACATCGTCTACGGCCCGCTGGCCAACGGCGCGACCACGCTGCTGTTCGAAGGTGTGCCGAACTATCCGGACATCACCCGGGTGGCGAAGATCGTCGACAAGCACAAGGTCAACATCCTCTACACCGCACCGACCGCGATCCGCGCGATGATGGCTTCCGGCACCGCCGCTGTTGAAGGCGCGGACGGCAGCAGCCTGCGTCTGCTCGGTTCGGTGGGCGAGCCGATCAACCCGGAAGCCTGGGACTGGTACTACAAGAACGTCGGCAAGTCCCGTTGCCCGATCGTCGACACCTGGTGGCAGACCGAAACCGGCGGCAACATGATGAGCCCGCTGCCGGGTGCTCATGCGCTCAAGCCTGGTTCGGCCGCACGTCCGTTCTTCGGTGTGGTGCCGGCGCTGGTGGACAATCTCGGTAACATCATCGAAGGCGAGGCCGAGGGCAATCTGGTGATTCTCGATTCGTGGCCAGGTCAGGCGCGCACCCTGTACGGCGATCACGACCGTTTCGTCGACACCTACTTCAAGACTTTCCGTGGCATGTATTTCACTGGTGACGGTGCTCGTCGCGATGCCGACGGTTACTACTGGATCACCGGTCGCGTGGACGACGTGCTCAACGTGTCCGGCCACCGCATGGGTACCGCCGAGATCGAAAGCGCGATGGTCGCTCACCCGAAAGTCGCCGAAGCGGCGGTGGTCGGTGTGCCGCACGACATCAAGGGGCAGGGCATTTATGTCTACGTCACCCTGAAGAACGGCGAAGAGCCGAGCGAGCAACTGCGTCTGGAGCTGAAGAACTGGGTGCGCAAGGAGATCGGACCGATCGCTTCGCCGGACGTGATCCAGTGGGCGCCGGGGCTGCCGAAGACCCGTTCGGGCAAGATCATGCGCCGTATCCTGCGCAAGATCGCTACGGCTGAATACGAAGGGTTGGGCGACATCTCCACCCTGGCGGATCCGGGTGTGGTGCAGCATCTGATCGATACGCACAAGACCATGAACGTCGCGTAAGCGGCGGGTCTGAAGGCTGAAAAGCCCCGTCCGGCATTGCGCCGGGCGGGGCTTTTTGTTGTCTGGAGTTTAGGGGTTGTTAGTGCTGGCCCCTTCGCTGGCAAGCCAGCTCCCACAGGGATCTCCGTTGCTCCCGCAACCTCCAGCACACCACAAAACCTGTGGGAGCTGGCTTGCCAGCGAAAGCGGTTTGTCATGCAAAGCTGCAACCCTCTGATGGAACAAAAAATCAGCAGCCAATAATTATCGAATTGCTCCGTCAGCCCATTCCCACTGTTACCCGTCCGCCTTCAAGTAACCGAATGTGTAACCGCCTGCTCCGCAACGGGGCAATGAGAAACGCATCGCCCCGTTTTAGAGCCTCAAAACCCGCGGTGAAAAATAAGACATAACCCCGCGCTTGCCGGATTAGAAGGGTTTGCGAATAATAGGCCCGCAATTTGCAGCATAGATCGGTTCACTGTCTTTCGCTCTTGCATGAAATTGCAGGGCTGTCAATGTGCTCAAGCGGGTTTCTCGGTGCATCTGTAATTAGTTGTCGCATTGAAGAAATATCGGCTTCGGGCCTGTCGTTAGAATGCCGATCACTCGCTCGTCGTGGCTTGCGTTGAAGCCTTCGCGGTTTTGACTGGAATTGTCCGACGCACGCAGCAACCGATGTCGTTACACCCATTCGCATATTGGGCTGTCGCTCACTCTGCCGTTTTTGCCCTTTACCGATGGAGTCCCAAGATGAAGAAACTTGTGCTGCTTGGCGCCCTGGCACTGTCCGTGCTGTCCCTGCCGACATTCGCCGATGAAAAGCCTCTGAAAATCGGTATCGAAGCGGCTTACCCTCCATTCGCCTCCAAAGCGCCGGACGGCAGCATCGTCGGTTTCGACTACGACATCGGCAACGCGCTGTGCGAAGAAATGAAGGTCAAGTGCCAGTGGGTCGAGCAAGAGTTCGACGGTCTGATCCCGGCACTGAAAGTGCGCAAGATCGACGCGATCCTGTCGTCCATGTCGATCACTGAAGATCGCAAGAAGTCCGTGGACTTCACCAACAAGTACTACAACACCCCGGCCCGCCTGGTGATGAAGGAAGGTACTCAGGTCAGCGAAGGTCTGGCTGAGCTGAAGGGCAAGAACATCGGCGTGCAACGTGGTTCGATCCACGAGCGTTTCGCCCGCGAAGTCCTGGCCCCGCTGGGTGCCGAGATCAAGCCTTACGGTTCGCAGAACGAAATCTATCTCGACGTGGCCGCCGGCCGCCTCGACGGCACCGTGGCGGACGCTACGCTGTTGAATGACGGCTTCCTGAAAACCGACGCCGGCAAAGGCTTCGCGTTCGTGGGCCCGGCGTTCACCGACGTCAAATACTTCGGCGACGGCGTAGGCATTGCGGTACGCAAGGGCGACGCCCTGAAAGACAAGATCAACACCGCCATCGCGGCCATCCGCGAGAACGGCAAGTACAAGGCAATCCAGGACAAGTACTTCGACTTCGACATTTACGGCAAGTAAAGACGTCGCTCGACCCGTCCGAAATGGCGCAAGCAACAGGATCTCTGCGGTTTGCGCCATTTTTTCATCCCAACTTTCGAGGACCTGAATCATGTTGAAAGGCTACGGGGCTGTCATCCTCGATGGCGCTTGGCTGACGCTTCAGCTCGCCTTGTCGTCCATGGCCCTGGCCATCGTTCTCGGGCTGATCGGCGTCGCGTTGCGCCTGTCGCCGGTGCGCTGGCTGGCGTGGCTGGGCGATCTGTATTCCACGGTGATTCGCGGGATTCCCGACCTGGTGCTGATCCTGCTGATCTTCTACGGCGGTCAGGACCTGCTCAACCGCGTCGCACCGATGCTCGGCTATGACGACTACATCGACCTGAACCCGCTGGCCGCCGGTATCGGCACCCTCGGTTTCATCTTCGGTGCGTACCTGTCGGAAACCTTCCGCGGCGCGTTCATGGCGATCCCCAAAGGTCAGGCCGAAGCGGGCATGGCGTACGGCATGAGCAGCTTCCAGGTGTTCTTCCGGGTGCTGGTGCCGCAGATGATTCGTCTGGCGATTCCGGGCTTCACCAACAACTGGCTGGTGTTGACCAAGGCCACCGCGCTGATTTCCGTGGTCGGTCTGCAAGACATGATGTTCAAGGCCAAGCAGGCGGCCGACGCCACCCGCGAGCCTTTCACCTTCTTCCTCGCAGTGGCGGCGATGTACCTGGTGATCACCAGTGTCTCGTTGCTGGCGCTGCGTCACCTTGAGAAGCGCTACTCGGTAGGCGTAAGGGCGGCTGATCTATGATCTTCGACTACAACGTCATTTGGGAGGCCCTGCCGCTGTACTTCGGCGGTCTGGTCACGACCCTCAAGTTGCTCGCGCTGTCGCTGTTCTTCGGTCTGCTCGCGGCCCTGCCGCTGGGGCTGATGCGCGTATCCAAGAACGCTGTGGTCAATGGCGCAGCCTGGCTCTACACCTACGTGATTCGCGGCACGCCGATGCTGGTTCAACTGTTCCTGATCTACTACGGTCTGGCCCAGTTCGAAGCGGTGCGCGAGAGCTTCCTCTGGCCGTGGCTGTCCAGCGCAACGTTCTGTGCGTGCCTGGCGTTCGCGATCAACACCAGCGCCTACACCGCCGAAATCATCGCCGGCAGCCTGAAGGCCACGCCGAACGGCGAGATCGAAGCGGCCAAGGCCATGGGCATGTCGCGCGTCAAGATGTACAAGCGCATCCTGCTGCCATCGGCCCTGCGCCGGGCGCTGCCGCAGTACAGCAACGAAGTGATCATGATGCTGCAGACCACCAGTCTGGCGTCCATCGTGACCCTGATCGACATCACCGGCGCGGCCCGCACCGTCAACGCGCAGTTCTACCTGCCGTTCGAGGCGTACATCACCGCCGGCGTGTTCTACCTGTGCCTGACCTTCATTCTGGTGCGCCTGTTCAAGCTGGCCGAGCGTCGCTGGCTGAGCTACCTGGCCCCGAGGAAGCACTGATATGGAACGCATCGACCACGTTCTGCCGTGGAGCCACCTGGGCAGCGAGCGCCGGATTTCGGTGTTCAGCTTTGGAAATAGAGAGCGCAGTGGTGGGCGCAAGGCCTACATCCAGGCCAGCCTCCACGCTGACGAACTGCCCGGCATGCGCACCGCCTGGGAACTGAAAAAACGCCTCGGCGAACTCGAAGCCAAGGGCCTGCTCAACGGCGTCATCGAGCTGGTGCCAGTGGCCAACCCGCTGGGTCTTGGCCAGTTGCTGCAAGGCAACCATCAGGGCCGTTTCGAGGCCGGCAGCGGCAAGAATTTCAACCGTGATTTCGTCGAGCTCAGCGCCCCGGTGGCCGCCAGGCTGGAAGGACAACTCGGTGATGATCCGCACGCCAACATCCGTCTGATCCGTCAGGCGATGGCCGACCATCTGGCCGAATTACCTGAGGCGAGTAGCCAGTTGCAAGGCATGCAGCGCATCCTGCTGCAACACGCCGCCACCGCCGATGTGGTGCTGGATCTGCATTGCGATTGTGAAGCCGCGCTGCACATGTACGCGTTGCCGCAGCACTGGCCGCAGTGGCGTTCGCTCGCTGCGCACCTGGACGTGAAGGTCGGCCTGCTGGCGGAAGATTCCGGCGGCAGCTCGTTCGACGAAGCCTGTTCGCTGCCGTGGCTGCGTCTGTCGCGTCTGTTCCCGGACGCGCAAATTCCACTGGCGTGCCTGGCGACCACCGTCGAACTCGGCGGTCAGGCTGACACCACGCCGGCGCAGGCCGAAGCCTGGGCTGAAGGCATTCTGGCGTTCCTCGCCGAGCAGGGCCTGATCCGTGGCGAGTGGCCGAGCGCGGCGCACGAACCATGCGAAGGCATGCCGTTCGAAGGCACCGAAATGCTCCTGCCGCCGCATCCCGGTGTGGTGAGTTTTCTGCGCAAGCCCGGCGAGTGGGTTGAAGCCGGTGACAAGATTTTCGAAGTGATCGATCCGCTGTCGGATCGGGTCAGCACGGTCTGTGCTGGTACGTCCGGGGTGCTGTTTGCCATTGAGCGGCTGCGTTACGCCCAACCCGGTTTCTGGCTGGCCAAAGTGGCGGGGCGCGATGCGCTGCGCGACGGCCCTTTGCTCAACGACTGACTGTTTTTGTGAGAACCGACCGCATGTACAAACTTGAAGTCCAAGACCTGCATAAACGCTATGGCAGTCACGAAGTGCTCAAGGGCGTTTCCCTGAAAGCGGCCGCCGGCGATGTGATCAGCATCATCGGCTCCAGTGGCTCCGGCAAAAGTACTTTCCTGCGCTGCATCAACCTGCTCGAGCAGCCGCACGCGGGCAAGATCCTGCTCAACAACGAAGAGCTGAAACTGGTGGCGAACAAGGACGGCGCGCTGAAAGCCGCTGATCCGAAACAGCTGCAACGCATGCGTTCGCGCCTGTCGATGGTGTTCCAGCACTTCAACCTGTGGTCGCACATGACCGCGCTGGAAAACATCATGGAAGCGCCAGTTCACGTGCTGGGCGTGTCCAAGGCCGAAGCCCGCGAGAAAGCCGAGCACTACCTGAACAAGGTCGGCGTGGCTCATCGTAAGGATGCGTTCCCGGGGCACATGTCCGGTGGCGAGCAGCAGCGCGTGGCAATCGCCCGTGCTCTGGCGATGGAACCGGAAGTGATGCTGTTCGACGAACCGACTTCCGCCCTCGACCCGGAACTGGTCGGCGACGTGCTGAAAGTCATGCAGGCCCTCGCTCAGGAAGGCCGGACCATGGTGGTGGTGACCCACGAAATGGGCTTCGCCCGTGAAGTGTCGAACCAGTTGGTGTTCCTGCACAAAGGCGTCGTGGAAGAAAGCGGCAACCCGCGTGAAGTGCTGGTCAATCCGCAATCGGAACGTTTGCAACAATTCCTCTCGGGCAGCCTCAAGTAATCAGGGCTGCCGTTGTGCACCGAGATAGTGCATGCTTCGCAGCCTTGAGGCCGGTCTCGATTCCTGTGGGAGCTGGCTTGCCAGCGATGGCGTCCTGCCAGATTGCATTTCTGGGACAGACACACCGCTATCGCTGGCAAGCCAGCTCCCACAATTGATCTTTGCTGGTTTCGCGATTTGTGTTCATTTTCGGGCTAGCATTGGCCCTTGCCTTCATCACCGTTATTCGCTTCGGATCGCCCGCCCATGACTGCCCATCGAATTGGTTTCCTGATTTGGCCCAGCACTAAAGCTCTGACTTTGGCGCTGGCAGAGGAGGCCTTGCGTGTTGCCCAGCGTGTGCATCCGGACGTGGTTTACGAGTTGTCGTTCCTGCAGGCCGAAGCACCGGCCGAAGGTGAATGGCAACTGCCCGGCGAACCTTGGGCCGGCAAGCTCGAAAACTTCCAGAAACTGTTCCTGCTCGCCGATGAGCCACCGACCACGTTGGCGCCGGCTCTCAGCAGCGCGCTCAAGCAACTGGTGCGCGCCGGTTGTGTGATCGGCGGACTGTCGGCCGGTGTGTATCCGCTGGCGCAACTCGGTCTGCTCGACGGTTACCGCGCGGCGGTGCACTGGCGCTGGCAGGACGATTTCGCTGAACGCTTCCCGAAAGTCATCGCCACCAGCCATTTGTTCGACTGGGATCGCGATCGCCTGACCGCATGCGGCGGCATGTCGGTGCTCGATCTGTTGCTGGCGGTGCTGGCCCGTGATCACGGTGCGGAACTGGCCGGTGCGGTTTCCGAAGAACTGGTGGTCGAGCGCATCCGCGAAGGCGGCGAGCGTCAGCGCATTCCGTTGCAGAACCGTCTCGGCTCCAGCCATCCGAAGCTCACCCAGGCGGTGCTGCTGATGGAAGCCAACATCGAAGAGCCGCTGACCACCGACGAGATCGCCCAGCATGTGTGCGTGTCCCGTCGCCAGTTGGAGCGGATCTTCAAGCAATACCTCAACCGCGTGCCGAGCCAGTACTACCTGGAACTGCGCCTGAACAAGGCCCGGCAGATGTTGATGCAGACCAGCAAGTCGATCATCCAGATCGGCCTGTCGTGCGGATTCTCGTCGGGGCCGCATTTCTCCAGCGCCTATCGCAACTTCTTCGGCGCCACGCCGCGCGAAGACCGCAACCAGCGGCGCAGCAGCAGTCCTTTTGAACTGTCGTCGGTGCCGCCAGAGCGCGGTTGACCGCTGAGCCGCAGCGCCATGGAGATCGACTCCATGGCGCTGGCGTTTCAAATGTCTTTCAATCTTCGATTTCGGCACTGGGGCGAGTTTGCACCTGTGGATGTTCCATTACGTCGTCAACGTTCAGGGTCATCCCCGTTTCCTGGTAGTAAGCCCGAATTCGCTGCATGGCCTGGGCGGAGAAGGGATTGCCGTACAGGTCGTAGCGATCGCCGTCGTGGGCAGGCACCTCCATGAGTGCATCGGGCATTTCAGTAATTTCATTGCCCGACAGATCCACTTCCATCCAGTTGAGATTCTCCAGTACACCCTTGGGAATTTCCCTGATGCCGGTGGTGCTCAGGTCCAGATCGGTGAGGTTCTGCAAATTGCTGAGGTCAGGTGTCAGTCCGAGCGGGTTATTGTGCAGATGCAGCAGATCAAGTTGTTCCAGACTCGCCAGCCCGGCCACGTCCTGCGGCGATAACGTGAGATTGCAGGTCGGCAGGCTCAAGGTGGTGAGTCGCTTCATCCGGAACACGGCTTCGGGGATGGAGGGCAGGTCGTAACCTTGAATATCGACGCTTTCAAGGTGGGTAAAGGCCTCGAGGAATCGACCGATCCGCGGCGAGTGATCACTGGTGCTGACCAGATAGAGATCCGAAACGTGGCCGAAGTCGGCGGTCAGTGTTGGCAACTCCCCCATGATCGGCAGCCTGAACGCAAACTGGTGGTCACTGGCGTCTGCTCCTTCGACCGGGGTTTTGCGCCAGCAAGTCAGCAATGCTTCTCGCAATGCCGTTCTGATTTGCTCTTGCATCAGGCGCTGGTCCGCTGGGAGTGGCAGCCCGGTGACCGGGTGAACGGGTATGTCGTTTTCCCAGGCGGCAAGATCACCCAGCAGTTGCTCGAGTTCGGCTTCCCGGCGTGCCAGCTCGATCCGGCCATCGGCCAGTGTGCCTTCGAGGTGATAGATGAAATCACTGGCCTGTTTATCGCTCAGGGCCGGGTAGAGCGTCTGGACGCGTGCGATGTCCGACGGCTCGGCCAGCACGCCAAGGTCTTCCCCGGTTCGGCGGAAGTAGTCCTTGATGCGCTCGCGGGTGGCCGCGTCCAGCGGATTGTCGCCCAGGTCAATGCCGTTGCTGGCGGAGGCAGGCAAATCGAAGAGCTCGGCGGGCAGTTCGGTCACGCGATTGCCGCTGAGGATGGCGGTTTCCAGCCAGGGAGGATCCAGCAAACTCGATGGCAGCCGGGTAATCCCGGTGTTCGACAGATCGAGAAATTCCAGTTCCGGCAGGTCGCGGATATCCGGCAGCCGGCCCAGCGGATTGCTGTAAAGATCGAGTCTGACCAGTTGTTTGAGTGACGCCAGCGTGGCGCTGCCCTTGTCATCCAGTACTACCCCGCAGTTGCTCAGCACCAATTGCTGAAGATCCGGCATTGCGGTCAGTGCGGGTGGCACCTCGGTCAATGCCAGATCTCGCAATTCGAGCGAGTCGAGGCCGGTGAACCCTCGCAGGAAGCCTGTGCCTGCCCGTAGTTGAGCATTGCCGGTGATCGATAATGTTGTCACGTGAGAAAAGTCGGCACTCAAGTCCGGCAGGTCACCGATGAAGGCCGGATTCAGGTTGAGCACCTTGCTTCGCCGCTCGGGGTGTTCGCGAGACCTTTCGCGCCAGAACGATTCGATCTCCTGTCGGAACATCCTGCGACTGGCCTGCTCTGCGGATCGATCACTGGCGGTCAGCTCGATGCTGCTTGCCGGATAACGATCAGGGACGTCTGTCACCCATTTTTCGAGGTCACCTTCAAGCTGCCGCAGTTCGGTCTCCCAGCGCCCGATCTGTAATCGACCGAAGTCGAGAGTTCCCGGCAGCAGGTACAGCACTCGATTGGCGTCATCATCGCTCAGGGATGGAAACAGCTCACGGATCCGCTCGAGGTCTTCTCGAGGCATTGAAACGCCGAAGTGCTGTCTGAACTGCTGGTAACAGAGCTTGATGCGTTCCCGCGTGGTGGATGACAGCGGGTTGTCGGCGAGGCTGAGTTGCTTGGGTGGGCGGGCGGAAATATCGAAAAGGATGTCGGGCAGATCGCGGATCCGGTTGCGTTCGAGCATGGCGATGAGCAGTCGTGGATGACCGAGCAAACCGTCGGGCAGGCTCGAAATCCCGGTATCGATCATGCGCAGTTGCACCAGGGCCGGCAGCGCTTCGAGGGGCGGGTGGGCGCCCAGCGGGTTTCGGCTCAGATTCAAATACCGAAGATTTTCAAGAGACGACAGGGATGTGCGGCTTTGCGGGGTCAGCGTCAATCCACAATGCTCCAGAACCAGGCGCTGCAGTGAAGGCATGCGCATGGACGTCAGCGGGTTCTGGCCCAGGTTGAAATCGTGCAGTTCCAGGTGGCGCAAGGTGTTGAAGGGTTGCAGGAAACCGTCGACGTTGCCGAGAGCGTCATGCCCTGTGAGTGAGACTTCGCGGATGTGGCTGAAGTCGGTCGTCAGGGTGGGCAATTCGCCGATGAATGTCACACGCGCTACCAGTGAATCGCCCCGCTGCCTGGGGTTTTCCGGCATTCGTGAGCGCCACAGTGTTTGCAACTGTTCGGCAAACGCTGTTCGTGCCGAATGTTCGGCGAGGAACTCCCGCGGTGAGAGGGGTTGATGGCTGAAAGGATGCTCGTGGGGAACTGCCATTTTCCATTGCGACAGATCGGCGGTGAGTTGCTCGAGCTCGGCTTTCCAGTGCCTGAGCTGGCGGCGTCCGTGTTCCAGGTCACCGGGTAACCCGTAAAACACCTCGCTGGCCTCTTCGCCGTCCAGGTCGGGAAACAGCGCCTGGGTGGCATCGATGTCAGCCTGTTTGGCGACCACGCCGAAATCCATACCGGTGTCGCGCGAGTAACGTTTGATCCGTTCCAGTGTGTCGGCGGTCAACGGATTGCCGGAGAAATCGAATCCTGCGCTGGCTTCGGCGGGCAGGTCAAAGAGCGCCTCGGGCAACTCGCTGATCCGGTTATCACTGACAATGGCCGTTTTCAATCTCGGATGTCCGGCCAATCCGGGAGGAACATCGCTGATGCCTGTGCGAGAGAGGTCCAGATACATGAGCGCTGGCAGACTGCCTGCGTCGGGCGCACTGCCCAGCGGGTTGTTGGGCAGTTCGAGTGATTCAAGCTCGCGCATCCCCGCCAGTGCAAGCTGCAGCTCGCCAGTCAAGGTCACGCCGCAGTTGTTGAGAACCAGGGTATCGAGCACGGGCAGGGCCGCCAGGGACTGTGGCAGTTGTTCAAGTGCAAAGTCATGCAGGATCAGGCGTTTCAACCGGGGAAAGCTGCGCAAAAAGGGTGAGGTGGCACGTATTTGTTTGTTCCCGTTGAGCGACAGTGCGGTGATGTGGCTGAAATCCGCCGACAGCTCCGGCATGTCACCGATGAAATTGGCTTGCGCCGATAACACATCCGCTCTCGTCAGCGGATGTGCCGTCGAGCGGTGACGCCACAGCCGCTCAATTCTTCCGGCGAAAACTTCTCGCTCATAAAACTGATTGAAGTGTTCGTTGGGCGTCAGCAGTTCACCCGTGGACGGATCGCGATTGGGTGTGTCCCGCGCCCATGTGGCCAGCTCGCTGGTCAGCCGGGTTATTTCGCTCTCCCAGCGATCCAGTTGAAGCCGACCCTGTAACAGCGAGCCGGGCAGGCTGTAAATCAGTTCGCTGGATTGACGGTCATTCAGGTCGGGAAACAGTGCCTTGATCCGGTTTATATCCGTTTGCTCGGGACGAACGCCCAGATCGCTGCCGGTCCGGTTGAAGTAGATCTTCACGTTTTCACGGGTCGCAGCAGAAAGCGGGTTGCCGAAAAAATCGTACCCTGCGGTGGAAGCAGCCGGCTGTTCGAACAAGGCATCGGGCAGTGTGGTGATCTGGTTATCGGTAAGCCATGCGCTGGTCAGGCGCGGGTGATCCAGGACGCCGCTGGGGATTTCGGAGAGGCCGGTACTGGAAAGGTTCAGATGCGTCAGGTTCGGCATGAAGGTGAAGTCGAATGTCACACCCAGTGGATTGCCTTCCAGATCCAGTGCGGTCAGCCCGTTGAGGCTCGACATGATCGACCGGTTTTCCGGTGTCAGGACGACGCCACAGTTTTGCAGTGTCAGCTGTTTCAGACCTGCGAGCGTTGTCAGGCGCGGCGGCAGATTGTGCAGGTCGAAGTCGCGCAGTTCCATGCGTACAAGTCCCGAAAAACTTTCGAGGAAGTGGTCAAGGGCACCGGGCTCGCCGCTGCCGATCAGTTCAAGATTGTCGACGTGGGAAAAGTCGGCCGTCAGGGCAGGAAGGTTGCCCACGATCGGCTGTGAAAAACGCATCTGGTAACCATGCGGGCCATGCATCTCTCTGCGCCAGCAACTACGCAGGTCGTTGGCGAACGTCTGGCGATCACGGATGGCGGCCATCTGTTGGTCATCCGTTCGACGGAGGCCATCAGCCGGGTTGATCTCCGGCAGGTCGAACAGCCATTGATTGAGATCGCTGTCGAGTTGTGCGTATTCCAGCTGAAGCCGGGACAGTTCGGCGATCGCGCCGTTCGGATGGTTGGCCAGGCGCTGCGCCATGGCGATTCGTTCGACTTCAGGCATTCTCGGGTAGATCTGTCTGATCCGGTTGTCCAGCGTGCGGGGTGCTCGCAGCGCCGGTGGCGGGTTGCGTGAATAGCCGTCCGTGCCCAGCAACCGCAAGGTATCCATGACGGGAGGCGGCACGGGATCGGGCGTGATTGTCAGCCGCAGGTCGGTACGTGGGAGCGGATTGTCACTGATGGCTTGTCTGAGTTTTCCCCCCTCGCCGATCTGCAGGTTCAAGGCGTTTCTTTGCGCGTCCGGCAGGGCTTGCAGGACGGCAGTGTAGAAATCGGTGGAGCCGTGCAGTTGCAGTCCCTGCTCGTCGTACGGCTGCCAGAGCCCATCGGATTTGAGCACCAGCACCTTCTGAATGGCGGCATCGACCGGGCCGGTGCTGTCGATCAACTGTCCCTGGGGATCTTGACCGCGCACTTCAAGGCGTACGTCTGCGGACCAGCCTGGCAATCGTTGCAGGCTGTGCAGCGCCAGCGTATCGGTATCAGGATTGCGCACAGAATCCAGCAACAACCCTTCGAAGGCGCGAGTGACGCGCAGTTCCTGCCTGGCATGTTCTGCCAGCGCCTGTTGCCGTTCGGGCCATTGTCCTTTGCTGATCATCACCAGTTCCGAACCGGTGGCCGTGTTCAGCAACTCTTCAGTCACCCTGGCAGGCAGCTGTGGCTCATGCAGGGCCGCACGCCTGATCAAGGGCTCGTCGCGCTGTTGGAGCGCTTGGTAGCGTTGCTCGAAAAGCGAGGTGCGCTGCTCTCGGGCGATCTGCGCCAGTCTGGCTCTGAGCTTGCGCGTGCGCGCTTCGATAGCGTGCATCTCACCGAAATCCTCTCCCAGCAGCGTATTGATTTCCGGCTCGCTGAGCGTTTGCAGCAGCGTCTTGAGGACGTCGCCATCGGACAGGCTGTCCTGCCGAATCTCGGTCACAGGAAGCTGTTCGTCGGCAGAGGATTGCCATGCAATCTCACCTTGAGCGTTGATGAAACGCAATGTCTTGCGCTGGGGCCAGGGCGTTTGCTCTGCGATAAGCCGGAGCTGGAGCAGCGGATCCGCACCTGAATAATCCTCGGGGCGGTCGCTGGCCATCCGGTCGATGAAGTCCTGCAGGTCCTGATCAATCCGGCAGCGCTGAATGCTGTCGGCCAGCAAGGGGGGCAAGCGCTCCTGGTTGACGTGCATTTTGCGCAGTGCGTCTTGCGTATAACCGCTGACCTTGAGGATCTGCTCACGTCGCACCGCAGGGAACGACTCGACGCTGTGACCGATCCGTTGCAATACGGTAGGGGCGTCCCATTCAAGCGGTCGTTCAAGCTCGGTATGAAAGGCGCCTTCGCCGTTATGGCGCACGATGGGGCGGTAGGCATCTGCCCGTGCGGGGTGTTCGATGTAGAGTTTGCCGGGATGTTCATGCGGACTGACGAGGTAATGCGCCTGCTCGAGTGGCAGCAGGCTTTCGCCCTGATAGTGATGCAGGCCCTGGCGGTCGGGCCCGGTCCCTTCGGGTGGCTTGACCTGGCGCTCGTAAGGTTTCAGATCCGGTTTCCAGTAGAGGGTTTTGCCATTGCGCAGTTTGACGGGCTGGAACCGGTCAATGAATGACATGACTTCTGCCGGCAATATTTTTGGAAGTTCTGTCAGGGCAATCCCGCCACCGAGGGCGAAAGCCCCCAGCTGGATCAATGATTCCAATGCGGTGAAAAAATGCTCGGCGGCCTCTGTAATCTGCCCTTCGGCCCAGTCGACAATCCACTCGAAGGCTTCGTCGAGAAATTGGTAGGCCATGTAGGCCATCATGATTTCTCCGAGAAACGGTACGAACGGCATCAGGACGAAGGAGGCGATCTCGAGAATCGATGACGCCACGTTGACGAATGAGTCCCAGAGCGCCCAGCGGGCGTTAGCGTCCGTCGTGGCCGTTGATACGGCGATAGTCGCTGCGTCATTGAGGATCTTGTTCAGCTTGCCCTGGTAGAGGTGTTCCCAGAGTTCTGTGGTGATGGGCGTGACGGTAAGTTGCAGTTTCGGCTTGTTTATAGGGGTGTCTCGCCAGGCAGGCAGCGGGCTTCCCGCCTCAGGCTTGTGCCATGTCACCTTGCTCAGTCGCCGGTTCAGTTCGCTGAAGAAATGACCACGTTGTTCATGGAGTACGAAACGGCTGAAGAAACGCTGATAGTCGGGGGCGCGCAATTGGCGGGTCAGTTCTTTCTCCATTTCGACGGGCGAGGCGTATTCCTTGACGGGGTGCTCGGGATCATCGGGTATGTAAGCAACCACCCGGGTCGAGGCCCTGGCCTGTTCCAGATCCGGGGTGAATATCACGATGCCGGTCAGTGTGGCCGACATCATCGTCAAGTCGTGACAGCGCAGCGGTTGACGGTCGATCCGCATGCCTTCCAGACCATCGAGCAAGCCACCGATCAGTCGAAAATATAACTCTCCGATGTCCTGGTTCATCCGTGCCAGTTGGAGGGCGGCCCTCAGTGCGGCTTTCTGACTGTCCTTGACATCGCGGGATAACACCGCAGCGGCGACCGGGCTGGTGAAACCGAGGTTGTCTTCAAGGTAGGTTTTGTAGCGGGCGCCGATGTCCAGCTCCCGGCAAAGGCTGGTGAAGGCCGGGATAGTGATTTTGCCGTTGACCTGCGGCAGCGGCTCGAACTGCCCTGTCGCAGACGGTCTGGAAATGAAGGATGAGCCACTTTCGTAAGCCCCTTGCCGTGTTTCCTTCTCTTCGAAATTGTGCAGCGCCGCCTCTACCAGCGATACGGTCCAGACCCGGGCGCCGGTTTTGATCGCAAAGCCGGACACGGTCACCGGTATGTAGAGGCGCAGGAAGGTTTCCTTGACGTCCACTTCCACGCCGAACCGGGACTTCAACGCTTGCGCAAGCAGCGGTGTTGCAAACGCGCTGGCGTCCTGCACGCGATCGAGCCTCTGATCCACGGTGTTCTGAGCGGACATGTGGTTGGCGATCGCGGCTCTCAATTCGTCGTGATCCGCCTGCGGTGCAGTCTTGATGGTGTCGGGAAGTGTCTTGCGATTGTTCTTCAGTGCCTCGCGCCTTTTGTCCGAGGCATTGCCCAGCCATGAGGGCATGGCGTTGACGAGCGGTTGATAATGAGAGGGCGGGTTGTGTCGGTCGTCGGTGTCGGCCGTGGCGCTGGCCCGATTGATCGGAGATTGCATGGTGATCCTGCCTTCGGCATCCGGAAAAGGAGCCCAGCAAATCAAATTGCTTTCGACAAAGTGCGGTACATAGATATGACATTGGCGGCTGCCGCAATTGATATCCTCTCAGGCCTGCTGCAATTGCTGGCGACGGTTTAAACTGCGCCTTTGCGACGCTATATGTCGCATTGCCGTAAACCCGGGAAAATCCGGGGTTTGCGCTATAAGAAGTTGTCGCTTGGCGGCAAGGCCGGGCACAAAACTGTCCTTACAATCCCCCCATCGCTCGCCAGTTTCAGGCGGGTGGCCCTCATCAGGAGACTCCGATGTCCGTTGAGCACGCTGCGGTACAACGCGCCGATTTCGACCAGGTTATGGTTCCCAACTACGCGCCTGCCGCTTTCATTCCGGTGCGTGGCGCCGGTTCCCGCGTCTGGGATCAGGCCGGCCGCGAGCTGATCGACTTCGCCGGCGGTATCGCCGTCAACGTATTGGGCCATGCGCATCCGGCGCTGGTCGGTGCCTTGACCGAGCAAGCGAACAAGCTGTGGCACGTGTCCAACGTGTTCACCAACGAGCCGGCCCTGCGCCTGGCGCACAAGCTGATCGACGCCACCTTTGCCGAGCGCGTGTTCTTCTGCAACTCCGGCGCCGAAGCCAACGAGGCCGCCTTCAAGCTGGCCCGTCGCGTCGCGTTCGACCGTTTCGGCACCGAGAAGTACGAAATCATCGCCGCGCTCAACAGCTTCCACGGCCGTACCCTGTTCACCGTGAACGTTGGTGGCCAGTCGAAGTATTCCGACGGTTTCGGCCCGAAAATCACCGGCATCACCCACGTGCCGTACAACGATCTGGCGGCACTGAAAGCCGCTGTTTCGGACAAGACCTGCGCGGTCGTTCTGGAACCGATCCAGGGTGAGGGCGGCGTGCTGCCGGCCGAGCTGGCTTACCTGCAAGGCGCCCGTGAACTGTGCGACGCCAACAACGCGCTGCTGGTGTTCGACGAAGTGCAGACTGGCATGGGCCGTACCGGCAACCTGTTCGCCTACCAGCATTACGGCGTGACCCCGGACATCCTGACCAGCGCCAAGAGCCTGGGCGGAGGTTTCCCGATCGCGGCTATGCTGACCACCGAAGCGCTGGCCAAGCATCTGGTCGTCGGCACTCACGGCACCACTTATGGCGGCAACCCGCTGGCGTGTGCCGTGGCCGAAGCGGTGATCGACGTGATCAACACCCCTGAGGTGCTGAACGGCGTCCATGCCAAGCACGACAAGTTCAAGACCCGCCTGCAACAGATCGGCGAGAAGTACGGCCTGTTCACCCAGGTGCGTGGTCTCGGTCTGCTGATCGGTTGCGTGCTGAGCGACGCCTGGAAAGGCAAGGCCAAGGACATCTTCAACGCCGCTGAACAAGAAGGCCTGATGATTTTGCAGGCCGGCCCGGACGTGATCCGTTTCGCCCCGAGCCTGGTGGTGGAAGACGCAGACATCGACGCCGGTCTGGATCGCTTCGAACGTGCTGCGGCGAAACTGACCCAAGCCTGATAGACCCTTCGGCGCCTGACTTGATCAGGCGCCGAACCCAATTTTGATGCCGGGCAAAATCAAATGTGGGAGCGGGCTTGCTCGCGAAAGCGGTGGGTCAGACAGCGAAAATGTTGACTGACAATCCGCTTTCGCGAGCAAGCCCGCTCCCACACTGATCTCTGTGTATGCAGTAGCTGCCCGGTTATTTTTCTGTGAATTGATGAGAGAAAGGAGTGACACCATGCTGGTGATGCGCCCCGCGCAAATGGCTGATCTGGGCGAGGTACAGCGTCTGGCTGCGGACAGCCCGATTGGTGTCACTTCCTTGCCGGATGACGTTGAACGCCTGAGCGACAAGATCGCTGCGAGCGAAGCCTCGTTTGCCGCCGAAGTGAGCTTCAACGGCGAAGAAAGTTACTTCTTCGTCCTCGAAGACACCGCTACCGGCAAGCTGGTGGGCTGCTCGGCAATCGTCGCTTCGGCCGGTTATTCCGAGCCGTTCTACAGCTTTCGCAATGAGACCTTCGTGCACGCCTCCCGCGAGCTGAAGATCCATAACAAGATCCACGTGCTCTCGCAATGCCACGACCTGACCGGCAACAGCTTGCTGACCAGTTTCTACGTGCAGCGCGAGCTGGTGGGGTCGCCGTGGGCCGAGCTCAACTCCCGTGGCCGCCTGTTGTTCGTCGCCAGCCATCCGGAGCGGTTCGCCGATTCGGTGGTGACCGAGATCGTCGGTTACAGCGACGAGAACGGCGACTCGCCATTCTGGGACGCCATCGGTCGCAACTTCTTCGATTTGAACTACGCAGAGGCCGAACGTCTGTGTGGCTTGAAGAGCCGCACGTTCCTCGCCGAACTGATGCCACATTACCCGATCTACGTGCCGCTGCTGCCGGACTCCGCTCAGGAAGCGATGGGCCAGGTACACCCGCGTGCGCAGATCACCTTCGACATCCTGATGCGCGAAGGCTTCGAGACCGATCACTACATCGACATTTTCGACGGTGGCCCGACCTTGCATGCGCGTGTTTCGGGGATCCGTTCGATCGCCCAGAGCCGTGTGGTGCCGGTGAAACTCGGCGAGCCGGTCAAAGGTGCCGGGCGCCAGTATCTGGTGGCCAATGCCCAGTTGCAGGATTACCGCGCGGTATTGCTTGAGCTGGATTACGCGCCGGGCAAACCGGTGACCCTGGATCTGGAAGCGGCCGAAGCCCTGGGCGTCGGTGAAGGTGCCAGCGTGCGCCTGGTGGCGGTTTAACGCTTTAGCGAGTTTCACGGGTGGCCACGGCGGCCCGTTTGAGGAGATAGCATGATTGTTCGTCCCGTACGCAGCAGCGATTTGTCCGCTCTGATCGACCTGGCCCGCAGCACCGGCACCGGCCTGACCACCTTGCCGGCCAACGAAGAGCGCCTGACCCACCGGGTTGGCTGGGCCGAGAAGACCTTTCGCGGTGAAGCCGGTCGTGGCGACGCGGACTATCTGTTCGTGCTCGAAGACGACAACGGTCGCGTGGTGGGGATTTCCGCCATCGCCGGCGCCGTCGGTCTGCGCGAGCCTTGGTACAACTTCCGTGTCGGCCTGACTGTCAGCGCCTCGCAGGAATTGAATATCTATCGCGAGATCCCGACCCTGTTCCTGGCCAACGACCTGACCGGCAACTCCGAGCTGTGCTCGCTGTTCCTGCACGCTGACTACCGCACCGGCCTCAACGGCCGCATGTTGTCCAAGGCGCGCATGCTGTTCATCGCCGAATTCCCGGAACTGTTCGGCAACAAGATCATCGCCGAGATGCGCGGCGTGTCGGATGACGCCGGCCGTTCGCCGTTCTGGGAAAGCCTGGGCCGTCACTTCTTCAAGATGGAATTCAGCCAGGCCGATTATCTGACCGGTGTCGGCAACAAGGCATTCATTGCCGAACTGATGCCGAAATTCCCGCTGTACACCTGCTTCCTGTCGCCGGACGCGCGCAACGTCATCGGCCAGGTGCATCCGGACACCGAGCCGGCGCTGGCGATGCTCAAGAGCGAAGGTTTCAGCTATCAGGGTTACGTCGACATCTTCGACGCAGGTCCCGCCATCGAGTGCGAGACCAGCAAGATCCGCGCGGTGCGTGACAGCGAAGCGCTGGTGCTGGCCATCGGCACGCCGGGCGACGATGCCACGCCGTTCATCATCCATAACCGCAAACGCGAAGACTGCCGCATCACGGCTGCGCCGGCCCGTCTGGCCGCCGGCACCCTGGTGGTCGATCCGCTGACCGCCAAACGTCTTCAACTCAACGCTGGCGATCAGGTGCGCGCCGTGGCGTTGTCTGCTGCCCGGGAGTCGAAATAATGAATTCGCTATACATCGCAGGTGAGTGGCTGGCCGGTCAGGGCGAGGCCTTTCAATCGCTGAACCCGGTGACCCAGCAAGTGCTGTGGTCGGGTGAGGGCGCCACTGCCGCTCAGGTCGAGTCGGCCGTGCAGGCTGCGCGTCAGGCGTTCCCGGGCTGGGCCCGGCGTACCCTGGAAGATCGCATCAGCGTGCTCGAAGCGTTCGCCGCCGCGCTGAAAAACCATGCTGACGAACTGGCCCGCACCATCGGTGAGGAAACCGGCAAACCGCTGTGGGAAGCCGCGACCGAAGTCACCAGCATGGTCAACAAGATCGCGATTTCGGTACAGAGCTACCGCGAGCGTACCGGTGAGAAGAGCGGCCCGTTGGGCGACGCCACCGCCGTGTTGCGCCACAAGCCCCACGGCGTGGTCGCGGTGTTCGGTCCTTACAACTTCCCTGGCCATTTGCCGAACGGCCACATCGTGCCGGCGCTGCTGGCCGGTAACAGCGTGCTGTTCAAACCGAGCGAGCTGACCCCGAAAGTCGCCGAGCTGACGGTCAAGTGCTGGATTGAAGCCGGTCTGCCGGCCGGTGTCCTGAACCTGCTGCAAGGCGCCCGCGAAACCGGTATCGCTCTGGCGGCGAATCCGGGCATCGACGGTCTGTTCTTCACCGGCTCGAGCCGTACCGGCAATCACCTGCACCAGCAGTTCGCCGGTCGTCCGGACAAGATCCTCGCGCTGGAAATGGGCGGCAACAACCCGCTGGTGGTCGATCAGGTCGCCGATCTTGATGCTGCGGTGTACACGATTATTCAATCGGCGTTCATTTCCGCCGGTCAGCGCTGCACCTGTGCCCGTCGTCTGCTGGTGCCGGAAGGCGCGTGGGGCGACAGCCTGCTCAAGCGTCTGGTGGAAGTCAGCTCGACCATCGAGGTCGGTGCGTTCGATCAGCAGCCGGCACCGTTCATGGGTTCGGTGGTTTCCCTTGGCGCGGCGAAAGCGTTGATGGATGCCCAGGCGCATCTGCTGGCCAACGGCGCAGTGTCGTTGCTGGCGATGACTCAGCCGCAGGCGCAGTCGGCGCTGCTGACCCCGGGCATCGTTGATGTGACGGCGGTTGTCGATCGCTCCGACGAAGAACTGTTCGGCCCGTTGCTGCAAGTGATCCGCTACGCCGATTTCGCGGCGGCGATTGCCGAAGCCAATGACACTGCGTTTGGCCTGGCCGCAGGTCTGCTGTCGGATTCCGAAGAGCGCTACCAGCAGTTCTGGCTGGAAAGCCGTGCCGGGATCGTCAACTGGAACAAGCAGCTGACCGGTGCTGCGAGCAGCGCACCGTTCGGCGGTGTCGGCGCCTCGGGCAACCACCGCGCCAGTGCCTACTACGCGGCGGATTACTGCGCGTACCCGGTGGCCTCTCTGGAAACCCCGAGCCTGGTGTTGCCGGCGGCCCTGACGCCTGGCGTGAAGATGGCGTGATGCCCATCGCTGGCAAGCCAGCTCCCACAAGGGCGATGAGATCCCTGTGGGAGCTGGCTTGCCAGCGATGACCGCGCCGCGGTCTCAAAGAATAGTTACTGAAGCCTATAACAACAGATTCTCGTGGAGCCTCGCTGATGAAATCCTATGAAGTCAATTTTGACGGTCTAGTGGGGCCGACCCATAACTACGGTGGTCTGTCCTACGGCAACGTTGCGTCCCAGAGCAACAGCCAGCAATCCTCGAACCCGAAGGAAGCGGCGCTGCAAGGTCTGGCGAAAATGAAAGCGCTAATGGAAATGGGCTTTCAGCAGGGTGTTCTCGCACCGCAGGAGCGTCCGGACGTGGCTGCTCTGCGCCGTCTGGGTTTCAGCGGCACCGATGCTCAGGTGATCGAGCGCGCCGCAAAGGAAGCGATGCCGTTGCTGGTCGCCAGTTGCTCGGCATCGAGCATGTGGGTGGCCAACGCCGCCACGGTCAGCCCGAGTGCCGACACCGCTGACGGTCGCGTGCACTTCACCGCCGCCAACCTGAACTGCAAATACCACCGCAGCATCGAGCACCCGACCACCAGTCGCGTGCTGGGCGCGATGTTCGCCAACCAGCAACACTTTGCTCACCACGCCGCGTTGCCGGCAGTGGCGCAGTTCGGTGACGAAGGCGCGGCCAACCACACGCGTTTCTGCCGTGAGTACGGCGAGGCCGGCGTCGAGTTCTTCGTGTTCGGTCGCAGTGCGTTCGACACCCGCTACCCGGCACCACAGAAATACCCGGCACGCCAGACCCTCGAGGCATCGCAAGCCGTCGCTCGTCTGCACGGCCTGCGTGACGATGGCGTGGTCTATGCGCAGCAGAACCCGGCGGTGATCGATCAGGGCGTGTTCCACAACGACGTGATCGCGGTGGGCAACGGCGAGGTGCTGTTCTATCACGAGGACGCGTTCCTCGACACCGATCAGATGCTGGCCGAACTGCAAGCCAAACTGGCCAAGGTCGGCGGCAAGTTCCAGTCGGTCTGCGTGCCGCGTTCGGCGGTCACCGTGGATGACGCGGTGCGTTCCTACCTGTTCAACAGCCAGCTGCTGTCGCGTCCTGACGGTTCGATGCTGCTGATCGTGCCGGAAGAGTGCCGTGGCAACGAGCGCGTGTGGAATTACCTGCAAGGCCTGACCAGCTCCGGTGGCCTGATCCGCGAAGTAAAAGTCTTCGATCTCAAGCAAAGCATGCAGAACGGCGGTGGCCCGGCGTGCCTGCGACTGCGCGTCGCGCTCAACGAAACCGAGCTGGCGGCCGTCAACCCAGGGGTTATCATGACCGCCCCGTTGTACGGTTCGTTGACCGCATGGGTTGAAAAGCACTACCGCGACCGCCTGACCGAAAGCGATCTGGCGGATCCGCAGTTGCTGCTTGAATGCCGGACGGCACTGGATGAACTGACGCAAATCCTTAAACTGGGCGCGGTTTATCCATTCCAGATCAATTGATGGCCGGCGCGTCGCCTGAACGCGGCGCGCGGCTTGTCTCCCCAACAGAGCGTAAAAAAGACATGAGCGATTCCCTGCGGCTGATCCTTGAAGACACCGACGGCAAGCAACTGGAAACTTCCTGCACCCGCGTCGCGGTCATGTGGCAAGGCAAAGAGCTGTGGATCCAGCAGGACGGCCGCGGCCAACTGTTGATCGGCGTGGACGTCGAAGAGGGCGACGAAGAGTACGCCAACCTGCTGTTGCGCCCATTGGCGACTAATCTGGTAAGTCTGCAACTGGAGATGGAACCGGCTGACCTCGGCGACGATGACGGCCACGTGCACGGCCCGGATTGCAATCACGACCACTAAGGAAACCGCTCTATGCTCGCCCTCGGCAAACTGCTTGAACTGACCCTCGCCGGCCGTGAACCGGCGGAGAAGACTCAACTGACTGTCGAAGGCGTGCGCATGCGCTGGTTGAGCGAGGGTGCGCTGGAAGTCCGGCCACCCGAAGCGCGCGACAATGGCCTGGACCTGCTGCTGTCGGCAGGCATCCACGGCAACGAAACGGCACCGATCGAACTGCTCGACCGGCTGCTGCATGACATTGCTCGCGGCGATCTGAAGCCGCGCGCACGCATTCTGTTCCTGTTCGGCAACCCGGAAGCGATTCGCAAGGGCGAGCGTTTCGTCGAGCAAGACGTCAATCGGTTGTTCAACGGCCGTCACGAACAAAGCAGCGGTTCTGAAGCCCTGCGCGCCTGCGAGCTGGAACGCCTGGCGGCGAGTTTCTTCAGCCTTCCTGATCGTCAGCGCCTGCACTACGACCTGCACACGGCGATTCGCGGTTCGAAGATCGAGCAGTTTGCGCTGTATCCGTGGAAGGAAGGTCGCCAGCATTCCCGTCTTGAGCTGGCTCGCCTGCGCGCCGCCGGCATGGAGGCGGTGCTGTTGCAGAACAAGCCGTCGATCGTGTTCAGCTCTTACACCTACGACAAGCTGGGGGCCGAGTCCTTCACCCTGGAACTGGGCAAGGCGCGGCCATTCGGGCAGAACGCCGGGGTCAATGTGTCGCTGCTGGAAACCCGCCTGAAGCAGATCATCGAAGGCACCGAGCCGGAGATGGCCGAGCAGGGCCTGGACGGTCTACAACTGTTCAGTGTGGCTCGGGAAATAATCAAGCACAGCGATGCGTTCCGCCTGAACCTGCCGGCGGACATCGAAAACTTTTCCGAACTGGATGTGGGTTATGTGCTGGCCGAAGACCTGGCCAATACCCGCTGGATCATCGAAGAGCAGGGCGCGCGGATCATCTTCCCCAACCCCAAGGTCAAGAACGGCCTGCGGGCGGGTATTCTGATCGTGCCGACCACTGACGAAAATCTTGCCTGATGATCGTTCCCACGCTCCGCGTGGGAATGCAGCCCGGGACGCTCCGCGTCCCAAAGCGGACGCAGAGCGTCCATTGAGGCGTTCCCATGCAGACGGTTCGACGCCTCGACGTGGGAACGATCATTGTGGGGTCAGACCGCTACAGCACGCGGCTCGGTGCGGCGCAATGCACGCACTTTCTGCAACGTATCGGCGCAGGTCTTCGCCGCTTCCTGACCCTTGTGCACGAAATGCTCGAAGAAGAACTTCTGGTGCTCTTCGCCGGCATGGAAGTGGTGCGGGGTCAGCGACACCGAGAACACCGGCACTTCGGTTTCCAGCTGAACCTGCATCAGGCCGCTGACCACCGACTGCGCGACGAACTCGTGACGGTAGATTCCGCCGTCCACCACCAGAGCGGCCGCGACGATACCGGCATAACGACCGGTCTTGGCCAACAGCTTGGCGTGCAGGGGCATTTCAAAGGCGCCGCCGACTTCGAAGAAATCGATGTCTGATTCCTGATAACCCTGAGCGATCATTTCGGCGAGGAAGCCTTTACGGCTCTGGTCGACGATTTCCTTGTGCCAGCAGGCCTGGATGAACGCGACGCGCTCGCCGTGAGTGTGTTTGCTTTTGCTGTCGATAGCGGTGGGTTGCATGTTCTGACTCCTGTTTGTGTGAAAAACAGGGCGTTATGAATCGAAAGGGATTCAAGGGTACGCACGCTCGCGCGAACACGGCGGACGGCCCTTTGGCGTCAATCCCGTTCTCTCTTCATCCGGACTATGACCGTCGGCCCCGGAATCACACCGGGTCTGCTGACCTTGCCGCCGCTCACGGTTTTTGCCGTGCCTGACACCAAGCGCTCGCGGGCTATGCGCATTGCGCGCAATTACCGCCGGTGGGGAATTGCACCCCGCCCTGAGAACGTTTCGCCGCCCTTTATCGGGCGGCGCAGCGTTTTTAACACAGATTGCCGGGCTGTGCATTGCGCCTTTGTGATGATTGCCATCGGATTTTTCGAAGCACAGGAAACGACTTTTCCTTGCGCGAGGGTTGATTAATCCGCGCCGTGCCCGCAGTAATTCACCTTCGTAAAGGGATTTCCCCTGCTGACTTGAGGCCAGGTTCATGAGCGTTATCGATCTTCGCAGCGACACCGTCACTCAACCGACTCCCGCCATGCTCGACGCGATGACCCGCGCCGACACCGGTGACGACGTGTATGGCGAAGATCCGACGGTCAATCGTCTGGAAGCCGAACTGGCAAAACGGCTCGGTTTTGCCGCCGCGCTGTTCGTCCCGACCGGCACCATGAGCAACCTGCTGGGCTTGATGGCGCACTGCGAGCGCGGTGACGAGTACATCGTCGGTCAACAGGCACACACCTATAAATACGAAGGCGGCGGCGCAGCGGTGCTCGGCTCGATTCAGCCACAGCCGCTGGAAGTGCAGGCCGACGGCTCGCTGGACCTGGATCAGGTGGCCGCGGCGATCAAGCCCGACGATTTCCACTTCGCCCGCACCCGCCTGCTGGCGCTGGAAAACACCATGCAGGGCAAAGTGTTGCCGCTGGACTATCTGGCCCGGGCCCGCCAGTTCACTCGGGACAACGGCCTGCAACTGCATCTGGACGGCGCGCGGCTGTACAACGCGGCGGTCAAGCTCGGGGTCGATGCCCGGGAAATCACCCAGTATTTCGATTCGGTCTCGGTGTGCCTGTCCAAAGGCCTCGGCGCGCCGGTCGGTTCGGTGCTGTGCGGTTCGTCGGCGTTGATTGCAAAGGCCCGGCGCCTGCGCAAAATGGTCGGTGGCGGCATGCGTCAGGCCGGATTGCTGGCGGCGGCGGGGCTGTATGCGTTGGACCACAACGTCGAGCGCCTGGCGGATGACCATGCCAACGCGCAGTTGCTGGCCGAATGCCTTCGCGAGGCTGGTTTCAGCGTCGAGCCGGTGCAGACCAACATGGTTTACGTGCAGATGGGCGACCGTGCCGAGGCGATCAAGGCATTTGCCGCCGAACGCGGGATCAAGTTGAGCGCTGCCGCCCGTCTGCGGATGGTCACGCACATGGACGTCAATCGCTCGCAAATCGAGCAAGTGATCGCGACATTCGTCGAGTTTTCGCGCAAGTGACAGCGTTAGCGGCCCAATTGACCGTTTCTATCGTATAAACACGCTGTACCCCGCGCGCAGGGCCGATATAATGCGGCCCTTTGCCGTCGTTTCGTCTGTTGACGTTTCGTACAGGCCTTTGGCCGCAGCCTCCGTGGAAGAACCTAATGAAAAGCGCAGAAATCCGTGAAGCCTTCCTTCGCTTCTTCGAAGAGCAAGGCCACACCCGTGTAGCCTCCAGCTCTTTGATTCCGGGCAACGACCCAACCCTGCTGTTCACCAACGCGGGGATGAACCAGTTCAAGGACTGCTTCCTGGGCCAGGAAAAGCGCGCGTACACCCGCGCCGTCTCCAGCCAGAAATGCGTGCGCGCCGGCGGCAAGCACAACGACCTTGAGAACGTCGGTTACACCGCCCGTCACCACACCTTCTTCGAAATGCTGGGCAACTTCAGCTTCGGCGATTACTTCAAGCGTGACGCCATCACCTACGCCTGGAACTTCCTGACCTCCGAGAAGTGGCTGAACCTGCCGAAGGAAAAGCTGTGGGTTACCGTCTACGCCAGCGATGACGAGGCCTACGACATCTGGACCAAGGAGGTCGGTGTGCCGGCCGAGCGCATGGTGCGCATCGGCGACAACAAGGGCGCGCCATACGCCTCCGACAACTTCTGGACCATGGGCGATACCGGCCCGTGCGGTCCTTGCACCGAGATTTTCTACGATCACGGCGCCGACATCTGGGGCGGCCCACCGGGTTCGCCAGAAGAAGACGGTGACCGTTACATCGAGATCTGGAACAACGTGTTCATGCAGTTCAACCGCACCGCCGATGGCGTGTTGCATCCGCTGCCAGCCCCGTCGGTGGACACCGGCATGGGTCTTGAGCGGATCAGTGCCGTGCTGCAGCACGTTCACTCGAACTATGAAATCGACCTGTTCCAGAGCCTGCTGGCCGCATCGGCCAAGGCGATCGGTTGCAGCAACGACAATCAGGCGTCCCTGAAAGTCGTGGCTGACCACATTCGTTCCTGCGGCTTCCTGATTGCCGACGGCGTGTTGCCGTCCAACGAGGGTCGCGGTTATGTGCTGCGCCGGATCATCCGTCGCGCCTGCCGTCACGGCAACAAGCTGGGCGCCAAGGGCAGCTTCTTCTACCAGATCGTTGCCGCACTCGTGGCCGAGATGGGCGAAGCGTTCCCGGAACTGAAATCCCAGCAGGCGCACATCGAGCGCGTACTGAAAGCCGAAGAAGAGCAATTCGCCAAGACCCTGGAACAGGGCCTGAAAATCCTTGAGCAGGATCTGGCCGAGCTCAAAGGCGACGTGGTTCCAGGCGACGTGGTGTTCAAACTCTACGACACCTACGGTTTCCCGATGGACCTGACCGCGGACATCGCCCGCGAACGCAGCCTGACCATCGACGAAGCCGGTTTCGAGCGTGAAATGGAAGCCCAGCGCGTCCGTGCACGTTCCGCCAGCTCGTTCGGTCTGGACTACAACAGCCTGGTCAAGGTTGACGTCGACACCGAGTTCACCGGTTATTACGCCACCAGCGGTTCGGCGAAAGTCGTTGCGCTCTATAAAGATGGCCAGTCCGTGGACGTCTTGAGTGAGGGGCAGGAAGGCGTTGTGGTGCTGAACCAGACGCCGTTCTACGCCGAATCCGGCGGCCAGGTTGGCGATTGTGGTTATCTGCAGGCCGGCAACAGCCGTTTCGACGTGCGCGACACCACCAAGACCGGCGGCGCATTCCTGCACCACGGCGTACTGGCGTCGGGCAGCCTGATCGTTGGCGCACCCGTGGAAGCCCACGTCGAAGCCGACGTGCGTCACGCCACTTCGCTGAACCACTCGGCCACTCACTTGCTGCACGCTGCATTGCGCAAAGTGCTGGGCGACCACGTTCAACAGAAAGGTTCGTTGGTCGACAGTCAGCGCCTGCGCTTTGACTTCAGCCACTTCGAAGCGATCAAACCGGAGCAGATCAAAGCGCTGGAAGACATCGTCAACGCCGAGATCCGCAAGAACTCCGCCGTTGAAACCGAAGAAACCGACATCGAAACCGCCAAGCAGAAAGGCGCGATGGCGCTGTTCGGCGAGAAGTACGGCGACAACGTGCGCGTGCTGAGCATGGGCGGTGATTTCTCCGTCGAGCTGTGCGGCGGTATCCATGCCAACCGTACCGGTGACATCGGTCTGCTGAAAATCATCAGCGAAGGCGGTGTGGCATCGGGCGTGCGTCGTATCGAAGCAGTTACCGGCGCTGCGGCTCTGGCTTACTTGAACGCTGCTGAAGAACAACTCAAGGAAGCGGCGAGCCTGGTCAAGGGCAGCCGCGACAACCTGATCGACAAACTGTCGGCGGTGCTGGAGCGCAACCGTGCGCTTGAAAAGCAGCTCGAGCAGTTGCAGGCCAAGGCCGCTGCTGCCGCGGGCGACGATCTGTCGGCCTCGGCCGTGGACGTCAAGGGCGTGAAAGTGCTGGCCGTGCGTCTGGATGGTCAGGACGGCAAGGCGCTGCTGGCGCTGGTCGATCAGCTGAAAAACAAACTCGGCCGCGCAGTGATCCTGCTCGGCAGTGTCCATGAGGAAAAGGTCGTACTGGTTGCAGGCGTAACCAAGGACCTGACTGGCCAACTCAAAGCCGGTGATTTGATGAAGCAGGCTGCTGCGGCAGTGGGCGGGAAGGGCGGTGGTCGTCCGGACATGGCGCAGGGCGGCGGTGTCGACGCCGGCGCACTGGATGGCGCACTGGCGCTGACCGTTCCATTCGTCGAGCAGGGTTTATAAGACGGCCCGTCGGGCCCGCAGTCTAGTGGCGGACCCGGCGGCTGTTCGAGTGATTATTGGGCGCCCTTCATGGGCAGAGGCGGCTTTGAAATGGCTTTGATCGTACAGAAATTTGGAGGCACCTCGGTCGGCACTGTCGAGAGAATCGAGCAGGTCGCCGACAAGGTTAAGAGATTCCGCGATGCCGGCGATGACCTGGTGGTTGTGCTGTCTGCAATGAGCGGCGAAACCAACCGTCTGATCGATCTGGCCAAGCAAATCAGTGGCGAAGATCAACCGGTTCCGCGCGAGCTGGACGTGATCGTTTCCACCGGTGAGCAGGTGACGATCGCCCTGTTGGCCATGGCGCTGATCAAGCGCGGTGTACCGGCGGTGTCGTACACCGGCAACCAGGTGCGGATCCTGACGGACAGCGCGCACAATAAAGCGCGTATCTTGCAGATTGATGACCAGAAGATTCGCGGTGACCTTAAGGCTGGCCGCGTGGTGGTGGTCGCCGGTTTCCAGGGTGTCGACGAGCACGGCAACATCACGACCCTGGGTCGTGGCGGTTCCGACACCACCGGCGTGGCGCTGGCCGCTGCGCTGAAGGCTGACGAATGCCAGATCTACACCGACGTCGATGGTGTCTACACCACTGACCCGCGCGTGGTATCGGTGGCTCAGCGTCTGGACAAGATCACCTTCGAAGAGATGCTGGAAATGGCCAGCCTCGGTTCCAAGGTGCTGCAGATCCGCGCGGTGGAGTTCGCCGGCAAGTACAACGTTCCGCTGCGCGTACTGCACAGCTTCAAGGAGGGTCCGGGCACCCTCATTACTATTGATGAAGAGGAAACCATGGAACAGCCGATCATTTCCGGCATCGCTTTCAACCGCGATGAAGCCAAGCTGACCATCCGTGGCGTGCCAGACACCCCGGGCGTGGCGTTCAAGATTCTCGGCCCGATCAGTGCCGCGAACATCGAAGTCGACATGATCGTGCAGAACGTCGCGCACGATAACACCACCGACTTCACCTTCACCGTGCACCGCAACGACTACCAGTCCGCGCAAACCGTGCTGGAAAACACCGCTCGCGAGATCGGTGCCCGTGAAGTGGTTGGCGATACCAAGATTGCCAAGGTCTCGATCGTCGGCGTCGGCATGCGTTCCCACGCAGGCGTGGCCAGCCGCATGTTTGAGTCCCTGGCAAAAGAAAGCATCAACATCCAGATGATCTCGACCTCGGAAATCAAGGTTTCCGTGGTGATCGAAGAGAAGTACCTGGAACTGGCCGTGCGCGCCCTGCACACGGCTTTCGAACTCGACGCTCCGGCCCGTCAGGGCGAGTGATGCGTTGTCTGAAGGGCGCGGTCTGACCGCGCCCTTTATTTTTTGAATGGCGCGAGCCCCGAACTGTTCTTTTGCTCGCGCTGGTCAATACTCAGGCATGTAGGGCTACGATCGCTCCGGTTGTAGGTCGGGTGCCTTTTTTTTGCAGACTGTTGTCCCTGAAATGATTCGCGTGAGGAGAAAGGTATGCTGATTCTGACTCGTCGGTGCGCAGAAAGCCTGATTATCGGTGATGGCGAAATCACCGTGACCGTGCTCGGCGTTAAAGGAAATCAAGTGCGTATCGGCGTCAACGCCCCGAAAGAGGTGGCCGTGCACCGTGAAGAAATCTATCTGCGTATAAAGAAAGAGAAGGACGAAGAACCAAGCCATTAATTTTTATCGATTTTTATGTTTGCAAACGGGGAAGAAGGTGGTTAATATACGCCCCGTGTTGCGGAGAGCTGGCCGAGTGGCCGAAGGCGCTCCCCTGCTAAGGGAGTACACCTCAAAAGGGTGTCGGGGGTTCGAATCCCCCGTTCTCCGCCATTATTTGCTTAGTACGTTGTAATCTGGCTTTTTCTGTAAGTTGTTGAAATTTATAGAAAAAGTGGTTGGAATAGAGATTAGACGGGCTATAATGCGGCGCAACAAATGCACTCGTAGCTCAGCTGGATAGAGTACTCGGCTACGAACCGAGCGGTCACAGGTTCGAATCCTGTCGAGTGCACCATTTAAGAGTCAATTGCAGCGATGTAAATGACTCGGCTTCAACCAGTTGTGATCTGGTCTAAAAACACAGAATGCACTCGTAGCTCAGCTGGATAGAGTACTCGGCTACGAACCGAGCGGTCACAGGTTCGAATCCTGTCGAGTGCACCATTTAAGAGTCAGTTGCAGCAATGCAAATGACTTGGTTACAGCCAGTTGTGGTCTGGTCTAAAAACACAAATTGCACTCGTAGCTCAGCTGGATAGAGTACTCGGCTACGAACCGAGCGGTCACAGGTTCGAATCCTGTCGAGTGCACCATATACCGAAAAGCCCGCGTTTAACGCGGGCTTTTTGCTGTCCGGGATTTGGCTTTTCCCGTCACGCATCCTTTCTCATCAAAATCGATTTGAGCACTGCGGCCTCGCTTGAGGTCGTAACGATAACTCGTTGCCGAATTGCGGATGCTTACCTTGTCGGGTTTGCCGAGGGCGCTTTCCACATCCTGTTGGTTCATGCCGGCGATGATTCGTTGATTGATGATTGCCTCGCGCTTCTGTCGCGCGTCGATCAGATCTCCACATTTATCGTGAGTGCGACCGACGACGGCCATTTCTCTTTTTCTGATATTCATACCCGATGTTTCTTCGTGCCGGGCTTCGGGTATCAGTGTCACGGTCGAGCCGGGCGAATAGGGGTGCACTTCCTGCAATGAAAGGTGTTCATCGTTCGCACAGCTCAATGTGGTGAACGTGACGCTGCCATCAGAAGCTTCGCAGCGATGAAGTGTGGTTGTGCTCCCGATGGTGGGCAGGCAGAGCAGAGTGGTCAGCATGAGTCGGGATGTTTTCGATGGCATTCGGCGTCCTCCATGACGATCCTGTTCAAGCGTAGCCGGCAGTTTTTTCACTGGCGGTGTGTTTTCTTTTCAGGATGAGTCGTCGCACTGTGAAGGATCAGGACAGCGCTCAGCTTTGTCTCGCAAGCGCTTGTTTCAGCCACGATTTTTTAACGTTTAAAACCGTCAGGCGGTGTATCATTGCGCCCGTCAGCCCCGCCGGGGCTTATGGAAAACCTCCATGGACTTACCCAGTAGTTATTCAGTAACCCGTTTCACCAATCATGAATTGACTGATTGATCCTTCCGGCGTGCCCCGCTGCTGGGAGTGGAGTTCGCCTATGTCCGAAATCGAAGTAAAGAAAACACAGGAAAGCCTGCAGGATCGCCTGGCTCAGGTGGTCGAGCTGCTGCAGCGCCAGCGGGTCGTCGAAGACCTGACTCATCGCCAGGAAGGCCCGCATCATGACCGGGTCGAGAACCTGGTCCACCGGCAAAACCTCGTCGAGTTGCAACGCAAGCTCGATGATCTGCACTCCGCCGACGTCGCCTACATTCTTGAAGCCCTGCCGCTGGACGATCGTCTGACGCTCTGGCAACTGGTCAAGGCCGATCGCGACGGCGACATTCTTCTCGAAGTATCCGATTCCGTCCGTGAAACGCTGATCGCCGACATGGACGATCATGAGCTCCTGGCTGCGGCCAGGGACATGGATGCCGACGAACTTGCTGACCTGGCCTCCGAGCTGCCGCGAGACGTCGTCCATGAGCTGATGGAGACTCTGGATCAGCAGCAACGCGAGCGTGTGCGTTCGGCGCTCTCCTATGACGAGGAGCAGGTCGGCGCGCTGATGGACTTCGAGATGGTGACCATCCGTGAGGATGTCAGTCTCGAAGTGGTTCTGCGTTACCTGCGTCGCCTGAAAGAGCTGCCGGGCCATACCGACAAACTATTCGTGGTCGACTACGACGGCGTGCTCAAGGGCGTGCTGCCAATCAAGCGTTTGCTGGTCAATGATCCGGAGAAACAGGTTTCCGAAGTCATGGCCAGTGATCCGGTGAGTTTTCACCCGGATGAAGACGCCTACGACGCCGCTCAGGCGTTCGAACGTTACGACTTGATCTCGGCCCCTGTGGTCGACAAGAACGGCAAGCTGATCGGCCGTCTGACCATCGATGAAATGGTCGACCTGATTCGTGAGGAGAGCGAAAGCGAAGTTCTCAACATGGCCGGTCTGCGTGAAGAGGAAGACATTTTTGCTTCGGTCTGGAAATCCCTGCGCAACCGTTGGGCGTGGCTGGCAATCAATCTGATCACGGCATTCGTCGCATCGCGGGTGATCGGTCTGTTCGAAGGTTCGATCGAGAAGCTGGTGGCCCTGGCGGCGCTGATGCCGATCGTGGCGGGCATTGGCGGCAACTCCGGCAACCAGACGATCACCATGATCGTTCGTGCCATGGCGCTCGATCAGGTCAGCACTGGCAACACCTCGCGCCTGATGCGCAAAGAGCTGGCCGTGGCGTTGATCAATGGCCTGGTCTGGGGTGGGGTGATCGGTGTGGTGGCTTACTTGCTGTATGGCAGCTGGTCGCTGGGCGTGGTGATGACCGCTGCCATGACGTTGAACCTGCTACTTGCCGCTTTGATGGGGGTGTTGATCCCGATGACTCTGGCGAAGATGGGCCGCGATCCGGCGATGGGTGCAAGTGTGATGATCACGGCCATGACTGACAGTGGTGGCTTCTTCATCTTCCTCGGGTTGGCGACGATTTTCCTGCTCTGAACGACTGCATAAAAAAACAGCCCGCCAATTGGCGGGCTGTTTTTTGTCTGTGAGAAGCCCCAATTGCGGGCAAAAAAAAGCCAGCATTCATGCTGGCTTGAGATGTTCGGTTTGACTCAGGATGCGTCTGCGGCCATTTCGGCGTCGTGGGCGATCAGAGAAACCAGCGCGTTCTGCTGGCGGTGGGAGAGTTGACGGAAGCGTTGCAGCAGCTCGCGCTCATGCAGCGACAGCTCCGGGCTGTCCAGGCGCATGCTCAGCTCTTCGCCCAGTGCACCTTCCTGAATAAGACTCTGCTCAAGGCGCGCAATGATCTCGGAGTTCATGCTGCGATGATGATTGCGAGCCACCTCGGCAATGCGTTCACGCATTCCGTCTGGCAGACGTACGACGAACTTGTCAGCCGTACGGCTGGAATAAATTGCCTGTTTCAATGGGCGCATATATTTAACCGGTTAGTTCAGGGGAGCGGTTCTCGGGATTGGCCGCAGGATGTGTGGTAGGACAAGCATCCGCGCCAAATGGTTCAACCTGAATTGTTAAGAGGCGCGCATCATGCCTCAAAATTGCCAGATCATTGGCGTCAATTCTGTGACAAATATTGATCCGGGTAAAGGCGTAATGCCAGCACCAATTATCAGAAATGCGGACTGGTTTGAAAAGAAAGCATCAGTCCGTATTGCTGACCGCGTCCTGAAACACGTTGACTGATGCCCGAGGGCTTCAGAACGTGCATGCTATGCGGGTTGAATCGTTGTTCCTTACCTTGTACAGGATAGTGGCAAATGGCCGATTTACTAGGGGCAAATGCCCGCCGGAGGGCGTTTTCAGGATGGATGGCAGGCTGATTTACCTTATGGGGCCTTCCGGCTCCGGCAAGGACAGTCTGATCGAGGCTGCGCGTGAACCCTTGCGGGCGTTGAACTGCGAAATCATCAGGCGAGTGATTACCCGTTCGGCTGAATCCGTGGGCGAGGATGCGATCGGCGTGACGCCTCAGGAGTTCGAGCAACGTCAGCGCGCCGGCGAGTTTTCGCTGGCGTGGGAGGCCAATGGTCTCGCCTACGGGATTCCGGTGGAAATGGACCAATGGTTGAAAGCCGGGAAACACGTCCTGGTGAACGGCTCTCGGGCGAACCTTCGGCAAGCGCTGGAAAGCTACCCGACGCTGGTGCCGGTGTTGTTGACGGTGCGAGATAACGTCTTGCGGGAGCGTCTGCTCCGGCGTGGCCGGGAGACGCTTGAACAGATCGATGCGAGACTCGCCCGTAACGCGCTGTTCAAGGACCGGCGTTCAACTGACAGCCCTGTGCATCTGATCGACAATTCGGGTGACCTGGCGGATGCGGTCAATCAGCTGCTGAAGCTGGTCAGGGTCAGCGCAGTACAGGATCAAACTTGATCTTGCGCCCGGCCACCAGCGCCAATACGAACAGCGTCGAAAACACGCCGCACCCGATCAGAGGCAGGGATATTTCGGTTTCCTCGAACAGCGAAAAGTGCCCGAGGCCACTCAATAAGGCGAGGATCAGAAATCCTGCGGCTGACTTGGACATGCTGTACTCCTGAAGATATTTCAAAAAACCAGACGTTCAGTCGACTGCGCCGGCAACACCTGTTCAGACTCGCTGACCGCTTGCGGGGCGGAGCGCTGATCGCTCAATACCGCCCATTGGGGCGTTTTCTGCACTTGCAGGTAATGTGGCATGCGCCCGGCCACTTTCTCGTTGTCCTCGGGGAGGAAGTGAAAGCCCACGAGAACAGCCAGTGCGATTACGTTTGCGAGGACGAGGGCGCTGTTCATGAGACGAGTCTCCGAATGTTCTTTTATAGAACCGGTAAAGCAGCCGCCGTGCCAATAGTCTAACTGCTGTTAAGTCCTTTAAAAACAAGCATTTAAATGGATTTTTAGAAGAGGGCGCATTGCATTCTGCAATGATGGCGTTTTGCGGAGATGCAAATTGCACGGTAAAACGTCCGGCACCCTTGCAAGACGCCTGCCTACACTTAAAAAGCCCTGCGGACGACATGACAAATCAGGGCCCGACCGTTAACATGCACGCCGTCTGTCGCACCGACAGCCCTGTGTCCCAGTAGCTCAATTGGATAGAGCATCCCCCTCCTAAGGGGAAGGTTGGCAGTTCGAACCTGCCCTGGGACACCATCTATTGAAAAGCCCCGCGCAGAGTGATCTGGCGGGGCTTTTTGTTGTCGCCATTTTATAAGCGGAAGCGACTGACCATCGTGTTGAAGGACGCCGCCAGGTTGGACAGTTCCTGGGTCGAAGCGCTGGTCTGATGCGCACCTGCCGCCGTTTGGGTGGACAGATCCTGGATGTTCACCAGATTACGATCCACTTCGCGAGCGACGTGTGCCTGTTCTTCCGAGGCCGTGGCGATGACGAGGTTGCGATCATTGATCTGCGAAATGCCGTCGGCAATCAGCTCCAGTGCCTGGCCGGTCGCTTGCGCCAGTGACTGGGTTTCGCTGACCAGCGCCTGGCTTTTCCCCATGGCGCCGACGGCTTCGTCTGCACTGTTACGCACGTCGTTGATCATGCCTTCGATTTCCCCCGTCGAAGCCTGGGTCCTTGCCGCCAGGGCTCGTACCTCGTCGGCGACCACGGCGAAACCTCGACCTTGCTCACCCGCGCGTGCAGCCTCGATGGCGGCGTTAAGCGCCAGAAGATTGGTTTGCTCAGCAATTCCCCGGATCACATCCAGCACCTTGCCGATGTCTCGAACTTTCTCCGCCAGGTCCTTGACCATGGTGGTGGAGGTGGCGATTTCCGTGGTTGCATGGTTGATCGCGGCAACGGCGTTTCGCGCTTGATCGCGTCCATTGCTGGCTTCCCGGCTGGTGGTCTGGGAGGCCTCGGAGGTGGATACCGCATTGCGCGCGACTTCCTCCACGGCGGAGGTCATTTCCGTGACAGCGGTCGCTGCCTGCTGGATCTCGTCGTTCTGACGGATCAGACCACGGCTTCCGTTGTCGGTGACGGCGGTGAGTTCTTCGGCAGCTGAAGCCAGTTGATCTGCCGCGTTGGCGATCTGCTGAATAGTGCCTTTCAGACTGCCCTGCATCTCGGCCAGGGCCGTGAGCAACTGACCGGCCTCGTCGCGGCCGGTGCTGACGATGTTTTGAGTCAGGTCTCCCCCAGCGATGCTTCGGGCGCTTTCAACGGCTTTGGAGATGGGGCGGCTGATCAGTCGGCTGATGAACAGGCCGAGCAAAATCGCAGCGACGAAGGCCAGCACGATGCCGATGTACAGCGACGTCTTGGCGGACGACTCCGTCAGAACCGATCGCTTTGCGGCTTCGCTGACTTGCATATCGTTGGAGTTGGTCATGATGGTCAATTCGTCCATGACGACGCGGTAGTTTTTCTGCAGATCGCCGAGCAGCAATTCGCGGCCGTTTTCCAGGTCCCCGGCCTTCATCAGGGCCAGATACCTTTGCACGATCGCCTGGTAAACGGGCCAGGCTTTTTCCATTCGGTCACCTGCTGCACGTTCGTCGTCGGCAAGCTTGGTTTTTCGATATTCGGCAAAGGCTTTTTCACTCGCCAACTGGTTCGCGCTCATCGAGGCGAGGAATTCGTCTTTGGTGCTCTGTGGCAGATTGGCCGCAGTGGCGACGTAAAGCCGATACATGTCACGGGTCTGTCCGACGGCCTTGATTTTGGTCTGCGCGATGTTGGCGACAGCGACAAGGTTGTTGCCGAACACCGATCTGAGGCTCGCCGATAGCTCGGTCACTCCCCGGCTTCCCAGCAGGCCCACCCCCAGGGTGATGAAGGCGCACGCGGCGAAGGCCGTGATCAATTTCGTGGAAAGTCTTGCGTCATTCAACCAACTCATAAGGGCATCCTGCTGACGTGTGGGGTCGGGACAATATCGAGTGCAGCTCGTAAGAAAATGGCGTGTCGTCGTACATCTTTCGGCTGCGGAGACCACAACTGTAGGGTTACCAGTTGTTTCTCACGTAAATATATTCTGCATGAAATCCCTTGTAACTATCGGTTTAGAGCACTCAGCACATACATACAAAAGATGGCACTTGGCCTTTTCTATTTATTGCCAAGTGTTACATTGTGTGGAATATTCCAAAAAATACGTACGACATCGTACCTCTTCGTTCTTGTCGCTCAAGATGACGAGGACACTGTGTTCGTGATTTCCAGAACCGTGAAAAAAAGAACGAAGCAGCCTAGGGTAGGACTCATGTCGCGTCGCATTGATAAAGGGAAATGCAAGGGGTACGCCTTTGCCGGATGGGTGACGCTGTTGATCGCCACGGCCGGGGCAGCGCATGGCGAGGGGCTCGACAGCACCGCGTCGGTGGGCAAGCGTCTGGCGGTAGCGGCTGACTGTGTGGCTTGCCACACGGCGCCAGGCGGCGAGGCTTTTGCGGGCGGCTATCCGCTCAGTTCGCCGATGGGCACGATCTACTCGACCAACATCACGCCTTCGAAAACGGCGGGTATCGGCAATTACACCTCAGAGCAATTCGCCCGCGCGGTGCGTGACGGGGTGGCGGCCGATGGCACTCGGCTTTACCCAGCGATGCCCTACACCTCTTATTCGAAGATGACCGACAGCGACATTGCTGCGCTCTACGACTACTTCATGCACGAAGTGACGCCGGTCGATACGCCGAACCAGAAAACCGCACTGGATTTCCCGTTCAATATCCGTGCATCGATGATTGGCTGGAACGCGCTGTTCCACAGCAAAACACGCTTCACGCCGGATCCGGCCAAGTCCGCCGAGGTCAATCGCGGCGACTATCTGGTCAACGGCCTGGCTCACTGCGACACCTGCCACACGCCGCGCAATGTCCTGATGGCGGCCGACAGCGCAAAACCGTTGGCCGGCGGATCGCTGGGCAGTTGGTATGCCCCCAATATCACCTCCGACAAAGTCAGCGGCATCGGGGCCTGGTCAAGTGACGAGATCGTGGCCTATCTGCGTACCGGACACGTCGAGGGCAAGGCTCAGGCGGCGGGGCCGATGGCCGAGGCGGTGGAGAACAGTCTGCAGCATCTGAGCGATGTGGATCTCAAAGCCATCGCGGCCTACCTGCTGCAGACCACGCCGATCAAGACCGGGGAGAGCAAGGCCCGGCACGAGTACGGTCAGGCTTCGGTCGACGAATTGACGCTGCGCGGAGGCAAACCCGGGGACAACCCGGGCTGGCACGTTTTCAGTGGCACTTGCGCCAACTGCCATCAGCCGAACGGTCAGGGCACAAGGGAATACCCATCGCTTTTTCACAACACTGCCACCAGTCGCAGCGACAACCTGATCGCGGCCATCGTGTATGGCGTGCATCGTGAAGTCGACGGTGTGGCCATCGACATGCCGGGTTTCGGCCCTGACGCGCTGTTCACCGACCGCCTGAACGACCAGCAGATTGCCGATGTCAGCAACTACGTGCTGTCGCGCTACGGCAATGCCGACGCGGTTGTCACCGCCGCCGATGTGGCACAGGTACGCAACGGTGGGCCCCAGGCGCCACTGGCAGTGATGGCGAAGTTTACGATCCCGGTCATCATTCTCGTGTGCTTGTTGATCGGTCTGGGCGCATGGGCCTTGATTGCACGTCGGCGCAAGGAGGCCTGAGCAATGGACACTTCAATGACGCACAAACACGTAAAAAATCAAACCGAAAGCTCGGCGGGGCTCACTCGCCGCAATCTGTTGCGCGGTTCCGTGACGCTGGGCCTGGCCGCGATGATCGGCAGTGCGCTGCCCTGGCAGTCGGTGCTGGCAGCCCAGGTTTCGAGTGACGATTTCATTGCGCTGTCGCAGTTTCTGGTCAGCCGTGCGGTCAATCCGGTTCTGGCCGGTCGTTACTACGCTGCGCTGGACAAGCGCGCACCGAATTTCTCGACCAACGTGATTGCCCTGAAGCAATTGATCAGCACTCAGGGCTACCGGCATGTCGATGAATACCTGGCGCAGCCGAATCCGGATCCATCGCTGCGGGCCACGGCCACCAGCATCATTTCCGCCTGGTATCTGGGCATTGTCGGTGAGCCGGCGGATGCCGAGCTGATCAGCTATTCCCTCGCCATGATGTATCAGCCCACTCACGGCATTCTCATCATTCCAACCTACGGTGGCGGCCCGGATTCATGGGGTCCCAAACCAGCAGTCATTCAGGACTCGACAGTATGAGCAGCGATCAATTCGATGCCGATGTGGTGATCATCGGTTCTGGTGTCATGGGCGGTCTGATCGCCACGGGCCTGGCCAAAGCGAACAAGTCGGTGATCGTGCTCGAGGCCGGGCCTCGGGTGAATCGCCGTGATGTGGTGGAAACATTCCGCAATGCTCCGGTGAAACTCTCGCTGGCCAATGCCAAGCTGCAGGGCGCCGGGTCGCCTTATCCGAGCCTGCCCCACGCGCCCTCTACTTATGGCGACTATTTGCAGCAGGTAGGGCCGGTGAAATACAACACCTCTTATCTGCGTGTGGTAGGTGGCACCACCTGGCATTTCGGTTCCTCGCTGTGGCGCATGCTGCCCAACGATTTTCGTCTCAAGTCGCTGTATGGCCGTGGTCGCGACTGGCCGATCAGTTATGACGAACTCGAACCGTATTACGCTCGGGCTGAAATCGAACTGGGCGTTTCCGGCGTCGACGGCCAGGACGAAAGCGGGCAGGGCGGGGACGCTTATCCGCCGCGCTCGATTCCCTATCCGATGGAAGGCCTGAAACCGAGCTACATGTTCAAGCGCCTTTCCGAATTGCTCGGCAAGGGCGGGTATAACCCGATCCTCGAGCCGAATGGCCGGGCGACCCGCCCCTATGGCAAGCGGCCTCCCTGCGCTGGCAACAACAACTGCAACCCGGTGTGTCCGATTGCCGCCAAGTACGACGGTTCGATGCACATCGATGAGGCCGAGCGCCATGGCGCCAAGGTGCTGGACAACTCTGTCGTCTACAAGATCGAGGCGGGCGATGACGGCAAGATCACTGCGATCTGGTACATGCGCCCCGACAAGTCCAAACACAAACTGACCGCACGGGCTTTTGTGCTGGCGGCTTACGGTATCGAGTCGCCGAAGCTGCTGTTGATGTCGACCTCGGAAAAGTACCCGAACGGGATCGCCAACTCGTCGGATCAGGTCGGGCGTAACCTGATGGATCACACCGGCATCAGCATGAACGTCATGACCAAGGAGGACATGTGGCCGGGCGAAGGGCCGACGCAATTGCTGGTCTATCTGAACAGCCGCGATGGCGCGTTTCGCAACGATTACCCGAGCTACAAGATCAAGGTGCGCAACACCGTGCCGACGTCGCAAATCACCTCGAACCTGATCGCCAAAGGTGTCCTGGGCTCGAAGCTCGATGAGCAGATCCGCCTGCAATCGGCGCGCTCCCTGAACTGGGCTGTCGACTTCGAAACCCTGCCACTGCCGGAGAATCGGGTTACCCCGAGCAAGACCAAGTTCGACGCCATCGGCTTGCCGGTTCCCGAGATCTACTACAGCGTTCCCGACTACTGGCACGCCGGTAAAGAGAAGGCGCTGGAAGACTTCAAACAGTTTGCGAAACTGCTCGACGCCGACATCCTCAGCACCGACACGGGCTTCCAGAATCGGCAGCACATCATGGGCACCACCATCATGGGCGATGACCCGAAAGACTCGGTGGTGGACCGCGATTGCCGCAGTCACGACCATTCCAACCTGTTCATCGCAGGCACGAGCGTCATGCCATCGTCCTCCTGCGTGAACCCGACGCTGACAGGTGCGGCGTTGAGCATCCGGATTGCCGATGTGTTGGTGGCGGAGGTCTGAGAAGCGCCCCGAAGTACAAAGCCCCACGCAGAGGTGTCTGGTGGGGCTTTTTTGTGTCTTTCAATCTTGCAGGAGGAAAGGCTAGAAAATTTCAGCTCCACCCTCTGCCTTTCCAATCGAGGTTGTGACGTTCATGAAATGTCGGCGGCCGTTGACTGAGAAGCCCCGTTCGGGATCCTGAGACCCAGGCTTGCGCAAAGTCAGCAAGGCGGGCAATCCGTCTTTCTCGCTGTAACTACCAAACCAATTGTTCAGCCTTGCGATGAAGCACTCGTTGTCGATGAAAACTGGCAAGTCCATGACGGTTTCTACTGCGTAGTAACCTGCGCCGTAACTGTAATAATCATCGTCACCCGAGCCCGATGCAGGAATGGGGCAGAGGGGGCCTTTGTGTTGGCTGGGTTGTTGAGGTTTACCCGCACCCGATTGGGTCAGGGCTTTTATGAGAGTTTTTCGCAAGACTGGGTCCAGTACGTAGCTGGTACTGCTTTCCTCGGAGTATTGATTGCTCGGCACGATCAACTTGTAGTCATACTGAACCGTCACTGTTGGTATTTGGCTGTTGATCTTCAGGGGATTGAGCAGGTAGATCTGATCGACACCGTATGACCCGTTGCGATAGGCGAGATACATCCTTCCATGAGATTTGATCCAGGCTGCCGATTGGTTGGCGCCTCGATCATTGGTGGAGAACAACGAGCTGCCGGCGCTGGCGTCCGGATCATAGGGCGCCAGTCTTCTGGTGAACCGTTCTCCATCGCGACGGAAGGTTTCATAGAAGCTGAAGAGGCCTGTACCACCGGTGTAGGTTGAAACGATCAGATCCCGTTGACCGTCGCCGTTAAGGTCTATCAATGAGTAATTCGCCTGGCCCTGCTCGGCATCAGCGTCAAGACCGGAAGCTTTAAGCGCCTTCCATTCATTCGGGGTTACACCCTTGGGAATGCTTTTGGGAAACAAGGTCTGATCGTAAGTGTTGTCGTCGCTGGGATCACCGGAGAACGAAGTTTCGCCGTCGTCGGTTGAGAGAGAATCCAGCGCTCGCTCCAGCGCAAACTCCGGGTTCTCCTTGCTCATCTCCCGAATCCGTTGCTGCAGATCCTCCATGACCTGTTTATCAATGTCGTCCGGCTTGTAGGCCACCGCGTCGATCCACTGAGCGTGCAAGACCTGCAAACGATCCTGATAACGCTGGTTCAGGCAACTGACCTCCTCGCCACATCGATCACGCTCCTTCAGCCACTGGCGCTGGGCGTTTTTCACTTCGGCCTGCGCCGGGGCAGCATTCATCAGCTTCCGATAAGCCGCCCCCATCTGCGCATCCACCTCATACAAAGGCTTGTCCGCGCAAATCGCCTTCTCCACAGCACTCGCCGCCTTTGTGCAGTCCATTCCGCTCGCCACTGCCTGCTGAAAAAACAGCAGCGCACAGGCCGACACGATGTAGCGTCCCTTGATGTACACGATGAATCCTTTGCCGTTGGAAAGTGTGAACCGCCGCGCAGGGTAATCCTTGCGCAACGAATCTTTAACCCCCGCTTCAAGAGAATCGCTGATCCGGCCGATAACCCGTTCGGTGACTACAGAGTCGCGCGAAATCGCTTGATAGCATTTGGCCGGCAGCTATCATCTGCGCGCCTGGAAATGGTCCATCTTCTTCAATTGCCTGGAAATCCTCGATGCTGTCGTATCACCAAAAGAGTTTTCTGATCGTCGATGATTTCTCGGATTTCCGCAGTTCCGTGCGTTCGATGTTGCGCGAGTTGGGCGTCAAGGATGTGGACACCGCCGACACCGGTGAGCAGGCGCTGAAAATGTGCGCGCAGAAGTCCTACGATTTTATCCTCCAGGACTTCCACCTCGGTGACGGCAAGAAGAACGGTCAGCAGGTGCTGGAAGACCTGATGATGGAGAAGCTGATCAGTCACGAAGCGGTGTTCGTGATGGTCACGGCCGAGACCAGTCAGGCGATGGTGCTCAGTGCCCTGGAGCACGAGCCGGACGCGTACCTGACCAAACCGTTCAACCGCTCTGGCCTGGCTCAGCGCCTAGAGCGTCTGGAGCAGCGCAAGACCCTGCTCAAGCCGATTCTGCAAGCCCTCGACCGTGGTAAACCGGTCGAGGTGCTCAACGCTTGCATCGCCCTGTGCAAACAGGACATCCGTTATTCGCCGCTGTGTCTGCGCTATCGCGCCGATGCCTTGCGCGACATGAACCAGAACGAAGCGCTCGAGCGCCTCTACGACAGCATCATCGCCGACCGGCCATTGCCGTGGGCGTTTGCCGGGTTGGGCAAGTTGCTGTTCAAGCGCGGGCAGGTCAGTCAGGCCAAGGGCGTTTACGAAAAAGCCCTGAAGGTTTTCCCGATGATGCCGGCGTTGTACGACGGGATGGCCGATGTGCTGGTCGCCGAAGGCGATACCAAAGGTGCTCAACAGGTATTGGAAGAAGCCATTCGACTGTCGCCGCTGGCGGTGCGCCGTCAGGCGTTGCTGGGCAAGCTGGCGATGGCCAACGAAGATTTCGAGACGGCTTCCCGGGCTTATCGCCAGGCGGTGAATCAGGGCGCGCAATCGCGGTTCAAGGATCCGGAAAGCAATCTCGGCCTGGCCCACGCGCTGATCAGCAAAGGCAGCGAACGCGGGCTCGACACCCGAACGCGGCTGGAGATCAATACCACCCTCAGCGCCGTGGCCAAGGAAAACCCGACCGATCCGGGCCTGCAGATTCGCGCGCGTCTGATGAAGGCCACGAGCCTGTTGCTCAACGATGCCGAAACCGCCGAAAAACTCACCGAGCAAGCGCTGATGCGCCTCGACGGCATGGAGCAGTTCATGAGCCCCGAGGCGGCGTTGCTGGTGGCCAAGCAATTGCAGATGCTCGGCCAGGCCGAGGCGGGCACCTCGATGCTCAAGAGTTGTGCGGAAATCTACGGCGATGACCCGACGGTGATGAAAGACATCGCCAAGCTCACCGACGACCCGACTATCCTCAGCTCCAGCAACGCTGCCGCCGACCTCAACCGTCAGGGCGTGCGCGTGTACAAGACCGGCAATCTGGTGGAGGCCCGCGAGGTATTCCGCAAGGCGCTGAAGATGCAACCGAAAAACATCAGTATCGCGCTGAACATGGCCCAGTCGCTGCTGCACGGCACCGACACCAATGTGCCGTCGGCGGAGCTGGAAGAATGCCGGGCCTGCCTGAAACTGGTGGGCATGATGCCCGATACCGACGCGCGTTATCCGCGTTATCAGAAGCTGAAAAGCAAGGCGTTTGGCGAATGAACCAAGACGAGCAGGCACTGGATTTTTCCACGGTGATCGCCTCCACCGTGCACGACATGAAGAACTCTCTGGCGATGCTGATGCAGGCCCACAGCCAATGGCTGGCGCGCCTGCCCGAGGCCCAGCGCCAAGGGCCGGAGCAGGGCGTGATCGACTTCGAGTTCGCCCATCTCAACGGCATGCTGGTGCAGCTGCTAGGGCTGTACAAGCTTGGGGTCAATCAGATGCCGTTGCAGCCGGCTTATCACGAGCTGGACGACTTCATCGAGGCACAACTGGCGGCGCATCAGGACGTGTTCGCCAGCCGTGGAATCATCGCCACTTACGAAGTCGATCCGCTCAGTCCCCTGGGCTTCTTCGATCGCGAACTGATCGCCTCGGTGCTGGGCAATTGCATCAACAACGCGATCCGCTACGCCCGCGAATCGCTGCTGATCACCGTCAGCGACGAAGCCGGGCAATTGGTGCTGAGCATCAACGATGACGGCGACGGTTACCCGGCCGAAATGCTCGAACGTCAGTCCGATTACGTGCAGGGCATCAACCACAGCAGTGGCAGCACCGGCCTCGGTCTGTACTTCGCCGGACGCATCGCCGCGCTGCATCAGCGCAACGGTGTTGGCGGTCGGACCGAGATCCGTAATGGCGGCCCGTTGGGTGGCGGTGTGTTCAGTATTTACCTGCCCTGAATCACCGATTCATCGACCGGAATTCTTTTTGTTGGCTGCTGCTTGATATTCCGAACAGCCGAAGCCTATTTTGTCCGGGTCGCCGTTCGCGGCTCGCACAATAACAAGGATTGCGTCATGACAACCGATGGCCAGCGTTCACTCGCGCAGCGATTGACGGGCATTGATGAGATTGAATGTGTCACGCCGGATTTGAACGGCGTGCCACGGGGCAAGGTAATGACCGCCGAGGGCTTCCTCGAAGGGCGGCGTTTGCAGTTGGCCCGAGGGGTGCTGCTGCAATGCATCATGGGCGGCTATCCCGCCGCCAAATTCTATGGCAGCGATGACGGCGATCTGGCGCTGGTGGCCGATCCTGCACAGATCCATCCGTTGCCATGGAGCGAAGAGCCAAGGGCCTTTGCAATCTGCGATGCCGACGAGCTGACCGGCGAGAGCTCCAACCTGTCGACCCGTGGCCAGCTCAAGAAGGTCATTGCCCGCTACGCAGCCCTCGGTCTGGCGCCGGTGGTGGCGACCGAACTTGAATTCTTTGTGTTCGCGCCGAACACCGACCCGACCCAGCCGTTCCAGCCGCCCGTCGGTCTCGACGGGCGTCGCGAGGACGGTCATTCGGCGTTCAGCGTCAGTTCCAACAACGGTCTGCGACCGTTCTTCAGTGAAGTCTATAAATGCATGGCCGCCCTCGGTCTGCCGCGCGATACCTTCATGCACGAAATGGGCGTCAGCCAGTTCGAGATCAACTTGCTGCACGGTGATCCGCTGTTGCTGGCCGACCAGACCTTCCTGTTCAAGCACCTGCTCAAGGAAGTCGCGCTCAAGCACGGCCTGACCGTGGTGTGCATGGCCAAGCCGCTGGCGCACACGCCGGGCAGTTCGATGCACATTCACCAGAGCATCGTCGAGATCGGCAGTGGCAAGAATGTGTTCAGTGACGCCGACGGTCAGCCGACCGCGAGGTTCCGCCACTTCATTGGCGGGCAGCAGGCGGGCATGGCTGATTTCACCGCGTTGTTTGCGCCGAACGTCAATTCCTACCAGCGCCTGTGCCATCCGTTTGCATCGCCGAACAATGCCTGCTGGTCCCACGACAACCGCGCTGCCGGACTGCGTATTCCGGCCAGTTCGCCGGTCGCGCGTCGGGTCGAGAACCGTTTGCCGGGGGCCGATGCCAACCCGTACCTGGCGATTGCCGCGAGCCTGGCCGCCGGCTTGTACGGCATCGAGCATGAACTCGAACCAAGCGAAGCGATTCAGGGCGAGTTCGAAGTGCCGGACAATCTTTCGCTGCCGTGTACCTTGCATGCGGCGCTCGAACGTCTGAAACGCAGCCAGCTTGCAAAGGAACTGTTCGGCACGGAGTTCATCGAAGGCTACATCGCTTCGAAGACCATGGAGTTGACCAGCTTCTTTGATGAAATCACTCCCTGGGAACGCCGTGTTCTAGCAGCCCAGGCCTGACGAAATGTCGCCGTCGGGCTATCGTTTGATAGCCCGATACTTACTGCAAGGAGCCGCTCGGAACGCCGATGCGCCAAATCTGGAAATCCTTTCGAGCGCTGTATTTCGCCTCGCTGATGATGTTGATCGGCTCGGGCCTTCTTTCTACTTATCTGGCTTTGCGTCTGGCTGCCGACCATGTCGACGGATTGTGGGTCGGTGCGTTGATGGCCGCCAACTATTTTGGTCTGGTGCTGGGCGGCAAGATCGGTCACCGCTTGATTGCCCGGGTCGGGCATATCCGCGCCTACTCGGCGTGTGCCGGGATCGTCGGTGCGGCGGTGCTCGGTCATGGCCTGGTGGACTGGTTGCCGGCGTGGCTGGTGCTGCGGACCATCGTCGGCCTCGGCATGATGTGCCAGTACATGGTCATCGAGAGTTGGCTGAACGAGCAGGCCGACGCCAATCAGCGCGGTCTGGTGTTCAGTGGCTACATGATCGCGTCGTATCTGGGGCTGGTGCTCGGTCAGTTGATTCTGGTCATGCACCCGGGCCTTGGCCTGGAACTGCTGATGCTGGTCGCATTGTGTTTTGCCCTGTGTCTGGTGCCGGTGGCGCTGACCCGACGGATTCACCCGGCGCCGCTGCATCCGGCGCCGATGGAGCCGCGCTTCTTTATCAAGCGCGTGCCGCAGTCGCTGAGTACGGTGCTCGGGGCAGGGCTGATCATCGGTTCGTTCTACGGTCTGGCGCCGTTGTATGCCTCGCAGCAAGGGCTGTCCACCGAGCAGGTCGGTCTGTTCATGGGTAGCTGCATCTTTGCCGGGCTGGTGGTGCAGTGGCCGTTGGGCTGGTTGTCCGACCGCTATGACCGGGCGCTGTTGATCCGTTGCTTTGCGCTGTTCCTGGCGGTTGCTGCATTACCGCTGGCGATCCTGCCGCAGGTGCCGTTGGAGGTGTTGTTCGTGGTCGGCTTCTTGTGTTCGCTGGTGCAGTTTTGTCTGTATCCGTTGGCGGTGGCGTTCTCTAACGATCACGTCGAAGGCGAGCGCCGGGTGTCGCTGACGGCGATGTTGCTGGTCACGTACGGCGTGGGTGCCAGCGTCGGCCCGCTGGCGGCGGGGGTGTTGATGAAGCTGTTCGGGCCGCAGAGTCTGTATGCATTCTTCACCTTTTTCGCGCTGGTGCTGGTGTGGCGGATCCGGCCGAAAGCCGTGACCAATCTGCACCAGGTCGACGATGCGCCGCTGCATCACGTGGCGATGCCGGACAGCATGTCCAGTTCACCGCTGGTGGCGGCGCTTGACCCGCGGGTCGATGAGCAAGTGGTGCAGGAGCAGATGCAGAATACGGTCGCTCCAGAGCCTGAGCCTGAGCCAGAACCTGTCGCGCCAACCGACTCGACAGTCGAGGGCGAGGGGCCGGACATCAGCACCGCCAGGCCTTGATTCGGGCATAAAAAAACGGGCAGTCACCGCAGTGACTGCCCGTTTTTTATGCTTGCCGATCAGAGGTCGTCTTTATCGAACCGACGCGCTTCGCGTTGCAGTTGATAAACGAAACGCTCGACGTTGCGGGCCGCCGGGCCGCTGATGTTGTGAAAGCGCAGGCCGGCGAAGGTGATGTTGAGTTTTTCTTCGAAGTGCAGGTAACGCAGTTCGACCGAGGTCGGCTGGTTGCCGAACAACGGCGCGGCGATCAGGCGATCATAGACCTGGCCCAGTTGCAGGCGGTCGGTGATGTCGCCTTCGAAACGCAGCTTGCAACCGGTGGCAGAGATATCCAGCAGTTTGCCGCCGATAGGCGACTTGAGCTTTTCGCCACCCAGTTCGACGCTGACAAGGTCGGTCAGTTTCAAAGCGGCTCGGAAGGCATTGCGGCGCTGGTGATAAACCACTTCGGTTGGCATCTCGCCAATATAAAAGCGGTCACCGTCGGAGTCCTTGATGTCCAGCGTACCGTTGCATTCCCAGGCAATGCGCACGCCGTCATGGAAACCTTCGACCTTGAACGGCTCGCCCGCGAGCAGGAAGCGTTCGCCATCGCGCGGGATCATTTCGTCCAGGGCAATCGTGGCGGCTTCCCGGTCAACCTTGATCAGGTAGCTCTGGAAGCGCTGGCTGCGCTCGTGGAAGGTGATGATCAGAGGATCATGGCTCTCTTGCAGCTGGCGCAGGTTGCTGGAGATCTCCAGGGGCGTGGTGAGCACCTTTGGGGGCTGCGGAGCGTCATCGTTGGACACGTTAAATCAATCTCCAGACAAAATTTGACTACGGCTGGCCAGTATTTTGCCAGCATGTTTCGCACGTTGATAGGGCGCAAGCATGGAAGAAAGCATCACGCCTGGCTGAGCGCGCGTGGTTTCTGCAGTTTGGAGAAGGTGCCACTGGCATCGTAGAGCGCGGGAGGCTCGCCGCCGGTGAGGATTTTCAACTGATTGGCCGTGGCGGCCTGCTGCATGACGATCGATTGGCCATTCCTGGCATTCGCTGCCTGGCACTGGGCGATCAGGTCGGTCAGGACATCACTCTGGCTCAGCAACTGGTCGCCGATGCTCGACTGGCTGGCCAGTTGTTCCAGGCCGGCGCGGTCGATCGACAGGTTGAGGCTGGCGAGAATTTCGCTGCGTTTGCGGCCATGCTGTTCGAGCAGAATGATCAATGCCTGCTTGTTCGCCAGAATTTCTTCCAGCAGAGGCATGTCGCGACCGTGCAAGGCGAGGGACTCGGTTTGCAGTAACTCCAGCAATTGTTGAGCTGGAGCAAAGTCGTCGATGATCAGTTGCAATAAATTAGTGTCGTGCATGGCTGGCCTTGGGTTTTAAGCGTCCAAAAGCCTGGCGCAGACCGAGGCCTAGCGCTGGGCTTCGAAGTTGAGCAGTTTGCTGGCTACACGGTTGCTGTCGACTTTATAGCTGCCATCGGCAATCGCTGCTTTCAATTCGGCCACACGGGCTTTGTCGACGGCAGGCTGATCGCGCAGCTTGTCAGTGACCTTCTGCAACTGTTGAGCCTCATTGCTGAGGTGTACCGATTCCCCGCTTTTTGCGGTACTGGCCTGTTCGGCCGGGGTATTCAGCGGCGCGGAGGTGCCGGTTTCGGCGGTTTCCTTGGCGTTGCTGGTACGTGTACTGCCCGTAAGTGACGAGGAGCTGTTCAAACGGCTGAAATCGATGACCATGTTAAAAACCTCTGGGAATTTGGACGCTTGCCATGTTCTCGGCCATCCCCTGGAAAACTTTAGGCTCATTTAGCAATGAGCTTGCATGCGCCGTTGCAGATCCTGCTGCGGCACAGTTTAGGGAACAGCTCGGGTCAGCGCCAGTTTTCTGCCAAACGCTCAGGGGCTTTTCAAATATCCGCTCATATTCCCGCTCACGCCTGCGGTCACATCGCCACTTCCACCTGGCCAGGCGCCACAACCTGCGCTTTGATGACCCGCTGGGAATTGAGGTTTTTCACGCGAATCTGTTCCTTGAGGCCGCCGTTGGCCAGGGCTTCACCCGGCATGCGCACGGCGAGGGTGCCACTGCGGGCGGTGATCACCACCTGGTCGCCCTTGCGAACCACTTCCGCCTGTTCCAGATGCACCAGGGTAATGACTTGATCGGCGACCGTTGGTCGGGTCAATTTCTGTCCGATGGCTTCATCCACCGACGTCAGGAAACCCTGGTTGATCGTGCTGACGTCGCGCTCGCGCAAGGTCACGTCCTGCGGCTCGATGATGCCGGCGCGCTTGAGTGGCCGCGTGGTGGTGACAATCTCGCGAAACAGGCGGACTTGAGCGGGCACGAACACCGTCCAGGGGGAGGTGCCTTCGCAGCGGACCTTCACCGTGACACGGCCCAAAGGACGTGCCGGACTCTCCAGTGTCGCTGTCAATTCCTTGTCGCACATAGGCATGCGCATGCGCGGATCGAGCTGGTTGACCTCGATTTCATAACGGCCTTCCGTTTGACTGGTAGCCAGATAGTCTTCTACGGTGAATTCAAGAAAGCCCTGAGTGACGCCGATAAGCATGTCAGGCAAGGTAACCGCATCAGCAATGGCAGGGCTGCCAGCGAAAAACAGGCAAACGGCGGACATGGCGCAAAGCCCTCTGCGGAGGGGAGATGTCAGGCGTCGGAAAAATGTCGTTTGAGCGTTCATACGAGTTAAAAAGCAAGCGCCGTGCCGTTTAGCAATGAATGTGCGTCGCAACAACACTTGGCGTTGGTGTAGGAGTCTGGGCATGGCTGGTGTAATGGATTCGGTGAACCAGCGCACGCAACTGGTGGGGCAGAATCGCCTGGAGCTGTTGTTGTTCCGTCTCGACGGCCAGCAGCTCTACGGGATCAACGTGTTCAAGGTTCGGGAAGTGCTGCAGTGCCCGCAACTGACGCTGATGCCCAAGTCCAGTCCTGTCGTGTGCGGGGTGGCGAATATCCGGGGGGCGACCATTCCGATCCTTGATCTGGCGATGGCGACCGGCTCCGGTGCTTTGAAAGACAAGAACAGTCCGTTCGTGATCATCACGGAATACAACACCAAGACCCAGGGTTTCCTGGTGCGCTCGGTGGAACGTATCGTGAACATGAACTGGGAAGAGATTCATCCGCCGCCCAAGGGTACCGGACGCGATCATTACCTGACCGCTGTGACTCGGGTCGACAATCAGTTAGTCGAAATCATCGACGTCGAGAAGGTGCTGGCGGAAGTCGCGCCGACGCCGGAAGCGATTTCGGTCGGCGTGGTGGATGTCGAGACCCAGAGCAAGGCGTTGTCGCTGCGGGTGCTGACGGTCGATGACTCGTCGGTGGCGCGCAAGCAGGTGACGCGTTGCCTGCAGACGGTAGGCGTCGAGGTGGTGGCGTTGAACGACGGCAGGCAGGCGCTGGATTACCTGCGCAAGCTGGTCGACGAGGGCAAGAAGCCGGAAGAAGAGTTCCTGATGATGATCTCCGACATCGAAATGCCGGAGATGGACGGGTATACCCTGACGGCCGAGATCCGCAGCGACCCTCGCATGCAAAAGCTTCATATCATCCTGCATACTTCGTTGTCGGGTGTGTTCAATCAGGCGATGGTCAAGAAAGTCGGTGCCGATGACTTCCTGGCCAAGTTCCGTCCTGATGACCTGGCATCCCGGGTAGTCGACCGGATCAAAGCAGCAGATATCAGCTAAGGGCCTTCTGCCCTCGGCGTTCAACACGATTTAAGAGGCGGCATCATTTGTCTACGGGTAATTTGGATTTCGAACAGTTCCGGGTCTTCCTGGAAAAAGCCTGTGGCATTTTGCTCGGTGAAAACAAGCAATATCTGGTGTCGAGCCGTCTCAACAAACTGATGGAGCAGCAAGGCATCAAGTCCCTGGGTGAGCTGGTACAGCGCATCCAGACCCAGCCGCGCAGCGGTTTGCGCGAGCAGGTGGTCGATGCCATGACGACCAACGAAACCCTGTGGTTTCGCGACACCTATCCGTTTGAAGTCTTGAAGAACAAGGTGCTGCCCGAAGCGATCAAGGCCGCTCCCAATCAGCGTCTGCGGATCTGGTCGGCGGCCTGCTCGTCGGGTCAGGAACCCTATTCACTGTCGATGTCGATCGACGAGTTCGAGCGGACCAACATCGGCCAGTTGAAGATGGGCGTGCAGATCGTCGCCACTGATCTGTCCGGCAGCATGCTGACCAACTGCAAGACCGGCGAGTACGACAGCCTGGCGATTGGCCGTGGCTTGTCCGCCGATCGTCTGCAGCGTTACTTCGACCCGAAAGGGCCGGGGCGCTGGGTGATCAAGGCGCCGATCAAGAACCGGGTGGAGTTCCGCTCGTTCAACCTGCTCGACAGCTACGCAAGCCTTGGCAAGTTCGACATCGTGTTCTGCCGCAACGTGCTGATCTACTTCTCCGCCGAGGTGAAGAAAGACATCCTGTTGCGCATCCACAGCACGCTGAAGCCGGGCGGATATCTGTTCCTTGGCGCTTCGGAAGCGCTGAACGGTCTGCCGGATCATTACCAGATGGTTCAGTGCAGCCCGGGGATCATCTACCAGGCGAAGTGAAACACCGGCGACACAAGAAACGGGAGTCCTCAGGGGCTCCCGTTTTTTCATGCCTGAAGGTTTTGCCGGTGGCAGGCGGCAGAAAAGCGGCATCCGGCGGAAACCGGTTGCCGCTTTTCTGGCATCGCCGCGTTGCCGGTTCCGTGCAAAGCCCCGTAATCCGGGGCTTTCTAAAACTGGCACGCCGCTTGCTATACCCCTGTTACGAAAAATCCGGTCACCTGAAGGTTCCCGACATGAGCATCAGCTTCGATAAAGCGCTCGGCATTCACGAAAAGGCTTTGGGCTTCCGCGCCCAGCGTGCCGAAGTGCTGGCCAACAACATCGCCAACGCCGACACCCCGAATTACAAGGCGCGGGATCTGGAGTTCTCCAAAGTGCTCGAAGCACAGAGCCAGAAGAACGCCAACGGCACCATCGCCCTGAACATGACCAACAGCCGTCACATCGAAGCTGAAGGCCTGGGCAATGGCGACGAGTCGCTGATGTATCGCACGCCGATGCAGCCGTCGATCGACCAGAACACCGTGGATGCCCAACTGGAACAGTCGAACTACGCGGAAAACGCGGTCGGCTTCCAGGCCAGCTTCACCCTGCTCAACAGCAAATTCAAAGGGCTGGTGTCAGCCCTGCGCGGAGAGTAATCCATGTCCCTGTCCAGCGTTTTCAACATTGCCGGCAGCGGCATGAGCGCCCAGACCACCCGTCTCAACACCGTGGCCTCGAACATCGCCAACGCCGAGACCGTCTCGTCGAGCATCGACCAGACTTATCGTGCCCGTCACCCGGTGTTCGCCACCATGTTCCAGGGCGGCCAGAGCGGCGGCAGCAATTCGCTGTTCCAGAACCAGGACGCAGCCGGTCAGGGCGTGCAGGTCATGGGTGTGGTCGAAGACCAGAGCAACCTCGAAGCGCGCTACGAGCCGAATCATCCGGCGGCCGACGCCAAGGGCTACGTCTACTACCCGAACGTCAACGTGGTGGAAGAAATGGCTGACATGATTTCCGCGAGCCGGTCGTTCCAGACCAACGCCGAAATGATGAACACCGCCAAGACCATGATGCAGAAGGTACTGACCCTCGGTCAGTGATAAGGGGCGACTGCCATGAGTGTTACCGATACCACCAGCAGCCTGACGATGAACGACATACTGGCCAACTCTTCGAAGAAGACCAGTAGCACCACCACCGGCGGCATCGCTTCGGCCACCAACAGCTCGACCGGCGGCCAGGCCCTGGGCAAGGACGCGTTCCTGCAACTGCTGGTGACCCAGCTGAAGAACCAGAACCCGCTGGACCCGCAGGACAACAGCGCATTCGTTGCCCAGTTGGCGCAGTTCAGCAGCCTCGAGGGGATCACCACCCTCAACAGCACCGTCAGTTCGCTGGCCGGCAACTACAACTCGTCGCAAGCGTTGCAGGCGTCGTCGTTGGTGGGTCGCAATGTGATTGTGCAGACCAATACGGTTCAGCTGGACGATCCGAGCAAAGGCATGACCGGTTCGGTCACCGTTCCGTCGTCGATTGCCGGCGGTACTGTCACCATCACCGACAGCAGCGGCACCGCCATTCGCACCATTGACCTGGGCAGCCGCGCCGCCGGCAATGCGAGCTTCACCTGGGACGGCAAGGACAAGGACGGCAACCTGGTGAAAACCGGTACCTACACCGTCAAGGCCAACGCCTCGATCAACGGCACCGCGACCGACCTGGCGACCTACCTGCCCGCCACGGTCACCAGCGTGACGATCAGCCAGACCGGCGGCGAGCTGATGCTCAACCTGTCCGGCAAGGGCACGGTCGCCCTGTCCAAAGTACAAACCATTGGTATATAGAGCCGACTAACCGGCACAAAGGAGTGGAATATGTCTTTCAATATCGGCCTTAGCGGTCTCTATGCAGCCAACAAGCAACTGGACGTGACCGGCAACAACATCGCCAACGTTGCGACCGCCGGTTTCAAATCGTCCCGTGCAGAATTCGAAGACGTCTACTCGGCGACTCGCCTGGGCAGCGGCAGCAAGGTCATTGGTAACGGCGTGCGTCTGGCCAACGTTTCCCAGCAGTTCACCCAAGGCGACATCAACAACACTGGCAACGTGCTGGATATGGGGATCAACGGTTCGGGCTTCTTCACCCTGAGCAACAACGGTTCGATCTCCTACACCCGTGCCGGTACGTTCAAGGTCGACAAGGACGGCTTCATTACCAACACCGACTACACCTCGCGTCTGCAAGGCTACGGTGTGGATTCCAACGGCAAGATCATCAACGGCGTGTTGACCGATCTGAAGATCGACACCTCGAACCTGGCGCCGAAGTCCACCTCGCTGGTGACCTCGACCATCAACCTGAACTCGACGGCTCCGGTGATCGACGACACAGCAGTGGCCGGCAAGTTCGACCCGACCAACCTCGCGACCTACACCAAGTCGTTCAGCACTCCGATCTATGACAGCCAGGGCAACTCCCATGTCATGGATCAGTACATGGTGAAGACCGGCGCCAACACCTGGAAGGTCTACACCCTGGTGGACGGTCGCAACCCGGATGCTACCGGCAGCGATCCGAAAGTCACTGCGCCTGTCGCGTCGACCATGACCTTTGACTCCACTGGCAAGCTGACTCAGGTCAGCACTCCGCCTGCCGTGATCAGCAGCGACCTGAAGCTCACTGGCTGGGTACCGGGCACTGTCACCAACGGTGTGTGGACGGCCAACGGTGCTTCGGCTAACCCGGCCGGCATTACCATTTCGATGGCCAAGACCACTCAATACAACGCTGACACCGCGCGTTCGATCCCGACGCAGGATGGTTATGCCACTGGCCAGATCACCAACCTGACGATCGACGGTACCGGTACGCTGTTCGCCAACTTCAGCAACAACCAGAGTAAGGCTATCGGCCAGGTTGCGCTGGCCAGCTTCACCAACGAGCAGGGCTTGCAGCCGATCGGTGGTACCAGCTGGAAAGAAACCTTCGCTTCGGGTATCCCGGGCTACGATGCACCGGAAACCGGTACGCTGGGTTCGGTTGTTTCGAACTCGCTGGAAGAGTCCAACGTTAACCTGACCAATGAGCTGGTGGACCTGATCAAGGGGCAGAGTAACTATCAGGCGAATGCCAAGACCATTTCGACTCAGAGCACCATTATGCAGACCATTATTCAGATGACCTGATTCTGGGTTTGGTTTTGTACGGGAGCCCCTCTTTTTGAGGGGCTTTTTTTTGGCTGCGGTTTGGAGTGTTTATCCGTTTCTGCGGGTGTTGCCGCTGGCGGTTTCGCCCTTACGGCGAGTCCCTTTTGCAAACGCCCAAAAGGAACCAAAACGCTGGGCCCCGGCGTTCGGCACCTCGCTTTGGCTCGGTGTTCCTTCGTTACGGGATTCATCCGGGGGCATCGCCTACGGTTTGCTTCGCTGCACCTCCTCTCGATGCATGCGGCTGCGCCGCACGGTCGCTGCGCTCCCACCCCCGGATAAATCCCTCCACTCAGCCTTCCGATGGGGCCGGCATGTCAAAAGCGGTACTCGAGCTAACGCTCATCGTGTTGAGTGGTGGAGGCAAAGGCAAAGGCAAAGGCAAAGGCAAAGGCAAAGGCAAAGGCAAAGGCAAAGGCAGGCGCGGGATGTTTGCTTTTTAAGGCTTGAGTTCAGCTCGGTCTTTCACGTCGGCGTACCTCCCCCAAACACCTCGGTCAGTTCCCTCTCCCTCTGGGCGGTCCGACGTTTCGGGAGGGCTAGGGTGAGGGGGCTTTTGCTTTTGCTTTTTGCGCGGGCAAAAGAAAACCCCCGACAAACCAGAAGTCTATCGGGGGTTTCTCGGATCAGGCGTTTCGCAACGCCTTATTCAGCTCAGCTTATTGGCAAGCTTCGCAATCCGGCTCGTCGATGGCGCAAGCCTTCGGTACTGGAGCCGGGCCGGCAGGGGCTGCCAGGACCGAGTCGTCGCCGTGGTTGCCGCCGCTGGATACAGCGTTCAGCTTGCCGGTGTTGATGGTCGACTTCTCGGTGCTGGTCGCGGCCAGGGCACGGAGGTAGTAGGTGGTTTTCAGGCCACGGTACCAGGCCATGCGGTAGGTCACGTCCAGTTTCTTGCCCGATGCACCAGCGATGTACAGGTTCAGCGACTGGGCCTGGTCGATCCACTTCTGACGACGGCTGGCGGCGTCAACGATCCACTTGGTGTCCACTTCGAACGCGGTCGCGTAGAGCTCTTTGAGTTCTTGCGGGATGCGCTCGATCTGCTGAACCGAACCGTCGTAGTACTTCAGGTCGTTGATCATGACCGAATCCCACAGACCGCGAGCCTTCAGGTCGCGAACCAGGTACGGGTTGATCACGGTGAATTCGCCCGACAGGTTCGATTTCACGTAGAGGTTCTGGTAGGTCGGTTCGATCGACTGCGATACGCCGGTGATGTTGGCGATGGTCGCGGTCGGTGCGATGGCCATGATGTTCGAGTTACGGATGCCTTTCTGTACACGGGCGCGAACCGGTGCCCAGTCCAGGGACTCGGTCAGGTCGACGTCGATGTACTTCTGGCCACGTGCTTCGATCAGGATCTGTTGCGAGTCCAGTGGCAGTACGCCTTTGGACCACAGCGAACCCTTGAAGGTCTCGTACGAGCCGCGCTCGTCGGCCAGGTCGCAGGACGCCTGGATTGCGTAGTAGCTGACCGCTTCCATCGACTTGTCGGCGAACTCGACGGCAGCGTCGGAACCGTAAGGGATGTGCTGCAGGTACAGCGCGTCCTGGAAGCCCATGATGCCCAGACCGACCGGACGGTGGCGGAAGTTGGAGTTCTTCGCCTGCGGTACCGAGTAGTAGTTGATGTCGATCACGTTGTCGAGCATGCGCACGGCGACGTCGATGGTGCGCTTGAGCTTGGCGGTGTCCAACTTGCCGTCGACGATGTGGTTCGGCAGGTTGATCGAGCCCAGGTTGCAGACCGCGATCTCGTCCTTGTTGGTGTTCAAGGTGATCTCGGTGCACAGGTTCGAGCTGTGAACAACGCCGACATGCTGCTGCGGGCTACGCAGGTTGCACGGATCCTTGAAAGTCAGCCATGGGTGGCCGGTTTCGAACAGCATCGACAGCATCTTGCGCCACAGGTCTTTGGCCTGGATGGTCTTGAACAGCTTGATCTTGCCCGGGTATTCGGTCAGGGCTTCGTAGTACTCGTAGCGCTCTTCGAAGGCCTTGCCGGTCAGGTCGTGCAGGTCCGGAACTTCGGATGGCGAGAACAGGGTCCACTTGCCGTCATCGAAGACGCGCTTCATGAACAGGTCAGGAATCCAGTTGGCGGTGTTCATGTCGTGGGTACGACGACGGTCATCACCGGTGTTCTTGCGCAGCTCGATGAACTCTTCGATGTCCATGTGCCAGGTTTCCAGGTAGGCACACACAGCGCCTTTGCGCTTGCCACCCTGGTTAACGGCGACGGCGGTGTCGTTCACTACTTTCAGGAACGGAACCACGCCTTGCGACTTGCCGTTGGTGCCCTTGATGTACGAACCCAGCGCACGAACCGGGGTCCAGTCGTTGCCCAGGCCACCGGCGAATTTCGACAGCATGGCGTTGTCGTGGATCGCGTGGTAGATGCCCGACAGGTCATCCGGCACGGTGGTCAGGTAGCAGCTCGACAGTTGAGGACGCAGGGTACCGGCGTTGAACAGCGTCGGAGTCGAAGCCATGTAGTCGAACGAGGACAGCAGGTTGTAGAACTCGATCGCACGGTCTTCTTTCTGCTTCTCTTCGATGGCCAGGCCCATGGCCACGCGCATGAAGAAGATCTGCGGCAGTTCGAAACGCACGCCATCCTTGTGGATGAAGTAACGGTCGTACAGGGTCTGCAGGCCGAGGTAGGTGAATTGCTGGTCGCGCTCGTGGTTGATCGCCTTGCCCAGTTTTTCCAGGTCGAAGGAGGCCAGCACAGGGTTCAGCAGTTCGAACTCGATACCTTTGGCCACGTAGGCCGGCAGGGCCTTGGCGTACAGGTCGGCCATTTCGTGGTGAGTGGCGCTCTCGGCCACGCCCAGGAAGCCCAGGCCTTCGGCACGCAGGGTGTCCATCAGCAGGCGGGCGGTCACGAACGAGTAGTTCGGCTCGCGCTCGACCAGGGTACGGGCGGTCATTACCAGAGCGGTGTTGACGTCGTTCAGGGCCACGCCGTCGTACAGGTTCTTCAGGGTTTCGCGCTGGATCAGGTCGCCGTCGACTTCGGCCAGGCCTTCGCAGGCTTCGGTGACGATGGTGTTCAGGCGGCCCATGTCCAGCGGCGCGAGGCTGCCGTCGGCGCGGGTGATGCGGATCGACGGATGCGCCTGTACCGGAGCTTCGGCGGTGGTGCGGGTGGCGCGCTCCTTGGAGCGGGCATCGCGATAGATCACGTAGTCGCGAGCCACTTTCTGCTCGCCGGCACGCATCAGGGCCAGTTCGACCTGGTCCTGGATTTCTTCGATGTGGATGGTGCCGCCCGATGGCATGCGACGCTTGAAGGTCGCGGTGACCTGTTCGGTCAGGCGGGCAACGGTGTCGTGGATTCGCGACGAAGCGGCAGCGGTGCCGCCCTCAACTGCGAGAAACGCTTTGGTGATAGCGACGGTGATCTTGTCATCGGTGTAAGGAACGACAGTGCCATTACGCTTGATCACGCGCAGTTGACCAGGCGCGGTGGCAGCCAGATCCGAATTCGAATCGGCGGCCTGCGGCAAGGTGCCCTGCGGGTTCTCGCGAGTTGTGTCGGTTTGCATGGGGGTGATCTCCACATTCTCTATGTTTGTTTGGGCACCATCATGGTGCTCACCGTTCTGGTCCGAAGCACTACAACCGACGGGCGTCGGGCATAACAACTTCGGATCAGTAGGAAAAAGGCTAATGACGCCGCATCCTTGCCGAAGTTTTCGGCCGCGAGCCAAGGCTCGAGCCGGGTTACTTCCAGGGTGACAGTAACGACTGCAACACCCGTACCGTTCCGGTCGTTGCCAACCTGAAAAACGGTGCCATCCGCAAGTGCGGTTTGGGCTTTGAAAAACTTGCTTGGTTCAACCGGAAACCGGCAATAAAGCACTTGAGTTTCAGGTCTGAAATGTGGTTGGGCTTTAGAGCGGAAAACCCTATATGTAGGGGGTCTCTTTGCGCCGTGCTACAAGATAATGCGTTTCGAGGGGGCTTGCAACGTACGAGCTGTGGATAAACCTGTGCGTAAATTGTGTAAGAAACCAGGAATTCCCGTGTAGGCCGCTAACCTGCTGAGCTAGACCGTTTGTCACTGTTTTTCAGTCGGGAAAAACGCTTCAGCGGATTTTTAAGGGCGCGAACCCTATCACAAAAGTCCGCCTTGTCCGAACGCATTTACCGACTTGTGTTCTGGCTGTACGCCGTTTATACAATCGGCCCATGCGCACGCATTCTTATCCTCCTTAAAGATGACAAAAAGACGGGAGGATCCTTCCTTTATAGGCAGCATCGGCAAGCAGAGGTCACCCGTGGAGCAAGAAGCCTGGCAGGTATTGATAGTCGAGGACGACCAGCGTCTGGCCGAACTGACCCGTGAATACCTGCAAGCCAACGGATTGCGCGTGGAGATCGAAGGCAACGGCGCGCTGGCGGCGGCGCGGATCATCAAGGAACAGCCGGATCTGGTGATCCTCGACCTGATGCTCCCCGGCGAAGACGGCCTGAGTATTTGCCGCAAGGTGCGCGACCGCTACGACGGGCCGATCCTGATGCTCACCGCGCGCACCGATGATGCCGACCAGATCCTCGGCCTCGACCTCGGTGCCGACGACTACGTCTGCAAACCGGTGCGCCCGCGGCTGCTGCTGGCGCGTATCCAGGCGCTGCTGCGACGCAGTGACACACCGGAGCCGGCAGCGGGCAATCCGCGTCGGCTGCAATTCGGCCCGCTGGTGGTGGACAACGCCTTGCGCGAAGCGTGGCTCAGTGACAGCGGTATCGAGTTGACCAGTGCCGAATTCGATCTGCTCTGGCTGCTGGTGTCCAACGCCGGACGGATCCTGTCCCGGGAAGAAATCTTCACCGCGTTGCGTGGCATCGGTTACGACGGCCAGGACCGCTCGATCGATGTGCGCATCTCGCGCATCCGCCCGAAAATCGGCGACGACCCCGATCACCCGCGCCTGATCAAGACCGTGCGCAGCAAAGGCTACCTGTTCGTGCCGGAAGCCTGCGTAGAACTGCCGCTGTGAATTCGATCTTCCTGCGCATCTATGGCGGCATGTGCGCGGCGCTGATTCTGGTGGCGGTGCTCGGCGTGCTGGCGCTGCACCTGCTCAACCAGGTGCGCAGCGAGCAATACCGCGAGCGTCTGGCCCACGGCACGTTTTCGCTGATGGCCGACAACCTGCAACCGATGAACGAGACCGAGCGCCATCGCGCCTTGCTGGTGTGGGAGCGGCTGCTCGGGATCCCGCTGGCGCTGAAAACCTTTGCTCAGACCGATCTCGACCTGACCCAGCGCACTCGCGTGCAGCGCGGCCAGGCCCTGGTGGAGCAGACCGGGCCGCATGCGGCCAAGGTCTACCGGATGGTCAGCGACAAGGAGCAGCTCGTGCTGGTGGGCGAGGTCCAGCAAATCAGCGAGCAACTGGCCCGGGCGACCATTTACCTGTTGGCCGATGAGCTGGTGCGGGTGTCGGTGGGCGAGCAGCCCAAACGGCTGGCGCAATTGAAGGAGGACAAAGGCTTCGGTTTCGATTTGCGACTGGTTACGGTCAGCGATGCCGACATGGACGAAGACCAGAGCCGTCGGGTATCCGAAGGCGATACGGTGATGGCGCTGGGCAAGGGCGGCGATTCGATCCGGGTGTTCGCCGGGATGGTCGGCACGCCGTGGGTACTGGAAATCGGGCCGCTGTATCAGATGAACCCGTACCCGCCGGAATGGCTGGTTTTGATCGCCGCCCTCGGCCTGACCCTGATCGGCCTGATCGTCTATTTATTGGTGCGCCAGCTCGAACGGCGTTTGCGCGGGCTCGAAGCGGCGGCCACGCGCATCGCCAAGGGCAGTCTGGAAACCCGGGTGCCGGCCCGGGGTGCCGACTCGGTGGGCAAGCTGGCGGCAGCGTTCAACGGCATGGCCGAGCACTTGCAGCAGTTGCTCGCCATTCAGCGTGAACTGGTGCGCGCGGTGTCCCACGAACTGCGCACGCCGGTGGCGCGCCTGCGTTTCGGGCTGGAGATGATCGGCTCGGCCACCACCCCGCAGGCGCTGGAAAAATACCGCGAGGGCATGGACCACGACATCGAGGACCTCGACAAGCTGGTCGACGAAATGCTCACGTACGCCCGGCTGGAGCAGGGCTCACCGGCGCTGACCTTCCAGCGCATCGATCTGGATGCGCTGGTCAATCAGGTGATCGAAGAGCTGGCGCCTCTGCGTGCCGAAGTCACGGTGCAACGCGGTCTGTGCCTGTCGGCGGCGGATTGCGATGATGCCTGGGTCGAGGCCGAGCCGCGTTACCTGCACCGCGCCTTGCAGAATCTGGTGAGCAACGCCATGCGCCATGCGCGTTCGAAGGTCACGGTCAGTTATCAGGTCGGGCAGATGCGTTGCCGGGTGGATGTCGAGGACGACGGCCCCGGCGTGCCGGAAACCGCCTGGGAGAAAATCTTCACGCCGTTCCTGCGTCTGGACGACAGTCGCACCCGGGCCTCGGGCGGACACGGGCTGGGCCTGTCGATCGTGCGGCGGATCATCCACTGGCACGACGGCCGGGCGTTGATTGGCAAGAGCAAAAGTCTGGGCGGCGCGTGTTTCAGTCTGAGTTGGCCGAGGAATCAGGAGCGGCGCTGAAGGTTGTGTGGGTTTCGCTGGCCTCATCGCTGGCAAGTCGAATCGTCGCACCGCAGCTCCCACAGTGCCTGCGATGAACTCAGACTTTGTGTACACCTTCGAACCTGTGGGAGCTGGCTTGCCAGCGATGAGGCCCGAACAGGCGCTAAAAACTTCAGGCAGGAATGCTGACCAGACTCAGCAACTGCCCGTCCTGCACACCGAATTGCGCATCAAGCTCCGTACCGTTGCGCCATTCGCTGGACAGATCCGTGAGCAGCCGCAGCCGCACCTGACCCTGTTCATTCCATTCCAGCACCTCGGCGTGCTCGAAGTAGAAGCGCTGCTGCACGATCGGGTACAACGCCTTGAACAGGCTTTCTTTCACCGAAAAGGTCAGGGTCACCCACAACGCGATCTGATCCCGGGAGCCGGCGGCCATGCGCTGCAATTCCGGTGGGGTCAGGATCTCTCCGGCCAGTCGTTCGGCGCGTTCGGCGTTGAGCAGGTTCTCCAGATCCATGCCCAGTCCGCGCCAGTGCTGTCTGTTGGCGACAATCGCCGCTGCACGGCCGGTGCTGTGGGTGATCGAGCCGCAGATGTGCGCCGGCCAAATGGGCGCGCGATCCTCGCCGATCGCCGGAACAATGCTCGAGCCTTCCAGCTGCTGCAACGCCGCCCGTGCACAAATCCGCCCGGCAAGAAATTCCGCCTGACGCTTGGCCACCGAACGCTGAATGCTCGGCGGCGGCTCGATGGCGCTGCGGCGGAAGTCATCGCCGAGCAGCTGCGACGGGTCGAAATGGGTGCTCAACAGCACGGTGTCAGGCAATACCTTCGGCAGCGGCCAATGGGCATCGAGCGGAGTGCAGCAGGCGGGGAGGAAAGGGCTGGCAGTCATGTCGGCATTTTGCCGGGTTGTCTTCAGGCTGGATAGTGCCGACATGATCGTTCCCACGCTCTGCGTGGGAATTCAGCCCGGGACGCTCCGCGTCCCTTCGCCGTGTGACGCAGAGCGTCACTGTATGCATTCCCACGCGGAGCATGGGAACGATCAGCAACAGGGGTTCAGCCAAAGATTTTCTTGAAGAACGCCTGCATGTCCGACCAGGATTTTTCATCAGCGGCCTTGTTGTAGCCGATATCCGGGCCACCGTGATCGCCGTGGCTCAGGCGATCCGCGTCAGGATTGCTGAAGCCGTGCTTGGCACCGTCGAGGCTGACGAATTGATAGTCGGCGCCGGCCTTGTCCATTTCCGACTTGAACGCCGCGACGTTGTCCGGGGTGACCATGCTGTCCAACGCGCCGTGTTCGACGAGAATTTTCGCCTTCACGCTGCCCGGCGCAGCCGGGGTCTTGGTGGCCAACGCACCGTGGAAACTCACCACGCCGGCCAGCGGCACACCCTGACGCGCGGCATTCAGCACCACGCCACCGCCGAAGCAGTAACCGATGGCGGCGATTTTATCCTTATCGGTCTGCGGCTGTTTCTTCAACAGATCCAGCCCGGCCTGAAAGCGCTTGCTCGCTGCATCGGCGTTCTGCGTGGCCGCCTGCATGAAGGCCATCGCGTCTTTCGGGTGCTCGGTGTTCTTGCCTTCACCGTACATGTCGATGGCCAGCGCGCTGTAGCCGAGCCCGGCGAGATCCCGGGCGCGACGCTTGGCGTAGTCGTTCAGTCCCCACCATTCATGCACCACCACCACGCCGGGGCGCGGGCCCTTGATCGCGTCGTCGTAGGCGTAGTAACCGATCAGCTTCGTGCCGTCAGCACTCTGATAGGGGATTTCCTCGGTCTTGATCGCAGCCTGGCTGAGGCCGCTGAAGACAAGGAGGGCGAGGGTTAGAAGCAGGCGCATGATCGGGTCTCCTGACAATAAAGGGTCAAAACAGCCTAGTTCATTTCATTCAGGCCAGGTTCAGAGAGCGTTCAGGGGCGGTACAGGGGAGGGGCAGTAACCTTGCGCCATACCCAAACAGCACTGTGAAAGAGGAAACTCCATGACTCGTTTAAATAAACTGCTGCTGGCTTTTACCGTAATGAGCGCCAGTATCGCGGCCCATGCCGACACCACCAGCAACTTCGCCGGCCTGACCTTTGGCCAGACCAGCGACAAGATCAAAAAATCCAACGCCCTGAACGACAACCTCGACCACCCGGACGCCACTGCGGCCATCGACGGCAACAACACCTACGGCCTGCGCCTGGGTCAGCAAAACAGCCAGGGTCGCTACTACGCCACCTACGACAACGTGTCGGGCTCGCACAATGGCATTAAACTGCGCCAGGAAAACCTGCTGGGCAGCTACGATCTGTTCTACCCGGTGGGCGGCAGCACCAAGCTGTTCGGCGGTGCCACGGCCGGTCTGACCAAGTTGACCCAGGATTCGCCGGGCTACAGCCGCGACAGCGACATCGGTTACGCGGTCGGCGGACAGTTCGGTGTGCTGCAGCAAGTCTCGCAGAACACCTCGGTCGAACTCGGTTACCGTTACCTGCGCAGCAACGCCAGCACCGAGATGAAAGAGAGCGGCGGCAGCAAGCAAGGCTCGCTGGACTTGACCAGCAGCGCCCAGACTTACCTGTCGGCCAACTACGCTTTCTAAGCGATTGGCGTCAGGCCCGCGCCGGGTCGTCCTTCGAGGGGCGACCCGGCGTAGCCATGTGAGGCGAAAGCCTTTGGAGTTGTCGATTTACCCGGGAGAGCGTCATGAAACTGTTGGTTGTCGAAGATGAAGCGCTGTTGCGCCATCACCTGCAAACCCGCCTGACGGAGAGCGGTCACGTGGTCGAGTCCGTGGCCAATGCCGAAGAGGCGTTGTACCAGACCGGGCAATTCAACTTTGACCTGGCGGTGATCGACCTTGGCCTGCCGGGCATGGGTGGGCTTGACCTGATCCGCCAGCTGCGCTCGGGTGGCAAGACGTTTCCGATCCTGATCCTCACCGCGCGCGGCAACTGGCAGGACAAGGTCGAAGGCCTGGCCGCTGGCGCCGACGATTACGTGGTCAAGCCGTTCCAGTTCGAAGAGCTTGAAGCGCGGCTCAATGCCTTGCTGCGCCGCTCCAGCGGTTTCACCCAGTCGACCATCGTCGCCGGCCCGCTGTTGCTGGATCTGAATCGCAAGCAGGCGACCCTCGACGAGCAACCGCTGGCGCTGACCGCCTACGAATACCGGATTCTCGAATACCTCATGCGCCATCACCAGCAAGTGGTGCCCAAGGATCGCTTGATGGAGCAGTTGTACCCGGATGACGACGAGCGCGATCCGAACGTGATCGAAGTGCTGGTCGGCCGTTTGCGCCGCAAGCTCGAAGGCCCGGCCGGGTTCAAGCCGATCGACACCGTGCGCGGCCTCGGTTACCTGTTCAATGAGCGCTGCACTTGATCCGTTCCCTTCGCGTCCGGCTGATGCTCGCCGCCACCACCCTGGCGGTGTTGTTCATGCTCGCGTTGCTCCCGGCGATGCAGGGCGCTTTCAGTCTGGCGCTGCAGGACTCGATCGAGCAACGGCTGGCGTCCGATGTCACCACGCTGATCTCCGCCGCGCGGGTTGAAAACAACCGCCTGATGATGCCGGCACAGTTGCCCGACGAGCGCTTCAACCTCACGGACAATCGCCTGCTCGGCTACATCTATGACCGTGAAGGGCACCTGGTCTGGCGCTCGAAGGGCACCCAGGAAGAGAAGATCAACTACACGCCGCGTTACGACGGCCTCGGCAACGAGTTCGCGCGGATCCGTGAAGCCAACGGCCAGGAATTCTTCGTCTACGACGTTGAAGTCAAACTGCTTGGTGGCAAGAGCGCGGCCTTCAGTATCGTGGCCCTGCAACCGGTGCGCGAATACGAAACCACCCTCGAAGGGCTGCGGGAAAATCTCTACCTCGGTTTTGGCGCAGCGTTGCTGGTGCTGCTCGCATTGCTGTGGATCGGCCTGACCTGGGGCCTGAAAGCCTTGCGCCGGCTCAGTCAGGAACTCGACGAAATCGAAGGCGGAACCCTCGAAAGCCTCAGCGAACAACACCCGCGCGAACTGCTGCGCCTGACCGGCTCCCTCAACCGCCTGCTGCACAGCGAACGTCAGCAGCGCAGCCGTTACCGCGACTCCCTCGACGATCTGGCCCACAGCCTGAAAACCCCGCTGGCGGTGTTGCAAGGCGTAAGCGAAGACATGGCCCAGCGCCCCGAAGATCGCGACCAGGCATGGGTGCTGCAGACGCAGATCGAACGCATGAGCCAGCAGATCGGCTACCAGTTGCAACGCGCCAGCCTGCGCAAAAGCGGTCTGGTGCGCCATCAGGTGCGCCTGCGCCCGGTGCTGCAAAGCCTGTGCGACACCCTCGACAAGGTCTACCGCGACAAACACGTGCGCGTCGCCTTCGATCTGCCGGAGCACTGTTATGTGCCGATCGAGCAGGGCGCCTTGCTGGAGATGATGGGCAACCTGCTGGAAAACGCCTATCGCCTGTGCCTGGGCGAAGTGCGCATCAGCGTGCGCGAAAGTCTGGACGGAATCGAACTGTGCATCGAAGACGACGGCCCCGGCGTACCGCCGGATCAGCGCGCACGGATTCTCGAACGCGGCGAACGCCTGGACCGTCAGCACCCGGGGCAGGGGATCGGGCTGGCGGTGGTCAAGGACATCATCGAGAGCTACAGCGCCAAGTTGACCCTGGGGGATTCACCGATGGGTGGGGCGGCGTTCAGGATTCATTTTCCTGCGGTGTGAAAACGATCGGCCCTCATCGGAACGCCGCCCGCCTAACCCTCTCCCAGAGGGAGAGGGAACTGATCGAAGTGTCTCTAGAAAATGATCGACCTGAGCGATTTGCATCGAATATGGATTCAACAGCAAGCTTTCAGGTCGGCGTATTTATTGAGCATCCCCCAATCAGTCCCCTCTCCCTCTGGGCGGTCTGACGTTTCGGGAGGGTTAGGGTGAGGGGGCTTTTGATCTTTGGCCTCACTGCTCCTGCGCCCGATACGCCCCCGGCGTCAGCCCCGTCCACTTCTTGAACGCCCGGTGAAACGCCGACGGCTCGGAAAACCCGAGCTGTTCGGCGATCTGTTGCAACGACAGATCGGCCCGCCCCAGGTGATAAATTGCGATGTCCCGGCGCAACTGATCCTTCAATTCCTGAAAACTGGTGCCTTCCTCGCGCAGATGCCGGCGCAGGGTTTGCGGGCTGATGTGCAGGTGCGCGGCCACGGCTTCGAGGTCCGGCCAGCGTGCGCTGTCGTGGCTGAGCAAGCGCCGTAGCCGACTGCTCAGGCTGTTGCCGTCGTCCGGGCGTGACAGCAGGTCGGCGGGGGAGCGTTCGAGGAAATGCTTGAGGGTGCGTTCATCCTGCAACAGCGGCATGTGCAGATAACGGCTGTGAAACACCAGGCTGCTTTGCGTTGCCGAAAATTCCAGCGGGCAGGAAAACAGCAGATCGTATTCCGCCCCGTGCGCCGGTTTCGGGTAGCTGAAGCTCGCCTGTTCCAGACGAATCCGCTGGCCGATCAGCCAGCTGCCGAGGCGATGCCAGATCACCAGCAGGCTCTCGCTGAGAAAGTGATCCGGATCCCACAATTGCGCATCGTCGAGGCTCAGACGTACCCATTCGTCTTCATGGGTCAGGGTCAGGCGCGGGGCTTCGGGGAATAGGCTATAAAACAATAAGCCGCGTTGCAGAGCCTTCTCCAGGCTGCGGCAATGGATGATGGCGTGGCACATCATGGCAAAGCTGCCGGGTTTGCTCGGCGCGTTGCCGAAGCCCAGGTATTCGTCGTCCAGGGCCAGCCACAGGTTCTGGATCAGTTGGGTGAATTGTTCCGGGGCGATCCGCGCGCGCGGCTCGTCGAGCAGTTCGGGGCTGATGCCCAGTTGCTGCAGCAGGTCCGAATAGTCGTAACCCGAGCGCCGCGCGCCACCGAGGGCGGCGCGGGCAAAGTGACTGGCGATGGTGCGTTCGCGCATGAGCGGCAGATCCTTCCTCTGGCGACCGATGGTAGCGGCTGCCTTTGATCGGTAACAAGGCGGATTTCCGCCAAATTGTAGGACGAGGTCGGGCGAGTTGGCGGAAATCCGCCACACTTGAGTAACCGAACGGTGACACAGAAAATGCCGTATCCCCTGATATCAAAAGGCTTGCAGCGATTTGCACCAAAGTGGCACGACGTTTGCGATAAGAGCGACAGAAGCGTGCGCCGAGCCGGTCCGGAACAGCGCCGTTCGACACAACAAATCCCTCCAGTGCAGGAGGGTTCGCAATTCAGGTGTCGCGTTCAACAGATGGATGTTGCCGCGCGGGACTCTTGAGGAACTTTGCAATGACGACTCGTCAGCCACTGTACAAATCCCTGTATTTCCAGGTGATCGTCGCAATCTGTATCGGTATTGCGCTCGGCCACTACTACCCGCAGTTCGGCGTGGCCGTAAAGCCGCTGGGTGACGGGTTCATCAAACTGATCAAAATGATCATCGCCCCGATCATCTTCTGCACCGTGGTCAGCGGTATCGCCGGCATGCAGAACATGAAATCGGTCGGCAAGACCGGCGGTTACGCACTTCTGTACTTTGAAATCGTTTCGACCATCGCCCTGCTGGTCGGCCTGATCGTGGTCAACATCGTGCAACCGGGCAACGGCATGCACATCGACGTCAGCACCCTCGACGCCTCGAAAGTCGCGACCTATGTTGCTCAAGGCGCAGACCAGAGCGTTGTCGGCTTCCTGCTCAACGTGATCCCGACCACCATCGTCGGCGCGTTCGCCACCGGTGACATCCTGCAAGTGCTGATGTTCTCGGTGATCTTCGGTTTCGCCCTGCACCGCCTGGGTGCCTACGGCAAGCCGATCCTGGACTTCATCGATCGCTTCGCCCACGTGATGTTCAACATCATCAACATGATCATGAAGCTCGCGCCAATCGGTGCCTTCGGTGCGATGGCGTTCACCATCGGTGCCTACGGTGTCGGCTCGCTGGTGCAGCTGGGTCAATTGATGATCTGCTTCTACATCACTTGCCTGGCGTTCATCCTGATCGTGCTCGGCGGTATCGCTCGCATGCACGGCTTCAGCGTGCTGAAGATGATCCGCTACATCCGAGAAGAGCTGCTGATCGTACTGGGTACTTCCTCTTCGGAATCGGTACTGCCACGCATGCTGATCAAGATGGAGCGTCTGGGCGCGAAGAAATCGGTGGTGGGTCTGGTGATCCCGACCGGCTACTCGTTCAACCTCGACGGCACCGCAATCTACCTGACCATGGCGGCCGTGTTCATCGCTCAGGCGACCGACACCCACATGGACATCACTCATCAGATCACCCTGCTGGTGGTGTTGCTGCTGTCCTCCAAAGGCGCAGCCGGTGTGACCGGTTCGGGCTTCATCGTGCTGGCGGCCACCCTGTCGGCGGTAGGTCACCTGCCGGTGGCCGGTCTGGCGCTGATCCTGGGTATCGACCGCTTCATGTCCGAAGCCCGTGCCCTGACCAACCTGGTCGGCAACGCCGTTGCCACCATCGTTGTGGCCAAGTGGGTCAAGGAGCTGGACACCGACGTGCTGCAATCCGAGCTGGCCTCGGGCGGTCGCGGTATCTCCGACGAGCGTGAAGAAGATGACCTGGGTGTGGCCGAAGGCCCGACCCCGAGCAATGTGAAGTAAGCATCGCTTGAATGGAAAAACCCGCTTCAGCGGGTTTTTTCTTGCCTGCTGTTTGAGCGCAACGGTCAGCGCAACTGATGCATCCGGTAATTGCCCCATCGCCGAGGGCTGCCTAGGCTGCATGCATCGTTGATGGAGATTGCCCATGTCTGCACCGTTGGCCTCACTGAAGATACTGGATTTCTCGACCCTGCTGCCGGGGCCGTTCGCCTCGCTGCTGCTGGCGGACATGGGCGCCGAAGTGCTGCGCATCGAGTCGCCGACCCGTCTCGACCTGGTGCGGGTGTTGCCGCCCCACGATCACGGTGTCTCGGCCAGTCACGCTTATCTCAATCGCAACAAGCGCAGCCTGGCCCTGGACCTCAAGCAGCCCGAGGCGCTGGAGCTGGTGAAGCAGTTGCTGGTGGATTACGACATCGTGCTGGAGCAATTCCGACCCGGAGTGATGGAGCGCCTGGGGCTGGGTTACGAGACGCTGAAGGCGATCAATCCGAAGCTGATTTACGTGTCGATCACCGGTTACGGCCAGACCGGACCGTACAAGGATCGCGCCGGCCACGACATCAACTACCTGGCGCTGGCCGGGCTCTCCAGCTACACCGGGCGCGCCGACAGCGGGCCGTTGCCGTTGGGCATGCAGGTGGCGGATGTCGCGGGCGGCTCGCTGCACGGGGTGATCGGCCTGTTGGCAGCGGTGATTTCCCGTCAGCAAACCGGGCAGGGCACCCATCTGGACGTGAGCATGACCGACTGTGCATTCAGCCTGAATGCCATGGCCGGTGCCGGGTATCTGGCCTGCGGCGAGGAGCCGCGCTGGGAAGATCAGATGCTCAATGGCGGCAGCTTCTACGATTACTACCGCTCCCGCGACGGGCGCTGGATGTCGGTGGGCAGTCTGGAGCCGGCCTTCATGCAGCAATTGTGTGCGGCGCTGGGCCGGCCGGAACTGGCGGCGCAGGGTTTGTCGCCCAAACCCGAGCAGCAGCGGGCACTCAAGGACGACTTGAAGGTCGAGTTCGAGAAGCATGACTTTGCCGAACTGTGCGAGCTGTTCGCCGGGATCGATGCCTGTGTCGAACCGGTGTTGAACCTGGGCGAGGCGGTGCAGCATCCGCAATTGCAGGCGCGGGAACTGGTGACGCAGGTGCCGCGTGGAGATGGCTCGGTGCAGGCGCAGATCGCGTGTCCGCTGAAGTTTTCCGAAGCATTGCCGGCGCCGCGGCATGTCGGCGCGGCGCTGGGGCAGCATACGGATCAGGTGTTGGCGGAGTTGGGGTTGAGCCCTGAGCGGATTGCCGAACTGCGTGCCGCGAAAGTGGTTTTGTAGCTCGTTCCCACGCTCTGCGTGGGAATGCCGCCATGGACGCTCCGCGTCCACTGTGACGCAGAGCGTCACGGAATACATTCCCACGCAGAGCGTGGGAACGAGATGGGGTCTTATTCCACCCGCATTTCACCACTGAACACCAATGTGTTCCGGCAACGCCGGCACAAATATCGCCGCCCCTGCCTGACCAGGCTGTGACGCTGCGCCGAAAACGGGAAATCGCTATCCGCACACGGGCATTTATAGATGTAGCGGGTCACGCTGCGGCGTTTGACTTCATAGGTATGGCAACGGTCCGGCGGCAATTCGTAAACGCCGCGCATGATCAGTTGCCACTCCTCGCCGTGGGGCTGGATGCGATCGCCGAACAGCTGATGGGCGATCAGGTGCGCGACTTCGTGGGCCACGGTCTGCTTGAGGAAATGTTCGGTGTTTTCCCGGTACAGCTGCGGATTGAAGCGCAGCAGGTTCTCGTGCAGATGCGCGACCCCGGCTTTTTGCCCGCGCAGCTTGAGGCTCACCACGGGGCGTTTGAAGGGACGTTTGAAAAAGGATTCAGCGAGTTGGAAACAGTCTTCGACGCGGGTATTGAGTTGCTCGGGCATGCTTGATGGATCTCCAGAGATTTGGAGTATGCCGCAACCTTTCGGCGTTGCGTATCGCCAAACTGCCGAATGGTCGCGACGTTTATTCCAGGCATGAGAAGGCCGCCTTGCGGCGGCCTGTGTTGGCGGATCTTGTTCTTCTCGGGTTGGATCGGTCGTCAGTTGGTGTAGACGGGCCCCACGCCCAGTCCCCAGACAATCACGGTAAACGCCATGATGGCGACCAGCACCACCAGACCCACCGCCAGCACCGAGCTGGAAAACAGGAACCCCTCGTCGGACGGAATGTTCATGAAGGTCGGCAGCCCCACATACAACAGGTACACCGTGTAGCAGATGGCCGCCGTGCCGACGATCATCCCCAGCCACATGTGCGGATAAAGCGCCGCCAGCCCACCGACGAACAACGGTGTCGCGGTGTAGGTGGCAAATGCCACGCAACGGGCCAGGCTCGGGTTGGCGTCATACGTGCGGGCCATCCAGTGCACGAAGGCACCCATGACCGCGACCCCGCCGAGCATCGCCAGGTAAGACATGATCGTCATCCACAACGCGCTTTCGACGGTGAGCATCACCGGTGCGCGGTTGCCGATCACCCAGCCGACCTGAGTCGTGCCGATAAATGCCGAAACAGCGGGGATCGCCGCCAGAATCAGCGTGTGCGTCAGGTACATGTGGCTGATGCTTTCTTCCTGGTCGCCACGGATTTCCTTCCATTCCTGATCGGGGTGGGTAAAAAGTCCCACTACGTGATGGATCATGCCAGTCACTCCTCTCGTTATTGCCATCGCCCCCCAGCGGAGCGCCTACGGGCCAATGCGGCCGAGCAAATACAGGTCTTCAGATTGTGTGCGACCTTATGTCGCAGTATAGAAAGGTCTTAACCGCACAGGTGGTAGGGGCTTAGAGCAAATCGCGCTGTAAAACTTCGGGGTAATCGCGTCGGGGTCTGTGCAAACGGGCATTCGAGGGGGCGACAACCTGTGGCCACAAGCCAAGTGTTTTTGCGTAAAATGCCCGCCTTTCGTCACACCTCACGGATTTCGCGTCATGGGCACTCTTACGGTCAACCAGAACAAACTGCAAAAGCGCCTGCGCCGCCTGGCCGGCGAAGCCGTCACCGACTTCAACATGATCGAAGACGGCGACAAGGTCATGGTCTGCCTGTCCGGGGGCAAGGACAGCTACACCATGCTCGACGTGCTGATGCACCTGCAGAAGGTTGCACCGATCAAGTTCGAGATCGTCGCCGTGAACATGGACCAGAAGCAACCGGGCTTCCCCGAGCACGTGCTGCCGGCCTACCTGAAAGAGCTGGGCATCGAGTACCACATCGTCGAGAAGGACACCTACTCGGTAGTCAAGGAACTGATCCCGGAAGGCAAGACCACCTGCTCGCTGTGCTCGCGCCTGCGTCGCGGCACGCTGTACACCTTCGCCGACGAAATCGGCGCGACCAAAATGGCCCTCGGTCATCATCGCGACGACATCGTCGAGACATTCTTCCTCAACATGTTCTTCAACGGCAGTCTCAAGGCCATGCCGCCGAAGCTGCGCGCCGACGACGGGCGCAACGTGGTGATCCGTCCGCTGGCCTACTGCAACGAGAAAGACATCCAGGCCTACTCGGACTTCAAGCAATTCCCGATCATCCCGTGCAACCTCTGCGGTTCCCAGGAAAATCTGCAACGTCAGGTGGTCAAGGAAATGCTCCAGGACTGGGAACGCAAGACCCCGGGCCGCACCGAAAGCATTTTCCGCAGCCTGCAGAACGTGATCCCGTCGCAACTGGCTGACCGCAACCTGTTTGACTTCACCAGCCTGAAGATCGACGAGACGGCGGCTTCGCGTTTCGTCAATGTGGTGAACCTGTAACACCGTCACTGTGGGAGATTCTATGTTGCAGGGGAACCCTGCAACCTTAAATTGGGTTGGTATTCGCTCTGATTTTTCATGAGGGCGAATGCCACCCGGCAAAGCTTA